>CAVHRK010000025.1:0-98004 GCA_963638365.1 Anaerobutyricum sp. | reverse complement strand
CAGTCATGACACAAGAAAAGCTCCCTCACACGAAGGAGCTTTGTCTACAGTCTGAAATGATCCAGTGGATCATTTTTGAGTATCAGGTATTTATGAATTACATTAATGTACCAGAAAGAATTCGATTACAAAAACAACAACACAGCAGATGATGGATACCGGGAAAAGTCCGGCGCCAAACAGAGCGGCTACAATGCCTGCAACGAGGGCCAGGGCGCCTGCAACAGGGGACTGGGTCGCATCCACGATGGCAGGGAACGTCATTACAGCAAGTGTGACATACGGAACATAGTAAAGGAATGACTGCAGGAACTGACTTTTAATCTGTTTACGGATCAGCGTCAGCGGCAGTACACGGATACAGAAAGAAACAAGTGCCATAATGGCAATGTAAATATAAATATTATGATTCATCATCAGGATCCTCCAGATTATTTTTTACAGGGTGAAGCAGCGCAATTACCGATGAAATGACGACCGTAAGCAGGATGGTTTTGTTACCGCTGCTGATTCCATCAAAGCACGGAAGCCGGTTAAACAGGTAACTTGCAAGAAAACTGATGAGAATTGCAACCGTAACCGGTGATTCCCGGTAAAATACCGGAAGCTTGTCCTTAAAGGTTTTCTTAATGGAAGATAAAGAAACGAGATTCCTGATTTCGGTACGGACCGGAGGAATAATAATGGCAATAAACATTCCGTAAAGGGCAACGCTTAAGGCACTGACAACGCGGAATGGAAGAATATTACCGGCAATGACGCCAAGGGCGGTGCCAATGGACCAACCGGGAACGGCCAGACACATGGCGCCGTAGGTATAAAAAGGGTTAATCATTCCGGGGCGTGCAATGGTAATTCCAAACAGCTCATCAGTGATGTCATATCCAAGAAGCAGACGGTGTCCGATTCCGGTCTTCGGAGAGAAACGCTGACTCAATGCGCAGCTCATAAGCAGATACCGGGCATTGGTAATGAGCGTCATAATGGCAACTTCAAAATAGGTGGCATTTGCCGCAATTAAGGTAAAGATCGCATATTCTCCGGCAGATGCATTGGTTAATAAACTGGCTAAGAATCCCTGAAAGGCATTCAGACCGGCATTGCGGGCAACGATGCCAAGGGAGAAGGACACGGCGAAATAGCCAAGTCCGATCGGAAGGCCATCACGCATCCCTTCCATAAATACTTTTTTTGTTGTTGTGTTCATGATGTATGTTATCCTTTGCGTATTGATTTCGCTTACTGTTATATCACGGTTTGGAAGTTTACGCAAAGACTTTCTTTGAAGGACTTAAAGGAGAGAAGATGTTGTACGATCAGTTGATTTCACATTTACAAGAATTATTGAAAGAAAAGCCGATGAGGATCATCGGAATTGACGGCCGGTGCGCAAGCGGAAAGACTACGCTTTCCAATCTGCTTGCCGAGCGGTTTCCGGCACGGCTCTTTCATATGGATGATTTTTATCTTCCGGTCGGGCAAAGAGTAGATGGCTGGGAGCAGATTCCCTGTGCCAATATGGATTTTGACCGGATGATCGAAACGGTACTGCGTCCTGCAGGAAAAGGAGAGGCAGTACAATATCAGGCTTATAGCTGCCGGGAAAAGCGGCTGCTGCCTCCGGTAGAACTTGATTGTCAGCCATTAACCATAGTGGAAGGAAGCTATTCCCATTACCCGGAGCTTTTACCGTTTTATGATCTGACCGTATTTCTGACATGCACGAAGGAAACACAGAAGAAGCGGCTGATGGAACGGGAAGGAGAGCGGTATCCGAATTATGAGCGGCTCTGGATTCCGTTGGAGGAAGGATATTACCGGAGGTACCAGGTGGGGGAGCAGGCCGATTACAGGATTGCAACGGATGAATCGTAATTGGATTCCTGCTTGCATAGGAGGAAATTCCCATTTATAATGTAATGAGCCTCAGAGAAAACCAAGCGGCTGCAAAGCAGACATTTGGTTTTCTGGGCTCATTAACGAACATGCATCTGACGAAGTCAGATAAAGAGTGCGAAGCACGGGCATGTGAGTTGCTGTAAGCAGCAATTTAGCAAATGGAATTCTGAATAGTTACCAGGACATCAAAATTGATAATCATAAACACGAAGAGGTAAAACAATGAAAATCACATCCATATTTGAAAAAGAAGAAATCACCGTATCGTTTGAGGTATTTCCACCCAAAACAACCACGAATTATGAAGCGGTGGAAAAGGCAGCGCTCGGCGTGGCAGCCTTAAAGCCGAGCTACATGAGCGTGACCTATGGTGCAGGTGGAAGCACCAAGGGATATACCATCAAAATTGCGGATAAAATCCAGAAGGAACAGCAGGTGACAACGATTGCCCACCTGACCTGTGTCGGTGCCACAAAGGCAGATATTCATGCGGCGCTTGATCAGATGAAGGAGGCCGGAATCGAAAATATTCTGGCACTTCGCGGGGATCGTCCGAAGGACTATGAAGGAGATCCGTATATTGATTATCACCATGCCTCCGAGCTTGTCGAAACGATTCGGGAATATGGAGATTTCTGTGTGGGTGGAGCGTGCTATCCGGAAGGTCATCCGGATGCGGCAACGAAGAGGGAAGACATTTTGAATCTTAAGAAGAAGGTGGATGCGGGGTGTTCGTTCCTGACTACCCAGATGTTTTTTGATAATAATATTTTTTATAATTTCTTATATAAAGCACGGGAGGCCGGAATTCTGGTTCCGATTATTCCGGGAATCATGCCGATTACGAGAGCCAATCAGGTTGCCAATGCCGTACGGCTTTCCGGCTGTAATGTACCGGAGCGGTTCCGCAGTATTGTAGACTGCTTTGGAAACAATCCGGCAGCGATGCAGCAGGCCGGTATTGCCTATGCAACCGATCAGATCATTGACCTGATTGCAAACGGAGTGAACCATATTCATGTATATTCCATGAATAAGCCCGAAGTGGCAAAGGGAATCTGCGACAATTTATCTGCAATTATTCATTGATCTTAGTCTGAACAGGCATATTGCCATGAACTTTGGAATTCAAAGTTACGAGTAACGATGGCACAGGAATGAGGGTGAAAATGGATGCCACAACCGGGAATCACAGAAGAGGAAATTAAACAGTCAGAAGTTCTGCGTTATCTGGGATACCGGGGGCAGAAAGCCGATGAGACCATTACAGGGCAGATCAGGGAATGCATCCGCGAGATGCTTAAAGTGATCCAGCCACGGTGTGTTTACCGGCGGTTCCCGCTTACCATTCTGGAAGATGATACGATGGAGGCAGGAGGGCTTGTGTTAAAGAGCCGGAACCTTTCTACGAATCTGCGAGGCTGCCGGGAGGTCATTTACTTTGCTGCAACACTGGGAAATGGTGTGGACCGGCTGATGACACGCTTTGGCAGGCTGAACATTACGAAGGCTGCGATTTTACAGGCAGTGGGAGCAGCAGCGATGGAGGCCTACTGTGACCAATGCCAGAGAAGATTAGAAGAGGAACTGCAGGCAGAACACCTTTTCTTACGGCCGCGTTTCAGTCCCGGATACGGAGATCTGCCGCTTGCCATACAGGGCCGGTTCTTAGACACCATTGAGGCAACGAAGCGGGCCGGAATTTATTTATCCGAGGGAGACATCATGCTTCCCGAAAAGTCTGTTACCGCCATTATGGGTGTGAGTGAAGTTAATAACCACTGTCGGATCGAAGGGTGCGAAGCCTGTGCGAATACCACATGTGCCTACCGGAGAAATACATAGAAGGTTATAGATTGTAGAAAATAATGTGAACCTGAGAGAAGTTTACAATTTTCAATAAAATAGAATTACTGATAGAACGAATAAATACAGGTAATCAGGAATGGTTACCGGATGGGAAGACAGGAATGAATATCAGAGAAGAACTTGGAAAACGTATGATCTTTTTTGATGGAGGATTAGGATCCCTCCTTCAGGCAAGGGGATTGAAGCCGGGAGAACTTCCGGAAACATGGAATTTAAGCAAGCCGGAGGAGCTGTTTGCAATTCATAAGGAATACCTCGAAGCCGGGGCTGACATCATTCTTGCCAATACATTCGGGGCTAACCGCTTTAAATATCATAATCTGCAGGAGATCGTGGAAGCAGCGGTGAAGAATGCGAAAAAGGCAGTTGCAGAATGTGGACGGAATGCCTATGTCGCGCTTGATTTAGGACCGACTGGCAAGCTGTTAAAGCCTATGGGAACGCTTGATTTCGAGGAAGCCGTATCGGTTTATGCGGAAGTGGTAAAGATCGGGGCAGCTGCCGGAGCAGATTTGATTTTGATTGAAACCATGAGCGATACCTATGAGTTAAAGGCGGCCGTTCTTGCAGCCAAGGAAAATTCGGATCTTCCGGTTGTTGCAACGGTGGTTTTCGATGAAAGCCATAAGATGTTAACCGGGGCATCCCCCGAGGTTGTGGTTGCGATGTTAGAGGGACTCCGGGTGGATGCACTTGGCATGAACTGCGGACTTGGACCGAAGCAGATGAAACCGATTTTTGAAAAGATGGCAGAGCTTTCTTCCCTGCCTTTGGTGATTACACCGAATGCCGGACTTCCGAGAACGGAAAACGGGAAGACGGTATATGATGTCGATCCGGAAGAATTTGCAGCCGATGTGGAAGAGATTATCCGCATGGGCGCATGGATGGCCGGTGGATGCTGCGGCACGACCCCGGCACACATTAAGGCACTGACGGAACGGTGTAAGGACATCGTACCAAAGCCCCTTGTAGAAAAGGAAGAAACGATAGTCACTTCTTATTCCATGGCAGTAGAGCTTGGCAAGAAACCCATGATTATCGGCGAACGGATTAATCCGACCGGAAAGTCAAAGTTTAAGCAGGCACTCCGCGATCAGAATATGGAATACATTCTGGAAGAGGGCGTGAAGCAGGCAGATTCCGGAGCACATATTCTGGATGTGAATGTGGGACTTCCGGAAATCGATGAAGTGGCCATGATGAAGCGGACCGTTTATGAATTACAGAGCGTCCTGCCGCTTCCGTTACAGATTGATACCACGAACGTGGAAGCTATGGAACAGGCTCTGCGGATTTATAATGGAAAGCCGATGATCAATTCCGTAAACGGAAAAGACGAAGTCATGCGGGCAATTTTTCCGCTGGTACAGAAGTATGGCGGAACCGTTGTCGGTCTGACTCTGGATGAGGATGGCATTCCCAATACCTCCGAAGGGAGACTTGCCATTGCAGAGAAGATTTACCGTACCGCCGAAGAGTATGGAATTAAACGGAAGGACATCGTCATCGATGCCCTCACCATGACGATGAGTACGGATGATTCTTCTGCCAGAACGACATTGGATACCGTACGCGGCATTAAGGCACAGGGAGGCAGAACCGTCCTTGGTGTTTCCAATATTTCCTTCGGACTGCCACAGCGTGAAATCATCAATGCTGCCTTTTTCTCGATGGCAATGGATGCCGGACTGTCTGCCGGAATCATTAATCCGAATGCGGCCTTGATGCATCAGGCGTACGATACCTATTGTGTGCTTGGCGGCTTCGACAGCCAGTGCAGGGACTATATCGAGAAGTATGCAGCGATGCAGATTAAGGTCGTAAGCGATGTAGCGGGTGGTGCAGGTAATGCAGCCGCAGGAAAAGGTGCGATCAGCTTAAAGGACTGCATCGTCAAGGGCTTGAAGGAGCCGGCATTCCGGGCAACGAAGGAGTTGTTAGAGGATGACGGAACCGGTAAGCCAAAGAAGGGCACCATGGGAATCATCAATGAAGATCTGGTTCCGGCACTGGATCTTGTCGGACAGGGGTTTGAAAAGGGAACGATGTTCCTGCCACAGCTCCTGATGAGTGCGGAGGCGGCAAAGGCCGGATTCGAAGCCATTAAGGAATACGTTGCAAGCCAGGGCGTCGCACAGGAGAAGAAGGGAACGATCGTCATTGCAACTGTGAAGGGCGATATCCACGATATTGGAAAGAACATCGTAAAGGTTCTGCTGGAAAATTACGGTTATGATGTGATTGATCTCGGAAAGGATGTGCCTCCGGAAACGGTCGTGGAAGCGGTGAAAGAAAGTCACGCACCGCTTGTCGGATTGAGTGCCTTAATGACCACAACCGTAGAAAGCATGGAAGAGACGATCAAACAGCTTCGCAGGGAAGTTCCGGAATGTAAGGTAATGGTCGGCGGTGCGGTACTGACGCAGGAATATGCGGATATGATCGGTGCCGATTTCTATGGAAAGGATGCCATGCAGTCTGTGTATTATGCAGAGCGGTTATTTGCAGAGATGAACGGATCGCATTAAACAGATCACTCAAAAATGATCCACTGGATCATTTTCTCATATGCATTGCAACATAAAAAGACATATATTTACAAGCAGTGGTAAGCTTTGAAATATATGTCTTTTATTTTCTCTAATTATATGATGATAAGAATACAGTGTGTATGTGATGATTGGATGATTCCACAGGAAGCATCCGTTTTGCACTATAATTTCACAAACACGGCAGTTCCACCATCGACTGCAAGGCCATCTTCCGTCACAGAGGCATTTCCACCAACGGTATAAAGGATCTCACCTTTCACATCCCGAACAACTACGTTACGGTCTGCCGGATGAATGATCACCAGAATCTTTTCTTCGTTACAGGTACGTTCGTAAACGAGCGGATCCTCGTCGGAGCGGAAGTGGATCGCAGCCATACTCTGCAGGGCAGGGTGAGCCATACGGAAAGCAATCAGACGCTTTACTTCACTGTAAAGGGAGGTGTCATCTGCCATTTCCTTTTCTGCATTCGGGCGGTTCCGGTCGGGATCCACAGGAACATACAGCTTTTCGGAAGGAGCGGAAGAAAAGCCTGCATTCGCGGAAGTGTTCCACTGCATCGGGGAACGGGAACCGGTACGGTTATAGCCACCCTCTACGGAAGTTAAGTTCTCGACATAGCGCATGCCGATTTCATCACCGTAATAAATGAACGGCGCGCCGGGCATGGAAAGCAGGAACGCAAAAGCGATCTTCATTTCTTCAGGATCGAGGGTACGGGCCAGACGATCCATGTCGTGATTGCCGGAGGGAATGCAGATCAGACCTTTGCCGTTGGTCTTTTCATAGTTTTCACAGTACTTGGCAACAAATTCCTTCGCGCTTCCTTTTCCACGGCGGGAGAAGTAAGGCTCTTCGCAGCGGAACAGATCGTTGTAATGGGAAGGGCCGAAGTGAAGCAGGAAGTCCATATGGAAACCGCCGATGAGACTCTTATCCGGTTCGCCCCATTCGCTGACCATGGCAGCGGCCGGAAATTCCTCATCCAGGAATTCACGGATGTCCTGCCAGAGTGCGATTGTGCCTTTTCCATCTACATCATTTTTAACAAGGGAGCCTGCCATATCCACACGGAAGCCGTCACATCCTAAGGAAAGCCAGAAGCGCATGATATTTTTTAATTCGTCACGGGTAGCCATGGGACCTTCTGCATCCATGGGCTGCTGCCACTTTTTCTCCGGATCCGGCTGATAGAAGCCGTAGTTTAAAGCAGGCTGGTGGGAAAAGAAGTTTACTACGCAGGAACCGTCACGATCGGAGATGCCACGGATGGTTGCCATATTTTCCGGGGATTCCCATGCGCTGTCCGTCCAGACATAGCGGTCGGTATATTCATTCTTTTCTGCCTTCATGGATTCCTTGAACCACTTGCAGGTAACGGCCGTGTGGCCGGGAACGAGGTCAAGAAGGATATGCATGTCTCTTTTGTGTGCTTCCTGAAATAAATGCACAAGATCTTCGTTGGTTCCGTAACGGGGAGCCACGGTGTAATAGTCCTCCACATCATATCCGGCATCACCGAAGGGGGACTGGAAGCAGGGATTCAGCCAGAGGGCGGTACAGCCCAGTTCCTTAATGTAGTCCAGCTTTTCGATAATTCCGTTAAAATCACCGATACCGTCTGCGTTGGTATCACGGAAGGACTGGGGATAAATTTCATAGAATACGGCATTGTCAAGCCATTCGGGTTGTTTTCTTTCTGTGCTCATAGGTAACCTCCATCATTCAGGATCTAAAATTTTTATTAAATCTGCGGTAAGGGAATTGATTTTCCCTGTCTCTAACGATACAATACTATCTTAAATAGGATTATTCTACTATAATTCTATGGAAAAATAGTACAATTCTATGGTATTTGGAAAGGAAGGGAGCGCGTGGCAGAAAATCAGGAACTGTTTGAACCAAATGCACATGAAAAGCGTAAGCACAGCTCCTACCTTGTGCCATACAGTTATTATAAAAGCTGGATTCCGGATTACTTTCCGTTCGTGCCGCTTCACTGGCATGTGGAATGGGAACTGAATTATGTAACAGATGGTGAAGGGATCATGAGAATCGGAGACCGGGAAGTGGAGGTCGGTCCGGGAGATATCTTACTGATCCGGCCGGAAGAGCTGCACGCGATTGAAACAAACGGACGACTTTGCTATGACACGGTGGTATTCAGTACCGAGATGTTTGGCAGCAATGAGGACCGGTGCTATACGGAGATGATCTTTCCGCTCTGTCGGGGAACGGCACGGATTCTTCCGATCCATACCGACAACTCCTGTTATCTGCAATTAAAAGAATGTGCGGAGCATATCATTTTCTGCGCGAAGGAGAACCGTGCACAGACGGACCTACTGATGAAAGGAGAGCTGCTGCGGCTCCTGTGGTATGCCGGGAAGTCCGGGACCATCATCTACCAGCAGGAAACCGATTCCTGGGGAGAGATCCGTACCGTGCTTGACTATATGGCAGAGCATTACGAAGAAGCGATTACCATAGAGCTGCTTGCCAGGCAGGTTCATTTAAGTGAAAGCTATTTCATGCAGAAGTTCCGGGAGGCTTCCGGGATGGGAGCAATTGAGTATCTGAACTGCCTGCGGATCCAGAAGGCGTGTGAAAGGATCCTTGATGGAACCGCAGTAGCAGAGGCCGCTTACCAGTGTGGATTTAAGAACTTATCCAATTTTAACAGGAAATTTAAGTGCATTACCGGGTGTACGCCCAAACAATATAAAAAGCAAAAGAGAGGATAGCGTATGAAAAAAGTTGAAAGACCCAAGAAACCATTATTGTTTTATTACCTTGTGGCGATGGTGGTATTGATTCTGCTCAATACCTTCCTGTTCCCGTTACTCATCGGAAGAAATCAGATCACGGAAGTGGATTACGGAACGTTCCTTAACATGGTAGAAAATAAGGAAGTGTCCAAGGTAGAGTTAAACGGTGATTCCATTTATTTTGTGGACAACAATAAGGAAGAGCCGAAGTATTACGAGACCACAACATTCGATGATCCGGATCTTGTGAACCGTCTGGAGGATGCAGGCTGTGAGTTCGGCCGTGTCGCAGAGAAGGAAATGAACCCGATCTTAAATTTCCTGCTGGTATGGATTCTCCCGATCCTGATTTTCTGGGGACTCGGACAGCTCCTTAGCAATTACATGATGAAAAAGATGGGAGGCGGCGGAGCAGGAAATCCGTTTATGTCCTTCGGAAAAAGCAATGCCAAGGTCTATGTGGAATCCACAACCGGAATTACCTTTAATGATGTAGCAGGAGAAGACGAAGCCAAAGAGCTTTTAACCGAAATTGTTGACTTCCTGCATAACCCTGCAAAGTATCAGGAAATCGGTGCGGTATGTCCGAAGGGGGCACTTCTCGTTGGACCTCCCGGAACCGGTAAAACCTTACTGGCCAAGGCTGTTGCAGGAGAAGCCAGTGTACCGTTCTTCTCAATTTCCGGTTCGGAATTCGTAGAGATGTTCGTTGGTATGGGGGCTTCCAAGGTGCGTGACCTGTTTAAGCAGGCGAATGAAAAGGCTCCCTGTATTGTGTTTATCGATGAGATTGATACGATTGGTAAAAAGCGTGACAGCGGTGGTTATGGCGGTAACGATGAACGGGAGCAGACCCTGAACCAGTTACTGACCGAGATGGATGGCTTTGATGCTTCGAAGGGGGTTGTGATTCTGGCTGCAACGAACCGTCCGGACAGTCTGGATCCGGCGTTACTCCGTCCCGGACGTTTTGACCGGAGAATCCCTGTGGAACTTCCGGATTTAAAAGGAAGAGAAGAAATTCTGAAGGTACATGCCCGCAAGGTAAAACTGGCAGACCAGGTGGATTTCAATGCCATTGCAAGAGCCGCTTCCGGAGCCTCCGGCGCAGAGCTTGCCAACATGGTAAATGAAGCCGCACTCCGTGCAGTCCGTGAGAACCGTAAGTTTGTTACCCAGGCAGACCTCGAAGAGAGTATTGAAACCGTTATTGCCGGTTATCAGAAGAAGAATAAAGTCCTGTCCACGAAGGAACGTCTCATTGTATCCTACCATGAGATCGGGCACGCCCTTGTGGCTGCTTTGCAGACACAGTCCGCACCGGTTACCAAGATTACAATTATTCCCCGTACCTCCGGTGCACTCGGTTATACCATGCAGGTAGATGCCGAGGAGCATAACCTGATGACGAAGGAAGAGCTTACGAATAAGATTGCAACCCTCACAGGTGGAAGATGTGCCGAAGAACTGATTTTCCATTCCATTACCACCGGGGCCTCCAATGACATTGAGCAGGCAACGAAGCTTGCAAAGGCGATGATTACCCGGTACGGCATGAGTGAGGAATTCGGTATGGTTGCCTTTGAAACCCAGAACAATGCGTATCTTGGAGAAGACGCTACCTTAAGCTGTTCTCCGCAGAAGGCCGCAGAGATTGATGATATGGTGATTTCCCTGGTAAAGCAGGGCTACAGCACCGCAATGGAGCTTTTAAGCTCCCATCAGGACAAACTCCACGAACTTGCCAAATACCTGTATGAAAAGGAAACCATTACAGGAGAAGAGTTTATGGAAATCCTGAATCAGACCAAATAGTATGATTTTTGGCATTCCGTGTATGACAATTGGTATGATTTTTTGTATCAGGCAGGTAAACTGAAAGAGATGAAATCATAGGTTTATATATGGGGAAGCAACGATGAAATTATTGGATCTTGTAATTGTAGATGATGAACCGATTTTATTAAAGGGCCTGCTTAAGACCTACGACTGGGATCAGATGGGATTTCAGGTGGTTGGTACGGCATTAAGCGGCGAGCAGGCAATTGAGGTTATCCGTGAGAAAAAGCCCGATGTGGTACTGACCGATATCCGGATGAAACAGATGACCGGATTAGAGATGATGGATATGATACGGCAGACAGGACAGGAGTGCCTGTTTGTCGTATTAAGTGCGTACCGGGATTTTGAGTATGCGAAGGAGGCATGCGATCTCGGTGCGTTTGCTTATTTGTTAAAGCCGATTGAGGATGAAAAGCTGCAGGAAACCATGCAGAATGCGTACCGCACCTGTATGGAAAAGCGGACGAAGGAAGAGCGTATGGAGAACTGGGAAAAGCTGGTAAAGAAGGATGCGACAAGCTTTTTGCAGGTCATTGTACAGAAGTATCTGCTCAATCAGATTTCGTTTGATAAACTGACCGAAGTTTTTGAAACCGTGGAACAGCCGCTCCAAAAGGAAGACCGATTTATTGCAGTGAATGCGGATATTGATCTGGCGTACAAAATTACGAATACCCTGGAATATGAGGCGGCGCGTTTTGCCCTGAAGTCCTTTCTGGAGGAAAAGCTGCGGGAGAGGTTTGCTTATTTAAGCTTACAGGGGCAGGGAGAGACGCATGTTTACCTGATCCGCACGAAGGAGAATGCTACGGTGCTTGCTTTAAAGCACCTTTTAGAGGAAGCGAAGGAGGAATTAAAGAGTCCGATCATTGCTTCGATTTCCAAGCCGTATAAGGGACTTCCGGGAATCCGGAAAAGTTACGATGAGGCCTGCGAGCTGTTTACCATGGCAAGTGAAGCCGGTTCCGGTTCGTTTACTGTTTATATGGAAAGTGCCTCCCAGTATACCAAAGACCCCTCAGCGCCGGAGGAACAGCAGATTGCAAACGCACTTCGCAAGAACGATGAAAAGGCTCTGAAGGAGGCTTTTGTGCATTTCCTGTACACATTGCCTGCGCAGGAGGAGGTACAGCGCCAGAGACTTCACACGGTCATGCTTGATGCAGAGGTCTTTTTGGAAGAGACTTATGGCATGTCAGAGGAACTGAAAAAGCAGTTCCAGAATTATTATTCCAATATGCAGAACTTAAGTGCCTCAAAGGAAGTGGATGTGAGCTACAAGATTCTGTGCCGGGCGGTTGAGGAACGAAAGAACTATGCCGCAAGCCATGAGGTGAAGGGCAGCCGGGAATATATGGCAGAAGCCATGGCCTATATTGATGAGCATTTGCAGGAAGAGGACCTTTCGATTGTGGCGGTTGCCATGCATGTGTATTTAAATCCTGTTTACTTTGGAAGAGTCTTTAAGGAAAGTCAGCAGATGTCCTTTAAAAAATACCTGCTACAGTGCCGTATGGAAAAGGCTAAGAAGCTTTTGCAGAACGGAAATGAAAGTATCGGAGGAATCTGTGAACAGATCGGAATCAGCAATCCTTCTTACTTTTCCCATCTGTTCAAGGAATACACCGGGAAGCTTCCCACCGAATATAAGAAAGAATGGTAGTAAGAATTCAGCATATGAAGATGAAGAAAACAACCTCCGGAATTCAAAGAAAATATCTGAAATACACGATCGGACTTCTTCTGCTTGCCCTGTTTTTGTCAAGCGTTGGAGTCTGGTTTTATATGCGTAATATCATGATGGGGATCGTCACGGACAAATACACCTTTATGAATGAAAAGACAGGGATTTCACTCGATACACTGTATCAGAAGACCGAGAAGGTAACCGAAGAATGTATTCTGAACGATCAGGTGCAGCAGAGTCTTAAGGCAAAGCCCATGGAAGAGGTGGCGCGCAATTCCTTAAGCAAATACTTTGCCTACATAGACCTTGATCATGTTTCGGAATACTGCTATGTAGACAATAAGAAGAACCTGTATACCCGTTCCTATTCAAAGATTCCCTATCAGTATTTTGCAGACAGCCTGCTTGTGGAACAGCTCGGGGATTCCTATGCCGATACCAGATGGTTTGTCACGAAGGATTATCTGTTTGGAACCGGCGAAGAGGCGCTGTTTATTGGGCGCAAGGTGCACAGTCTGAATTATGCGCATGAACCGGGGTATCTGTTCTTTAAGATGGATCCGGAATTTTTGCACAGTCTCCTGACGGAAGAGGAGAATCTGACACAGGAGGCAGCGGTCGGTATTATGGATCCGCAGGGAAGAATCTGTGCGTACTGGTATCCGGAGGGGTTCACGTTATCACAGGAGCAGGAAACCATTCTGGCAGATTATGCACAGACGGAAGAGGTTGGCTCCATTGTACAAAACGAGAAAATAAGTGGAGGCGTGTTATCCGTCTATAAACAGGAAAAATGTGGCTTTTCGGTTTTTACCCTTGTACCGGAGAAGGTGCTAAGTGCCGGATTCATAAAGGTATTCCGGGTATTGTTTGCGATTTATCTGCTGGTGATTGCGATTGCGGTGGTATTGAGTATTTATTTCTCCAGCAAATTCACAAAGCCCATCAAAGAACTGAACCGGGCCATGACGGAATTTAACGGGGAGGATTTTGGCAAACTCATTCATTTAAATACGAACACCGAGCTTGACCAGATCGGAAATGCCTATAACAAGATGCTTGCCAATATTAAAGAGCTGTTAGATGAGATCAGAACCCAGCAGAAGGAGCTGCGTACCAGTGAATTGAATATGCTGATCAGCCAGATCAATCCACATTTTTTATATAATACGCTGGATACGATTTATATGCTGGCGAGAATTAATAAAGAAGAAACCACGATGAATATGATTCAGGCTCTGTCCAAGTATCTGCGGCTTTCGTTAAGCAAGGGAAGTGAGATCGTCACGGTGGGCGACGAGCTTGAAAATGTGAAGAGCTATCTGCAGATCCAGCAGATCCGGAATGAAAATCTGTTTACCTATACGGTGGACTGTGAAGTGGATCCGGAAGAAACCTGGGTGTTAAAGCTTATTTTACAGCCACTAGTGGAAAATTCGATCAAGTACGGCTTCTGTGAAATCTATGAGGGCGGTCAGATCCGGATTCATGTGTATAAGCAGGACGGCATGCTGATTCTTACGGTTTATAACAGTGGAACACCCATTGCAGGGGAAATGGCAGAAAAGATCAATGCGTTGAACGGAAGGCCCCTGTCGGAAGCCAGAAAGCTGTTTCCGAAGAATGCGAAAAACGGCTACGGGGTGAGCAATGTATTGACGAGACTGAGGCTGAAATACGGGGAAGAGGTCCGGTTTACTTACCGGGCAGAACCGGATGGAACGACCTGCAGAATCGAGATTCCGGGGGAAGGAGAACAGCATGAAGAGAATTCATAGAAATTGCAGGAAAGGCATGGCATTCTTTCTTCTTATGATGTTATGCGGTATGATCGTTTCAGGGTGTGCAGGGACGGAGAGTGAAAGCACCGTTGAGGAAGAAAACAGTGTGATTTCGATTCCGATTATTTTCACGGTAGATCCGACCACGGGCAGGAAGAACAACCAGGAGCTTGCCGATGCATTCAATGAAGCCTATGCGGGGCAGTATTACCTCGATGTGGAATGGGTACTGGAAACAGAAGAGGAATACCGGCAAAACCTCAAACGGATGAATGCAACGGACAGCCTGCCTGCAATCATTTATGATGTATGTACGGTTCCTTCTTTTTATATGATGATGGTCGAAGAGGGACGAATTGAAGACCTGACACCTTATCTTGAGAAGGATCTTTCCTGGAAGACGAACATCGAACCGTTTGTGCTGCAGGGGTGCACCTATACGGATGGAGAAGTATATCTGGGACCGATCAGTACATCGGCATTTACCTGTTCCGGCATGTTCTGGAATGAGGAGTTGTTTGCACAGGCAGGAATTGATCATTTCCCGGAAACCTGGGAAGAATTCTGGGAATGCTGTGATACCTTAAAGGAACATGGAATTACGCCTCTTGCCCTTCATACGGAAGGAACCGGCTGGGCACCGATGCTGATTGCAACCGCAGCCGTGGCAGAAAGCGAAGAAGGGGCAGACTTTATGCGGGAGATGCTTCCGGAAAGCTATGACAATGTAAGCGGCCTGTACCTTGCAGAGGTTTTGGAAAAGCTGTTTTCCTATACGACAGAGGATGCACTGCATGCGGATTATGATGTGGCGTATACCAATTTCTTCTCCGGTAAAGCAGCCATGATCCCGAATGGTTACTGGATGATTGACCAGATCCCGGAAAACCGGGGGGATGAGGTACGGTTTTCTTCTTTTCCTGAGCAGACACTGGTGGCATCCCCCGAAACCTTTGGATGGGCGGTTGTTTCCGGCTATCCCGAGGAAGTAAAGGAAGCAGCGGTGGAATTTCTGAAGTTCCGGACAGAATATAATAAGAAAGAGAAGGAAACCCTCTTTAATCAGGATCTGACGGACAAACCACAGGTATTAAAGGATTATCTGAAGGCCTTTTCGGGGGCAAAGCAGATCGTTCCCAACTATCAGGTAAAGTGGAATTCCATTTTACAGGAAGAGACGCTGGGAGTTGCCCTGCCGCTTCTTGCTGGGCAGAAGATCACGCCACAGGATTTTGTCCGGATGGCAGATGAGAGTGTGCAGGAGTTTGAGAACGAGCAGTAAATGCAGCATTTGTAAATTTAATAAGATTACTCAAAATAAACCTGAATGTCAAAATATGTCAGGTTTATTTTTTTGCATTTGAGGTTGAATAATTGATAATGGATCTTCATATTTTTTGATAAGATAAGTACAACAAAACAAAGAAACGCACTCTTCCAGAAAGGTGCGGACCATAAAAGAAATGGGAGGACTACTATGAAAAATGTAAAACGATGGCTTGCCCTTGGAATGGCAGCAATAATGACAGCCGGAGTACTTGCAGGATGCGGAAGCACCTCTACAGACTCTGCAAATGACAGCAGCGAAAATACCACAACAGAAGCAACAGATGCAGCAGAAAGCACAGATGCTTCCGAAGGCGAAGCAGCAGGTACCGGAGCGGGATCTGTATATTATCTGAATTTCAAACCGGAGCAGGATGAACAGTGGCAGGAGCTGGCAAAGGCTTATACCGAAGAAACCGGAGTACCGGTTACTGTTGTAACAGCCGCTTCCGGAAATTATGAAACGACACTGATGAGTGAAATGGGAAAGAGCGGAGCTCCGACTCTGTTCCAGGTAAACGGACCGGTTGGTCTTGCTAACTGGAAAGATTACTGCTATGACCTTTCCGGATCCGCTGTATATGGCGAACTGACAAGCGAAGATTTCGCATTAAAGGATGGCGATGCAGTTTCCGGTATCGCATATGTTATTGAATCTTACGGACTGATCTGCAACAAGACCTTACTTGCAGATGCCGGTTACACCATAGACGATATTAAGTCCTTTGCAGATTTAAAGAAGGTTGCAGAAGACATCACAAGCCGTTCTTCCGAACTTGGCTTTGCAGCATTTACCTCCGCAGGTATGGACGGATCTTCCGACTGGAGATTTAAGACTCATCTTGCAAACCTTCCGATCTACTTCGAATATAAGGAAGACGGTATCGGATCTACTCCGGCCATCAAAGGAACCTACCTTGATGCATACCGTAACATCTGGGATCTGTATGTGAATAATAGCACCTGCAGCGGCAAGGAACTTGCAGCAAAGACCGGTGATGATTCCAGAAATGAATTCTTAAATAAGCAGGCAGTATTCTTCCAGAACGGTTCCTGGGAATATGGAAACTTAGTTGGTGACGGTAAGTTTACCGATGATGACCTTGCCATGATCCCGATTTACATCGGTGTTGGTGATGAAGCAAATCAGGGACTTTGTACAGGTACAGAAAACTACTGGTGTGTAAACAAGGAGGCTTCCGCAGATGACATTCAGGCAACCCTTGACTTTATGTACTGGTGCGTAACTTCCGATAAGGGAACCACTTCCATGTCTGATGAAATGGGATTTGTTATTCCTTTCAAGAACGCAAAGGAATCTCCGAACTTATTTGTAAAGCAGGATAGCGAATATACCGCAGCCGGCAAGACACCCGTATCATGGAACTTCACAACTATGCCTTCTGAAGAATGGAAGAATGGTGTAGGAGCCGCATTAACCGCTTATGCAGCAGATGAAACCGATGCAAACTGGGATGCAGTAGTAAGTGCATTCGTAGATGGATGGGCAACCGAATATGAGCTTGCCAATCAGCAGTAAATAAAGAAACCGGAATGGGCAGGCAGAAAACACTGTCTGCCCATTTTCATGTAGAACACTTAGTGAAGACGAGCCGAAGGAGAAGTCTGAGCTTAGTGAGAACGGTACCCGGACACTTAATGAGCACAAGCAGAGCGAAGTGCAAATTTAGTGACTGGGTAATGATGGAGGTTATGTTATGGAGAAGGCAATAAAGAAACATGCAGTTATATTTATTCTGCCCACGCTGGCTGCATTTATCATCGGATTTATTGTTCCGTTTGTGGAGGGCTTATACTTATCCTTCTGTAAATTTACAACAGTAGGAAATGCGACGTGGGTAGGACTTGCGAATTACCGTGCAGCAATTACGGATACTTCTTTCCAGAGGGCGTTTGGATTTACCGTATTGTTTGCGGTGGTATCCATTTTAAGTATTAATATCCTGGCATTTGCATTTGCCGTTTTACTGACACAGAAATTACGCGGAACGAATATCTTCCGTACCGTGTTCTTTATGCCAAACCTCATCGGCGGTATCGTGCTTGGTTATATCTGGCAGATCCTGATTAACTGCGTGATGACGATTTTAGAGCAGCCCTTACTTGCGTTAAATGCAACCGCAGGCTACTGGGGACTGATTATCCTGATGGGATGGCAGCAGATTGGTTACATGATGATTATTTACATTGCAGGCTTACAGAACGTTCCGGATTCCCTGATTGAAGCAGCCGAAATTGACGGAGCAAACCGCCTGCAGACCTTATTTAAAATTAAAATTCCCATGGTAATGTCTTCTGTTACCATTTGTATTTTCCTAACCTTAACGAATTCCTTTAAGCTGTTCGACCAGAACCTTGCGTTGACCGGCGGGGATCCGAACCATATGACCGATATGATGGCGCTTAATATTTATAATACCTTCTATGCACGCTCCGGTATGCAGTGGAAGGGATACGGACAGGCGAAGGCTGTGATCTTCTGTGCACTGGTCATCTTCATTTCCCTGTTCCAGCTTAGAGCAACCAGATCAAGGGAGGTGCAGCAGTAATGAATACAAAGAAAAAAATCGGAAATACCATATTAGTTGTGATTTTGACGATTCTCTCCCTGTTGTGGATTTATCCTGTATTTATGATTTTGATTAATTCCCTGAAGAAGGAATCTGCCATCAGCACCGGAAGCGTTTTTCAGCTTCCTACCGCAGAAACCTTTGCAGGTTTGGAAAACTATATCAATGCCATTGAGGCCAAAGGCTTTTTGAACAGCTTAGGCTACAGCTTATTTATTACGATTACCTCCGTAGCAGCGATTCTGCTTTTCTGTTCCATGTGTGCGTGGTACATCACCCGCGTAAAGGGCATCCTTTCGAAGGTACTTTATTTCCTGTTTGTCTTTTCGATGGTAGTTCCTTTCCAGATGGTCATGTTCACCTTATCACAGACCGCAGATAAGCTTCACCTGAACACGCCCTGGAATATCTGGGTGATCTATCTTGGATTCGGAGCAGGACTTGCGGTATTCATGTTCTGCGGATTTGTGAAGTCCATTCCACTTGAAGTAGAAGAGGCTGCCCTGATCGATGGCTGTAACCCCATCCAGACGTTCTTTAAGATTGATATGCATATGCTGGCACCGACCATGATTTCTGTAGGAATTCTGGAAGCCATGTGGGTATGGAACGATTATCTGCTTCCGACACTGGTGCTGGATATCAAGAAATATAAGACGATCCCGATGCTTATCCAGTACTTCCGCGGAAGCTACGGAAGAGTGGAAATGGGACCGATGATGGCAAGTATTATGTTAACCATTATCCCGATTATTATTGTTTATCTGTCCGGACAGAAATATATTATTAAAGGTGTGGCATCCGGAGCCGTAAAAGGATAATTCCCCCGTAAAGGAGAACATGAGATGTTGAACAAAGAATTTTTGGAACAAAAACTTGGAAAGTCCATTCCGGAAGCAAGTGAAAGAGAAATTTATGTTATGCTCCTTCAGCTTGTGAAAGAGATGGCAAAGGAAAGAGAGCATGCGCAGAGTGAACAGAAAGGAAAGAAGATCTACTATGTTTCCGCAGAGTTCCTGATTGGCAAGCTTCTTTCCAACAATCTGATTAACTTAGGAATCTATGACGAGGTAAAGACCATTCTTTCGGAGAGCGGAAAGAGTCTTGCCGCAATCGAAGAGATCGAGCCGGAGCCTTCACTTGGGAACGGTGGTCTGGGAAGACTGGCAGCCTGCTTCCTTGATTCCATGGCAACCTTAGGTCTAAACGGAGATGGAATCGGATTGAATTATCATCTGGGACTTTTTAAGCAGGAGTTTGAAAAGAACCTGCAGAAGGAAACCCCGAATCCCTGGATGGAGCCGCAAAGCTGGTTAAACCGTACCGAGGTGGTTTATCCGGTAAGCTTTGGCGATCTCAAAGTGAATGCCAGAATGTATGATATTGATGTGACCGGTTATGAAAACCATACCAATAAGCTTCATTTATTTGATCTGGATTCTGTGGATGAGACTCTGGTGCAGGATGGCATTTCCTTTGATAAAACGGATATTGCAAAGAATCTGACGCTGTTTCTTTATCCGGACGATTCCGATGAAGAGGGAAGACAGCTTCGTATTTACCAGCAGTATTTTATGGTAAGCAGCGGTGCACAGCTCATTCTGGACGAAAGCGTGAAGCGGGGATCAAACCTGCATGACCTGTCAGACTATGCGGTGATCCAGATTAACGATACGCATCCGACCATGATTATTCCGGAGCTGATCCGGCTTTTAATGGAGCAGGGCATTTCGATGGACGAAGCTATTGACATTGTATCGAAGACCTGTGCCTATACGAATCATACGATTCTGGCAGAAGCACTGGAAAAGTGGCCGATTGCCTATCTGAATAAGGTTGTGCCGCAGCTCGTTCCGATCATTGAGGTTCTTGACGACAGGGTACGCCGTAAATTCGATGATGAAAAGGTAGTGATCATCGACCGCAATGACACCGTGCATATGGCACACCTGGATATTCATTACGGCTTTTCGGTAAACGGTGTCGCATCCCTGCACACGGATATTTTGAAAAAGACTGAGCTTCATCCCTTTTATGAGCTATATCCGGAGAAGTTTAACAATAAGACAAACGGCATCACGTTCCGGCGCTGGCTCTTACACTGTAATCCCAGACTTACCGCTCTGCTTGATGAGACGATCGGAAGAGGATACCGGAAGGATGCCATGGAGTTAACAAAGCTCCTGGCTTATCAGGATGATCCGGCATTCCTTCAAAAGCTCCTGGATGTGAAGATGGAAAATAAGAAGGAGCTGTGTGCTTACTTAAAGGAAACACAGAACATCACTTTAAATCCGGACAGTATTTTCGATACCCAGATCAAGCGTCTGCATGAATACAAGCGGCAGCAGATGAACGCGCTGTTTGTGATACATAAATATCTGGAAATCAAGGCAGGAAAGAAACCGGAAACCCCGGTTACCGTGATCTTTGGCGCCAAGGCAGCACCGGCATATGTGATTGCGAAGGACATCATTCATCTGATCCTGTGCCTGCAGGAGCTTGTGAATGCAGATCCGGAGGTAAGCCCGTACCTAAAGGTGGTTATGGTCGAAAACTATAATGTGACCAAGGCAGAGAAGCTGATCCCGGCAACCGATCTTTCCGAGCAGATTTCGCTGGCTTCCAAGGAGGCGAGCGGAACCGGCAACATGAAGTTCATGTTAAACGGTGCGGTAACGCTCGGAACCGAAGACGGTGCGAATGTAGAAATCCATGAGCTTGTCGGAGATGATAATATCTTTATTTTCGGCGCATCCAGTGAAGAAGTCATTGCGCATTATGAAAAAGCCGATTATGTATCGAAGGACTTTTATGACAGGGATCCGGAAATTAAGGAAGCAGTTGATTTCCTTACATCGAAAGAACTCCTTGCGATCGGGCAGGAGGAGAACCTTACGCGCTTACAGAAGGAACTTTTAAATAAGGACTGGTTTATGACACTCCTTGACTTTAAAGCGTACTGTGCAAAGAAGGAAGAGGCCTATGCCTGCTACAACGACCGTGAGAAATTCGCGAAGATGATGCTTGTGAACATTGCAAAAGCCGGATACTTTTCTTCCGACCGGACGATTGAAGAGTATGAGCGGGATATCTGGAAAAGCAGATAAAATCAACACTTTTCAAAATGTTTATCGGGCTTAAACTGTCATATTTCAGGATTGTTTCCGAAATCAAGTCAATGAAAGACTCAAATAGGAAGGATAGATTTTTTTATTGCTGAAATGATGCAATTCGATGTGAAAATCCTTACAGTAACAGTTTTCATTATATGATGGGAACAGAAAGGGGGATTAATTACATGAATGCCCGGTTACCGCAATTGCTTATATCACAGTAACCCAAGGCTTGCTGAGGGATTTGGGAGAAGGGCAGAATCAAAACATGTAATGTATGTGAGTTAAATTCAGGATGATAGGGAAACTCAGATTTCAGGGGAAGTTATTTGGGAATCATTTGTCCAATCGTTCCGGAGAATAAAGTGGGAGGCAACGAGGACATTTACAATTATCTGAATTAATGGTAAAGTATATATAATTATACCAGTCACAAAAGTAGGGCGCGTATGCTGATTACATAAAAGCATATAAGTCCTACTTTATGTGGGTTATCAGAAAATAGATCATTCCATGATCTGGAGGGATTAATAGAATAAATGATGCATAAGTTAAACCTAAAGGAAACCACAATTTTCATTACCGGGGCTGCCGGATTTATCGGAGCCAATCTTGTGATGAAGCTTTTAAAAGAGGAGGCTCCGGCAAGGATCATCGGTATGGACAATCTGAATGATTATTACGATGTCCGCATTAAAGAGTGGAGACTTGAGCAAATCGGGAAGTTATCCAAAGAACATCCGGAAACGGAATGGATTTTCAAAAAAGCAGATATTGCAGACCGGCAGAGCGTCGAGGAGGTGTTTGCTTCCTATGAACCGCAGGTTGTTGTGAATCTTGCCGCACAGGCGGGAGTACGGTATTCCATTACGAATCCGGATGCATATATTTCCTCTAATATGATTGGATTTTATAATCTCTTAGAGGCGTGCCGTCATTCCTATGATGATGGAAAACAGGGCGTTGCACACCTCGTATATGCATCGTCTTCTTCCGTTTATGGTGGGAACGAGAAAGTGCCGTTTTCTACGGAGGATCAGGTCGATCATCCCGTTTCCCTGTATGCGGCAACGAAGAAATCGAATGAATTGTTTGCGCATGCCTATAGTAAGCTATATAACATTCCCTCTACGGGATTGCGGTTCTTTACGGTTTACGGACCGGCAGGAAGACCGGATATGGCCTACTTTGGTTTTACGAATAAGCTTCTTCAGGGGAAGACGATTGACATTTTTAACTATGGAAACTGCCGCAGGGATTTTACCTATGTGGATGATATTGTGGAAGGAATCGTGCGTGTCATGAAGGGTGCGCCGGAGCGGGTAAACGGGGCAGACGGATTACCGGTTCCTCCGTATAAGGTGTATAATATTGGAGGAGGACATCCGGAGAACCTGCTGGATTTTGTGGATATTCTGCAGCAGGAACTGGTTGCAGCAGGAGTCCTTCCTGCAGATTATGATTTTGAGGCACATAAGAAGCTTGTACCGATGCAGCCGGGAGATGTGCCGGTCACCTATGCCGATACGAAGGCTTTGCAGGAGGACTTTGGTTACTGCCCGAAGACTGATTTACGAACCGGGTTAAGGAATTTTGCACAGTGGTATCGGAAATTTTACAGTCGGGAGGAAAACAGATGAAGATTGCAGTAGCAGGAACAGGATATGTGGGTTTAAGTATTGCGACATTGCTGGCACAGCACAATGAAGTGATGGCAGTGGATATTATAGAAGAAAAGGTGAACCTGATCAATCAGCACAAGTCACCGATTCAGGATGAATATATTGAGAAATACTTAAAGGAAAAGGAATTAAATCTCGTGGCAACCACGGATGCAGAAGCTGCTTACCGGGATGCAGAGTTTGTCGTAATTGCAACGCCGACCAATTACGATTCCAAGAAGAATTTCTTCGATACCTCTGCGGTAGAAGCGGTCATCCAGCTTGTGATGAAGGTAAATCCGAAGGCCATTATGGTAATCAAGTCAACCATTCCGGTCGGCTTTACGGTTGCGGTACGGGAGAAGTACCACTGTGACCGGATGCTGTTCAGCCCGGAGTTTTTAAGAGAATCCAAGGCACTGTATGACAATCTGTATCCATCCAGAATTATCGTGGGAACGGATATGGAGAATCCGGAGCTTGTGGAGGCTGCCCATACTTTTGCACACCTCTTACAACAGGGAGCCATCAAAGAGAACATCGATACTTTAATTATGGGATATACGGAGGCAGAAGCCGTGAAGCTGTTTGCCAATACCTATCTGGCACTGCGTGTATCGTATTTTAATGAACTGGACACGTATGCAGAGATGAAGGGCCTTGATACCCGGCAGATCATTAAGGGAGTCTGTCTCGACCCACGTATCGGGGATCAGTATAACAATCCTTCCTTTGGTTACGGCGGCTACTGCCTGCCTAAGGATACGAAGCAGCTTCTTGCCAACTATCAGGATGTACCACAGAATATGATGACGGCCATCGTAGACAGCAACCGTACACGGAAGGAATTTATTGCGGACCGTGTGCTGGAGCTGGCCGGGTGCTATGAAGCGAACGGGGAATATGAACTGGATAAGGAAAAGGAAGTTGTGGTTGGCGTATACCGCCTTACCATGAAGTCCAATTCCGATAATTTCCGTCAGTCCTCCATTCAGGGCGTTATGAAGCGGATTAAGGCAAAGGGTGCAACCGTGATTGTTTATGAGCCGACACTGGAGGATGGAAGTACCTTTTTTGGAAGCCGTGTAGTCAATGATCTTTCGAAGTTTAAGGAAATGAGCCAGGCAATCATTGCAAACCGTTACGATGCCTGTCTGGACGATGTAAAAGAAAAGGTCTATACAAGGGATGTGTTCCGGAGAGACTAAATGCATGATGGAAAATGAAGCGAAAATTTTGCTATTGTTAACCGGGGGTACGATCTGTTCCTTTGGGGATGAACAGGGGAACCGGCGCGATGTGGACATTCAGAAGGCAAAAGCGCTGCTCCTGCAGTACTTTGAAGATTCGGATTCTCCCTGTGCACATGAAAAATTTGAGGTAGTCACCATTTTAAATACCTTAAGCGAGAATATGACGATTCCGAAATGGAACGAATTACTCTGCTTCCTGAAAAACCGTGATCTCTCGCAGTATCGGGGAATTGTGATTGCACATGGTACGGATACCCTGGCCTATACGTCTTCCCTGCTTGCACTCGCATTATCAAAAGTGGAAGTGCCGGTGTTTCTGGTATCCAGTCAGCTGCCGCTTAATCAGGAGGGCGCGAATGGAAATGAGAATTTCCGGCGTTCAGTAGAGCTGATCTGTGCAGGAATTCATCCGGGTGTCTATGTGGTGTACCGGAATGAGGATGGAAGATGTTACCTTCATCATGGTGGACATCTGGTAAGCAGCGGGGATTATTCCAATGACTTTTATAGCCGTGATGCCATATGTTTAACGGAAGAATTGAATCATGATGGGATCAGCAGCCAGCGGAACGGTAATGGAATTGACCTGTCCCGGATTGGGGAACTGAGAAGTGATGTGCTTCGTATTGAACCGTATGTAGGACTCAATTATCAGCGGATTTCACTCGATAAAGATGTCCGTGCAGTCGTACATGGACTGTATCACTCCGCAACAGCCTGCATCGGAGGGGCGAAAGAGGAGCAGGACTCACCATATTCCCTACTTCCTTTCCTTGCGCGGTGCAGGGAAGCAAAGATCCCGGTGGTGGTAACTCCTTGCCCTGGGGAGGCAGCCTATGCGTCTGCCGTATGGATGCTGGAAGCAGGAGCAATTCCGGTATACGGAATGACGAAAGAGATGGTTTATGTAAAAACACTTCTGGCGGGAGCACTTGGATATTCGAATGAAAAATTGTGTTCTTTTTTAACAGAAGAAGTATGTGGTGAGTAGACACTGGATGAATTTTATTGTACAATAAACATGACTATTTGGAGAGAAAGGCGAAGATAAGATGCTTGCAACGTTAATCCCTTTATTTGATGAAAATATGACCGTAAAGGCATATTCCTTATTTACCCAGAAGAAGAATTTTCTTTTAAATCCCAGTTTCTTAGGAACCGGAATGAATGATGGCGTAGGACAGATTCAGGGGTTTGAACTGATTGAAAATATGGGAATTGAAACCCTTTCCGGAGATAAGGAAGTGTTTATTTCGGTAAATAATATTTCCCTGTTTACGGATATTGATGAACAGTGCAAGGCACCACATGACCGCGTGGTACTGCTTGTGGACAATGCTGTTCTGCCTAATGATATGTATGTTAACCGTCTGAAGGAATTAAAGAACAGCGGATATAAGCTGGCAATCCGTAAACTGCCTGTATCCAGCTTTGAGGATTACCGTCAGGTTCTTCTTCTGATGGATTATATTCTGCTCGATCATAAGAAGATTGATATTACGAAGGCAAGAATTTATTTTACGAAAATTTATCCGAACATCAGGCTTTGTGCCGGAAATATTGATACACAGGAGATTTTCGAACAGTTGAAGGCAGAGGG
Organism: Anaerobutyricum sp.; assembly: GCA_963638365.1. Lineage (GTDB taxonomy): Bacteria > Bacillota > Clostridia > Lachnospirales > Lachnospiraceae > Suilimivivens. Next base: position 72,056 of record CAVHRK010000025.1, on the reverse strand, counting down.
CGGCTATCAGCTCTATGAAGGTGCGTTCTACCGTATGCCGGTAACGAAGGGAGAAGCAAAGGTCGCTCCGTTGAAGGTCAATTATATTGAACTTTTGAATATTGTGAATGAACCGGACTTTGATCTGACGAAAGCAGCAGATGTCATCGGAAGAGATACCGCGCTTGTAATTTCCCTTTTGAAGATGGTGAACCATATGACGGTAAATTCCGAAATTACCTCCATCCGTCATGCAGCAGCAATGTTAGGACAGAAGGAATTGAAGAAATGGATCAATACCGCGGTTACCAACCAGCTTTGTGCAGATCGTCCGAATGAGATTATGCGGGTTTCCCTGCTTCGTGCGAAATTCGCAGAGAATCTGGCGGTTGCTTTCGAGATGGGCGGTCAGGCAGGAGAGTTGTTCTTAATGGGACTGTTCTCCGTACTGGATCTCATTATCAATAAGCCGATGGAAGAGGCCCTTAAGATGGTGAAGGTTTCTAAGGAGATCGAGGAAGCACTCATTGAGGACAAAGGACACTTCGCTCCGGTATTAGAGTTTGTGAAGCAGTATGAGAGTGCAAACTGGCAGGAAATTGACCGCACCATGTTACTGAATCACATGGATTCCAAACAGGTATATGATGCGTACATTGCGGCTCTGCGCTGGTATCGTGATCTGTTTGCATAAATTTTTAACAGGACAGTAAAAATGCTGATAACCATTTAGAAAAGAATTTGGTTATCAGCATTTTTTATTATTGATACACATAACAATTATTACAAATAAAGAATAAAATTAAATTTCTTATACTTCTTCATCCGCCACATCTTCTAAGGATACACCCTGATGAATGGTGATGCCGTTCACTTCGACATGATCGTTGATTTCAATGACGAGACAGCGCTTGCCATCGATCTGCAGGGTGTTGACCAGATCCGCGCGTTCCGGATTCACCTTTACAACAACGTCGGGAGTCTTTACTTCGAAGGTGCGGACATTCGCCACATTGTTTACAAAGAGAGAGGTATCTTCTCCGGCAGCTGCATCATAGAGCTTATCAAAATCGGTCAGCTTTTCTTCCTTGACACCGCTCTTTTCGAAGAGGTTTTTCACCTGATGCTTGTCAAGAGTCAGAGGCTCCGGAATTTCCTTATGTTCTTCAATCATTTCCGTTAAATTCTCATGGATATTTTTCACCACTTCGTATTCGACCTCATCACCGAGGGTTTCCTCGATTAAAGCCTGAAAGGCTTCCTTTTGTGTCCCGGCAGACAAGGGCATGGTACAACCGAGAATGTTTTCAACGAATTCGCCATGCGCTTCTTCCGGATTCTTGGAATAGAAGAGTGTGGAGTGAATATCGGTCGCACGGTCGTTGAAGCTTGGGAAGAGAAAGCCGGTTTCTGGCATTTCTACCACCCAGTCGCGGATACGGTTATGGAATTCGTTGTTGATGCTGTCATAGCTTAAACCGGGCTTTGAGAGATTCACCGGACAGATACAGCACATGATGTATTCAAATACCGTATCGGAAGCATCGTCCATGGTTAAGCCGTCCGTGGTTTTTCCGGGGACGTCGTAAGCGTCATGAATGAGCAGAATCAGGTAGTTGCCGACGTATTCATAAGTGCCGATCACACGGTCATAAAACTCTTCAATTAAGGCATCATCTTTTAATTTACTGTCCCGCAGCGCAAGAAGAGCAGCCTGGGTGCCACCTTCCTGTTCGCTTGCAAGGGGAAAGTCCAGATTTAAAAGATTCTTTCCGAGGCTCCCCGATAGGGTTTTACGCAGCAGTTCGAAGTATTTAAAAATCTCTTCTTCCGGGAGGGAGAGAAAGGCTTCTTTAAATTCAGTCTTTTTATTCTTTTCACCATCGACATAGCAGCCGCAGATTCTGGTAATGGAGCAGTTGCTTGGGGTATAAAGACGTTTCAGTTCATTGATTTCCTGTTTGATCATGAAGCTTCTTCCTCCTTCTTGTGAAGATTTTTCTGAGCGGTAGAGAGCATCAGTTTAATACGGTTTAACTGGTTTACTTCACTGGCACCGGGATCGTAGTCGATGGCAACAATGTTGCTGAGCGGATAGTGCTTGCGAAGCTCTTTGATCACACCTTTTCCTACGACATGGTTAGGCAGGCAGGCAAACGGCTGGGTGCAGACGATGTTGTTGACACCGCTGTGGATCAGTTCAATCATTTCACCGGTCAGGAACCAGCCTTCACCGGTCTGGTTACCAATATTTACAATCGTTTTTGCATTTTCTACGGTTTCGTAAATGCTGCACGGAGGCGTAAAGTGGGTACTCTTTTCAAAGGCACGGCGTGCACTTCCGCGAAGGAATTCAATACCACGGATACCGAAGCGGGAGATCATCGAGGTCTTCTTGCTCATGCCCAGATAATCGGCCTTATAAATCTGGTTGTAGAAGCAGTAGAGCATGAAGTCTACCAGATCCGGAACAACGGCTTCGGCCCCTTCGGACTCCAGGAGATCTACAAGGTAATTGTTGGCAGCCGGTGCATATTTGACCAGAATCTCACCTACGATACCGACGCGGGGCTTCACCTCATTGGTAATCGGAATCGCATCAAAGTCTTCCACAATCTGCTGACACATCCTGTTAAAGACTGCAAAACTCATATGCTTTCTGGAAACGAATTCACGGCATTTCTTTAACCACTTCTGATGCACTTCTTCTACAGAGCCTTTCGTCTGCTCATAAGGACGCATACGGTATACACAGCGCATGAAGATATCACCAAAGATGGCAGCGTAGGCAACACGCATCAGCATTTCGGCATTTAAGTGGAAACCGGGGTTTGTTTCAATACCGCCCAGATTCAGGGAAATTACCGGGATCTGCGGCATACCGGCTTTCTCCAGGGCACGGCGGATAAAACCGACATAGTTGGTCGCACGGCATCCACCACCTGTCTGCGTCATAATGACGGCTACCTTGTTGAGATCATATTTACCGGAAAGCAAAGCATCCATAATCTGGCCAACCACCATCAAAGAAGGGTAGCAGGCATCGTTGTTTACATATTTTAATCCGACATCCACCGCCCGGCGGTTATCGTTTCCAAGAATTTCGAAGTTATAGCCGCAGGCGCGGAATGCAGCCTCAATGACGTCAAAGTGGATCGGAGACATCTGCGGGGCAAGAATCGTGTAGTCCTTACGCATTTCTTCGGTAAAGGGCACCTTCGTGATGGCACTGGAGCGGATCGTACGCTGTTTGTTCAGCTTTTCCCTGACACGGATCGCAGAGAGCAGGGAACGGATACGGATTCTGGCAGCGCCAAGGTTATTTACCTCATCAATTTTCAGACAGGTATAAATCTTATCCGAGCCTGTCAGAATATCATTTACCTGATCGGTCGTAACCGCATCCAGACCACATCCGAAGGAATTTAACTGGATCAGATCGAGGTTATCCACGGTCTTTACATAGCTTGCGGCTGCGTAGAGACGGGAGTGGTACATCCACTGGTCGGAAACAATTAAAGGGCGTTCCGGCTTCGCCAGATGGGAAACGGAATCCTCGGTTAAAACAGCAATATCATAAGAGGTAATCAGCTCCGGAATACCATGGTTGATTTCCGGATCAATATGATAAGGTCTTCCGGCTAAAACGATACCGCGCTTGCCGGTCTCTTTTAAGTACTGTAAGGTTTCCTCGCCCTTTTTCTGCATGTCGGTACGGGCAGCGCTTAATTCGTTCCATGCCTTTTCACTGGCGGCAATGACTTCTTTGGAAGGAAGCTCTTTAAATTCACGAACCAGTGCTTCGGTGATGGTTTTCAGGTCGCGGAAGGACATGAACGGATTCCGGAGAATGACTTCACCGCGTTCGATTTCTTCCACGTTATTCTTGATATTCTCGGAATAAGAGGTAACAATCGGGCAGTTGTAGTGATTGTTGGCGTCCTCAAATTCATTACGCTCATAAAAGAGAGCAGGATAGAAAATGAAATCGACCTTCTGGTTAATGAGCCAGCTCACGTGTCCGTGCGCTAACTTTGCCGGGTAACATTCGGATTCACTCGGGATGGACTCGATGCCAAGCTCGTAAATTTTACGGTTGGATACCGGAGAGAGAACCACACGGTAGCCAAGTTCCTTAAAGAAGGTTGCCCAGAACGGATAATTTTCGTACATGTTAAGGACACGTGGAATACCGACGGTGCCACGTGTAGCTTCTTCGGCAGAAAGCGGTTCATAGCCGAAGACTCTCTTTAATTTATAATCAAACAGATTGGGAACATTGTTCTCATTTTTCTGCTTGCCAAGACCACGTTCGCAGCGGTTGCCGGAAATGTACTGACGGCCGCCGGAGAATTTGTTAATGGTCAGACGGCAGTTGTTGGTACAACCCTTACATTTTGCCATGTTGGTTTCAAACTGCAGGGACAGAATCTTGTCAAAGGGCAGCATGGTCGTTTCGTAATCTGCACTGTAACGTTCCCTTGCGATGAGGGCGGCACCGAACGCACCCATGATTCCGGCAATGTCCGGACGGATGGCTTCACAGCCGGCAATCTTCTCAAAGCTTCGTAAAACGGCATCGTTATAGAAGGTTCCACCCTGCACTACGATGTTTTTGCCGAGAGCAGAAGCATCGGATACCTTGATCACCTTAAATAAGGCATTCTTGATGACGGAGTAGGCAAGTCCTGCGGAAATATCCGGGACGCTGGCACCTTCCTTCTGTGCCTGCTTTACCTTGGAATTCATGAATACGGTACAACGGGTACCCAGGTCAATCGGGTGCTCCGCAAAGAGCGCGGCCTTTGCAAAATCATGGACACTGTAATTTAACGATTTGGCAAAGGTTTCAATAAAGGAACCGCATCCGGAGGAGCAGGCTTCGTTAAGCTGCACGCTGTCTACGGTCTGATTCTTGATCTTGATACACTTCATATCCTGACCGCCGATGTCCAGAATACAGTCCACGGAAGGATCGAAGAATGCCGCTGCGTAATAATGGGCAACGGTCTCGACCTCACCGTCATCCAGAAGGAAAGCAGCTTTCATAAGCTGTTCGCCGTATCCGGTAGAGCAGGAGCGGACGACATGTACATCGGGAGGGAGCTGTTCGGAAATTTCCTTCATGGAACGGATGGCCGTCTTTAGGGGACTGCCGTCGTTACTGCTGTAGAAGGAATAAAGTAAGGATCCGTCTTCTCCGACAAGTGCAATCTTCGTAGTCGTACTTCCGGCGTCGATACCCAGATAGCAGTTGCCGTGATACGTGGATAAATCGGCAGTTTTTACATGATGGGTTTCATGGCGCTTACAGAACGCATCGTATTCTTCTTTGCTTGCAAAGAGAGGATCCATACGTTCTACTTCAAATTCCATTTTGATATCCGAAGAGAGTTTCTGTACCATTTCTTCCATGGTATAAGAAACTTCTTCCTTGGCATTTAATGCAGAACCGATCGCTGCAAATAAATGGGAATGTTCGGTTTCGATGGTATGCTCCTCGTCCAGCTTTAAGGTGCGGATAAAAGCAGCCTTTAATTCGGACAGGAAGTGGAGCGGACCGCCTAAAAAGGCAATGTGGCCGCGGATCGGCTTGCCGCAGGCAAGACCACTGATGGTCTGGTTTACAACCGCCTGGAAAATGGAAGCCGCAAGGTCTTCCTTGGTGGCCCCTTCGTTGATGAGGGGCTGGATGTCGGACTTGGCAAATACACCACAGCGGGCCGCAATGGTGTAGAGGGACTTGTAGCCCTTGGCATATTCGTTTAATCCGGCTGCATCGGTCTGTAACAGGGAAGCCATCTGGTCGATAAAGGAGCCTGTACCACCGGCACAGATTCCGTTCATACGCTGTTCCACGTTACCGCCTTCAAAATAAATTATCTTGGCATCCTCACCACCTAATTCAATCGCAACGTCCGTTTTCGGTGCAATTTCCTTTAATGCGGTGGCAACCGAAATAACTTCCTGGACAAAGGGAACCTTCAGATGGTTGGCAAGGGTTAATCCACCGGATCCTGTGATCATGGGGTGGAGCCTGATATTTCCTAATTGACTGTATGCATCACTAAGAAGGGAATGAAGTGTCTCCCTGATGTTTGCGAAATGTCTCTTGTAGTCGGAAAAAAGGATGTTGTGTGCACTATCCAGAATGGCAATCTTAACGGTGGTTGAACCGATATCAATGCCGAGTGTATATTGCTTGTTTTCCATATTTTACCGCCTTTCGTTTCCTATATATATAATTTTCATCACCATGTGATTATACGACACGAATCGTCAAAAAGCAACGGAACATTTACGTTTACATTTTGGAGCCGGAATGATAGAATAAATGGACTAATAGTTTTTGAAAGGCGTAGAAGAATGAGTAATTTTGAAAAGAAATTTGGCAAATATGCAATTAAGAATCTGTCATTGATCCTCATTATGTGTTATGCATGCGGCTACCTCATGAAATGGATCAATCCGAGCTTTTTTACCTATTTATATTTGAATCCGTATGAAATCATTCACCATTTTCAGATCTGGAGACTGGTAACCTGGCTGATTGTTCCACCGGACAGCTTTGATTTCTGGACACTGTTAATGCTTTATTTTTACTATTCGATCGGGACGAGCTTAGAGCGGACCTGGGGAACCTACCGGTATAATGTCTATATCTTTTCCGGTATTCTTTTTACGGCGATTGGAGCCTTTATCCTGTATGGAGTAAGTTCCCTGCTCGGGGCACAGAGCCTTGGACTGTGGATGACCGTGGATGGCTATATCACGTATCCGACGATGTTCAGCACCTACTATGTCAACATGTCCATCTTTTTAGCTTATGCGGCCACCTTCCCGGATTATGAAGTTTTGTTGTTCTTCATTCTGCCGATCAAGGTGAAGTTCCTTGGCATTATTTACGGGGCAATGCTGGTTTACCAGTTCATTGTCGGTTATGGAACGAGCTCGGCTCTGTTTTACTATAACCTCGGCATCCGTTTTGTGATTACCGCCTCCCTCCTTAACTTCGTGGTATTTTTCTTTACCAGCCGTAAGAAGGTGCGCAGGGGGCCGATTAAAATTATTCGTCAACAGGTTGTGAAGCAGCAGCCACGCCATGAAACGAAGAAGAGCAGCGGAATCACCCGTCATAAATGTGCGGTCTGCGGAAGAACGGATGAGACGAATCCGGAACTGGAATTCCGTTTCTGCTCGAAGTGCAACGGAAATTATGAATACTGTCAGGATCATCTGTTTACCCATACGCATGTGCAGTAGAGCGCTTGCAGAACAGTTACGAGATTTTAAGTTTGGGAAAGAAGGACCGATATGAATAAAGAAGTACTTTTTGCACAAAAGCTCGGAGAAATCCGGGAGCTTGCAAAAGAACAGGGCAATTACGTGACAAAGGAGCAGGTTGCAGAGGCGTTTGCAGAACTGGAATTTCAGGAAGACCAGTTCCAGATGGTGTATGACTATTTGACGAAGCATAAAATCGGCATTGATGAGCCGGTGGATCTGGATGAATACCTGTCAGAGGAAGAGGTCGATTACCTCAAAATGTATGAAGAAGAGCTGGCTGCAATGGAAGCCGTAACCGATGGTCAGCGGGAAGCCATTCTGTTAAGTGCCATGGCAGGAGAAACGGATGCCCAGAAGCGTCTTGTTGAAATTTATCTGCCGCAGGTCATTGAGATTTCAAAGCTTTATACCGGGCAGGGCGTTTATATTGAGGATCTGGTCGGGGAAGGCAATCTGGCTCTTGCACAGGGCGTTACCATGTTAGGGTGCCTCGAACATGCCAGAGAGGCAGAAGGAATGCTCATGAAGATGGTCATGGATGCCATGGAAGAGCTGATTCAGGAAGATCTGACCGAGAAGGACATTGTGAAGAAAGCCATCGATCAGGAGAAGAAAAAGCAGAAGAACAAGACTGCGCAGGAAGAAAATCAGGAGAATACAACGAAATGAAATTTTTTGAAGGAACTTCAGAATATCAGGATTTTAAATATGTACTGCAGGATGTCCGGACGGTATCGCTGGGCGTGAAATACACCTATGAGGAACTTTTACAGGATGAGCGGGTGCCGTTTAAGTTTCAGGCGATTATTTCCCAGTATCTGTTAAAGGAAGCTTCACCGGAGACAACGCTCGAAAGTGAATTTTATTACATGGAAAAGGGAACCTTTGTATATGAAACCTATAGGCAGCTAAAGGCAAGAGCCAAGGTACGCACCCAGACCGTAAAGAAAACGATGACCGGGAAAGAAAAGATTGTTTATAAGGAAGAAATCTGGACGGTGGAGGAACTGGCTCAGATGAATCTTGCAAAGAAGAAAGCCGCCGGGCTGATGATCGAAGAGATTGAGTTATCGAAGCTTGGCTTAATGACTTTTTCCATCTAAAAATAAAGTCGTAAGTAAAGTAAAACAGGAAATGAATGGGAAAGAAAACGGAGGAAGGAAACGATGAAAAGCTTAAAAGGACTTGATAAATACGAGGTGATCGAAGAACGTCACATCGGGGATCTGAATTCAGACGGTTATCTGTTAAAGCACAAGAAGACCGGAGCGTATGTAACGCTGCTTTTAAATGATGATGAGAATAAGGTATTTTATATTGGTTTCCGTACACCGCCCAAGGACAGCACGGGTGTTGCACACATCTTGGAGCATTCGGTATTGTGCGGATCGAAGGAATTTCCGGTGAAGGATCCGTTTATCGAACTGGCGAAGGGATCTTTAAATACCTTTTTAAATGCAATGACCTATCCGGACAAGACGGTTTATCCGGTGGCGAGCTGTAACGATAAGGACTTTAAGAATCTGGTGCATGTCTATCTGGATGCCGTATTTTATCCGAATATTTATAAGGAAGAGAAGATTTTCCGCCAGGAAGGCTGGCACTATGAGATGGAGGATATGGATGCGCCGCTTACCATTAACGGAGTGGTTTATAATGAAATGAAGGGAGCCTTTTCTTCTCCGGATGATGTGGTTTCCCGCGAGGTAATGAACGGATTGTATCCGGATACCACGTATGGACTGGAATCCGGTGGAGACCCGGAGGTCATTCCGGAGCTTACCTATGAGGAATTTTTGAAGTTCCACGGCAAGTATTATCATCCGTCGAACAGCCTGATTTATCTGTACGGAAATCTGGATCCGGAAGAATATCTTGCTTTCTTGGATGAAAAGTATCTGTCCTCTTATGAGACATTGGAAGTGGATTCGGCGATTCCGTTACAGAAGCCGTTTGAAGAGAAGAGATGCGTGAAGCGGGAATACTCCGTCATGGAGGATGATACGGCAGAAAACGAAACTTATCTCACCTATAATATTGCGATGGGAAGCAGCCTTGACCGGGAACTGTATATTTCAATGGATGTGCTGGTGCATGTGCTCTGTTCCGATCCGGGATCCCCGGTAAAGCAGGCCCTTGTGGATGCGGGAATCGGAGATGAGGTGTACAGCTATTCCGAAACCGGCATTGCACAGCCATATTTTTCCATTACCGCAAAGAACGCTTCTTCCGCACAGCAGGAGCAGTTCGTATCCATTATTGAAGAAGAACTGCAGAAAATTGTGAAGCAGGGCATTGACAAGAAAGCACTTCTTGCAACCTTAAATGAATTTGAATTCCGTTACCGTGAAGCAGACTTTGGCTCTTATCCGAGAGGACTGATGCTTGGCCTGCAGGCACTTGACAGCTGGCTGTATGACAAAGAGAAGCCGTTTATCCATATTGAAGCCAATGATACGCTTGCGTTCTTAAAAGAAAAGATTGAAACCTCTTATTATGAAGAACTGGTACAGAAATATTTTATTGATAATCAGCATAAAGCAGTGGTTGTTGTAGAACCGGTACCGGGACTTACCGGAAAGAAGGAAAAGGAACTTGCAGACCGCCTGACAGCGATGAAGGATCAGATGACCGACGAAGAAAAGCAGGCGGTTGTGGATGCAACCCATGCACTCCATGCTTATCAGCAGGAGCCGAGCCCGAAGGAGGATCTTGCGAAGATTCCGCTTCTTAAGAGAGAGGATATGAAGAAGGAAGCTGCGGCTTATGTCAATGAGGTGCGCGGTAGTAAGGAAGCGCCCGTTCTGTACCATAACATTTTTACGAACGGAATTGGTTACCTGAACCTCGTATTCGATGCTTCTTATGTACCGGCAAGACTGTTCCCTTATCTTGGAATCTTAAAGAGTATTTTTACCTTAATGGTTGACACGGAGCATTATTCCTACAGTGATCTGTATAATGAAATCCGGATCCATACCGGTGGAACGAAAATGGTATTCAATGTGTATACCAATGCGAATGATATGACGAAGTTTAAGCCGACCTTTGAAGCCCGGACGAAGTTCTTATTTGACCAGAAGGACAAGGCGGTAGAGCTTTTGGAAGAAATTCTGATCCATGCGGATTTCTCGGATACGAAGCGTCTGTATGAAATCCTTACGGAGTGCAAATCCGATATGCAGGCTTCCATGCAGAGTGCAGGACACAGTCTGGCAGCAATCCGGGCCATGTCATACTTCTCAAAGTCCGCAGCGATTACCGAACAGGTAAACGGCATTCCGCAGTATCGTCTGCTTGAGGATCTTACGAAGAATTTTGAGGATCGTAAGGAAGAACTGGTTGCAAACTTAAAGGAACTCTGCAAATATCTCTTCCGTCCGGAGAACCTGTTACTGGATTATACCGCACCGGAAGAAGGCTATGCGGGAATTGAGGAGGCCGTAGACCGTCTCCGCCAGAATCTCCATACCGAGGAGATTGTTAAGGAAACGTATGAACCGGTTCTTGAAAAGAAAAATGAAGGATTTTTAACCGCCGGACAGATCCAGTATGTATGCCGTGCCGGTAACTTTGTCAAAGAAGGACTTCCGTATACAGGTGCCTTAAAGGTGCTTAAGGTGATGATGGGATATGATTATCTCTGGAATCAGGTCCGTGTGGTTGGTGGAGCGTACGGATGTATGTGCAGCTTTGCCAGGAACGGAGATGCATACTTTGTTTCTTACCGTGATCCGAACCTTGAAAAAACGATTAAGACCTATGAGCAGGCGGCTGATTATATAGAGAGCTGTGAATTGGATGAACGGGAAGTTACCCAGTTTATCATCGGGGCAATCAGTGATCTGGATACACCGATGACTCCGGCCGTGAAGGGTATTTATTCCCTGGGAGGTTTCATGACAGGGCTATCCATGGAACGGTTACAGAGGGAGCGTGATGAACTGCTTGCTGTCACACCGGAAATCATGCAGGGACTTGGCAGACAGGTCGCAGCTTTTATGAAGCAGGATTATATCTGCGTAGTCGGTAATGGAAACAAATTAAAGGAAAGCAAAGAGTTGTTTATGAATATGGAGCAGCTGTTCCGGTCTTAAGGAACGGCTCCGTGCATAGGATAAGAGGGGTGTTCTTGTCAGAAGCAAGGGAGGATGAGAAGGATGAGAAAAAAGATAACGTGGCGTTATGTCGTTTTAGCAGGACTTATGGCAGTAGGATTAACCGGCTGCGGTGCTTCTTCAAAGAGTGCAGCGACGGAAGCTGCAGTAGCAGATTCTGCTTATTTAAGCGATGATATGTACAGTTATGACAACAGCTATTATGAGGAAACGGCAAGCGAGGATTATGACAGCACCGCCAGTTCCACAGAAAATGCGGAAAAGGTACAGGATACCGGCCGTAAGCTGATTAAGAATGTCGATATGTCTGTAGAGACTGAAGAGTTTGACACCCTTCTTGCCAATGTGGAAAGAAGGATCGAAGCGCTTGGCGGTTATATCGAGACCAGTAATGTCTATAACGGAAGTGCTTATAACAGCTACAGCAATCTTCGTGATGCCAATATTACGGCCCGGATTCCGGCAGAGAAGCTGGATGAATTCCTGTCCCTTGTTTCCGAATCCTCGAATGTCATCAGTAAGAATGAGAATGTGACGGATGTTACCCTGCAGTATGTGGATATGCAGAGCCATAAGGAGGCGCTGCAGACCGAACAACAGCGGTTGTTAGAGCTCCTGGAACAGGCAGAAACCATTGACGATATCATCACGCTGGAGAGCCGTCTTTCGGATGTGCGCTATCAGATTGAAAGCATGGAATCCCAGCTGAGAACCTTCGACAATCAGGTATCCTACAGCACCGTCTATCTGTATATTAACGAAGTAAAGACCTATACCCAGGTAGCGGAACAGACACGTCTTCAGAGGATGACGGGCGGATTTGTAAACAGCCTTAAAGGAATTGGAAACGGCTTCCTTGATTTCTGCGTTGCATTTGTGGTTGCCCTTCCGTACCTCGTTGTCTGGGCTGTGATTATTGTTGCGGTTATTCTGCTGATCCGTCTGATCGTGAAAAAGTCAAAGAAGAGCAGTGAGAAAAGAGCCTTAAAGCAGCAGATCAAGGAACGGGAACGTCAGGCCGCCTATGAAGCGCATCTTAAGAATATGGATAAAGAAAACGCACAGAAAGCAGATATAGAGAATAACCAGAAACAGGAAATGAGGGATTAACCCATGGAGGAGAATTATAAGTCCGGATTTGCCACGCTGATCGGAAGACCCAACGTTGGAAAATCCACATTGATGAACTGTCTGATCGGACAGAAAATTGCGATTACCTCAAGTAAGCCGCAGACTACCAGAAACCGGATCCAGACCGTATATACCTCACAGGAGGGACAGATCGTTTTCGTGGACACACCGGGAATTCATAAGGCAAAGAACAAGCTTGGCGATTACATGGTAAATATTGCAACCCGCTCCTTAAGGGATGTGGATGTCGTACTCTGGCTGGTGGAACCGACGAACTTTATCGGGGCAGGCGAAAAGCATATCATCGAACAGCTGAAAGGAATTAAAACCCCGGTGATTCTTGTCATTAACAAGATTGATACGGTGAAAAAGGAAGAACTGTTCGGTTTTATCGATACTTACCGCAAGGAAATGGACTTTCAGGAGATCGTTCCGGTATCTGCCTTAAAACAGGAAAATACGGAAGAACTTATTAAGTGCATTATGAAATATCTGCCGTACGGACCGGCGTTTTATGATGAGGATACGATCACCGACCAGCCACAGCGGCAGATCGTGGCCGAACTCATCCGCGAAAAGGCGTTACGGTGTCTGGATGAAGAAATTCCTCATGGAATTGCTGTAACCATCGAGAAAATGAAGTGGCGTAAAGGAAGTAAGGGAACGATTGTGGATATCGAAGCCACCATTATCTGTGAACGGGAATCCCACAAGGGAATTATCATCGGGAAGCAGGGAACGATGCTTCGCAAGATCGGTCAGTCTGCGCGCCGGGATATTGAGGAGATGCTGGAAGAAAAGGTAAATCTGCAGCTTTGGGTGAAGGTTCGCAAGGACTGGAGAGACAGCGATCTGCTTCTCAAAAATTACGGATATAATCCGAAAGATAACGAATAGAAAACTTCAAAATGTAAACCCTAATCACAGAAGACGATTTAGGGGGCACAGGATGAAAAACGTAAATTACTGGGATCAGTTTTTAAGCACAGGAAAGATCGAAGATTATCTGGCCTACCGGAAGGAAGCTTCCGCAGATGCCGGAAAACAGCAGGAAGAAGGAGCTGAAATTCATGCAGGAACCGGTCAGGGTTACAGGGATGGTGCTCGAGGCATCACCTGTAGGAGAGACGGATAGAAGAGTGGTTCTGTTAACAAAAGAAAGAGGTAAAATTTCAGCGTTTGCCAGAGGGGCACGCAAGCAGGGAAGCCGGCTGATGGCAGCTACCAATCCATTCTGCTTCGGCGAATTTGTGCTTTTCGAGGGCAGAAACTCCTACTCTTTAAGCGAGGCTGTGATTGCAAATTATTTTGAAGATATGCGCACACATTTTGAAGAAGCCTGTTACGGCATGTACTTTTTAGAACTGATGGATTACTATACGAGAGAAAATAACGATGAAAAGGCGATGCTTCTGCTTCTTTACCAATCCTTACGGGCATTGCTGCATGAGGCCTATGACAATAAGCTGGTAAGATACATATTTGAAATCAAGGCGGTCGTGTTAAACGGCGAATATCCGGGGCTTCCGAAGAATAAGGACTATGAAGAATCCACACGGTATGCCTTGCAGTATATCGCGGACAGTAGCCTGGGAAAGCTGTATTCGTTTAAGGTTTCGGAGGAAGTCTTGCAGGAACTTGAGGAAATTGCAGGGATTTATCAGAGAAGATTTGTGGATCGAAAAATGAAAAGCCTTGAAATCCTTGAGGGACTCATATATAATTGATTGGGTATATTCTTCCGGAAGAGGAGAAGAGGATTTTTATGAGGAAAAATTATCAGTGTGTGAAGCGTTTTATGGCAGGTCTTCTGTGTGCTGCTTTTGTAGTGGGTGGAACGACTGCGTGTGGGAATACCACGGGCGCAGAAGGATCCGTGATTACGGTTTCCAGGGATGGAACGGTAACCGATACGATCCGTGAACCGTTTGACCAGGATTACTATAGCCAGCAGGAATTGCAGGATGAGGTTTTAAAGGCAGTAACCTCTTACAATTCCAGAATGGGAAGCGAAGTCATTACCGTATCGAAGGTCCAGGTGGACGGCGGTGTTACAGATGTGGAGATGAAATACCAGAGTGCGGAGGATTATGCAGCCTTTAACCGGGAAACGTTTTTTATCGGGACACCGGCACAGGCGAGACTGTCCGGCTTTGACTTAAACAAGGTCTATACGGCGGTTTCCGATCCGTCAAAGACCATGGGCATGGCAGAGCTTTTTAATACGGACGGGGTTCTGGTACTGATTACGGATACCACGCAGACCGTAGTAATGAGCCACAAAATTCTCTACGCTTCGGATGGTGTGGAGGTTGCGGATCATGCGAAAGCATTCCGCGTACAGCAGGATGAAAATGATCAGATTTCCAAGGAAATTTGTGTAATATTTAAAGAAAAATAACGAGAGGTAGATGGAACAATGGAAAAGACAATGGAAAAAATCGTAGCATTGGCAAAGGCAAGAGGATTTGTATATCCCGGATCCGAGATCTACGGAGGGCTTGCCAACACATGGGATTACGGAAATCTCGGTGTGGAATTAAAGAACAATGTGAAGAGAGCATGGTGGCAGAAGTTTGTTATGGAAAACCCTTATAACGTCGGTGTGGACTGTGCCATCTTAATGAATCCCCAGACATGGGTAGCTTCCGGACATCTGGGAGGCTTCTCCGATCCTCTGATGGACTGTAAGGAATGTCATGAGCGTTTCCGTGCAGACAAGCTGATCGAGGACTTTGCAGAAGAGAACGGAATTACACTGGAGAAACCCATTGATGCTTTTTCACAGGAAGAAATGAAGAACTTCATTGAAGAACACAACGTTCCCTGCCCGACCTGTGGCAAGCATAACTTTACCGATATCAGACAGTTCAACCTGATGTTCAAGACCTTCCAGGGCGTAACCGAGGATGCGAAGAACACGGTATACCTTCGTCCGGAAACCGCACAGGGTATTTTCGTGAACTTTAAGAATGTACAGAGAACTTCCCGTAAGAAGATTCCGTTCGGTATCGGACAGATCGGTAAGTCCTTCCGTAACGAAATTACTCCAGGTAACTTTACTTTCCGTACCAGAGAGTTCGAACAGATGGAACTGGAGTTCTTCTGCGAACCCGGAACCGATCTTGAATGGTTTCAGTACTGGAGAGCATTCTGCCGTGACTGGCTGTTAAGCTTAGGTATTAAGGAAGATGAGATGAGACTTCGTGACCATGCACCCGAAGAGCTTTGCTTCTATTCCAAGGGTACGACCGATATTGAATTCCTGTTCCCGTTCGGTTGGGGTGAATTATGGGGAATCGCAGACAGAACCGATTACGATTTAACCCAGCATCAGAATGTATCCGGTGAGGATATGAGCTACTTTGATGATACCAAGAATGAACGTTATGTTCCTTATGTTGTAGAGCCGTCTCTTGGAGCAGACCGTGTAGTACTGGCATTCCTATGTGCAGCTTATGATGAAGAGGAGATCGGAGAAGGTGATGTGCGTACCGTACTTCATTTCCATCCGGCACTTGCACCTGTGAAGATTGGTGTACTTCCTCTTTCCAAGAAGCTGAATGAGGGTGCAGAGAAGATCTATGCACAGCTTTCCAAGAAGTACAACTGTGAATTTGATGACAGAGGAAACATTGGTAAGCGTTACCGCAGACAGGATGAAATCGGAACTCCGTTCTGTATTACATACGACTTTGATTCCGAAACCGACAACTGTGTGACCGTACGTTTCCGTGACTCTATGGAGCAGGAGCGTGTAGCGATTGCAGATCTGGACGCTTACTTTGTAGATAAGTTTACCTTTTAACAGCAGTGTCCTGTAAAGAACAAATCAGGCCTCTGCGGAAGCGTTGAACCACAGAGCCTTTTGAAAATACAAACAACGCAGAAATGGTGAGATCATGAGACAATTCACTTCAGATGAATTAAGAAAAACCTGGAAACAATTTTATATTGACCGTGGACATGTAGATGTAGGAGCCGTTTCCCTTGTGTCGGACGGATCTACCGGTGTACTGTTTAACGTAGCAGGTATGCAGCCTTTGATGCCGTATCTGTTAGGCCAGAAGCACCCCCTTGGAACCAGACTCTGCAACGTACAGGGGTGTGTCCGTACCAACGATATTGATTCGGTTGGTGACAAGAGCCATGTAACCTTCTTTGAAATGATGGGAAGCTGGAGTCTTGGTGATTACTTTAAGAAAGAAAGATGCCAGTGGAGTTTTGAACTGCTTACACAGGTTTTCGGCTTTGACGCCGATCATCTGGCTGCAACGGTTTTTGCAGGAGATGAGAATGCACCAAGAGACGAAGAAGGTGCACAGTACCGTATCGCTTCCGGCTTTAAGAAAGAGAATATATATTATCTTCCGGCAGAGGATAACTGGTGGGGACTCGAATATGGCCCCTGTGGCCCGGACAGTGAAATGTTCTATGTGGCAGACCGCCCGGACTGCGGCCCGGACTGTGGACCCGGATGCCACTGCGGTAAGTATACTGAGCTTGGTAATGACGTATTCATGCAGTACGAGAAGCACCATGACGGACATCTGACCCCGTTAAAGCAGAAGAACGTGGATACCGGTTGGGGCTTAGAGCGTATTCTTGCATTCTTAAACGGAACAAGAGATGTATACCGTATCGATCTGTTTGCACCGGTAATTGCTTATATTGAGAAGGTTTCCGGAACGAAATACGAAGAGGATGAAAAGCTGACCAGATCCATGCGTATTCTGGCAGACCATATCCGTACCAGCGTCATGCTGATCGGTGACGAAGCAAAGCTTCTTCCTTCCAATGTAGGAGCTGGATATGTTCTCCGCCGTCTGATCCGCCGTGCAGTAAGACATGGCCGTATGCTGAATTTAAAGACCGAGGATCTGCTGACCATTGCACAGATGTACATTGAGGATATCTATGCAGAAAGCTATCCGTTACTGGTTAAGAATAAAGAGTTCGTTCTTTCCGAACTGAAGAAGGAAATTGACCGTTTCGAGAGTACTCTGGAAAACGGCATGAAGGAATTTAAGAAGATCCTTGAGCAGAAGAAGGAAGCAAAGTCTGCAGAAATCGACGGAAAGAGTGCATTTTATCTGTATGATACCTTTGGATTCCCGATCGAGCTCACTGTAGAGCTTGCACAGGAAGAGGGCTTGAAGGTTGATGAAGAAGGCTTTGCAAAAGCCATGGAAGAGCAGAAGCAGAAGGCAAGAGATAACCAGAGCTTTTCTGCCAAGCTTTCTACAGATACTGCATTATATGATGAATTAGAAGAAAGCTTAGTCAGTGAATTCATAGGATATGATACCCTGCAGGCAGAAAGCAGCATTGCAGCCATTGCCTGTGACGGTAAGTGGCAGGATGCCCTTTCTGAAGGACAGGAAGGAACCATCATTACAGCGAAGACCCCGTTCTATGCAACCATGGGTGGTCAAAAGGGTGACTTCGGTGTCATTAAGACCGCAGAAGGAACGTTTGAAGTAACCGATACCGTGAAGGTTCCGGGCGACAGAATCGGACACATCGGTAAGGTGGTATCCGGCGTGATTAAGAAGGATGCTAAGGCGGATCTTTCCGTATCTTCCTTAAACCGTGGAAATACCTGTAAGAATCATACCGCAACACACTTGCTGCAGGAAGCACTTCGTGAAGTGTTAGGCGATCATGTGGAACAGTCCGGCTCCTATCAGGATGGAGAAAGAACCCGTTTTGACTTCAGCCACGGACAGGCAATGACGGCCGAAGAATTAAAGAAGGTAGAGAAAATCGTCAATGACAAGATTGCAGAGGATTTTCCGGTGGAAACCAGGGTGATGAGCCTTGAAGAAGCGAAGAAGACCGGTGCAATGGCACTGTTTGGTGAGAAATACGGAGATACCGTCCGCGTGGTTATGATCGGAGATTTCTCCAAGGAATTATGTGGTGGTACGCATGTCGGACATACCGGAGAGATCGCATCCTTTAAGATTTTATCTGAATCCGGTGTTGCAGCAGGTGTACGCCGTATTGAAGCCATTACCGGAAACAATGTAACCGCTTACTATCAGGAAATGGAAGAACGCTTAAATGCCGTAGCAAAGGTATTAAAGACTTCTCTTGCGACGCTCCTTGACCGGGCCGAGCATCTGATGGCAGAAATGAAAGCGTTACAGAGTGAGAACGAATCCTTAAAGAGCAAGGCAGCCAAGGATGCACTCGGGGACGTCATGAACCAGGTGAAGGATGTAAAGGGCGTAAAGCTTCTTGCAACATCAGTAGCTGGTGTGGATATGAACGGACTGCGTGACTTAGGTGACCAGTTAAAGGCTAAAATCGGAGAAGGTGTGATTGTTCTCATTTCTGACTGTGAGGGCAAGGTCAATATGGTTGCCATGGCAACACAGGGCGCTATGGATAAGGGAGCTCATGCAGGAAACCTGATTAAAGGAATCGCAGCACTTGTCGGTGGCGGCGGCGGTGGACGTCCGAACATGGCACAGGCCGGAGGAAAGAACCCGGCAGGTATTCCGGATGCCATTGCAAAATGTGAAGAAGTCCTCACAGCACAGCTTTAAGCATAAATTTCAGAGAAGATGATATTGAAATATATCATCACATTAAATTATACGTAAATATATAATTTTTCTCTTGACGTGTACATGATTTATGATATAATATGTGTTGTGTGTGAGTACACACAAGAATAACCCAGTCAGTCATGTTACTAGAAGGGACTGAAGGGAGGTCAGGGTGTAAATGTCAAACGTAATCGTAAAAGAAAACGAGACTTTAGATAGCGCTTTACGTCGTTTTAAGAGAAGCTGTGCAAAAGCCGGCATTCAGCAGGAGATTCGTAAGAGAGAGCATTACGAGAAGCCGAGCGTTAAGCGTAAGAAAAAGTCAGAAGCAGCAAGAAAACGTAAATACAACTAATTAAAGTAAACGTGAGCCCTTGGATAAAACTAAGGGCTTTCTTGTTACTTGATAATATTTGATTCAGGATGAGGGGATCTTTATGTGGACGAAAGAGATGTTTGGAACCGATGTGTATCATCTGGTTGCAGCGTTTATTATTTATAGTATGCTGGGGTGGCTTGTAGAGTCGATCTATATGTCCATCTGTAATAAGAAGTTAACGAACCGTGGTTTCGGCAAGGGACCGTTCTGTCCGATCTATGGATTCGGAGCAGTCATCGGCTATCTGGTGCTTCGGCCGCTGTCGAGTAATCCATTCCTTCTTTACTGCGCAGGGGCGGTTATGGCTACCGCATTTGAATATCTGGTAGGCCGGCTGATGCTTAAGATTTTCGGTGAAGTCTGGTGGGACTACACAAATAAGCCGTGTAATTTCCAGGGACTTATCTGCCTGGAGAGCACCATTGCATGGGGTTTTTATGCAATTATCATTATCACCTTCCTGCATGGTAAGGTGATGGGGATGATCGACCGCTATGATATGCAGCTTGGGAAGCGGTTCTGTGTGATCGTACTTTGCATTGTGACGATCGATTATCTGTTCCAGTTTGCGAAGTTGTTTAGTGCAGATATCAAAAAGAGCAGGGAACGCATTACGGAACTGTACGAGAGCATCCGTACGAAGTGGTAGATACGAATTCGTTTATATAGTTCATTTTTAAAGCAGCAGGAACATATTTATAGGTATAGAGTTTTGTCGGGGAGAAGATTGCCTTGAGATCAATGATGAAGAAACTACTATGCGGTATGATGACGTTCCTGCTGTTTGTGTCTGTGCCGGTTCCTGCCATGGCGGCACCGGAAATCGATGCGCCGTCGTACATTCTGATGGAAGCCTCCACAGGAAAAGTAATCTGTGAGCAGAACGCGGACGAACGGAGAAGTCCTGCCAGTATTACGAAAATTATGACCTTACTGCTGATTTTTGACTACCTGAATACGGGGCGGGTGACTCTGCAGAGTGAGGTGACGACCAGTGCCTATGCAAAGTCCATGGGTGGTTCACAGGTATTTCTGGAAGAAGGAGAAGTACAGACACTGGAAACCATGATTAAGTGCATTGCGGTAGCCTCCGGAAACGATGCGAGCGTGGCGGTGGCAGAGTTCCTGGCAGGTAGTGAAGCGGAATTTGTGAAGCTCATGAATCTGCGGGCCGAGGAGCTTGGCATGGAGAATACACACTTTGAGGACTGCTGCGGACTTACAGATTCAGACGGTCATTATTCCAGTGCGAGGGATGTGGCAATCATGTCACGGGAGCTGATTACGAAGCATCCGGAGGTGTTAAACTATACCGGTATCTGGATGGAGGATATTGTGCATGAAACGGCACAGGGCACTTCCAACTTCACCCTGTCCAGTACGAATAAGCTGCTAAAAATGTATGAATACACCACCGGATTAAAAACCGGCTCCACCAGTAAGGCGAAATACTGTCTGTCTGCAACCGCAAGCAAAGACAATATTGATCTGATTGCGGTTGTCATGGGTTCTTCCAATAATAAGGTACGGTTTCAGGATGCCATGTCGTTACTGACCTATGGCTACAGCATCAGTTCCCTTTATGAGGATAAGAATGAAGAACAACTGCCGTTTCTTACCGTAAATGGCGGTGTGGAAGATACCGTCGCTCTTTCCTATCAGGGACCGTTCCGGTATCTGGATACGGAAGGGCAGGTACTGTCCGGAATTGAGAAGAAGATCGTGCTGCCGGAAAGTGTGGAAGCACCGGTACAGGAAGGTGAGGCGGTTGGAGAAGCCGTGTACTTATTAAATGGAAACCGGATCGGCAGCGTTTCGATTGTGACAGGACAGACGGTTGATAAGGCGGTTTATAAAGACTATTTGCAAAAAGTATGGAGAATGTTTTATACTGTTTAAATATAGAAAACAGGGAATGGTTTATGTCGGAAAGGATGGAATATGATCAAAATACTGTTGTTGCTTATCGTAATCCTTGCCCTCTTTTTTAGCATGGTTATGGTGATTGACTGTAACCGGTTTGTCATACGGGAATACCACTGTGAAGACAAGAGGCTTTTTAAGCCTCTTAAAATTGTGCAGTTATCGGATCTTCATAACAAGTCCTTCGGAAAAGATAACTGCCGTCTCATCCGTGCTATCCGGGAGCAGAATCCGGATTTCATTATTGTGTCCGGTGATATGTATACCTCTCTTTCTGGAAAGGAAACGGTAACGGCACAGAAGCTGATGGAAGAGCTTGCAAAGAACTACCCCATTTATTATGCCAATGGCAATCATGAGCAGAAAACCAAGGAAGAAACAGAAGAGTTCGGGAGTCTGTATGAGGACTACCGGAAAAAGCTGTCCGGAATGGGGATTCGTTTTCTTTCCAATGAGCATGTTTATCTGAAGGATTATAATATCAGCCTGTATGGACTGGAAATTCACAGGCGCTATTACCGGAAGTTCCGTAAGCAGATACTGGGAGCGGATCGGGTGCAGGAGTATCTGGGAGTGCCGGATCCTGGCTCCTTTCATATGATGATTGCCCATAATCCGGATTTCTTTGAGGACTATGCGGCGTGGGGCGCAGATCTTGTATTTGCCGGGCATGTGCATGGCGGGCTGATGCGGCTTCCCGTTCTTGGAGGAGTGATTGCTCCTTCCATGAAGTTGTTTCCGAAGTATGATGGCGGGGAGTTCCGGGAAGGAGCGGCAACCATGATTTTAAGCCGTGGTCTGGGGACGCATACGCTTCCGATCCGGATTTTTAACCCGGGTGAACTTGTGGTTGTGAAGTTGACGCCTTAAAAGATAAATGGTACACTAATAAAGTTGTGATTTTGTGAATGAAGTTCTGAATAGTTACGTGATTTCTTTAATAATAAGATCTGGTAAGGGGTACATGATGGAGAAGCTGAATACGAAATTATTTGATCATACAATATTAAAGGCAGATGCCACAAAGGAAGCAGTTCTTAAGGTCTGCCGGGAAGCAAAGGAATACGGGTTCATGTCCGTGTGCGTGAACGGTTTTTATACGGCGCTTGTGAAGAAGGAACTGGAGGGGACGGATGTAAAGGTCTGTACCGTAGTCGGATTCCCTCTCGGACAGATGAGTACGAAAGCGAAAGCCATGGAGGCTGCGATCGCAGTCGAGGATGGCGCAGATGAAATTGATATGGTCATCAATGTGGCTGCATTAAAGGATGGCGAAGAAGAAACGGTTTATCAGGATATTCTGGCGGTCCGCAAGGCGTGCGAGAAGCAGACGCTGAAGGTCATCATCGAGACCTGTCTGTTAACGGATGAGGAGAAGCGTACGGCCTGCCGGCTTGCTGAAAAGGCAGGGGCAGACTTTGTAAAGACCTCGACCGGATTTTCCACAGGCGGGGCAACCGCAGAAGATGTCGCGCTGATGCGCGGTGAAGTCGGGACACGCTTAGGCATCAAGGCTTCCGGTGGAATCCGGGATAAGGAAACCGCACAGAGAATGATCGATGCCGGAGCAAGCCGTCTCGGAACGAGTGCAACGATTGCAATCTGCAGTTAAAGGAGCATTGATATGGCAATATCGGTAAAGCTGGAGGCATTTGAAGGCCCCTTGGATCTACTGTTACATCTGATTGAAAAGAATAAAGTCGATATTTATGATATTCCCATTGTGATGATTACGGAGCAGTATCTGGATTACATAAAGGCCATGGAAACGGAAGACATGAACGTGATGAGTGAATTCCTTGTCATGGCGGCAACGCTTCTTGATATTAAATGCCGGATGCTTCTTCCGAAGGAAGTCAACGAAGAGGGAGAAGAAGAGGACCCGAGAGCAGAGCTGGTACAGAAGCTGCTGGAATACAAGATGTACAAGTATATGGCTTATGAATTAAAGGATCGTCAGGTGGATGCGGCGAAGACCTGGTTTAAGGACAAGACCCTGCCTAAGGAGATCGAGGATTACCGTCCTCCGATAGACATGCAGGAGCTTTTGGGAGATGCCAATTTAGGAAAGCTGCAGGAACTTTTCCATATGGTGATGCGCCGGCAGGAGGACAAGATTGATCCGGTACGAAGTACCTTTGGCAAGATTGAAAAAGATGAAATCGACATGGATGGAAAGACCGCTTATGTGGAGGAGTATCTTCTGACACATAAGAAGTTCAGCTTCATGGATCTGATGGAGAAGCAGCGCAGTAAGATGGAGATTATTGTCACCTTTATGGTGATTCTCGAGCTTATGAAGATGGGCAAAATCACGATTGTGCAGGAAAATATCTTTGATGATATCTGGATTACATCAAAGGCAGGATAGGGAAAGAGAGTTTTAAAATGGATAAGAAGGAACAGAAAGCCGTACTCGAAGCTGTTTTATTTACCATGGGAGAAGCCGTTGAGACCGAACGGCTTGCAGCGGTACTGGAAATCAGTAAAAAGGAAACGAAAGAGCTTTTACTGGAAATGAAATCAGACTATGACAGGGAGGACAGAGGAATCACTCTGATGGAATTAGAAGATTCCTTCCAGATGTGCACGAAGTCTGAAATGTATGAGTATCTGATTAAAATTGCAAAGACGCCGCGCAAATATGTACTCACCGATACGCTTTTGGAAACATTGTCCATTATTGCCTATAAGCAGCCGATCACCAGAGCGGAAATCGAACGTGTCCGCGGGGTGAGCTGTGACCATGCAGTGAACCGCCTTTTGGAATTCGGACTGATTGCTGAGATCGGACGTATGGATGCACCCGGTAAGCCGCTTCTGTTCGGTACAACCGAGGAGTTTTTAAGAAGCTTTGGTGTGAAGTCCCTGGAGGAACTGCCGGAATTGTCCCCGGTCCAGATTGAGGAATTCAAACAGCAGGCAGAAGCCGAAGTTGACGGTGATGTTCAGGTGGATGTATAAAGCAGAAAATGTCGGATGCTCTGCCGGACGCAGTAAGGAAGTGTAATGGCATCGACCGGATCCGGAACATGGATGCTTTCTTTATAGTACAGGGTATCATCGAGATAATAACGGATTTCACCGATCTGCTGGCCGCTCTGTACGGGTGCGGTTAAGTTTTTTTCATATTCATATTGTACCTGAAAATGTTCTCCTTGTTTAAGGAGAATTTTTTTGTTTACAAAAGCTTCATCCCGTTCAATATAAGGCGTTTCGGAAAGCGTGGCATTCCATGTATCTGTGGCTGCGTCATAGACCGGAACGGGAGCAAGGTCCGAGGAAGAAAGCAGGGCTTCCTGTAGGGTATGTGTCGTATAATTTTCAAGGCCGTAGCTCATCAGCTTTTTGGTATCAGACCATTTGTAGGATTTATTGTTCGGCCAGCCACAGGCGAGCAGGGCAACGACGAAGGTACGGTCCTCCTGCCGTAAGGAGCCGACATAGCAGTAACCGGCGTTGGCGGTGAAACCGGTTTTGCCGGAGAGGGCGCCCTCCATCATGGATAAAAAGGCGTTGTGATTGTTGCAGGTAAAGGAGCGTCCGTCCGAAACATAATCCTCCCCGGATTTCTGGAGGCCGGTAAAGGAATGTGAGGCGGTGCGGGTGATCGTAAGGAATTCTTCTTTCTTCGGAGAGGATGTGATGCAGTAGGACATGATCCGGGCAAGATCTGTGGCTGTGGTGGAATGAATGTGTGTCTGACCGTCCGTGGAGGTAGAGACTGCATCCAGGCCGTTCGGGGTGATAAAGAAGGTGTTTTCACAGCCGATTTCCTTTGCCTTCCGGTTCATCATATCCGCAAACTCTCCGGTGCTCCCGGCAATATGCTCGGCAATGACGACCGCAGAATCGTTATGGGATTCCAACATCAGGGAATAAAGCAGATCCTCTAAACGGAAGCATTCTCCGGAACGGACGCCGAGATGGACCTTGGGCATGCTCGATGCGTAAGAGGAGGCTTCGGCGTAATCGTTGAGATCTGCGTTTTCCAGTGCGAGAATGCAGGTCATGATCTTGGTGGTGCTTGCCATCGGAAGAATCTCGGATCCGTTCTTTTCATATAAAATACGCCCGGATTCCGCGTCCATTAAAACAGCGGACTTTGCGTAGAGCGTAAGGGAAGGCTGTATGGAGGAATCCACAACGGTGGATGGTGCCTTGAACACAGAAAGCGGTTGTGGCAGATCGGAGACTATGGAATGATTAAGAACATCCGCAGCTGTATTTCCTGTATGTATTCCGGGAAGACTACAGAAAATAAGGAATAACAGGGAAAAGAGGATGAATAAATAGTATCGTTTTTTCTGGGACATAGGGGATCCTTTTTTCAAAAAGACTCATCCTATATGTATGCAGGAAAAAAGAAAGATATGTGAGAGGGCACACGGGTAAAATTTTTGTAAAAAATTTGCAGAAAAAGCAAATTTGTCCTATGCGATTTAAAAACTTTGTGTTATACTACCATAGATGATTTATGGGGTGCAATGCGCCCTTTAATGCGTTATCATTTATTTAATATAAAAATGGAGGGCTGAAGAATATGAGTACTACTTCACAAGCGAGTCAAAGAATAGCTTCTTTACTCGATGACAACAGTTTCGTTGAAATTGGCGCCATGGTTACAGCCAGAAGCACCGACTTTAATCTGAAACAGACTGAGACTCCTTCTGACGGTGTCATCACCGGTTATGGAGTAATTGGTGGTAATCTTGTATATGTATACAGCCAGGATGCTTCCGTATTAAACGGCAGCGTTGGTGAAATGCATGCAAAGAAAATTGCCAATCTTTATGACCTTGCACTGAAGACAGGAGCACCTGTAATTGGCCTCATTGAATCCGCAGGTTTAAGATTACAGGAAGCAACCGATGCATTAAACGGTTTCGGTGAAATCTACAAAAAGCAGGTGTTAAGTTCAGGCGTGATCCCTCAGATTACCGCTATTTTCGGTAACTGTGGCGGCGGTCTTGCTTTAATCCCGACCTTAACAGACTTTACTTTCATGGAAGAGAGCAAGGCAAAATTATTTGTTAACGCTCCCAATGCATTAGACGGAAACGTAGTTACCAAGTGTGACACTGCATCTGCTGCATTCCAGAGTGAAGAGGCAGGCAATGTGGATGTTGTTGCTGATGAGGCAACCGTACTTGCCAAGATCAGAGAGCTTGTAAGCATGCTTCCTGCAAATAACGATGACGATGCATTCTTTGAGGACTGTACCGATGATCTGAACAGAGCATGTGAAAATATGGAAGGCGCTGTAGCAGATCCTGCCATCGCTCTTTCCCAGATTTCCGATAACGGACAGGTATTCGAAGTAAAGAGTGCTTATGCGAAGGAAATGGTTACTGCCCTGATTAAGTTAGACGGCGTTACCGTTGGTGCTGTAGCAAACCGTACCGCTTTATATGACGAGAACGGCGAAGCAGAGAAGTTTGATGCAGTTCTTACTCCTGCAGGATGTGAGAAGGCTGCTGATTTCGTTAACTTCTGTGATGCTTTCGGAATTCCGGTATTATCCCTTACCAACGTAAAGGGTTACAAGGCTGACAAGTGCGCTGAGAAGAAGATTGCCAAAGCAGCAGCAAAGCTTACTTACGCATTTGCAAACGCAACTGTACCGAAAGTAAACGTTATTGTTGGTGAAGCTTTCGGAAGTGCATATGTTGCAATGAATTCCAAGGCAATCGGTGCAGATATCACCATGGCATATCCGGATGCAAAGATCGGTTCCATGGATGCCAAGCTTGCAGCTAAGATCATCTGTGATGGTCAGGGCGCAGATGCTATTGATGTCTGTGCAAAGGAATATGCTGAGTTACAGAACAATGTAACAAGCGCAGCAAAGAGAGGATATGTTGATCAGATCATTGAGCCTGTTGACACCAGAAAGTATGTCATTGGCGCATTTGAAATGCTCCTTACAAAGAGCGAAGACAGACCGGCAAAGAAGCACGGCACAGTATAGAAAGGAATTGCTTAATATGAAAAAACATTTATTAGTATTAGGTATGATCATCTGTATGCTTGGTCTGACTGCATGTGGAAGCTCCAAAGCAGACGATACCAGTTACCTTTCTACCGAAGATGCATTATCCTGTGCAGAGTACTATTTTGACGGACTCAGCCAGATGAGCAGCGAACAGCTGGAGGAAGCAGAGAAGCAGGGCTATGATGTTTCTGTTTTCAAGAGTGCGTATTCCAGTTATGAAAGCAGCATCGAAGAGATCGGTGTGGTAACCGGCATGGGTGAGCTGAAGCAGAACACCATGGATGCAGATATGACAGAAGGTACGATCCTTGCAGAAATCAAGGGCACGGATCACGATGGAACGATTGAAGTCGTATATGAGAAGAGTGCACTTACCAGTCTTACCGTCAATACCACATATACCTTTGCAGAAGGTATGGAGAAGGCTGCACTGAATACCCTTCTCGGTATGGGAACCGTATTCGTAGTCTTGATTTTGATCAGCTTTATTATCAGCTGTTTCAACTTTATTCCTAAAATTCAGGCAGCATTTTCCAAGAAGCCGAAACAGGAAGAAATCAAAACTGCAGCAGTCGATCATACCATTGCACAGATTATTGAAAAAGAAGAACAGGCAGACGACACAGAGCTTGTTGCAGTGATTGCAGCAGCGATTGCAGCCAGCCAGGGAGCTTCTTCTACAGACGGCTTTGTAGTAAGAAGTATCAGAAGACGTTAATTAACATTCATGACTATATTTAGGAGGATTTTACAATGAAGAATTATACAATTACCGTTAACGGCAACGTATATGATGTAGTAGTAGAAGAAGGCGCATCCACAGGAGCACCGGTAGCAGCACCTGCTGCACCGAAGGCGGCTCCCAAGGCAGCTCCTGCTGCAGCACCGAAGGCAGCAAGCACCGGTGCAGGCTCTATCAAGGTAGAAGCCGGTGCAGCCGGTAAGGTATTCAAGATCGAAGCTTCTGTCGGACAGGCAGTTAAGAGAGGGGATCCGGTTGTCATAGTAGAAGCTATGAAGATGGAAATTCCTGTAGTAGCTCCGGAAGATGGTACAGTAGCAAGCATTGATGTAGCAGTTGGCGATGCGGTAGAAGCAGGCGCAACACTTGCAACATTAAACTAATGAAGGCTTGTAGCTACGAAACCAACAGGAGGTAAAAGAAATGGATTATATTGTAACAACACTGGACAACCTGATTCATCAGACCGCGTTCTTTAATCTGACCTGGGGTAATTACCTGATGATCGTTGTAGCATGTGTGTTCCTTTATCTTGCAATTGCTAAGGATTTCGAACCGTTACTTCTTTTGCCAATTGCATTCGGTATGTTACTTGTTAATATCTATCCGGATATTATGATGCATATCGAGGATTCACCGAATGGAACCGGTGGTCTTTTGTATTATTTTTATCTCTTAGATGAATGGGCAATCATGCCTTCCCTGATTTTCATGGGCGTAGGTGCGATGACAGACTTCGGTCCCCTGATTGCCAATCCTAAGAGCTTCTTACTTGGTGCTGCAGCACAGTTTGGTATTTTCGCAGCATACTTTGGAGCAATTGCCATGGGCTTTAATGATAAGGCCGCAGCAGCAATCTCCATTATTGGTGGAGCCGATGGTCCTACTTCCATCTTCCTTGCAGGAAAACTGGGACAGACCGCTCTCCTTGGACCGATCGCCGTAGCAGCATATTCTTATATGTCACTGGTGCCGATTATCCAGCCGCCTATTATGAAGCTGCTTACAACCGAAAAGGAAAGAAAGATTAAAATGGGACAGCTTCGTCCTGTATCGAAACTTGAGAAGATTTTATTCCCGATCATCGTTACGATCGTTGTAAGCTTGATCCTTCCTACCACAGCTCCCCTTGTTGGTATGCTGATGTTAGGTAACCTGTTCAGGGAATCCGGTGTGGTTCGTCAGCTGACCGATACCGCATCCAATGCTTTAATGTATATCGTAGTTATCCTTCTGGGTACATCCGTAGGTGCTACCACAAGTGCGGAAGCATTCCTGAACATGGATACGCTGAAGATTGTTGCTCTTGGTCTGATCGCATTTGCATTCGGTACCGCAGCAGGTGTCCTGTTCGGTAAGTTAATGTGTGTTCTCAGCAAGGGTAAGGTTAATCCGCTGATTGGTTCTGCCGGAGTTTCCGCAGTACCTATGGCTGCCAGAGTTTCACAGAAGGTTGGTGCAGAGGCTGATCCTACGAACTTCCTTCTGATGCATGCGATGGGACCTAACGTAGCCGGAGTTATCGGTACGGCAGTTGCTGCCGGTACATTCATGGCTGTATTCGGTGTATTCTAAATTAAATAAAATATTATGGAGGAAAATAAAATGGCAGATCAGGTTAAAAAGCCGGTTGGAATTATGGAAACCGTTCTTCGTGATGCACATCAGTCTCTGATTGCAACAAGAATGCCTACCGAAATCATGCTTCCAATCGTTGACAAGATGGATAAAGTTGGCTATCATTCCGTAGAGTGCTGGGGTGGAGCTACTTTCGATGCTTCCCTTCGTTTCCTGAAAGAGGATCCGTGGGACAGACTTCGTAAATTAAGAGATGGATTCAAGAATACCAAGCTTCAGATGCTTTTCAGAGGTCAGAACATCTTAGGATACAGACCTTACGCAGATGACGTTGTATACGCTTTCGTAGAGAAGTCTATCGCAAACGGTATTGATGTAATCCGTATTTTCGACTGCTTGAACGATCTTCGTAACTTACAGGCTGCAGTAGATGCTACCGAGAAGATTAAGAAGCAGGAAGGCAGAGGTGAGGCACAGGTTGCTTTATCCTATACCTTAGGCGATGCTTATACCTTAGAGTACTGGGCAGATATGGCTAAGAAGATTGAAGAGATGGGTGCTGATTCCATTTGTATTAAGGATATGGCAGGTCTGCTTGTTCCTTACAAGGCTGCAGAGCTTATCAAGGCTATGAAGGAGAACACCAAGCTCCCGATCCAGCTTCATACCCATTATACTTCCGGTGTAGCTTCCATGACCTACTTAAAGGCTGTAGAAGCTGGCGTTGATGTCATCGACTGTGCAATTTCTCCGTTCGCACTGGGTACTTCCCAGCCTGCAACAGAAGTTATGGTTGAGACCTTCAAGGGAACTCCTTATGATACCGGATATGATCAGAATCTCCTTGCAGAGATCGCTGATTACTTCAGACCTTACCGTGAACAGTGCTTAGAGAGCGGTTTAATGAGCACCAAGGTTCTTGGCGTTAACATTAAGACCTTATTATATCAGGTACCCGGTGGTATGCTTTCCAACATGGTTAGCCAGTTAAAGGAACAGCATGCAGAAGATAAGTATCAGGATGTGTTGGAAGAGATCCCGAGAGTTCGTAAGGACTGTGGTGAACCCCCTCTTGTTACTCCTTCTTCCCAGATCGTTGGTACACAGGCTGTATTTAACGTTCTTATGGGCGAGAGATATAAGATGGCAACAGGTGAGTTCAAGGATCTGCTTCGTGGTAAGTATGGACAGACCGTTAAGCCGATGAATCAGGAAGTAATTGATAAGGTTATTCCAGGTGAACAGAGATTTACATCCCGTTCTGCAGATGCAGCAGGCTTAACCAACGAAATGGACAAATTAGAGTCTGAAATGAAGGAATGGAAGCAGCAGGATGAAGACGTATTATCTTACGCATTATTCCCGCAGGTTGCTACCGACTTCTTCAAGTATCGTCAGGCACAGCAGGAAAAGGTAGATCTGACACAGGCAGATACCAAGAATGCAGCTTACCCGATTTAATTTATTAAAATTTACCGATTAAGGTTATTATGAGTTATGTAAAACATGCATTATGTTTTACATAACTCTTTTTTTATCTATATCTTCTGTAATAATTCACAAAAAGGGGGGGCTGATTTTGTGTAACTGTACAAAATTTACAAAAAGCGCAAGAAAACAATATTATTAGCAATTATGAATGGTGTATAGAAGAGTTAATGATAGTACATTTTTAAGTATAACAAAAGGTTATAAATAAAGTTATAAATTAGGTTACTAACAAAGTTAAAGGAAGGTTATCTGATGAGCAGCAAGAAAGTTCTCGTAGGAACAATCCTGATGGGAGTGTTGGGAATGGTACTGGCAGGATGCGGTAATAAGGGAACAGAAATGACAAATTCCGAAACGGAGAATCAAAGCATTTATCAGATTGATACACCACTGTGTAATCCGGAAGCTTCGGACGAAGCGAGGGCATTATACAGTTATTTGTGTGATATTTACGGGACGAAGATCCTGTCCGGACAGACCTGCGACCAGGGACCTTACGGAAAGGAAATTCAGGCGATTAAGAAAACAACAGGAAAGCTTCCGGCGGTCATTGCCATGGACTTTATGGATTATTCCCCGTCGAGGGTGGCACACGGAACCACGGGTTATACTACCGAATATGCACAGACGGCATGGGAGAATGGACAGATTGTTGCCATGCACTGGCACTGGACGGCACCGGAGCCTTACATTACCGGTGACTGGGGAGGAAGCTTTTATACATCGAATACGAACCTCGATCTTGCGAAAATCATGAACGGGGAAGATGAGGAAGGCTACGAGCTTTTAATGAGTGATATGGATGTGATTGCACAGCAGCTGACCATTCTTAAGGATGCCCATGTGCCGATCCTGTTCCGCCCCTTGCATGAAGCAAGCGGAGGATGGTTCTGGTGGGGCGCAGCAGGGCCGGAGAGTTATAAGAAGCTTTACATTGCCATGTATGAGAAGTTTACGAAGGAATATGGACTGAATAATCTGATCTGGGTATGGAACGGTCAGGACAAGGACTGGTATCCGGGAGATGAGTACGTCGATATTATCGGAGAGGACATTTATCCGGGAGAGCATGTATATACCTCCCAGATTTCCAAATATCTGAATGCGGCAACGAATTACAGTGCCGGACATAAGCTAGTTTACATGACGGAGAATGGCTGTGTATTTGATCCGGAGCTTGCCAAGAGAGACGGAGCCATGTGGGGCATGTGGTGTACCTGGCAGGGTGAGTTCGTTGTAAAGAGTATGTCGATCATCACACTGGATGAAACGTATACCGAGGAAGAGATGCTGAAAAAAGCATACAACGATGAAGATGTGATTACGTTAGAAGATCTTCCGGATCTGAAAACCTATCCCATCCGGGAGGGCTTTTAGATGATGCACGAAGAGAAAAGGGACCGCCGCAAGGAAGAAAACGATCCCTATAAAATCAAAAAGAAACCTAAGCCGTTTGCACCGGAGAGTCCATTGATGTATTACATGACGAAGGCCGGCTGGGTGATTATCTTAAATATTGTATTTCTGATTTCCTGTCTGCCGGTGTTTACCATTGGCGCAGCCGTCACTTCGTTTTATTATGCGATGATGAAAAGCATACGAAGGGACCGGAGCTATCCGCTTCTGGAATACTGGGCCTCCTTTAAAAGGACCTTTGTAAAAGGAAGCCTTATTACGGTCGGGGCAGGGATCTGGATTTCACTGATCTGGTATTTGTGGAATATAGCTGCAGTTTCGGGGGAGGAGACAGGGTTATTCTTACAGAAGTTTTACATAGGCCTTCTGGTAATAACAGGGGCCATTCTGATTTATCTCTTTCCCGTGATGTCACGGTTTACCATGAAGATCTCTTCCATGGTAAAGCTTTCTTTTGTTATGGCGGTACGGTTCCTGCCGTATACAGCCATATTGCTGGCAGGACTTTTACTACTTGTGTTTGTCTGGTTCCGTTACCTGCCAATCCCAATGATTTTTATCTGGCCGGGAGCATTTTGCTTCGCCAGCACATTCCTGATGGAAAAAGCACTTCGGAAATATATGCCTGCACCCGCTCCGGGTGAAGATGCATGGTACTATGAGTAACGAGAGATTCCCATTAATGCATGGAGGTAATGAGAGGGTATGAAATTTCGAGCAACTAAGAAAAAATGCATCGCGCTGCTGATTACAGTGGCGGAGATTGCAACGTCGCTGCAGCTTGGCAGTCTGAATGTTTCTGCAGCAGAAGCATCTTTAACACAACAGGAAGCGCGTGAAATTGTCAGTACATATTCTGTAGCCGATGAAATCCCCGGTTTCATGGAGTATCTGAATGAGCATGCAGGAGCTGCTTATCCGAAGGATACGATTGAGATCAATGCTTCGGATTACATCAGTTATATGGAAGGCGACCGTGAAAAGACACCGGAGATTTATTCCGATTATGAAGGAATGCCGGGAGACAGTGTGCTGACCAGTGAAAACGGCTATATTGAATTTGAAGTGGATGTTCCGGCAGAAGGCATGTATGAACTTCAGGTTGAATATTATCCGGTAGAAGGTAAGAATTCCGAAATTCAGAGAAGCTTCTTTATTGATGGAGAACTCCCTTATGGAGAGCTTTCCCTGATTGAGTTTTCGAGAGTCTGGTCTACCGATGTGGCGCAGGAGAGTTTCGCAAACGGAGTATATGACATCGCCTGGAGGAAGGACAATCAGAATAATGACATGAAGCCGACTTCCGTGGAAATTCCGGAATGGGTAACCGCAAGCCTGTATGACAGCAATGGTTACATCACCACACCGTTATGTGTGTATTTCACGAAGGGCACGCATACGATTTCCATGAACTCCCAGAGAGAGCCGATGCTGATTCATAAGTTATATCTTAAGAATTCAGAGGAAGTGAAGCCCTACGAAGAAGTAAAGAAACAGTGGGAAGCAGAAGGGGTTAAGGCAACGACTGATGTGAACCTTACCATTCAGGCAGAGAATGTGACGAAGACCTCTTCCCAGATGCTTTATCCCAAGCAGGATCAGTCTTCGCCGGCGGTTTATCCGGCAAGCGCGAAGGAACTTCTGAACAACACGATCGGCGGAGAGAGCTGGTCGGATGCAGGACAGTGGATGGAATGGGAATTTGAAGTGCCGGAAAGCGGTTACGTCAATATTTCCCTGTTTGATAAACAGAACTTCATGCGTGGTATTTATGTATCACGAAAGATTACGATTGATGGGGAAGTTCCTTTTAAAGAAATGGAAGATTACGGGTTTACCTACGATTCCCAGTGGAGATGCGATGTACTCTCCGATGCGGACGGAAACCCCTATGACTTTTATCTGGAAAAGGGAACCCATACTTTACGAATGGAAGTGGTACTTGGTGATTTCTCCGAAGTTATTTCCAGCGTACAGGATTGTGTTTCCCAGTTGAATGCCATTTACCGTAAGGTCATCCGTATCACCGGTGTATCACCCGATACCTACCGTGACTACCAGATTGAAAGCTCACTTCCCGGACTGAGTGCAGAAATGACGGCCGTAAGGGATCAGCTCGATCAGGCGATCCTGGATCTCCGGGCAGCTTCCGGACGGACCTCCGATAAGGAAACTGTACTGATCACCATGAGGGATCAGCTCGATTATCTGATTGCCGATGAAGAACGTTTTGTAAAGGTCGTATCCACCTATAAGCAGAATGTACGTGCCTGCGGTACCTGGATTACACAGGTGATCCAACAGCCATTACAGATCGACCGGATTCAGGTGTATTCACCTGGTAAGGAAAATAAGATCGAACACAATTCCTTCTGGGATAAATTTGTATATGAAATCCGCAGATTGTTCTATTCCTTCATTATTGACTATAACTCGTTAGGAGCAACGGATTCCGAAGAGAGTGATGCAACGACCATTACACTCTGGGTTGGAACCGGACGGGATCAGGCGAATGTTATCCGGTCTCTGATCGATGAGTCCTTTACCAGTGTGTATGGCATTAATGTGAATGTACAGCTTGTCGATATGAACACCCTGCTTCGTGCAGAACTGGCAGGAGAAGGGCCGGATGTGGCAATCCAGGTTGCAAATACCAACGGTATTGCCGGAGCGGTTTTGAATACCGGTAACGATACGCCGGTGAACTACGGACTTCGTAATGCAGTACTGGATCTGACGCAGTTTGAGGATTTTGATAGCGTTTCCGAGCGATTCTATGACAGTGCACTGACCGCATTTGGATTTGACGGTTCGGTCTATGCACTTCCGGAAACACAGACCTTCCCGGTGATGTTCTACCGGAAAGATATTTTAGCAGAGCTTGGCATGGAGATCCCACAGACCTGGGATGAAGTAAAGGTCACGATGTCCGTGCTTGCCAAGAATCAGATGGAATTTGGTATGCTGCCGACCGAACAGGTTTACGCGATGCTGCTTTACCAGAACGGTGGAGAGTATTACAACGAGGGAGGAATTTCCTCCGCACTGGATTCGGACATTGCAGTCAATACCTTTAAGGAATACTGTGAGTACTACACCGATTACGGTCTGGATAAGACGACGAGCGTGGAAGAGCGTTTCCGTACCGGTGAGTGCCCGATCATCATTGCCGATTATACAACGTATAACAATTTGGAGGTTTCCGCTCCGGATATTGCAGGACTCTGGGACTTCACCGTAGTTCCCGGAACCGTAAAGGAAGACGGAACCGTGGATCATTCGGTTGGATGTACCGGACTTGCCAGCATGATCATGGCAGATACGGAAGAAAAGGATGCCTGCTGGGAGTTCTTGAAATGGTGGACCTCCGCAGAGGTACAGACCTTATTTGACCGGGAAATGGAATCCCTGATGGGATCCGCGGCCAGAGTGGCAACCGCCAATCAGGAAGCCTTTGAGAACATGCCGTGGCCGGTGGATACCTACGAAGCACTGTCCGAAGCCTTTACCTGGGTAAAGGGCATTCCGCAGGTACCGGGTGGTTATTATTCCTGGCGTAATGTAAACAACGCATTCTACACGGTAACGACGGATACCGATACCGCATCACCGAGAGAAGAGCTGATGGATAAGGTACTTTACATCAATGATGAGATTACCTATAAACGAAAAGAATTTGGTCTTGCGACCTTGGAAGATCTGCAGAAGGAGGGCAAATAAATGGCGTCAAGTGAAGCTTTGGCGGTAGCAAAGAAGCAGGGAACGCTCCGCTACCAGATAAAAAAGAATAAAGCATGCTACATTATGCTGGCACCTTATTTTATTTTGTTTTTTCTTTTTACGGTTCTGCCGGTACTGACCTCCATCTGTTTGAGCTTTACCTACTTTAACATGCTGGAGTGGCCGACCTTTAACGGCTGGAACAATTACATCAAGCTGTTTTTGGAGGATGATATTTTCCTGATTTCCTTAAAGAACACCCTGATCTTTGCAGTAGTAACCGGACCGATCAGCTACCTGCTCTGTCTGTTATTTGCCTGGATCATCAATGAGTTTTCCAGCAAGATCCGTACGGTGCTTACCCTGATCTTTTATGCACCGTCCATCTGTGGTAATGCCTACATGGTATGGAGCCTCATTTTATCCGGTGACCGTTACGGTTACTTAAACGGTATTCTCTTAAAATGGGGAATCATCAACGAGCAGAAGCTGTGGATGCAGGATGCCAAGTACATCCTTCCCTGTCTGATCGTGGTTCAGTTGTGGCTCTCCTTAGGTACCGGTTTCCTTTCCTTTATCGCAGGTTTACAGACGGTAGATAAGAGCCTTTATGAAGCCGCTGCGCTGGACGGCGTCAAGAACCGCTGGCAGGAATTGTGGTATGTCACACTTCCGGCCATGAAACCGCAGTTGATGTTCGGTGCGGTTATGCAGATTACCCAGTCCTTTGCGGTAGCGGATATTTCCATACAGCTTGCCGGTAATCCTTCCGTAAACTATGCAGGTGCAACCGTGGTAACCCACCTTCTGGATTATGGCTCAACCCGATTCGATATGGGTTATGCATCCGCGATTGCAACGGTTCTTTTCCTGCTCATGGTTGGTACCAATAAACTGGTTCAGAAATTATTAGGAAGGGTGGGAGAATAGATGGCAAAAGATTATATGAAAAAGAAAAAGTATCGATTCTTCAAACCCAGACAGAAGAAATTAAACCGTTCCATGGCGGGAAACAGCCTGTTATTCTTTGTGATGGCAATCTGTGGTGTGTTTATGGCACTGCCGCTTGTCATGATTATCAATAACTGCTTAAAACCGCTCGATGAAATTTATCAGTTCCCACCGAAGATTTTCGTGAGGAACCCTACACTGGAAAACTTTACGGATCTGTTCTCAATTATGAGTGATTCCTGGGTGCCGTTTTCCAGATATATCTTAAACACGATTATCATTACCGGATTCGGAACCGTGGGGCATGTCATTTTAGCATCCCTGGCCGCTTATCCGCTTGCCAAGCATGAGTTTCCGGGAAAGAAGCTTTTGTTTAACATGGTTGTCTTATCCATGATGTTTTCCTGGACGGTTACCCAGATTCCGAACTATATGATTATCAGCTGGCTCGGCATCAATAACAATTATCTGGCATTGATCCTCCCTGCGTGCTCCTATGGTATGGGACTTTATCTGATGAAGCAGTTTATGGAGCAGCTTCCGACCTCCCTTATGGAATCGGCGAGACTCGATGGCGCTTCCGAATATCAGGTATTCTGGAAGATTGTTATGCCGAATGTAAAGCCTGCATGGCTGACACTGGCCATCTTCCAGTTCCAGCAGATGTGGGGCAATACCGGAAGCATGTTTTTGCGTGATGAGCAGTTAAAGCCGTTACAGTTTGCACTGCAGCAGATCGCAGCAGGCGGTACGGCGAGAGCCGGTGCAGCAGCGGCCGTTACCTTTGTTGTGGCGGCAGTACCGATTATCTTCTTCCTGGCGTGTCAGAGTAATGTCCTTGAAACCATGACAACGTCCGGTATGAAAGACTGATGTAAGGAGGGGCGAGATGAAGAAAACAACAATCATAAAAAGAACAGCCGCTCTCCTTGGTGCAGTAGTGGTAGCAGCAACCGGAGTTTCCGTGAATGCTTATGCGGATGAACTTCCGTATGATACCTATAATTACAATTACCGTGAATATGTCGTTGAGACACCGGCAGCCTATGTCCCGAACGGTTCCGTGACCGGACAGAATGTGGGAACCACGAATTTCGTGGAGCCGCAGGATTTGTGCGTGGCACCCGATGGAGAGGTGTATGTGGCAGATACGAAGAACAACCGGATCGTTGTCCTGAATCACGAAATGACACAGACCGTCCGGATCATTGACCACTTTTCCAATGATGGAAAGGAGGACGGTTTCGACCAGCCTTACGGTGTATGTGTTTCCGAAAGCGGAGCGCTTTATGTAGCAGATTCCATGCACAAGAGAATCGTAGTTCTTACTCCGGAAGGAGAGTTTATCAAGATCATTGATAATCCGCAGTCCGAAATTCTGGAAGAAGGATTTGATTTTATCCCGATTAAGGTAACGGTGGATTACGCAGACCGTGTTTACGTTATTTCCAGGAATGCATTCGAAGGAATTCTTCTTTTCGAAAGCGATGGAAGCTTTACCGGATATTACGGAACAATCGAAGTTAAGATTACACTCTGGGAAAAATTCTGGAGAAAGATCGCAACCAAGGAAGAGCGTTCCAAACAGCAGCTTTACATTCCGACCGAGTTTACCGGTATGGATGTGGATCCGGGCGGATTCATCTACGCAACCAACATTGACTCGGAAGGAACGCAGGCCGTAAGAAGACTGAATCCCCAGGGTAAGGATGTCATCCAGAAGGGTGAAAACGAAAATGTCGGCGGTGACCTCTGGGTGATCTCGAATGGAAAATATGGAGGACCCAGTGAAATTACCGATGTGGTTTACCGGGATAAGGGAATTTATTCCCTGTTAGACCGTAAGCGTGGCAGAGTCTTTACCTACGATAAGGAAGGAAATCTTCTGTATATCTTCGGAGGACTTGGAACACAGGAGGGAACCTTCACAACACCGGTTGCCATTGAAATGGTGGATGATGAGCTGATTGTTCTCGATTCCTATTACGGAGCGATCATGAAGTTTTCTGCAACGAAGTACGGAAGCCTCATCAATGAAGCCGTGGGCTTACGATACGACGGAGATGAAACACAGGCGATTGACATCTGGCAACAGGTATTAAAACTCGATGAGAACAATGAGCTTGCAAACAGCGGTATCGGCAAGGCTTACCTGACCGCAGGCGAGAATAAAACCGCGATGAAATACTTAGAGCTTGGTATGAACCGGAAATATTATTCCGTGGCATGGAAGCGTTACCGGAATGAGATCCTTACCGAGAACATGAATGTGTTTATGACCATTCTCGGAATACTCGTTGTATTCGGAATTGTTTATAAATATTTCCTGAAAAAGAAAATCAAAGCCTACCGGGCACAGAAGAAAGCAAAACAGGAAGGAGGGCTTACCTGATGAAACAGTTATTCTCCAAGGACAAATGGAAATATGCGTTCTATACCGTAAGTCATCCTTCGGACGGATATTATGAAATCCGCCACAGGGAACGGGGAAGCGTTCCGATCGCCATTTTACTGGTCATCCTGTTTTCCCTAAGCTTTTCCATCAACCGGATTCAGGCAAGCTTCATTGTGAATGACGTGGATCCGCTCGATGTCAGTGCATTAACGGAACTGGTAGCGGTCTTATTGCTTTACCTCCTGTTCTGTATTTCCAACTGGTCCATCACCTGTCTGATGGAAGGAGAGGGGCGGCTTAAGGATATTTCCATAGCGGTTGGTTATGCCATGATTCCTCTGATTTTTGGTTACAATCTGGCAACCATAGTCAGCCAGGCTGTGGCACAGAATGAAGAAGCATTTTACTTCATGATTCTGGGAATCGGAATTGCCTATGGCTTATTCATGATTCTGATCGGAATCATGCAGGTACATAATTACACGTTGGGTAAAACACTGATCACCATATTCCTGACATTTGTTGCGATGTTTATTATCATTTTCGTAGTGCTGTTGTTCGCAGACCTCATCAGCCAGGTATACAACTTCTTCTACAGCATCTATCAGGAACTGATTTACAGAGTCTAGGAGGGGGAGAACATGCAGAAAAGTAAAAAATTATTGTACGGCATTTTAGGTCTCATCCTTCTTATCGTTGTGATCTGGGTTGTTTACTTCTTTGTACATTTTTATTCTTATAACAAGTACGAGGATTACGTCAGCTCCTATGATTATGAAGAGGGCAGTGAGTTTACGCCCATCAAGGAAAGCAGCAGTGATGTGGATGGCATGGTACTGGCTGCCGAGAACAATAATCTGAAGCTGTACATCAATGAAACAGACGGTGAAGTTGCTTTCTATGACAAGCGTAACGGGGAAACGGTTTACTCCAATCCCGTAAATGCCGAAGAAGACAGCATTGCCAATGAGACGAACCTAAACTATATGAAATCCCAGTTGATTGTGGATTACTTTAATACCTCAAGAACACAGGGAACCTACGATTCCTACAGCTATTGCGTAGCAAAAGAGCAGCTTTCCGTAGAAAAGATTGACAACGGAGTCCGTTTCCTTTATACCATCGGAGATCTTTCGAGTGCGACCGGTATTGTGCCGCAGTACATCAGTGCAGAGACTCTGCAGCAGGTGATGGATCAGCTTCCCGCAGATGAAGCGAAGTTCGTAGGAAAGAAATTCGTGGAAAGCACGGTAGCAGACGGCTACATGGAAATGCTCGAATCCACGGTAAAAGGAAAATCCCAGCTTCGTAAGCTGAATAAGTACTTTGAAAATGCAGGCTTTACCACAGCCGATTATATGCGTGAAATGGAAAACTCCGGAGTGGAAGGTGTTATGCCGATTTCCTTCCTGATTCCGTTGGAGTACCGGCTTAGTGAGGATGGCGTGGAAGTATCCATCCCCATGAAGGGAGTCGAGGAAAACGGAGGCGGTACGATCTTCCGTATCCAGATGCTGCGTTACTTAGGAAGCGCAGGAACCGATGAGGACGGCTACATGCTGGTGCCGAACGGCTCGGGATCCCTCATTTACTTCAACAACGGCAAGAGCACGGCAGCAAACTATTCCGAGTATATTTACGGAATTGATCCGTTAGCAGCAGAGTATGTTGTTATGGAAAACTCCGAGAATGCAAAGCTTTCCCTGTTTGGTATCTTCCGTGAGAAGAGCGGGATCTTTGCAACTGTAGAAGATGGTGCGTCACTGTGCTATCTGTCCGCAGGAGTATCCGGTAAGATTAACGATTATAACTATGTATATCCGACCTTTACCCTGCGTGGTAACGATAAGCTGTCCATGTTCGGTACAACCGGTAACGAAGCCGATCTTCCGATTGTGGAAAAGAACTTCTACGATTCCAATCTCTGTGTGAAGTATACCTTACTCACCGAAGAGAATAACGGCTATGTGGGAGCTGCCAACTATTACAGGGAACGGCTGGTCAGTGAAGGAGTTCTGACTCCGCAGGAAGAAGAGGGCCACATCAAGTTTTATTATGATGTGTTAGGCGGTGTGGATATGTATAAGCACTTCCTTGGAACGAAATACAATGGATTATATGCGATGACCACCTTTGATGAAGCCGAAGAAATTTCCAATGATCTTAAGGAAAACGGCATCAGCAATCAGGTAATGAACTTCCAGGGCTGGATGAACGGCGGCTATTATGCCGATGTCCCGGATAAGGTCAAGGTACCGTTAAAGCTCGGTGGAAAATCCGGACTTGAGGACTTAAGCGCAACGGTAACGGCAAACGGCGGAAGCTTTTATGCCGATGTTGCGATCCAGAAGGTGACGACGATCAGCAAACGGTATTCTTCCACCAACGAAACCTCCCGTTATTACGGCGGCGGTTATGTGGCAGAGTTTGGTCTGGTCAATCCGGCAACCCTCCGTCAGACCTCCGGACTTGGTTATGAAGAGAATCATTATTATCTGGTTTCTCCGAAATTTATGGTCCGTTACGCAGAGAAGTTTGCCAATAAGATCAACAAATATGATATTGACGGAATCTCCTTAAGAGACTTGGGAAATGAGCTTCATTCGGATAAGAAGAGAACCAATGTCATCAACCGGGAACAGGCACTGGATGTGGTCGATGCAGAATTTAAGAATCTCGAAAGCACCGGTAAGAACCTGATGGTCAATAACGGAAATGATTATTCCTTTGCATATGCCGATGATATTATCAATGCACCGCTTACAGATAACGATTACTATATTGTGGATGAAACGGTTCCGTTTTATGAAATGCTGATCCACGGCTACATTGATTATTCCGGCAGTGCGATTAACTTAAGCGATACCTATGACCGGAGTGATCTCATTCTGGAACTTGTGGAAGCAGGAGCGAGCCCGCATTTCATGTTTACCTATAAGGAGGCCAATGAAATGAAGAACACGGCTGTGAACCGGTTCTATGCAACCACTTATGAGAACTGGAAGGACGATGCCGTTTCGATTTATAACGAGGTGGACGAAGCTCTGGCACCGGTGAGCGGGGCAGCCATTGTGGATCATCAGATCTTAGGCGATGGAGTAAGAGTGGTAACCTACAGTAACGGTGTAACGATTACAATTAATAAGAGCAGCAAAGAAGTCAGTGTGAACGGTGTTAAGATACCGGCGAAAAGCTATGTGACAGGAGGGGCGAAATAATGAATAAGAAAAGAAAAAAGTTATCCCTCACCACAAAGCGGAGCATTAACGGCTACCTGTTCATTCTGCCATGGCTCATTGGATTTATCTGCTTCTATGCAAGAAGCTTGTTTATGTCAATCCAGTTTTCCCTATCGGAGCTTACGGTAAATCCCGGTGGTGGATACACTTTAAAGTTTGTCGGACTGCAGAATTTCATTTATGCGTTCCGGGTACATGGAACCTTTAAACAGGTGCTCACCACCTCCGTGGGAAACATGCTGATTGATGTACCGCTGATTACCTTTTTCAGTTTGTTCATGGCAATTTTGCTGAACAAGAAGTTCAAAGGAAGAACTCTGGTACGTGCGATCTTCTTCCTTCCGGTAATCCTGAATTCCGGAGCGATTATGGATGCCATGGACCTTGCAAGAACCATGATGAGCGGCGGTATCAGCAACGCCAGCGCAGACCTGGCAGAAGCAGTAAGCGGATCGGGCGTAGGCCTTGAATATTACTTCCAGATGTTCGGAGATCTGGGAATGCCGGTCATTGTCATTGAATATATTTCCGGCGCGGTAAACCGGATCAGCGATATCATCAATGCATCCGGTGTGCAGATCATTATTTTCATCGCAGCATTACAGTCGATTCCGGGCTCCATGTACGAGGTGGCGAAGATCGAAGGTGCAACCACCTACGAAACCTTCTGGAAGGTAACCTTCCCGATGGTACTTCCCCACATCATTACGAATGTGGTGTATACCGTGGTAGACAGCTTCGCAGAGTCCGATGTTGTTGATCTGGCATACAAGACCGCATTTACGGATAATAACTACGGACTGAGCTCAGTCATGAGTTTAGTGTCCACGGTGGTGACCTGCCTGATCCTGATACTTGTGTGCAGGT
This sequence comes from Anaerobutyricum sp., assembly GCA_963638365.1. GTDB lineage: Bacteria > Bacillota > Clostridia > Lachnospirales > Lachnospiraceae > Suilimivivens. The sequence continues at coordinate 28,288 of CAVHRK010000025.1, read as the reverse complement.
TCATACAAAAACGAACGTTCTACTATAACTAGGAAAGGAGAAAAAGAATGGATAAGGTGAAAAATCAATCATTGTCAGTCTTAAAAGAGCAGTATGAAAACCTGAAAAACGACACCCAGTTTGCCAATGACCGCAAGCGCTGGGCATCGAATATCAAGAAGTTTATCATTGCGTTGTTTAAGACGGTTATCCTTGTTGGAATCTGTTACGTGATCTTAGGACCCGTAATTGGAATTATCAGCAGTTCCTTTTTCTCGGATTCCGATTATTACAACACCATGGTTTATCTGATTCCGCAGGAGCCTACCTTAGAGCGCTATAAAATGGCGATCAAGTATATGTCCTACGGAAAGACCGTTACAGCGTCTTTACTGTATTCCCTTACGCTGATGCTGTTACAGGTATTTGTCTGTTCCATGGTCGGTTACGGATTTGCAAGATATCAGTTCCCGTTCAAGAAGCTGTTATTCGGCTGTGTTGTCATCATGATTGTTATCCCGACACACACCATCATGCTTCCGCTGTACATGACCTTTGCGAAATTTGATATCTTTGGAATCATAAAGGCAACGACGGGGTCTGCTGCCAACCTCTTATCAACACCCGTACCAATGTACATTCTGACATTGTTCGGCTGTGGCCTTCGTTCCGGGCTTTACATTTACATCTTTAACCAGTTCTTCCGCGGGCTTCCGAAGGAAATCGAAGAAGCGGCATTTGTGGATGGAGCGGGTACATGGTATACTTATTTCCGTATCATGCTGGTAAATGCAATTCCCTCTGTAATTACCGTAGCGATTTTCTCTATGGTATGGCAGTACAATGATACTTTTTATGCGAAGTTATTTTTGATCAGCGATAACATTGTAATCAGTAAGAAGATTTCGACGATCCAGGCAACGATTTCGAATGTGGAGAAGATTTACGATCCCAAGATTCAGGAGTTGTTCTTAGACGCCGGTGTCGTACTTGTTATGATTCCAGTCATCATTATTTATGTTGCGCTGCAAAAATACTTTATAGAAGGAGTAGAGCGTAGTGGTATCGTAGGATAAACACGCGCGAAGAATTCAACTAAAAGGAGGATGAAAAGGTTGAAAGCAAAAAAAATTGCCGCTTTATTATTAGCCTCATCCATGGCATTAAGCCTTGTGGCATGTGGCGGTAAGCAAGCAACACAGACAGACAGTACTTCTGCAACAGAAGCAGAAGAGACTGCAGATGCATCCACAGAGGATGCAGCACAGGAGGAGCCGGCAGAGGAGGCTTCCTCAGAAGTCAGCATTGACTTTGAAGACGGAGCATTCGGCTTTGTCGGAAATGACAAAACCGTAAATTCCGCAGCAGGAGATGCCACATTTTCTGTAGAAGATTACAACGGAGGAAAGGCCTTAAAGGTAACTTCTCCCGGGAAAGCAGTTTATGTTGGTATTCAGGCAGATGCCCTTCTTGGCGATAAGGCATCCGACTTAAAGACGGTAGAGATGACCGTTGGAACCGAGAACCCGGATGGAACCTTCTATTCTACAGCAGGTAACATTTACGGATTTACCGGTGAGAAGAACAACAAGAGCAACGCAGCATGGAGCGTTTATCTGGAAACCGCAAACCCGAAGACCATTTCCTATACCGTTCCTGACGGAGAAACCTTTGGTGCAGGAAACTATCTGGTACTTTCCTTAGAGAATGATACCGGTAAGGATAAGGGTGCTACCCCTGCGAACCTGTATGTTGCAGACATCACCTTCAAGGATGCATCCGGAAATGTTCTTGCAGCAGATACTTCTGCAGAATATGTTGCAGCAGATACCGGATCCGATCGTTCCAACCTCTGCGCACTTACCGATGTTGTAGAGTTTGAAGGCTTCGCAGTAAGCGGAGACGGATGGAGCCAGGCAGGATTCACCATGCCTCAGGAAATTCTTGATGCATTAGTACCGGGATCCGTTGTAGAAATCACCTACAGCAGTGAAAACGGAGATATGTGGGTAGTTATGAACGAAGCAGCAGCCGGCTGGATGAGAGTAGGTCAGGGCAATGCCGATGGAAGCGGATCTGATTCTGCATACATCAACAACAGCAAGACTACCGCACAGATCACCTTTGAACAGATTGCAGCTCTTTGCAGCGATGATGTTTCTACATGGGGAACCACGATGCAGTGTGAAGCATCCGGCGCATGGGAAGTATATTCTGTTAAGGTTGGTAAGAAAGCTCCTTCTTATGCATTAACCAATGCCGTAGAATTCCCTGATTTTGCAGTAAGCGGAGACGGATGGAGCCAGGCAGGATTTACCATGCCTCAGGAAATCATCGATGCCTTAGTACCCGGATCAGCCGTAGAAGTTACCTATAGCAGTGAAAACGGAGAAATCTGGCTTGTTATGAATGAAGCAGCCGTAGGCTGGAGCCGTGTAGGCCAGGGCAACTACGATGGAAGCGGATCTGACGCAGCCGTATGTGACGGAAGCAAGGCATACATTACTTACGAGCAGATCGCAGCAATCTGTGGTGACGATGTATCCACATGGGGAACCACGATGCAGTGTGAAGCATCCGGCGCATGGGAAGTTTACGGAGTACGTGTAGGAACCGCATCCGAGTTCAAGATGATTAACAATCTGGTAGAGGTTCCGGATTCCGCAGTAAGCGGAGATGGCTGGAGCCAGGCAGGATTTACCATGCCTCAGGAAATGATCGATGCTTTAGTACCCGGATCCGTTGTAACCATTTCTTACACCAGTGAGAACGGAGAACTCTGGGTAGTTATGAATGAAGCAGCCGTAGGCTGGAGCCGTGTAGGCCAGGGCAACTACGATGGAAGCGGATCCGATTCCGCTGTATGTGACGGAAAGACCTGCCAGGTAACTTATGAGCAGATCGCAGCAATCTGTGGTGACGATGTATCCACATGGGGAACCACAATGCAGTGTGAGGCATCCGGCGTATGGGAAGTTTACAGCGTAGCAGTAGGACAGTCCGCAGAATAAGGATTTTAGGAGGAAGAAAAGTAAATGAAAATGAAGAAATTTCTTGCACTTGGATTAAGTGTGGCAATGATCGCAGGATGTTTAACCGCATGTGGCGGTTCTACGACAACCACAGATAATACCACAGCAGATACAACAGAAAGCACAGACGCAGCAGAAGGTACCGCAGATGCAGCAGATGATGCAGCTCCGGTTGTGAACGAAGGAGAAACCAGAACCATCCGTATCGGTACCTGGTATGATCATTACTATGACAGCACCAACACCGATATCCATGATGATCCGAGCGTAGCGGATGAAGAGCTTGCACAGCAGCACTTCGATATCGTTAAGGAAGTAGAAGATAAGTACAACGTAAAGATTGAGTTCGTAAACTTAACCTGGACCGGTATTCAGGAATCCATCAATACCTCTATTCTGGCAGGTCAGCCGGACTGTGATATTTACGAAGTAGACTTAAGCTTTGGTATTCCGGCAGCGTTAAACGGCTATGCAACCAACCTTCAGGAGATCCTTCCCGCTGACCAGGATCTGTTCAATGATCAGATGGTATTCAGCCAGGTAGATATCGGTAAGGACGACGGTGTGTATCTGTTCCAGTCCAACAGTGCAGAAATGGTACTTGCAAATACTTATATGTTGGCTTATAATAAGCAGATTCTTGATGAAGCCGGTCTTGAGGATCCGAACGCTTTATACGAAAGAGGCGAGTGGACCTGGGATAAGTGGAGAGAATACATGGTAGCGCTTACCAAGGATTCTGACGGTGACGGCGTCATTGATATGTATGGTTATGCTTCCCGTTGGGACTTCCTTGTTTACAACCTGACCATGAGTAATGGCACTGTAATCGCAGGAAGCGATAAAGAAAACCTTTCCTCTCCTGAGGTTACCGAATGCCTGGACTTCATTTACAATATGTACAATGTAGATCATGTAGCAAAGCCCTGGAACGCTGATGATTTCGATTCCAATATGAATGCTTACTTAGATGGTAACATTGCATTCTGGATTGATGCAGCATGGATTTCTTCCGCAAATAACGATGCAGGTCTTGACTTCGACGTTGTATGGTGTCCTTGGCCGATCGGACCTTCCGGAGATGAAGCAACCAACAAGTTCAAGAACGTATCCTCCGGTAATGCATGGATGATTCCTGCAGGTGTGGATAATCCGGAACTTGTTTACAACGTATTCTATGACTGGCAGAACTGGTATCATGGTGATACCGATCTTCGTGACGGCGATCTGACCTGGTGGGAAGACTGTGCAGTCACAGAAGAAAACTACGCTGTAATGGAATATATGGGACAGAGAGGCGCATTCGACCTTTGGAATGCACTTGGTCTTGAATGGGATTGGTCCGCACTGTTAAATGGTGAAATGACCGCAGCTCAGTTCCAGGAAACTTATAAGCAGAACGTTCAGGATGCACTTGACTCTTTCTATAAGTAAAGATAAGTAAAGAAAGTAATTAAATGACTGGATGAACAATGGGCGCCCGTACCTTACGGTATGGGCGCCATATAAAAAGGAGTTTCCATGTTTCAGAATGACAGTATGTTTGGCAGATTTATGAATCTGATGTTCGATGTCATCAGCATCGGACTTATGTGGGTAATCTGTTCCATACCCTTAGTTACCATGGGAACAGCAACAACGGCGGCATATTATACCATGGCGAAATGCGTACGGTATAAATCCGGTTATGTGACAAAGGAGTTTTTCGGTGCATTCCGTAAGAACTTCAGACAGACGATAGGATTCAATGTGATATTTTTGTTTTTATTTCTGATGCTGGCAGTAGAGCTGAAGTTTGCCTGGGATCAGGAAGGAAGGCTTGGAAGCAGCCTGTTTATCGGACTTGTATTTGTGTTATTTCTGGTGTTGGGGATCTGTATGTATCTCTATCCGGTATTATCCAGATTTTATATGAACAACCTGACTTTGATCAAATCATCATTTCTTATGATGTTTAAATATCTGCCGGTTACCCTGTTACTGATGCTGGGACTGGCTGTGGCAGTACTTGGAATTTATTTTATGAACTGGGCGGTTTTCTTCCTGCCGGGGCTTTGCATTTACGGACTGACCTTCCCGATGGAATGGATGTTACGGAAAATGATGCCGAAGGTTCCGGAAGACAGTGAAGAAGCACAGAAGTGGTATTATCAATAGATTTTTGGGGTGTATTATGGCAAAGACAGTTAAAATGCAGGATATTGCACAGAAGCTTGGTGTCAGTACCATGACGGTATCCAAGGCATTGTCCGGGAAAAGCGGTGTAAGTGAACAGACCAGGCAGCGGATTAAGGAGCTGGCTGCGGAAATGGGGTATGTCCTGCCTGCGGGAGAGCGGGAAGGAGAGCGGCGCAGCTATAATGTCGGTGTAATCCTTGCGGATTATTATTCCTACAGCATGGCAACCTTTTACTGGAAACTTTATCAGGAGATCTGTACCAATGCGGTTCCGCAGAACTGCTTTGTGATGCTGGAAATGATTTCTCCGTCGGATGAAGAGAATGAGAATCTTCCGAAGATGGTCAGTGAGAACAAGGTGGATGGTGTGATCGTGCTTGGAAGTATGAAGGAAGGTTATTTAAAGCGGCTCGAAAAAACCAGAATCCCGGTGGTATTTATGGACTTTTACAACATGGATATCTGTGAGGACAGCGTCATTTCCAATAGCTTTTACGGAACCTACAAGATTACGAATTATCTGTTCCGCAAGGGGCATCGTAACATTGCTTTTGTCGGAAACATTCATACGACCATGAGTATCATGGACCGTTTTCTGGGGTATGAAAAGTCACTGATCAGTCATGGGGTGAAGCTGCGTGAGGACTGGATTATTTCCGATCGTGAAAGTGAAAGGGAATGCTATGAGGACATCACCCTGCCGGATGAGATGCCGACGGCATTTGTCTGTAACTGTGACCAGACGGCAAGCACCCTGATTACCTGTCTTAAAAAGTCGGGATACCGTATTCCGGAAGATATTTCGGTTGTCGGGTACGACGATTATCTGTATCCCGGACTGTGTGATGTGGGAATTACAACATATGGGGTAAATATGACCTCGATGGCGCTTAAGGGAATCCGGCTTATTGTAGAAAAGGTCGAGGATCCCAGGCACAGAAAGGGTACTCACATTATGGACGGTTATCTGATCGAACGGGACAGTGTAAAAGAATGTTCATAAGGGTAGAAAGAAGCATATAAAGAGATGAGCGTTGTATTTTTCCTGAAATACAGCGCTTTTTTGATGCTTTTTGGCGTTATTCCGCATGGTTTTATCTTGACAGACCGGAAAGATCACTATAAAATAATAACAGGCGTTATACAAAAGAACCAGAAGGGTGGGTACCTATGGCAAGAAAAGAATCCGTAACGAAAAACGATATTTTGGAGGCAGCATTTTCGATTCTTCAGGAAGAGGGAATTGAACAGGTAACAGCACGTAAGCTGGCAGCGAGAGCGAACTGCTCCACACAGCCGATTTTTCGTATTTACAGGAACATCAATGAATTGATTGAAGAACTGTTTTTTAAGTCCTGCGAATTCTTCCAGGATTATTACCGCGCATTTCCACGGCAGTCGGTGACTCCGTTTGTAAACTTAGGATATGCGTACATTTTATTTGCACAGAAGAATAAGAAGATCTTTGAATTTGTCTTTCTTTCAAAGGACCGTCATGGCAAGACCTTATATGACCTGATTAACGGGGAGGAAGGGTATGTCAGCCGTGAAATCCAGATGGCGGCTTCCCAGGGGTGCAGGAATGCGAGTGAGCTGTTTATGAAGATGTGGATTTTTATTCACGGTGCGGCGAGCATGTCACTTACCGACGATTATGATCTGAAAGAAAACGAAACGATTGAAATGCTGAAAGATGCTTATCAGGCATTCCGTTAAGAGGTAGAGTATGGATATTATTACCCGTATGAATGATAAATTTATCAAGATGAGCAAGGGGCACAAGGCCATTGCCACCTATATTTCCGATCATTATGAGCAGGCCGTGTTCATGACGGCTGCAAAGCTCGGGGAACAGGTAGGGGTGAGTGAATCCACGGTGGTCCGTTTTGCGATTGGATTAGGCTATGAGGGCTATCCGGAGTTTCAGAAGGCTCTTGAAGAATGGGTGAAGAATAAGCTGAATGCGGTACAGAAGGTGGGAGCGAAATACGGAAACAGCACCCAGGCGGAGGTTTTACAGTCTGTTCTGACCGCAGATATTGAGAAGATTCAGGATACCATTGTGAATGTGGATGTGGCAGCCTTTGATGCTGCCGTTGACATTATTCTGGAGGCTCGGACGGTTTATCTTGTGGGCGTGAGAAGCTGTGAACCGCTTGCGGATTTCCTGCATTTTTATCTGAATATGATCCGGGGTAATATTGTTCTTATCAAGACAACAAGTGTAACGGAAATGTTTGAGCAGATGATCCGGATCAATGATAAGGATGCCATTATCGGAATCAGTTTTCCAAGGTATTCCATGCGTACCCTTAAGGCGATGGAATTTGCCAATGACCGGAATGCCAAGGTGATTACGATTACCGACAGTATCCATTCTCCGATGAATCTGTATTCTTCCTGTAATCTACTTGCAAGAAGCGATATGGTGTCGATCGTGGATTCCCTGGTTGCACCCTTAAGCCTGATCAATGCGCTTGTGGTGGCACTCTGCCTGAAACGGCCGCAGATGGTAAAGCAGAACCTGGAAACCCTCGAAGAGGTGTGGAACAATTATCAGGTTTACTTAAATGATGAAATTAATTTTGTGGATGAGGAACCGATGCTTAATTACTCCTTAATCAGAAAGGAGTCTCCGGAAGAGTCCGGACAGGATACAGAATGAAAAGGGTAGTTGTGACCGGTGCAGGAGCTGCCGGTATGATGGCTGCGATTACCGCAGCACAGTCGGGAGCGTCTGTTACCTTAATCGAGAAGAATGAAAAGACCGGTAAGAAGATTTATATTACCGGAAAGGGGCGCTGCAACGTCACAAACGGCTGTGAGCGCGACGGGTTTTTTGACAATATTGTAACGAACAGTAAATTCTTATACAGTGCGTATGCCGCGTTTGACAACCGGAGCATGATGGAGCTTTTAGAGGAAAACGGATGCCCTTTAAAGGAGGAGCGGGGCAGGCGGATTTTTCCGCAGTCAGACCATTCCTCGGATGTGATTGCAGCATTGAACCGGCTGCTGAAAAAAGAGCGTGTAAAAGTGCTTTTTCATACGGCGGTGAAGGAACTTTTACTGGAAGAACTTCCGGAAGAAGAGCGGGGCGAAAACTCAAAGAATCCGGCAGGACAGAAGGTCTGCGGTGTGATTCTGACAGACGGAACCTCCATAAAGGCCGATGCGGTAATTGTTGCAACCGGAGGACAGTCCTATGAAGCAACAGGTTCAACCGGGGATGGTTACCGGCTTGCCATGCAGGCAGGACATACCGTAAAGGAAGTGAAACCGGCACTTGTGCCTTTTGTCATTAAGGAAGAATGGTGCAGGCAGCTGCAGGGACTTTCCTTAAAGAATGTTTCCTGTCTTATTAAAAAGGATAAGAAAAAAATTTACGAAGGCTTCGGAGAGATGCTATTTACGCATTTCGGAGTCAGCGGGCCGCTCATGTTAAGTGCAAGCAGCTTCTATGTGAAGAAGTACCGTGGGGAAGAGGTACAGCTTTTCATTGATTTAAAGCCTGCACTTACGAAGGAACAGCTCGATGCGAGAATTCTTCGTGATTTTGATAAAAATACCAACAAACAATTTAAAAATGCGCTTGATGAACTGCTTCCGGCGAAGATGATTCCGGTGATTTTAAGCTTATCCGGTATTCCGGTTGAAAAGCGGGTGAATGAGATTACCAGGGAGGAACGCAGCCGTCTTGTGGAGCTTATGAAGAATCTGACACTGACGATTACGGGGACGAGAGGATTTTTGGAAGCCATTGTGACACAGGGGGGCGTGAATGTCAAAGAAATTCTTCCGGCATCTATGGAATCGAGGAAGGTTCGAAATCTGTACTTTGCAGGAGAGGTTCTGGATGTGGATGCCCTGACCGGAGGCTTTAATCTTCAGGTGGCATGGTCTACAGGTTTCCTTGCGGGGAAACATGCAGCAGGAGAAGGGGAATGAAAAAAACAACACAACTGCTTCACCGGATCAAAAATGCAGGAGAAAACGATCTGTCGTTCCTGGAGGAGCCGGATTTTAAGAATGTGTCCCTGCCGTATTATCTGTGTGATCTGCTGGCTGCTCATCACATGAGTAAGATCCAGTATATCTGGGATATGAATCTGGACCGGACCTATGGTTATCAGATTTTAAACGGAAGAAGAAGGCCGACGCGGGAGCTTTTAATCGAGACAGCGATGCTGCTTCAACTGGATCTGGAACAGACGCAGCGGTTACTTAAAATTGCGCAGCGGAATGTGCTCTATCCAAGAGTAAAGACGGATGCAGTTGCAATTTTTGCAATCGAGAAGAAGTTGAATCTGGAAGAATACCGGGAATTGATGGATGACGTTAAAAAGGGAATTTGAGGAAAACTACAAACAAATATTGAATGAGAAATATCACCTGCCCAAGGAGTGGGAGGAGCAATACCGGATCGAGTTCTGTTATAAGGAATCGGATCATGGAGCGACATTCCGGGCAAGGGATCTAAGCTGTGGCGGAAGATTTATTCTGAAGTATGCTTACGGAGAGGATGCTAAGCGGCTTGAGGCAGAAGCGGAAGTAACGCAGGCACTGAACGAATGGGATCGGATTCTGTGTGTGCGTGAAGGAGATGCTGTTTATATGCTACGGCCCTACCTGGAGGGAATCTCTCTGGCCGAGGCCGACCGGACCTGCTTTGATACCGAGGAAAAGATGGTGGATACAGCATTGGCACTCACGTTTGAAGTGAGCCGGCTTCATCATTACCGGCCGAAGGTCATTCATAGGGACATTAAGCCGGAAAATGTGATTCTCCGTCCGACCGGAAGCATGGACCTCATTGATTTTGAGACTGTGAGAAATTATAAGGCAGGCAAGGAATCGGATACCTGCTGTCTTGGAACGCGGCAGACGGCGGCCCCGGAGCAGTTCGGGTTCGGGCAGTCCGATGAGAGGACCGATGTTTACGGAATCGGCAAGACCTTATTGTATCTCTGGACAGGGGATTATGAGCTGGAGGGCTTAAAGGTTCTTCATCCACGCAGCAGATTTAATAAAATGATTGAGAAGTGTTGTGCGTTTGATCCGGATGACCGGTATCAGTCTGTGGACAGTCTCCGGGAGGCACTGTTTCATTACCGGAGAACGTTGGAAAAGCAGGACCTGAGGTTCTGGATGGCGGTGATTGCATTCTTTATCCTGTTTGGTATGGTGTGTGTCTTATGCTATCATATGTACGAGATGGAGAAGGAACTGTTTGAGGCACAGAAGGAAGTCCTCGCAGCTAAGGAAGCAGGGGGAGCCGTGGAATTACAGGATTATACGGGAAGGCTTGTGATTTCCGGCTGGGACATGACCGACTACCGGGATGCATTAATGGAAATCGTGCAGGATATGCCGGATCAACTCTATGAGAAGACTGCAGAACAGGCCAAAACGCTTGTTCAGAAATTGTATGAGGACGATTTTTTAAAAGCGATTACGCCACAGGATCCTGCGGCACATGCCGGTGATACAGAGTGGCTTAAAAAGTATGAGATCACCCGGATGGGATATGAAAAAATTGCGGATGACCTGGCATACCGGGATGAGTTTTTACGCAACACCCTTCCGGACTATGCCGACAAGGCGGACTATATCGGATTTGCTTTAAGGAATATGCTGGAAAGTACCGATGTGAATGAAGAGGGTGAGCTTGCATATACACAGTTGCGACTTTTGCAGGAGGGAACGATGGATGAGCAGAATCTGCCTTATGCTCTCGATGAATTCCTGCAGGCTCTGACAGCATCACTGGAGGAGACACGGTAATTATGTGTGCAAACCTGCACACCAGAAAAATAAGACTCTATGCTATCATCTGGCATAGAGTCTTATTTTGTATGCTTCGGTGCAGGATCAGAAGCTTCGGATGAGGATTCCTTTAAGGATTGAAGACCAAGCCTTATGAGTTCGCAGGTTGCCTGGGAACGGGTGGCATAACGGTTTCTGAAACGGAAGTCCTCGATCTGCTGAAATAATTCATCATCGACAGAAACGGTATATCTGGGTTTGTTAGTAGCCATCGGTATACTCCTAAATGTTTGGGTTTGTTATGGTTTCTATTATACACGATCAGGTTGTGATTTCAAGTTTGAGTTATGAAGCCCGGTAAAAAAAAGATTTAATCTGGATTTTCAAGTTGACAGTGAACCACTATAATATAAGGCAAAAGTGAACTAGTGAATCACCTTAAGCAGTAAGCTGGATAAATAATTTATCAGGAACAGCATATTAAATATATGAACTGAATTTCCGGAAAACTGCAGTAAAGGAGTCCAGCTATGAAATATAAAACAATAACCATATCTGTTCCGGAAGATGAGGCAACTGAAATTGAACATCTAAAGCAGGAGCAGTTCATGGATAAAAGTGATTCGGAATTGATAGAGATTCTGATCCGGGAAGGGCTGAGTATCATAACAGCAGATAATAAATGCTAAAGTGTGGAAGGCTTGTTCTGTTTTGTAAAGTTCATACATGTATTGCGTAAATAAGGTTCATTCCGGGGAATGAAGCGGGAAAAGATAAGGAGGAGTTTAACGTGAAAAAGGCATGGAAAAGTATTGTGGCAATTCTGGCGGTAACCACCCTGTCACTGGGATTGCTGCCGGGAAATCTGGCTGAAAATGCGGGACTTACGATGGAGAGTAAGGCCGCGGACGGGTATCAGATTGTGGATGATCCGTATAATGTAAAGGCTGTTTCTGATATGTTACCAAGTAATGTTTCAAATGATGAAATTATTAAAGCATTTCAGCAAGCATTAAATGATAAAAAGGTCATGGTTAATGAAGGAGATAATCTTCAAAATCACTATTATTATATTTTTGCAAAGCGTACAACAGTTATAATTGATCCTGATGATACTACGAAAGGTACGATTGCTTGTTGTGCAATTGCGGCATGGAAAGATCCTGATGATCAAAGCATTACGATCGAAATTGAGCATATAGATGATAAAGAAAATTCGGATGCTGGTGGAATGGATTATTGGCCATGCTATTATAATGTTAAAGAGGACACCGGAGTACATTCTAATTTTAAAATTTTTCTTATAACAAATAATTCTTTAGAGGGTGGAAATGGGCAATATGAATATTCCCATACCCACGATTATAACTGGGTGGTGGATATGGATGCTTCCATGGAAAAGGATGGAGAGGCGTTATACCGCTGCAGCTGTGGTGATGTGAAATATCGTCAGCCCATTCCGGCAAGCGAGGTATATGTAAAGAATCTTTATGGAGAGATTCGTCTGGCAGATCAGGGTGCAACAGTTACCTTTGATGCAAAGAAAAACAGCTGCATCAGTGATTATATCATTGGAATTCTGGCACAGAGAAGTGATGTGACGACAACCATTACATTTGAATATAAGAATGTGAAATATCAGTTTACCATTCCGGCAGGAACCGATTTTACCTCTCTGTTAAATGATGATGAGAAGTTTTATGGATTCTTTGGATTCTGTGGGAAATTGGGAATTCCTGTAAACCAGATTTAAAATTCAGTTCAGGATACAATTTGAAAGGTGAAATTGCCATATGAAAATTATGGCAGTTTCACCTTTTTTTACTCAAATATATTGTACTGCATTTAAAAGAGATAGTAGAATTAATTTCAAGTTGTGATATAGTATCCTATAGAGATTTGATGCAGCGCAACAGAAGGAGAGACTACAATGAATACATTGAACCTGGCAGATTATGGAATTGAACAGAATAAGGTAGAGACAGCAAAAATCCAGAAGGTATTTGATGAAGCAAAGGAACAGGGAGGACTTACCGTAGTAGTTCCGAAGGGAACCTATATAGCAGGAACGTTAAATATCTGGAATGCTTCGGTTTATCTGGAAAAGGGAGCCGTGCTGAAAGCATCTCCCAACCTTGCAGATTATGTGGATAATGGATTTGTACATAATGAAATGAAGAAGACCGTTTCCTTTTTGTATGCCATGCATGAGGAGGATATCTGCATCAGCGGTGAGGGAACGATTGATTTAAGCGGAAATGCTTTTTATGAGATGGATGTTGCGGATGTGCCGGATTACGGAGTGGAATTTTCTGAGGCACAGAAGGCAGAGTGTACCCGCCCGATTAAGAACCGTCCGACGCAGCCCATTTTCTTTTATGATTGTCACAATATTACCATAAAGGATATTAAGATTCAGGACGCACCGTGCTGGACCATGTCTTTTCATGCCTGCGAGGATATCCGGATTCTGGATGTGCTGATTAAGAATAACATGATCATTCCGAATAATGACGGAATGCACTTCTGTGGATCCAGGAATGTGATTATCAAAGGTTGTAACATTACTGCCGGGGATGACTGCATTGCATTATCTGCGATTACCGACTGGGACAGACCGTGTGAGAATTTTGTGATTTCCGACTGCATTATGCGATCGGTGTCGAAGTCGATTGTATTTGGTTACATCCATAGCATAATCCGGAATGTGACCATGAGCAACTGTGTAATCTATGACAGCCAGCGGGGAATCTGCTTTATGGCATCGAAGGGAACCGGACTGATTGAACACATTCTGATTGAAAATGTCCGGATCGATACCCATGTCCGTGCCGGTAACTGGTGGGGAAACGGAGAAGCCGTGGAACTCCTTGCCTTAGAGCACAATTATGACGGATACTTAAATCCGGCACCGGACCGTTACCTTCCGGTCAATATCCGTGATATTCAGTTTAAGAACCTGAGCTGTACCAGTGAAAATGTCATTGCGGTCATCGGCGAGGAAAATATAGAGGATGTTTCCTTTGACGGACTGTATTTTGAAAAGAAGAAAAGTGCAAACCGTTACCTCAAAGGAGATCGTGTGATTGATGTAAGCCCTGCGAAGGTAAAGGTTGAAGTACCGGAGGATGGAGAATACTGGTTATACAGTGCGGGCTGCCGGAATTTGCGGATTCAGAATGAAGCGATCCATGAGTTTGAAGGAAAGCCCTTAAAGGCGTTTGTAAAGTAAAACGGATATAGGTGAAAAGTTTGATTGAAATATAGCAGTAAGGTATGTTATAACTATACAAAAGAAGAAAGCAGGACAGATCAATGAGTTATCAGATCGCAATTGACGGACCGGCCGGTGCAGGAAAGAGTACCATTGCAAAGAAGGTTGCCCGGTTAAAGGAATTTATTTATGTGGACACCGGAGCGATGTATCGTGCCATGGCATATTATCTTTTCTCAAAGCAGGTGGACCCGAAGGATGAAGAAGCAGTTTCCAGAGAATGTCAGGGAGCTCATATCACCATTCAGTATGTGGATGGAGAACAGGTTGTTCTTCTGAACGGAGAGAACGTGAATCCGTATCTTCGTACCGAAGAAGTCGGAAACATGGCATCTCTTACCAGTAAGAACCCGAAGGTGCGGGAGCGCCTTACCCAGTTGCAGAAGGAACTGGCAGTACAGAATGATGTTGTGATGGATGGACGCGATATCGGGACATGTGTGTTACCTCATGCGGATGTGAAGGTGTATCTGACAGCAAGTGTTGAAGTAAGAGCCAGGCGCCGTTACGATGAGCTTACCGCAAAGGGTGAAAGCTGTGATATTCATCAGATTGAAGAAGATATTGCAAAGAGGGACGAGCAGGATATGAACCGTGAAATTGCTCCGTTAAAGCAGGCAGAGGATGCCGTGCTTGTAGATTCCTCTTATATGACCATTGATGAGGTCGTGCAGGCAATTCTTACTCTTTGTAAATAAAGGAGCACAGCTATGGAAGTACTGCTTGCCAAAAGCGCAGGATTCTGTTTCGGAGTAAAGAGGGCTGTCGAGCAGGTGTATGAGCAGATTGAAAAAGGTGGTCCGATCTATACCTACGGTCCCATTATTCATAATGAAGAAGTGGTGAATGACCTTGCAAAGAAAGGCGTCCGGGTAATCAACAGTGAAGAAGAACTGCAAAACATGAAAGAGGGTACGGTGGTCATCCGTTCCCACGGTGTTCCCAAACGGATTTATGACCGGATTGAGGAAAACGGGCTTACCTGTATTGATGCGACCTGTCCCTTTGTGAAACGGATTCATAAAATTGTTCAGAAGGAAAGTGAAGAGGGACATCCGATTGTGATCATCGGAAATGCCGGTCACCCGGAAGTGGAAGGAATCATGGGATGGGCCCAAAGTCCCACATTTGTTATAGAATCCGCAGAAGAAATCGAAAAAATTCCGGTAAAACAGGATTCGACACTGTGTATCGTGTCACAAACAACGTTTAACTATAAGAAATTTAAAGAATTAGTTGAAATATTTGAAAAAAAAGGTTACAATATTATCGTTGTGAATACTATATGTAACGCAACGGAGGAGCGACAGACGGAAGCAAGGGATATTGCTTCGAAAGTCGATGCTATGATAATAATAGGTGGACGGCACAGTTCCAATACACGAAAGCTGTACGAAATTTGTCGGGAACAGTGTTCTGCCACGTATTTTATACAGACACTGGATGACTTGCATTTAGATTTACCTAAAGCTGCTTCTCTGGTGGGTATTACCGCAGGGGCTTCCACCCCAAACAATATTATTGAGGAGGTTCAAAATTATGTCAGAATTAACTTTTGAACAAATGTTGGAAGAATCATTAAAGACAATACATACAGGAGAGGTTGTTGAAGGTACAGTCATTGATGTTAAGCCTGAAGAAGCAATTCTTAACATCGGTTACAAGTCCGACGGTGTATTAACCAGAAACGAATACACCAATGAGCCGAACGTGGATCTGACCAATATCATCAAGGTTGGCGATACCATGGAAGTTAAGGTTCTTAAGGTAAACGACGGCGAGGGACAGGTTACCCTTACCTATAAGAGACTTGCTGCTGATCGTGGCAACAAGAGAATTGAAGAAGCTTTCAATAACAAGGAAGTATTAAAAGCCAAAGTATCCCAGGTACTTGACGGTGGTTTAAGTGTTATCGTGGATGAAGTTCGTATCTTCATTCCGGCAAGCCTTGTATCCGATTCCTATGAGAAGGATTTATCCAAGTATGCAGGACAGGAAATTGAATTCGTAATCAGTGAATACAACCCGAAGAGAAGACGTTATATCGGTGACCGCAGACAGCTTCTTGTAGCTGAGAAGCAGGAGAAGCAGCAGAAGCTTCTTGAAAGCATTCATATTGGGGATGTCGTAGAAGGAACCGTTAAGAATGTAACAGACTTCGGTGTGTTTATTGATATCGGCGGTGCAGACGGACTTCTTCATATTTCTGAGATGTCCTGGGGAAGAGTTGAGAATCCGAAGAAGGTATTTAAGCCCGGTGATGTGGTTAAGACCTTTATTAAGGATATTTCCGGAACCAAGATTGCACTCAGCATGAAGTTCGAAGATGAGAACCCCTGGAAGGATGCGGCGACCAAGTTCGCAGTCGGTAATGTGGTAACCGGTAAGGTGGCAAGAATGACCGACTTTGGTGCATTCGTAGAATTAGAGAAGGGTGTAGATGCACTTCTTCATGTTTCCCAGATTTCCAAGGAACATATTGAGAAGCCTGCTGATGTATTAAAGGTTGGTGACGAAGTTACTGCTAAGATTGTTGACTTTAACGAAGCAGATAAGAAGATCAGTTTAAGCATCTGGGCATTACTTGCTCCGGAACCGGCTGAGAAGAAGGAAGAAGCTAAGGAAGATGATGCAGATGTTGTTTCAGTAGACATTGATGCCGTGATCGCTGCAGAGGATGCGAAGGAAGAATAAGCTGATTCCGGATTTTGGGATGAATATTTGAACATTTAGGAGCCAATCATGAATTTTATATTTTATGATTGGCTCTGTTGGATTTTATAATATGAATTCAGGAGGTAGTGCATATGACATGGGATTATGAGCGTTTTAAGACAGCAGTCCTTCAGCTTACAGGAATTGATCTGAATGCATATAAGGAGCGTCAGATGAAACGGCGTATTGATGCATTGATTTCCAAGAATGGAATCAATGATTATGAGGCATATGTGCATCTGTTAAAGACAGATAAAGCAAAATTTGCGGAATTTGTCAATTATCTGACCATTAATGTTTCCGAGTTTTACCGGAACCCGGACCAGTGGGAAGCTATGGATAAGCAGATTATTCCGGAAATGATTCAGAAGTTTGGCAGAAATCTGAAAATCTGGAGTGCGGCGTGCTCTACAGGGGATGAACCGTATTCCCTCGTTATGGCTCTGTCCCGACATCTTCCACTCAATCAGATTAAGATTATTGCAACTGACATCGATAAGCAGGTTATTGCGAAGGCGAAAGTCGGACTATACAATGAGAAGAGTATTGCAGCCGTTCCGGATGATCTGAAGAAGAAATACTTTACACAGATCGGTCCGTCCTATCAGATTTCGGATCAGATTAAATCCAGGGTAGAATTCCGGGAGCAGAATCTGTTAAAGAATGATTATGCAAACGGATTTCATCTGATTGTCTGCCGTAATGTATTGATTTATTTTACGGAGGAAGCAAAGGATGAAGTGTTCCACAAGTTCTATCAGTCGCTTGCACCGGGAGGATTTCTGTTTATCGGAAGTACGGAGCAGATTATTAATTATCGTGAGATTGGTTATGAACGTAAGAGTTCCTTCTTTTATGAGAAGCCCGGAAAATAAACATATAAGAATTCATAAGAAAAGGAATGTGCCTGAATGGTACATTCCTTTTTATATAATTTCAACCTTGCTTCATTTAGAATCAACTGCAGCGGGGGCTTTAATCCTGAAAGGCAATGGTATTTAATATATGACTGGCGTAATCGGAGAACAACTGCCGGTCTTTTTTTATGTCATCGGTCAACTCAAAGAACAGATCCCTGCTGTCGTAGTCCCGTTTGAAAAAGGGTTCTACCATGACCTTCCACTGGGGAAGATACAGGGAGATTTTACGGGTATAGCAGTTCCGTGCAGTAGCCTGTTCACGGTAATCCTTATCCACGAAGGAGGCAATGGACTTATGAAGTGCCGTATCCTCTAAGGGAAGATAGTAGTAATCCTTGTAGTTGGCATAGTAATATTTCAATTCCTCTTCATAAATCGGAATAACCAGTGTCCCTTCGTAGCCCTCGGCTTTGAAGTGACATCCTTTTCCCATAAAGCTGATCACAACCGGAAGGGGAGAAACGAAGATTAACCGGATAATCAATTCTTTGCGCGGAACACCATGCATATCATTATAGTAGTTTGTCTGTGCCTTACTTGCCTTGATGCTGCAGTTAAACAGATCATAGTAGGAGAGGATCGGAAGCGCCTCCAGCATACCCTTCATGTCATCTGCATTATGAAGAATCAACGAGTGATAAAGGTCATAATCATGGGAACTCGTGTAGTCGTGATAGACCTGAATAAGCTGTCCTCCGGTATAGATGTCCTCACGGTGGATACCAAGAAAGCTTTCAATCGTTTTCAGCTTGCAGTCAGGGAGCTTTAAAAAGTTTTTATAAGGAGTGATTCTCCTAAAGATATCCAGTCCTTTCTTGGAGGAGAGGGTATAAGGAATACCGTATTTGTCTGCCTTCCTGCGAAGAAAAGGGAGATCAAAGGTATTGCCATTATAGTGGATTAAATAAGAATAAGGCTCTGCAAAGGTAAGAAACGCAGATAAAATCTCGCTTTCTTCATCGGGCGTCTGTGCAAACCACTGTCGAATCTTCCAGTTGCCATCCTCATAATAGGCACAACCGATCAGATAGATGCTGGAACTTCCGGTTAAGAAGCCGGTAGTTTCGATATCCAGAAACAGAATATCGGGAAGCAGGGCAAGACGCTCCAAAGGATATTTCAATTGAAAATTATTTAAAATGATCTCTTCTGTTTTCATAAAATAACAATCCATTCATTCGATAAGTTAGTAGGGAATTTTAGTAACTACTGTGTGTTTTTTAGTTGCCAATTTTCAAAATCACCCAAGAATAGTGTAACACATTTTTCAAAAATACTGTAGTATTTTATCGAAAAATTTAGTATAGTTAAGACAGGTTTGTATTTATTAAGAATACGTAGTAGAAAGAAGGTAAGATATGGCAAGATTAACGTTTTCAGGGGGAATTCACCCCTATGATGGCAAGGATATGTCAAAGTCGAAGCCCATTAAGGATGTTGATCCGAAGGGCGAACTTGTCTATCCGTTATCCCAGCATATCGGGGCGCCTGCAAAGCCCGTTGTTGCTAAGGGAGACCACGTACTTGTCGGGCAGTTGATTGCAGAAGCGGGGGGCTTCGTTTCAGCGCCGATTTATGCTTCGGTATCCGGAACAGTGAAGGGCATCGAGCCACGCAGAGTGGTGACCGGTGACAATGTGATGAGTATTGTCATTGAGAATGACGGGGCATATGAAGAGGTGGAATGGCCTCATGAACTGAGCTTTGATTCCGAAGAATATCAGGCTATGACGAAGGAAGAGAAGATTGAACGGATCCGTAAGGCCGGTATTGTCGGTATGGGCGGCGCCGGATTCCCGACTGCCGTGAAGTTATCTCCGAAGGAGCCGGATAAAATCGAATATGTCATTGTGAACTGTGCAGAATGTGAGCCTTATCTGACATCCGATTACCGGAAGATGTTAGAGGAGCCGGAGAAGCTGATCGGAGGCTTGAAAATTGCTTTGAGTCTTTTTGACAATGCAAGAGGAATTCTTGCGGTCGAAGATAATAAGCCGGACTGTATTACGCGATTAAAGCATCTGACGAAGGATGAAACGAAGATCACGGTGAAAGCACTGAAGACGAAGTATCCGCAGGGGTCGGAGCGTCAGCTGATTTTTGCGGCGACAGGACGTGCGATCAATTCCTCCATGCTTCCGTCCGATGTAGGATGTATTGTGAACAATGTGGACACGGTAATTGCCATTTATAATGCGGTCATGGAAGGAAAGCCTTTGATGTACCGTATTGTAACGGTAACCGGAGATGCGATTGCAGATCCCCGGAACTTCCGTGTGAGAATCGGTACGTTATATGAAGAACTGGTGGAGGAAGCAGGGGGCTTTAAGGAGCCGCCCGTAAAGATTATTTCCGGAGGACCGATGATGGGATTTGGTATTTTTGACCTGAAAGTACCAACGACCAAAACCTCCTCAGCGCTTCTTTGTATGACGAAGGATGACGTATCGGCCATGGAGCCTTCTGCATGTATTAATTGTGGCAAATGTGTGGAGGTCTGCCCCGGCAGGGTAGTTCCGAAGAAGCTTGCGGAATATGCCGAGCATTACGATGAAGAGGCCTTTGTAAAGAACAATGGCATGGAATGCTGTGAGTGCGGCTGCTGCAGTTATATCTGCCCCGCCAAACGTCCTCTGACGCAGACCATCAAGTCTATGCGCCGGATGCAGCTTGCCAAGAAAAAGAAGTAGAGGAGAGAAGGAAATGAGTCAATTAATGAAGGTATCATCCAATCCCCATGTCCGCTCCCATATTACGACAAGCAATATCATGCTGGCAGTAATTATTGCATTACTTCCGGCTGCCGGGTTCGGTATTTACAATTTCGGACTGGATGCGCTGATTTTAATTTTAGTTACGGTAGCAACAACAGTGCTTACCGAATACATTTACGAAAAACTGATGCATAAACCGGTGACAATCGGAGATTACTCCGCGATCGTCACAGGACTTTTGCTGGCATTAAACCTGCCGTCTACCGCTCCCTGGTGGATCGGTGTTGTTGGTGGTATTTTTGCAATCCTTGTAGTAAAGATGCTGTTTGGAGGCCTCGGACAGAACTTTATGAACCCGGCCCTTGGTGCAAGGTGCTTTCTGTTGATTTCTTACACATCCATTATGTGTAATTTTGATACGGATGCCTACAGCGGGGCCACCCCGCTTGCCCAGTTGAAGGCAGGAGAGAATGTGGATATCCTGAAAATGGTGATTGGTAAAACCGCAGGTACGATCGGTGAAACCTCTATGATCGCCATTGTAATCGGTGCCTGCTTCTTAATTCTGCTTGGAGTGATTGATTTGAGAATACCGGGAACCTACATCGTGACCTTTATTGTGTTTCTTTGTCTGTTTGGCGGACACGGATTTGATCCGGCGTTCATCAGTGCACACTTGGCCGGCGGTGGTCTGATGCTGGGTGCATTTTTCATGGCAACGGATTATGTAACACGTCCCGTCACGAAGAAGGGACAGTATCTGTATGGCGTGTTATTAGGTATCCTGACGGGTGTTTTCCGTATCTTCGGACCATCCGCAGAGGGTGTTTCCTATGCCATTATTCTCGGCAACCTTCTTGTGCCTCTGATTGAGAAGATTACCATGCCGAAGCCGTTTGGTAAAGGAGGGGAGCACGCATGAAAAATATGATAAAGGATGCGGCAATTCTTTTTGCCATAACACTGATTGCCGGATTTGTTCTGGGATTTGTATATAATGTAACGAAGGAGCCCATTGCCCAGGCCGAAGAAAAGGCCGCCAAGGAAGCCTATGCGGAAGTTTTTCAGGGAGCATCGGATTTCAATGAGCTTGCGATCGAAGAGGACAATGCATACATAAGTGAATGGGAAGAAGCCGGATTTGCCGATGTGGATGTGGATAAGGCTCTGGAAGCGGTTGATGCAGACGGAACCGGTTTAGGTTATGTATTAACGTTGACCTCTCATGCAGGTTATGGTGGAGATATTACCTTTACCCTCGGTATTACAAACGATGGAACTGTAAACGGAATTTCTATTTTAAGCATCTCCGAAACCGCAGGCCTTGGTATGAAGGCTGAGGCTGTCTTAAAACCGCAGTATGCCGGAAAGAAGGTAAGCAGTTTCACGGTGACGAAGCAGGGGGCAACTTCTGACAGCCAGATCGATGCAATCAGTGGTGCGACCATCACTTCCAATGCATTGACAACAGCCGTAAATGGCGGACTTTATTATTTCCAGACGAAGTTAGGAGGTGTCAGCTATGAAGCAAAATAGTGTACCCGAGCGTCTCGTGAACGGTATTGTTTTAGAGAATCCGACCTTCGTATTGATGCTTGGTATGTGTCCGACCCTGGCTGTAACAACATCAGCCATCAACGGACTTGGTATGGGACTTACCACCATGGTGGTTCTGGCACTCAGCAATATGTTTATTTCCATGCTGCGGAATATCATTCCGGATAAGGTGCGTATTCCGGCATTTATTGTAATCATTGCTTCCTTTGTAACGGTTGTGGAGCTTTTGTTAAAGGCCTACATTCCGTTCCTGTATGATGCACTGGGATTATACATCCCGTTGATCGTTGTAAACTGTATCATTCTTGGAAGAGCGGAAGCCTATGCCTCCAAGAATAAAGTGATTCCTTCTTTCTTTGACGGAGTCGGAATGGGACTTGGTTTTACTCTGGCACTTACAATTATCGGAGCTGTCCGTGAACTGATCGGTGCAGGTGAAATCTTCGGATTCCATGTTATGCCGGATTCCTATGTTCCCTGTAGCATTTTTGTTCTGGCACCGGGTGCCTTCTTTGTACTGGCAGCCCTGACCGCAATCCAGAATTACATCAAGCGCAAAGGACAGGAGAAGGGTAAGGATATGTCGAAGATCCAGTCCGGCTGTAATTCCGACTGTATGCATTGTGGCGAAGCCGGCTGTGGAAGCCGTGTGGCAGAACCGGTAGAAGCAAAAGAAACAACAGTAGAAAAGACGGAAAAGAATGAAAATGAAGTAACGAAGTCAGAGAATACAGAAGATGAGAAGAAGGAGGAAAAGAACAATGATTAAAGAATTACTTATAATTTTGGTTTCCTCTTCCTTAATCAGTAACGTGGTACTGAGTCAGTTCCTTGGACTGTGTCCGTTCCTTGGTGTGTCCAAGAAGACCAATACCGCAGCGGGAATGGGAACCGCGGTTATCTTCGTTATTACCCTGTCCTCCGCGGTGACAGGATTGATTTATCAGTACATTTTAACACCGCTTGATCTGACTTATTTACAGACAATTGTATTTATTCTGGTGATTGCAGCGCTGGTACAGTTTGTGGAAATGTTTTTAAAGAAATTCATGAAGTCACTGTATCAGGCGCTTGGTGTATATCTGCCCCTGATTACAACAAACTGTGCCGTACTTGGTATTGCATTAACGAATGTGCAGAAAGACTATGGAATCCTTCAGGGTGTTGTGAATGGTTTTGCAACTGCTGCAGGGTTTACGATTGCCATTGTAATTCTTGCCGGTATTCGTGAAAAGGTGGCATATAATGATATTCCGGAATCCTTTAAGGGAATGCCGATTGTCCTGATTACCGCAGGACTGATGGCAATTGCTTTCTGTGGATTCTCAGGGTTGTTGTAGAAAGGAGCCAATAAAATGAATGCAGTAATTTTAGCAATAGCAGTTGTTGGTGGAGTCGGTCTTTTTGTTGGTGTCTTTCTCGGAATTGCCGCTATTCAGTTCAAAGTAGAAGTAGATGAAAAGGAAGAGGCGGTGCTTGCAGCCCTTCCCGGAAATAACTGTGGTGGATGCGGATTCCCAGGATGCAGCGGTCTTGCCGCAGCAATCGCAAAAGGGGAAGCACCGGTAAACGCCTGTCCGGTAGGTGGAGAAGCGGTCGGAAAGGTCATCGCAGGAATCATGGGAGTAGAAGCCGGAGAAACCGAGCGGAAGGTTGCGTTTGTAGCCTGTCAGGGGGACTGTGATAAAACCACGCTGGATTATGAATATCATGGAATTGAGGACTGCCGGATGCTGTCCTTTGTCCCGAATGGTGGTGCGAAGAGCTGTAACAACGGCTGTCTTGGATTCGGAACCTGTGTATCGGTGTGTCCGTTTGACGCCATTCACGTCGTAAACGGAGTAGCTGTTGTGGATAAGGAAGCCTGTAAGGCATGTGGTAAGTGCGTGGCGGTCTGTCCGAAGCATCTGATCTCCCTCATTCCATATGATGCAAAGTATACGGTAGCCTGCAGCTCCGAGGATAAGGGACCGGTTACCATGAAGGATTGTCAGGTCGGCTGTATCGGATGTTCTCTCTGCAAGAAGAACTGTCCACAGGATGCGGTCACGATCAGTAATTTCCATGCAGCGATTGACTATGAGAAATGTGTAGGATGCGGCGTCTGTATGTCGAAGTGTCCAAGAAAATCAATTGTAGAACATTAAGGAAGATTGGCATTGGAAGATGATTCGTTCCGCATAAGAACGGTTATCTGCCAATTGTATCAATGGGCAAAGGATAAGATATTCAGAATGAAAAAGAAACCATACGTTTTAAATTTTATAATCTGTTGGCTGGGCTGGGGAATCCCGATGGGACTGCTATGTTCCATATTATTTACATCATTACGAAAGGGATTGTTGTTAGGGATTCTTGGAGGTGGTTTTTTTGCAGCAGTAATGATTTTATTTACGGTCATTCTATCTTCAAGGAAAGATCAGTTACGGAAACGTTACGGGATAGAAGGAACAGTTCTGCACGATGGAGCAGCGAATCGTATGGTCCATAAAGAAGCAGTTGGCGGGTGGATCTTCCTTATGGAAGACCGGTTCTGTTTTGTGTCGCATGCATTGAATACTACTGTAGGAGAATGGAGCGTTCCGTATACGGATATCACAGCCATAACCCAAGGGAAAAGAATGCGTTCCATTGCAGTACATACGAAAGAGGGAACGGTAGAAGAATTTGTGGTTAACAACCGCAGGGAGTGGATTAGGGTTTTGAAAAGTTAATGTCACTCGGTTAGTATAATGAAAAGGTCTGTTATGCTATTTTAGATATATGAGATACCTTTATGAGCGGATTGCCATGTGTTGGCAATCCGTTTTTGAGTTTAAAAATAGATAGTGTAGATATAGAAATATTTGAAAAGTTTAGATAAAGCATGGAGTTTGTTTGATTCAATTAAATTACTAAAATATTTTAAGACTAATCATTTGTATTTTTTAGTGAAAGTCCTTGTATATATAAGGAAATTATTTTTTCTGCAATTTCTGACTCTTTAGGAGAAAGAGAGTTGAGAAGTACAGATAATTGTTCATTATGTGATGGAGACATATTGTTTGTACCCAAAATCAGATAATCGTTAGATACATGTAGTGCACTGGATAGCTTATAAATTGTATTGATACTCATACTTTTTCTGCCAACTTCTATATCTGCAAGGAATTGAACAGAAATATCGGCCTGTTCAGCTAATTGTTCACGGGTTAAATTCTGATATTCCCTAGTTTTTCTGATTCGCTTTCCAACCGTCTTAACATCCAATTCTTTCTGCACTAAAGTTTCTCCTTTATTGTTTAATATCTATATTCTATGATGCAAAAGTTTTATGTAAAAATATCTATAGATATTGCTAAATAATATCTATAGTGATATTATTTATATAAATAAAAATAATGGATGTGATTATTATGTATGATGTTTCAAAAGAAAATAATAATGCATTTTCTTATAAAAATTTAGAAACAAAATTGCAGGAAGTTAGAAAACATGTAGAGTATGAATTGAAGCTTGCACAAGGATTTCAAGTTGCAGATGTGTTTTTGAATCAAAATTATTTAGATAATTTTCAATTTTCTCAAATCAAACCGCTATCAAATTGTGAACTGGATATTTCTAAAATCAGAATATTTGAAATATCGAAGATTGTTTATGATGCGGATGAGGAAAGCCTGGATAAATTAGTTAGTGTATATAGTGCTTTATATAATATAGAAAGTGCTGTTGCTATTTATATTGTTAGTAAGGGTGGAGAAACACGATTTTTTATAGCCGTCAGATGTGATAAAGCAACGGCATTGGCAGCAGATGTGTTAGAGTCGACGCTTCGTGGAAATTTCCCGGGAATAAGATTAGACAGACAAAATAAAGAGGAAAAAGAAAAGATTATTTCAAAAATTGAAAATATCGTAGAATGTAGGAGCTTGGCAGCGGTTTCTCTTGTTCCATCATATCGTACACAAGACAGCAAGGCTGAGAAATATGTTCAAGGATTAGAGAAGTTTATTGATACCATGCTGAATAAGGAATATGTTGCAATTTTGTTGGCAACGCCGGTTGGAAAAGAAAGTTTGGCACAAAAACGACATGGTTATGAAGAATTATCATCTACGCTGTCTCCACACTCTAAAGTCAGCTTTAATTATGGACAAAATGAATCCTATAACGTAAGTAAGAGCATATCAGATAGTTTTTCAGAATCCATTGGTGAGAGTATAAGCAATACAAATAGCAAATCTGAGAGCTGGAGCAATGGAGAAAATTGGGGAAATAATTTTGGAGTAAATGCAAATTTTAGTGGTGAGGGAGACAGTTGGGGGATAAGCTCAGGAGTTTCTAATGGAGGATTCTCATCTTATACAACCGGTTCATCATTTGCCAGAACAGTGAGTCAGAGTTCCTCATCCACACAAGGATATTCAGATACCGAAACACAAGGAAAAACAGTGGGTGGAAGTAATGCAGTTACAATTACGCATGAAAATAAAGGAGTCCAATCATTACTGGAAAAAATTGAAAAACAATTAAAAAGAATTTCAGCAAGTGAAAGCTTTGGAATGTGGGAATGTGGATGCTATTTTGCATCGGAAGATATTGCAACTACAGCATTGGCAGCTAATGCATTTAAAGCACTTATGGCAGGAGAAGACTCTAATGTAGAAAGTGCTCATTTAAGTATTTGGGATAGTGAGAAAGGAAAAGAAATACAGAAGATTTTATTTTCGGTTGAGTATATGAGACATCCTGTTGCTGAAATTAAATTTGCGCAGGATATGCCTATGCAATTGGTAACACCTACGAATTTGATCAGTGGTTCTGAGCTACCTGTTATTATGGGATTGCCAAGAAAATCTGTGTCAGGTGTGGCAGTAGTAGACATGGCTGAATTTGGGAGGAGAGTAATTTACGAAAACAGATTTCCAAAACGTCCGGTAAGCTTCGGACATATTTATCATATGGGAAATATAGAAAACAATGAAGTGCCTATAGATTTGGATTTATTGTCTTCCCACTGCTTTATTACAGGTTCGTCAGGTTCTGGTAAATCATATGCAACGTATAAATTGCTCAATTCTTTGTTAGAGCAAAATATTAAAATGCTGGTGATTGAACCGGCTAAAGGAGAGTATAAGCAAGTATTTGGTGGATTGAAGGGAATAAAAATTTACACAACTGATCCTAAGTTGTATCGGTTACTTCGTATCAATCCATTTCAGTTCCCTGAGAATATTCATGTGCTTTCACATGTGGATCAATTATTGCAAATATTTAATGCTTCATGGCCTTTGTATGCAGCGATGCCTGCTATTTTGAAGGAGGCAGTAACCAATGCTTACATAAAATGTGGATGGGATTTAAATCATTCCATATGGATGAAAGAATTATCAACAAAGAAGTATCCGACGTTTGAAGATGTTTTGGAAGAACTTCCGAAAATTATTAACCGTTCGGAATTTTCAGCTGATTCTAAAGGGGATTATAAAGGCGCACTGGTAACAAGAGTACAATCTATGACAACAGGAATCAACGGATTGATTTTTGAAAGGGAGCAGGGAATATCCTATAAAATGTTGTTTGATTCTAATGCCATAATTGATTTGAGTGATGTAGGATCAGATGAAACGCGAGCACTGATCATGGGAATGCTTATTATGCAGCTCGGAGAATACAGAAAGTCCATAAGAAAGTTAAATGGAGGAAAAACGCATGATGAAGCACTTTCACATGTGACGGTATTGGAGGAAGCCCACAATTTATTAAAAAGAGTTCCCAAGGAGCAATCTCAGGATAGTTCAAATTTAGTAGGTCAGTCAGTGGAGATGATTAGTAATTCCATAAAAGAAATGCGAACATATGGTGAGGGATTTATCATTATTGATCAATCGCCTATGGCTGTAGATGAATCAGTTATAGAAAACACATCAACAAAAATGGTGCTGAATATTCCCAGCAAAGAAGCGAGTCAGGAAATGGGAAGTGCACTTGCGTTAAATGAAAAGCAAACTCTGGAGTTGTCGAGATTGAATGTTGGCGTTGTTGCTGTTATGCAAAAAGGCTGGCTGCAACCGGTTCTTATGAAGGTGGATTATTGGGAAAACAAATACGAAGCAGATATTCAAATTTCACAGGAAACACTTCTTAAAGAGATTAGAACGGCATTAATTGTTG
>CAVHRK010000024.1:0-29463 GCA_963638365.1 Anaerobutyricum sp. | reverse complement strand
CATTTGATCTTAAACATGTGATAGTAATCTTTTAAAATCATGATATAATAAATTAAATTCTAAAAGAAATATAAGGAGATATTATGGGAAATAATGATATGCTTTCCTCTGAAAATCGACCACTCATTGCATCTTCAGATGCAATGGAACAAGCAATTCGTGAAGTTGAGCAACAAGAACAGTTATATTCTATCGCACTGTTTGACATTCTTGGATTTTCCAATTTGGTTCAGAATAATGGCACTCAAATTGTTCTGGATCTATATAATAAGCTTTTAGACATTATCCATAAGATGGAATCATGCTATTCTGATAATGGAACATTTGCGGGTAGCGTTGCCCCTGTACCTATTTCCAACGATTGGAAAAACAATCAATTTATTGCAAATGCAAATGGATATATTCATGTATGCCACTTTAGCGATACCTTTTTAATTTACACACACTATCTGTTCAAAAGACCATCCTGGTGGCTTAGTGATTCTTTTTATGAACCATATCCGTTGCTAATCGGAGAAATAAATACCGAATACTGTCCGCTTTTTTTTCAGGAACATGCCATCTATTTATCTTTTCTACAAGTATGCATGGAATTCTTTTGTGAGGCAATTAAAGCAAGTATTCCTCTCCGTGGATGCATCTCGACCGGCATGGCCACTATGAATAAAAGCAAATCAATCTTCTTAGGCAAGCCATTAGTAGAAGCTGCCCGGGGTGAACCAGCCCAAAATGCAATTGGGGTGGCGTTTGGTCGAAGCTTTAACAATTACCATCCAGTATATAATCGTTACTTTATCCCATACTTAAGAAACATTAAAAGCAATGACAAAAAGTCAGATTTTTTAAGCCCCATGATGTTAGACTGGCCTCAGTTTTGGCGTAATCATCATGAATATAAGAATATACCTATTGCTGAATGCATCAGGAAAATGAATACCAATTCCTCATTTTCCAGTTATTATGACAACGCTATTAACTTTGCTACTTTCTCCGAAAAATATCAGAATTGGTCTGAGCAGATTGATAGAACCAATATCATAGATATTACCGATTACTATGAACATGTCAAGGCATGGTACAATAGTGTAATGATTTATTGACTGCGGCTAAGCCTTTCTGATGATATCTCAAATGATATATTTTATTCTTACGGAATGTTGTAGGTTATTGGTTAAAATTATGAATATCATTAAATGAACATTATGAAACTGTGCAAAATCCCCAGTAACACTCTACACAGCCAATAAAGAACCGTCCTGCATGGGTGCCATACACTTTTCTGGAGGAGCTTATGCAGGGACTTAGAAGTTCTTCTGTTTTGTTTCATCATACAGCAAGGATTGGACACGGATGTCCAATCCAAGGGCAATCGTGCCTGAATGGCTCGTTGACCTGTTTGCGTACCTATACACTAACCTTCTACAAAACAAATAGAACTTCTTAGTTCCGTAGATCAGCTCTGACAGGAAAGTGTATGTGCACCCAATTTTGAACTGTTCTATAACTCTCCTGCGTCTACTTTATATCAGATCTATTGCTATACTATTTTGTTCCACCTTAACTTTACATCTATATCTATACCTAAACAAAAACAAGCAGCACAGAATCCCTTCCATGCTGCCCTCTTATACACACCTAAAATTATCTATCCTTTATGCTATGTTATAACTAACCATAACCTCAACTCAAATGCCTCATTCTATCCCGAAAAATTACACTTCCTTCTTCGGCTTCCGTCCACAGCACTTTGTCTCGGTACAGAATCCTGTAACCTCGCACTTCGGCTGGAAGTAATTCTCGGTTAAGAACTTCCACTCTTCCGAATAATTACTGAGTTCCGTCTTCATATCGTTCATCAACTGGCGGAACTCCCAATATGCTCTCGTACAGAGTCTCTGATGGGACATATCCACGAGATTTCTTAAATTGGTACGAAGTACCACCTTGCTTTCCATTCCAAGCGGAAGAAGCATGCCCACATCTTCACGCGGCAGTTCCATTGCTTCTAACTTCTGCATTGCCGTAAGAATCTCTTCCATGGCATGATCATAAATCGCTTTTGCCTCTTCGTTACCGGCGATAGTCGGCGGCGTCACATATGGAAAGCCCTTCTGATAATTGATATATCTGGTAGAAGCCTGCAATCTTGTCGGGCTGCCTCCGATATGGGTATATAATTCACGGATCACTCTTGCAGAATATCCTTCCAGAATCATATAAACCTGCGGATACTCCCAGGTTCTTCCATGTCCGGAAGAAAGACAGTCCAGACCTCTCTTATAATTACGGTCAACCTTCGTGATGTCTGCTCCCCAGCATACACCGGCTTCACGTCCGATCAGACTGATTGGATCCTTTGTGGTTTCATTTTGAATTATGATCTTTCCCATCTTTGTTCTCTTCTCTCCGTTAGTTTTCTTTTGGCTTATTATACACCACCTCTTTGATTCTCTGCAAGAGCACAATGAAGCCTCCTACTCCAAACGGTACAATCCAGGTCACGAAACGGAATACCAGAATGGCTGGTACGGTCACGGATTCCGGTAAGAAGAAACCAAACAAAAGAAGGAAAACGAATTCCAGCGAACCGATTCCGGAGGGTGCCGGAATCACGCCTGCAAGCATATAAGTAACTGCCATCAGACACACATTTAAGAAGAAATCCGGGAACTCCTGACCACGGAACATATAGGCCGGAATGAGATACACCATAAGAAGCATCCCCATGCTTTTAAGCAGAACCAGAAGGAAGCCGCCTTTTTTCCGAAAGACTACCTTCCCGGTATCATTTAAAAGCTTTGCCTGTTCTTTGCCTTTCTGCAGTGTTTTCTGTAAAGAAGGGAATTTTCCGGACAGCTTATCACATCCCCAGTTCACGAATTGCAACACCTTAGATGAAGCTACAACGGAAAGCATGGCAGCCACAATCACAAAGGTGATGAGAACGCCCAGTACCATATATTTCCCATAGGACGTACAGATCTCATCCATCCTTCCGGATGTAAGCAGGAACAGAAAGCCGCTTACACCAAGAAGCATCACGGCAATCTTCTTTAGCACAAACTGAATCATCGAAATGCCGGTTCCCTGCGCCGGTGGAATATCCTTCTTCGACAGATAGTAAATCTGGGCAATTCCGGATCCACTCCCTAACGTAATCAGACGGTAAAATTCACAGCAATAGGCCACCTTTATCGACTCCCAAAGCGGATAGGTGCTCCCGGATAACCGTACCACGCCCTGCATGACTGCTCCTTGTATAAAGAAAAAGCCGCCTGCAAGCAGACAGCATATGACAATCTCGTAGAAAGACAATGCCTGAATTCCACTCACAATGTCTTCGAAAGAACCCCGGTAAAAAACCAGTGCTGCTGCCAGCAGGAGCCCTACCAGCAGCAGACTGATGATTCCGCTATATTTTCTTTTCTTCCCTTTTCCTTTTTCACTTTTCATATATCTTTTCTATTTTTTCTTAGTCTGCCTTCTTATAGTTCTCATAGCTCGGCTTCTTGTGCGGCGTTGCATTCCAGAGCTTTTCAGCTTCCGGTGCCCACTGTTCGGCATAGGCATGGCACTTCTCACACAGATGCTCTGCCGTTTCCGGAGACTGGAGATCGGTCGATTTTGCTCCGGTTTCCTTCACCATGCGCTGCAGAATCTCCGGATTTTCCAGCATCGGGCAGGGTCTTAAATGATTCTCATTGAACGGCTGGTTATTATAATATGCCATAAGCAACGGGGAGTGCAGAATCTCAAGCAGGCTGCTTGTCCGGATGTTGGCATTCGAGTAATGAATAAATACACAGGGCTCTGCATCACCGTTCGCATTGATGTGGAAGTAGTTACGTCCACCGGCAATGCATCCGCCGACATATTCTCCATCATTCTGGAAGTCCATCGTAAAGATGCCCTTGCCATGTGTCATATTACGAATTTCACGTACACGCTCACGCATATATTT
Source organism: Anaerobutyricum sp. (assembly GCA_963638365.1). Lineage (GTDB taxonomy): Bacteria > Bacillota > Clostridia > Lachnospirales > Lachnospiraceae > Suilimivivens. Next base: position 25,502 of record CAVHRK010000024.1, on the reverse strand, counting down.
TCTCTGTTCCATAGTAGGAAGAAGCTCTACCGCCGCATCGTTTCCTACCGGCATGTAATGGAAGTACAGGGAATAACGGCATCCCTTTTCCACAATCAGATCAATGAATTCATCACTGGTTACCGTCTCAATGTTCTGTGACGTATAGCAGATGGATGTTCCGAAAATCAGTCCATACTCCTTCAGCAGATCCATCGCATGCATTACCTTCTCAAATACTCCGGTTCCACGACGCAGGTCATTTACCTTTGAAAATCCTTCGAGACTGATTGCCAGATAAAGATTTCCAAGCTTTACCATCTCCTGACAAAGCGCTTCGTTCACCAGTGTTCCATTCGTATAAGCAAGGAATGCACAATCGTGATGCTTTTCGCACAGTCTTAAAATATCGTCCTTGCGAACCAGCGGTTCGCCGCCTGTAAACATATAGAAGTAAATTCCAAGTTCTTTTCCCTGGGTGATGATATCGTCCATTTCCTTAAAGGTCAGGTTCAGACGGTTACCGTACTCTGCCGCCCAGCATCCGGTACAATGCAGGTTGCAGGCACTTGTCGGATCCATCAGAATCAGCCACGGAATGTTGCACTTCTGTACTTCTCTTGTTTTCCGGATCGTCTTCGTTCCATGGAAAAAGGCCTCATAACCAAGGTTTAGAGCCGTCATTTTTAATACATGGGGATCGACCTCATCTAAAAGACGGTGAATATACTTGTTTAAAGTTCCGTCCTGATCACAGACCATCTGCTTTGCTTTGTCATAGTCAATATCAATTTTTTCGCCATCCATATATTTCTGCATCAGATCGATCAGCTTTACAATTTCGCCCTCCGGATTCTTATTGAGGTTCTTTAAGGTAACGTCCAGTGCAGTACTAAAAGCAGCTCTTCCTGCTGCATGTGTCATAGATCCCATCTTTGTATCCTCCTGCTTCTTTTGTAAAATGTAACGGATTCACAGTTCATGCTCCTGTGTTTTCTTGACCTCAGAATACATAAACTGTTTTCAAAGATAAATGGACAAAAAAAAGACAATGTATGAAATTTATACATTGCCTTGATTTTGCTTATTTTTTAAACACTTTTCTTAAAATGTCTATTGCTTTTGTTTCATTGCTCCGCTATTCCCTGCCATCCCAACAGTAAGTGCAAAGCTTGCAGCGGTCGATTCCAACAGACTCAATCATATCATCAAGACGGTGAAACCGTAAGGAAGTAAAGTTCAACTGTACGCCGATCCGCTTTACCATCTCCTGATACTCCGGAGAATCGGGGTTGGAATATGCACTTAAATTCACATTGGCAGCATTTCCGGTCATTTCCTTAATCGTTCTTCTGGTAATCAGTTCCATTTCCGAAGAAGATCGTGAGAAATTCAGGTATTTACATCCATATAATAACGGCGGGCATGCCGTACGGATATGGACTTCTCTTGCTCCGCTCTGGTAAAGAAACTCGGTCGTTTCCCGAAGCTGTGTACCACGCACGATGGAATCGTCAATCAGCAGAAGACTCTTATCCTGAATCAGGTCATGCACCGGAATCAGCTTCATCTTTGCAATCATATTACGCTGGCTCTGGATCGTCGGCATAAAGGAACGCGGCCAGGTCGGCGTATACTTGATAAACGGTCTGGAAAAAGGAATTCCGGACGCATTGGAATATCCGATTGCATGTGCCACACCGGAATCCGGAACACCGGCTACATTGTCCGGATGCACATCATCCCGCTTTGCAAGAAGCGCACCACAGTTGTAACGCATCTTCTCTACACTGATGCCCTCATAGGAAGAAGATGGATAACCGTAATATACCCAGAGGAAGGTACAGATCTTCATATCCTTACCGGGTGAAACCAGAGTCTTTACTGATTCCGGAGTCACAATAACAATTTCTCCGGGACCTAACTCCTTTTCATCCACATAGCCAAGATTCAGATAGGCAAAGCTTTCAAAGGAAATACAGTAAGCATCCTCTTTTTTCCCGACTACAACAGGAGTTCGGCCGAGCCGGTCTCTGGAAGCATAAATTCCCTTGGGTGTCAGCAATACCACTGTCATGGAACCATCAATCACTTCCTGTACATATTGCAGGCCTTCAATCAGATTGTCCTTCTGATTGATAATAGCTGCTACAAGCTCGGTTGCATTGATGTCCCCGCCGCTCATTTCAAGGAAATGGGAATGCCCTGAGGAAAACAGCTCCTCTACAATGGCATCCATGTTATTAATCTTACCGACCGTCATAATCGCATAAGTTCCATGATGGGAACGTACAAGCAGCGGTTGTGGCTCATAATCCGAAATACAGCCAATCCCAAGATAACCCTGCATCTCATTTACATCTTTGTCAAACTTGGTCCGGAAAGGAGCATTCTCAATATTGTGAATGGCTCTCTCAAAACCGGCCTCTTTATTATATACGGCCATACCTGCCCTTCTGGTTCCCAGATGGGAATGATAGTCCGTACCGAAAAACAAATCAAACACGCAGTCTTTCTTTGACGCTACGCCAAAAAATCCACCCATAAATATAATCCTTTCCTTAAAAAATCACCCTCATGATTTAAACGTTGATCTCAACCTCTACGCCAAGTAAATCCCTGTTATCCTGCAAAATCGGTGAAATCACCTTTCTTAAGAACGCTTCTACCTGTTCTCTGGAACGGCCCACATAACGGGACGGCTCCATGGTCTTCTGTAAATCCTCAAGGGTCATATGGAATTCCGGATCTGCTGCAATCAGCTCTAAGAGATTGTTCTCTTTGCCTTCCTGCTTCACATTCTTACCGGCTTCCATGGATAACTCACGGATCTTTTCATGCAGTTCCTGACGGTTTCCACCCATCTTTACGGCATCCATCATGATATTCTCGGTTGCCATAAACGGAAGCTCGCTTAACATATGCTTCTCAATAACCTTCGGATAAACCACCAGTCCATCGACAACATTCAGACACAGGTCTAAGATTCCGTCAATCGCAAGGAACGCTTCCGGAATGGATAATCTCTTATTGGCAGAATCATCCAGGGTACGCTCAAACCACTGGGTTGCAGAAGTAATCGCCGGATTCAGTGCATCGATCATCACGTAACGGGAAAGGGATGCAATCCGTTCACTTCTCATCGGGTTTCTCTTATAAGCCATGGCAGAAGATCCGATCTGGTTCTTTTCAAACGGCTCTTCCACTTCCTTAAGATGCTGCAGCAGACGGATGTCATTGGACATCTTATGGGCACTGGCTGCAATTCCGGCAAGGACATTGGCAACTCTCGTATCGACTTTACGGGAATAGGTCTGTCCGGAAACCGGATAGCATTCCTTAAAGCCCATCTTCTGCGCAATCATCGGATCAATCTTATCGATGGTTTCCTGATCGCCGTTAAACAGCTCCAGGAAAGAAGCCTGTGTTCCTGTGGTTCCCTTGGAGCCAAGAAGCTTCATGCCGGAAAGCACATGGTCAAGATCCTCAAGATCCAGGCAGAATTCCTGCATCCATAAGGTGGCACGCTTTCCAACGGTAGTCGGCTGTGCCGGCTGAAAATGGGTAAAGGCCAGCGTCGGCTGTGCCTTATATTTATCTGCAAAATCTGCAAGCTCTTTTAATACATTAATAAGCTTTTTCTTCACAAGACGGAGCGCTTCTGTCATCACAATAATATCGGTATTATCTCCCACATAGCAGCTTGTTGCACCAAGGTGGATAATGCCGGCAGCCTTCGGGCACTGCTGTCCGTAAGCATAAACGTGGCTCATGACATCATGGCGCACTTCCTTTTCCCTTGCTTTTGCCACATCATAGTTAATGTCATCGGCATGACTCTTTAATTCATCAATCTGTTCTTTGGTAATGACCGGCTTTCCATCCTGGGAAAGTCCTAATTCCATCTCGGTCTCTGCCAATGCAATCCAGAGCTTACGCCAGGTACGGAACTTCATATCCGGAGAAAAGATATACTGCATGTCCTTACTTGCATAACGCTCTGACAAAGGGCTTACATATCTGTCTGTGCTCATTCCTTTCCTCCTATGCCAGTCCAAGTCTCTTGAATACTTCGTTGTAAGCTTCTTCTACATTTCCAAGGTCACGGCGGAAACGGTCCTTGTCCAGCTTTTCATTGGTGTGAACATCCCACAGGCGACAGGTATCCGGAGATACTTCATCGGCTAACAGGATTTCTCCATGGAAACGGCCAAACTCAATCTTAAAGTCAATGAGCTTGATATCTGCCTGAAGGAAATAAGCCTTCAGTACTTCATTTACCTTAAAAGCATACTTCTTAATAACATCAATCTCTTCCCAGGTAGCAAGTCCAAGGGCAACAGCGAAGTAGCTGTTGATCAGTGGATCACCCAAAGCATCATTTTTATAACTGAACTCAATGGTAGGCTCCTTAAAGGGGGTTCCCTCCGGTACTCCAAGACGCTTGCTGAAGCTTCCTGCAGCCACATTACGGATAATAACCTCTAAAGGTACAATATCGACCTTTTTTACAGCAGTTTCACGGTCACTCAGCTCCTCGATCAGATGGGTTGGTACTCCTTCCTTTTCCAGAAGCTTAAATACGTGATTGGTCATACGGTTATTGATGGCACCCTTTCCTACGATGGTTCCCTTCTTTTCGCCGTTGAAAGCAGTTGCATCATCCTTATAATCCACGATAACAACATCCGGATCCTCTGTTGCAAATACCTTCTTTGCCTTTCCTTCATAAAGCTGTTCCATTTTTTTCATGATTATCCTCCATTCATGCGTGAAAGTTTATATCTTTGAAAAGAGCATCGGTTTCCCCATGTCCTTTACAAGCAATAACATCCGATCAGGCGTTCAGTTTTCCGATAAATTCCTTTACCCGTTCATTTTCAGAAGCAAAAATCTCTTCCGGAGTTCCCTGCATCTTAATATGACCGTCTTCCATGAAAATGACTTTGTCGGACACTTCTTTTGCAAACTGCATTTCATGTGTCACAATAATCATGGTCATATGTTGTTTTGCCAGCTCCTTAATGACCTTAAGCACCTCCACCGTAAGCTCCGGATCAAGTGCGGAAGTCGGTTCATCAAAAAAGAGAATCTGAGGCTGCAGGGCCAGTGCCCTTGCAATCGAAACTCTCTGCTGCTGTCCGCCCGAAAGCTGGCACGGATAGGCATCTGCCTTATCGGCAAGTCCGAGCTGCTCTAAAAGCTTCTTTGCTCTCTCCACAGCCTCTTCCTTCGGTACTTTATCAACACAGACCGGTGCGTCTGTAATATTCTTTAATACGGTATAATGCGGAAACAGATTGAAATTCTGAAAAACCAGTCCGAAATACTTCCGGATCTGTTTTAATTTTGCCTTGGAGGCATACACACACTTTCCATTCTCTTCCTTCGCTGCTGCTTCTCCAAGATAAATGAGGTCTCCTCCATCCATCTTTTCAAGTAAAGTTGCACATCGAAGGAGCGTGGACTTTCCGGAACCGGACGGTCCGATGATCGAAACCACCTCACCGCGGTGCACCTCTAAGGAAATGTCCTCCAGTACATGCAGGTCACCGAAATGCTTTCTGATATGATTCATCTGTAATAAAGTCTCACTCATTCCGGCCACCTCCTAATGATAATAGTCCATGGATTTCTCAATCCGTTCCATAATCGCTGCCACAAGCAGGTTAAAGATATAGTAAAATACACCGGCTGCCATCAGCGGCATAATGCTCGTTTCGGCTGCTGCAATCTGCTTGGCAAGCGTGAACATCTCTGCCTGTGACAAAACAAAGGCAAGAGACGTATCCTTCACTAAGGTAATCGTTTCATTCGTAATTGACGGCAGAATCCGCTTCATTACCTGCGGGAAAATGATCTTGAAGAAGGTCTGCACCTTCCCATAGCCCAAAATCTCTGCGGCCTCATACTGTCCGACCGGCATGGATTCAATTCCTCCACGGTAGATCTCTGCAAAGTATGCTGCATAGTTCACCGCAAAGGCAATGATAATCGCCGGGAACCGGTATCCCTTCAGATTACTGCCAAATAAATAGTACGGTCCGAAGTATACCACAATCAGCTGCAGCATCAGCGGCGTACCTCTCATAATAGAAATATATATCTTACTGATACCTTTTAGCAACACATTTTTTGACATTCTGCCAAAAGCCACCAAAAGTCCCAGCGGTAACGAAAAAAGTAACGTCAGAAAAAAGATTTCTACCGTTACCAGCATTCCCTGTCCCAATTGCAATATAATTGTCTGAAAATTCATACCCTACTCCTGTGTATTTAAGTTGACATAACTATTCAGGGGCAGAATCTTCATTCTGCCCCCGGAACACTTCTTTATTTGCCTAAGCAAACGCTGTCTTCCAAGCCATACTTCTTTGCAATTTCCATAAAGGTTCCATCCTCTGCCATTTCAAGCAGGGTGGATTCTACCTGATCCTTTAATTCGGTATTGCCAAGCTTAAAGCCGATACCATACTGTTCGGTTGCCAGCTTTTCATCAAGGATCACGAAGCCGTCCCCTCTTGATTCCAACTGATAATCTGCAACTCCGATATCCACGGCGATCGCATCCACAGCACCTGCATCTAAATTCAGGAATCCGGTATTATAATCTGCAAACTGTGTCATCTCTGCAAAGGTGGCTGCCAGATCTGCTGCATCTCCTTCGAGGGCTGCCAGTGCGGAAGAATCCTTCTGTACTCCGACGATCTTTCCAGCAAGATCTGCAGGAGATGTGATTCCGGAATCTGCCTTTACAACAAATACCTGACTGTTATCTACATAAGGAACAGTGAAGGTATACTGATCTTCACGTCCGTTCATGGTAAATCCGTTCCAGATACAGTCAATGGAGCCGGAGCTTAATTCCATATCCTTGGCATCCCAGTCGATCGGCTGCTTTACGAGTGTCCATCCGTTGCGGTTACATACCTCAGCGGCAAGCTCTAAGTCAAATCCGGTATATTCACCGTTCTCATCCATATAGCCGTAAGGCGGGAACTCTGCATCAAAACCAACGGTAAAGGTTCTTCCCTCTGCAGAAGCATCTGCCTGTTCGCTGTCGTTCTGTGTTTCCTCTGCCTGTGTCTGTGTATCCTGTGCGGTGTTCTCCCTGGCACCGCATCCAGCCAGTAATCCGGTCATCATTACGGCTGCAATAGAAACTGCGAGTAACTTTTTCATAATCTCTCCATCCTTCCTTAGTCCTGTATTCACAGGTTAGTTATGTATCACGCTACTTCTTTAGCATGATAAAGTATGTTCGATACTCATGCTATCATGCACACTAAGGAAAGTCAAGTGAAATCCTTTTCATATTCCGCCACGATGCCCAGAATTTCTTTGGCATATTTGGGGTAATTTTCAACCAGATCCTTCACTTCTGCTTTCGCTTTTCCGGCAATAACTTCCTTGTTATAATCCATTCTCCGGCGTAAGGACTGTCTGCGGATAATCAGATTATGCCGGATCTCAATCATTTCCTTCTTATCAAGGAGCGCCTGCGTCTGATGCAGCCAGATCATCGGATCCTTCACCTGATACCGGCGCAGAATATGTAACAGCTCCTGCTGGGTGGAATCCAGTTCGATTTCTGCCCGTTTATAATTGTGGCGTTCGTCCTTTTCTTCGAGATACTGCTTATAATCCCGCCCAAGTTCCTGTGCACTCTTGACATTGTACTTCATATAAAGATAGTCAAGCAGATGCGTATTATTCACATACCGGATCTTCACCGTATTCTGCAGCCGGATCAGACGGGTGATTCCGCTCTCTACCTGGGAAAGCTCCCGTACCGCGTCATTATATTTTAAGAAAATGACGGTAATGGCAAGTGCACCGATTCCTCCGACTGCCAGATAACCGATCTTCACATCAAACGAGAATACATACTGCAAAAGCAGCAGCAGGAACAGACAAAAGATAACTGCCGTTGCACAGACAATCGTCATGGAACGGGTATCCTTCATCAGATGCCGCAGCTCGATCTTACGGAAACCGTAAGCCTGCCGTTCACTGTCAAGCCGGCGCAGGTCCCTCTTAATCAGGTTCTGGTATTCTTCGGCCTTTTCCAGCTTCTCATACGCCTCCTGTACTTCCTCTTCCATGCTTTCCATCTGATAGAACTTTTCATCCGACATCCGCATCTTACGTTCTTTATAGCCGGACTGCTGTTTCTCCAGCGTATCCATCCGTCTGGCACATTCCATTAACAGACGGCTTTCGCTCTCCGGCAGCGCCTCAATTTCTTCAATATCTTTAAGATGTGACGTCACCACCTGATATTCGTGCTGGAGATTCTCTACCTCTCTGGATGCCTCCGCAATCTGCTCCAGACACCCCCGCACGTATTCCTCACGCTGCTTCCGGTTATGGACCTGTAAATCGTCACGGTCATAGACAATTTCATTCCATTCCTCGACCTCGAAAGTCTCCTCATCCCCGTAATCCTTTTTCCAGTTAAAAATCCGTTGTAATAAACCCATTCTTATTCCTCAACAAGCTGCAGGTAATCTTCCTTCAGCCGATAGATAATCTTGTCAATTTCTTCGTAATAGGAAACCACGTTTCCTTCTTCCTTATAAATCTTCAACGCCGACAGCATCCGGTTTTCCCGTGAAGCCTCAAACTCTCCCTTCGCCGTTGTAATCTTCCTTTCAAGCGCCAGGGAAAGCTCATGGTATTCAGAATGTTCCGCAATAAAGCGGATATATTCTTCCTCCGACAGATAGCTCCGCAAGGAGGATAAATACTGTAATCCCGACTCCTCGTCCTTCGACATCTCATAGGCACGCTTATAGTACTTCGCCGCAATGTCGAACATGAAAAGTCCTGCATAGGCATACCCCATATTATGATAAATGGCAGGCCGCAGGGCGTTCTCCGTATCGGGCAGATCCCGGTTCAGATCTTCATATTCCCTAAGTGCCATCAGATGCCGGTTGTTCTGCAACAGGTAATCTGCCTGCTTTTTCTTCCGCTCAAAGTCATTTAATCCGGCATTGCTTTTCAGAATCTCATCCATCTGTGCAATTTCTGCTTCGGTACAATAGTTTACATAATTTATAATTATGTCAACAAATTCTCCCGCCTGGATTCCTTTTTTCATGGCAAGCGTAAGCTGGTCTGCCAGTTCCGGAAGACCGCACTGTTCCCGCAGCCATTCCAAAAGATGCTTATCCATGATCTCTGTGTTAATCATAAACGGATTGTTTGCAAACAGGTAACACAGCTCTTCCACGCAGTATACGTTCACACAGACCTTCTCTAAATGATAAGGTTCGTTGGCATATTTTCCTGTACAGATTAATACTCGGCTTACCATCTGAATTCCTTTCTGTTATCTAACATACCGTTTTCTCATACCTGCAGGGTATGCGTCCATGCCCTGCCGCTGCTCTTAAAGAGCTCTCCGAAGCCCATATCGGTAATTTCCAGCGTCAGCGTATGGATTGCTGTCATCTCCGCATGGATCCGTAATCTTGTTGTGCAACGGGGACGCTCCGGCAGTCCGTCAAGCGTAATCGTCTTATCCATAATATTTTCACCGGTCAGCGGGGTAATCGTAAAGCACAATACATTTCCGCTTTCCAGAATCAGGTCAAAATCCGTCTTCGCCTCATACCAGTTCACACCGGCATCCAGAATGGCCAGATAGGAATCCTCACCGCGGCGCAGCGCCTTCATTCCGATATTGGATTTCAGCTTATCTTCTCCCAGATAAACATATTCGCGTGTATTTCCCTGTGGATTCAGCTTCTCCATTCCGGCATAGCAGGCGCCCTTGCTATACAGATTGTTACCCTGAAATACTCTCCGGTTATGGCACAGGATCTTTAAGGATTCCCTGGTCCATCCCTCCTTAAAACCCTCTCCGATTAAGAATACCGTCGATACATCCGTTTCCCGTAAGCAGCTTTCACACAACTGCCCAAACTGCGCATCGAGCTCCTGCTGCTGCGCCATGCGCTCTGCCTCGTCCTCCGACCAGACCACTCTCTTCATCTCCGGATAATCCAGATGCTCAATAAACACGACCTTGGGAGTCGTATGACGGTTACACTGAAAACGCAGGGTTTTCAGCTCCTCGTTATATTCAAAAACAAAAACCTCTCTCTTCCAAAGTTCTGCCTGCTGATGGAGCATATAATAATAGAAGCTTTCAATATGGCTCTGGAAACAGATCTGCGGGCATTTAAGCTGCAGCCCCGATACCACCTTTCCCAACACCTCAACCATACGTGGAGTCAGTTCCTCCACCGTAAACATAAAGACCTCTGCCCGGTTTAAGGAAACCTGCATATTGAGAGTTGCAAGGCTTCGCTTAATGAACAGGGTAAGCAGCGCCACCGGATCAAAGGTCGCCTCCTCGACGAGAACTTCTTCTCCCTGCAATGCCTTTTCCAAAAGATGATCTACCAGAATTCCTTCCTCGCCCTGGTTCTTCAGCGCCTCTTTTCCATAATACCACTGGCTTACACCAACTCGTTTACATAACACGGTAGGAATATTATACTGCTCGGTGCCTGCCACCGGGGAAACCGTACAGGGATCTGCATCACCGATGGCATAGTAGCTCACCTGGGAAAACTGTTTCCCCAGGTCATACCCGATGACAATCTTTGCATTATTCCGTTTTCCTGCCAAATCCCTGTTTTCCTGTAACATGGCCCACTCCTACTTCATTGAAAATAATTCTTCTAACAAATATGAATAATCATAGTACTCGAAAAGCATGCTTTCCATGGTATCATAGTCCTTCAGTGTCCGCGCCATGGCAATGTCATTGATCAGATTGTACCGGCTGATCTTCTGGTTCATGTCGGTGTCACTCCTGCTGAAGGTTCCGCTCTCGTTAAGCTGTTCCTTCCCGTCCTCGATCTCCACGATATAATACTGAAGACGTTCCCCGAAAAACAGGACGAATTCTTTTACACACACACCACCGTACATGTTCTTCATCTCTTCCTTGCGGTACTCACTCTCCACATTTCCTTCCCGTTCAATCACATAATGAATCACGGCACGGTTTCCATCGTGAACATGATATTCCACCATGGTCTTGTCCATATATTTATGCATAAAGGTAATGTTCTCTGCAAATTCCTTATAAAACGGAAACACCATTTTTTCCGACACCATCTCCCGCAGGAAAATGAGCAGGTTCCTTGAAACCTTTTCATTCGTCTGCTCCTTATGCTCGGCATAAAACTTCGTATAAGCAAGCTTGCACACCTTCGGAAGCTCCTGTTCTTCTTCCCAGATCCGCTCTGCTTCATTCAGGATAAACGGATCCGTCACCTTGTCCTTTACGAAATAGTCATAGCAGGCCTGGGCTAAAAATGCCAGTTCTACTGAAGGGTCTGCTCCCTTCTTTACATAACTCTGGAAGATTGCCGCCGCATTTCCGACAAAGGCGCCGGTATATAACATCTGAATCAGAATCCGTTCCTCAATGATCCGTGTATCCACGCCAAAAGACTCTGCCGTACTCCAGACATCGCGCATCTCCTTCACGGTCCCCTCAAAATACAGATTCAGATAATTCAGTAAAAGCTCGTCATATTTTCCTGACAGAAATGCCCGGTAAATCAGTGCGGTCATCACTGGATCTTCTTTCATGCCGTCAAGAGCCAGGAGACGTCCGCACAACCGCACGATAATCTTTGCCTCGATGCCTTCTCCGCCACAGATGCTGATCCATTCATAAGCCTTCTCATACATGCCACGGATCACCATGAAGCGCACGATCTGGGACATGCTGTCACGGAAAATCATCTCCGGTTCCAGTTCATTTAAGACTTCATCCAGCTCATTCATCTGATCATGGTCGTAATCATACTGCATGAGCTTTAACCGGATTTCCTTCTGAATGGATTCCTTCACAAGTGGGGATTCCATGATCTGCTTCATATGCTCCTGATTGCTTTCACTGATCGGAAGAAGCTGGTGTCCCTTCTCACACAGCCACAGGTCAAACAGAATCTCATCCTTTACATAAGGGGCGATCATCCCGGCAATCTTATCCGGAATCATCAGCCGGTTAAGCTCATATTCTTCCTCCCTGCAAAAACGGTTTCCCCTGAAATCCTCCAGTACAATCTGGTAACTGTTTCCATATAACGGCAGGTACATGACCTGTCCCATTGCGGGATATACCTGTTCTTCCTTTAAACTGTCATAGATGACACAGACCTTACTGATATCCTTCCGTTTCAGATGGAGCTCCTGCAGGAAGATGGTCGTTACCAGTCCTTCCGAGATCTCTTCGGTAATCATTCCCTCCGTAATCAGATTTTTATATAAATAAGCGAGCCATTTATTGCTTCTCTTCTTTAGAATTTGGAATACCACAAACCGTTCCAGGTGCTCCTTATAGCTTTCATAAAGTTCCGGATAAACCGCCTTATTGCGATAGACATAGGCATACAGGAATGAATTATGTAAACTATCCAGACTGCTGTCAAAGGCAAAATACATCAGCACCATTTTGGGAATGACCACACCATCCTTTAGTTCCAGTGACATCATATAATACTCATACAAACGGGTAATGCGCAGTTCCTTCCCAATGCCCTTTTCATACCAGTCAAAGGCTTCCCTGCCCGTAATATTGCCGTTAATCAGTATCGTACAGATGGTCTGCAGCACCTCGTCGTTCGGAAGTACCTGATAGCATGCACAAAGAATCCGGTAAAGCTGCCTGCGGTATCCCCGAACCTTCTTCGCAAGGTATACAGTCTGTTCTACAACTTCCGTCGTAAGAAGCTGCTTTTTTGCCGCATAATACAAGACCTGAATCTCGAAATCGCCAAGCTGCATCAAAATGGATGGGTTATTCTGAATCAGATGGTAAGCCTCAATATAAAGAACAGGGCTTGTCGCTCCCTTGGCAAACTGCTCTTCCAAAACAATCCACTTTTTCGAAGGACTCCGTGAATAATCATCCGAAAGGTAAATGAGAAGCCATGCAATGCGCCAGTCATCCATATTTTCCTTAAAAATCTTCTCCACCTGCTCTGCCATCTCGTCAATATACTCTTCCGTACGGTTTAACAGGGTAGAAAGATACATGTAATAGCAATATAAGGTCGGATTATAGTTTCCCGCAAGAAGCTCATCTGCCTGTCCGAGAAGCCACTCCGCTTCATTCGTCCGCTCCTGGGTAATCAGGAGCTGTACCCGCATAAGCATGTAAGCTGGATTCTGATCATCCAGTTCCTGCAGCCGGTCCATAATGAGCCCTGTCTCATTCATCCAGGACGAAGCACTGATCTGTTTCGTCCGGAAAGCCTCGTAATACTGCATCAGTTCCACGATAGCATGCTTCTTCTGCCGGTTTGCCTCATTGAGTTTGCGGTCAATCCGCTGTTTATAAACCATCACCATCACTTCCAATGAGGTGTAGGCATTCGTGAAACGGATCTTTCCATAGTTCTTGCCCGCATGGAGCTTGTCTTCATCTACATAAAAGGAAAAGCGGTAACAATTCCCCAGGAAGTCCTCTTCCCGGATGATATCCTTTTCTATCGTCAGAAATGCCCCTTCGGCTTCCGCAAAAAGATTGGAATACCCCCAGCCGTTCCTCTGGATCACAATACGGCCTTCGGTAATCCCCTGCGGATCTTCCATGCGGATCTCCTGATTTTCGATTATATATTCAATCTGCTGTTTCTTTTTGATTTGTAATAAGAATTCTTCCAGATACTGTTCCTTCCGGCCGTTTTTCACAAGTCCCCGGTAGGTATTGAGATACTGCTTATCCGATCCCTGTAAAACCTGTTCGAAATCCTTCGAAAAAAACAGGTTCACAGCCTCCTCCCAGCTTGTCTTTGCCAGATTCGTAAAATGAAACAGGTTCTTAATGCTTCCAAGACTGGAATTCAGGTTCTCGCTGCCAATTTCCACATGATACGGAATCAGATATTCCCCCTGATTGGAAATGATGCGGAATTCCCCCTTCAGGGAATCCCCCTGCGTCATTCCGGCGGTGTCCACCACATATGGAATCTCTTCCTCAGATCCGATAAAATGCTCCACAAGACACTTCATCCTAAGCTCGGTAGTCGAAACGGCTCCTTCGGTCATGACATTGGGTTTGCCGAAAATGGTAAAGCTTCCCTCATACTTCTCTCCGGGTTCTAACTTCAATTCAATCAATGGACTCGAAAAGTTCAAGGAATGTACATCATTATTAAAATTTCCTTCTAATATCCGGTCAACAGCTTCCCTCACGCCACTTATCCCTCCGGTAAACTATGTATCTGCATATACGTAGTTAGTATACCATTTTTTGTTGCATTTTCGCAACACCCTCACGGCACCTAAATTCATATTAAAAATGCAAGCTTTATCTACGCCTCGCACTCGTCAGGTTCTCTGCACACGGGAGGGAACACCCCCTCCCATGTTTTCCAGAAATTTCGTTACTGTTCCCTCGTACCTCGTTCCAGTAATGAAATTTCTTCTTTCATCCGGGCTCTGCGATTCGCGATACCGCCACATAAATATTGGAAATGCTGTACCAGGTCGGAAAATCCACAATGCCGGACTGCGGAAGTCCGAAGATCCGTTGAAAGGTCCTGACGGCGTTTGCGGTTCCCTGTCCGTAAATGCCATCCACCGATACAACCGGAATTGCCGGATAATTCTGGGCAATGCGGTTTAACTGCCGCTGGATCGTGCGCACATTATCTCCGGAAGCGCCGATACTCAGGTTATAGCCGGGCCAGGATGCCGGAACTCCCGATACACTCACTGCGGAATTGATATACATATCGCTTCCATAATAATAGCGGATAATTTCAATCGGCGTATACCCCTGATCGCCAAGGTACTTGGACCCCCACTGGCTCAATCCGCTGCAGGTCGTGCGCTGTCCGTCGCAGTAAGAGGTAAAGATCGGCTGTCGCACGCCCGGCCTTGAGAGATAGTTTGCAAAAATCGTGTCCACAATCAGACTGATATTGGAATAGATGTTGCGCCCATATATCCATTTCTGATCATAGGCTGTGGAAGAGGTGATCGTGAAGTTGTAGCCCCTGTTCCTGTACCACTCCGTATAAACGCGGTTTAAGGTAAAGGACATAATTGCAAGCACATTGGCATAAATCGTGCTCTCCGGCCAGGTTGCATAGATTTCCGAAGATGCCACATTCTTGATATAATCCCGGTAACGCACGTAATAATTTTGGGCAGTGGAATCGTCCGGTACACCGTCATGCACCACAATGTATTCCGGAATGACCACCCGGCTTAAGACAATCTCGCCCTCCTCAATGGGTTTGATTTCATCCTCCTCAATCTTCGGTGGATACTCTCCGTAGAGCGTATGATCCGGAATCACAATGACTTCATTTTCCTCTTCAGCGGTTTCCAACGGATTCATCTCGACATTCTGCCATGCCGTTACCTCCGGAAGAATCTCCGTTCCCGAAACCTCTACCGGCTCATAGCCGTCTGCCTCCACCCTTATATTATATTCGGAATAGGGCTGTTCCAGCTGATCCGGCTCTAAGCTGTAACCAATCGGCGGGGATGGCAGATCAATCGTTTCCGTCTGTCCGGAATTGTCCGTACTAAGCTGCTCTACCGTAACATCCGGTACTCCTTTATAGGAAATGGTAATCCGCGCATTCTGCACCGGAATCATTCCAATGGAAGAAGTCACCATAATCCGCAGCCGGCCGGTCTCTCCTCCGGTGACTCTTCCTGTTTCATTCTCATTTTCAGGCATAAAAAACCTCTGCATAAGATATACTTAGTATATTTTATGCAGAGGTCCTGCTTATGACCTATTATTTCATTACTTCGTTAACAGCATCATAATATCGTTGCTTCTCTGAACGAACTTCGCCATTGCTTCCGGTTCAAGCGGTGCATGCTGTAACAGAGCCAGATCATACAACTGCTCACAGATCATATCGACGTTCTTGCCATCGGTATTCTGCATCACATACTCTACCAGAGGATGATTTGCATTGAGGATCAGAGTCTCACCCTCTTTTCCGAATCCCCCCATATCCATTCCCGGCATGGAATACATCTTCATCATATCCTGCATTCTGCGGCTTTCCTCAGAAAGGGTTACCATGGAGGCAATCTTCTTGTTTTTCAGCTTTTCTACCTTAACAGCAATCTTGTCTTTCTTTAAGACCTTCTTCATCACCTTGCTGATTGCTTCTGCTGCATCGGAAAGCTCTTTCTCTGCTTTCTTGCTGGTCTTTGCCTTAAAGGTATCGGTAAGATCGGCATCGATACGCATGAACTTGATTCCTTCATTCTTTGCTTCCAGTTGGGAGATAAACGGCTGGTCAATGTTATGTGTCAGGATTACCGCATCCATCTTGGCAGCCTTGAACATATTGATGTACTGTGCCTGCTGCTTTTCATCCGTTACATAGTAAATGATCTTTTCTTTCTTTTCTTCTTCCGCAGGTTCTTCGGAATCGGACTTCTCTTCACTTACCACATTGCCGTTCTCGTCCACGACGTCGGTTTCTGCTTCTTTCTCTTTGTCCTCTACCTCATCCGGATCGGTCTTATTGACTTCCAGACATTCGGGCAGTGTCAGATACTTGCCATCCAGGTTCTTAAAGAGGATGTAATCGGTCATCTTCTCACAGAATTTGTCATCCTTTAAGCAGCCGAACTTGATGAACGGGCTGATATCATCCCAGTACTTGTCGTATTCTTCCTTCTCGGTCTTGCACATACCGGAAAGCTTGTCTGCAACCTTCTTCGTAATGTAATCGGAAATCTTCTTTACAAAACCATCGTTCTGCAGTGCACTTCTGGATACATTCAACGGCAGATCCGGACAGTCGATGACGCCCTTTAACAGCATCAGGAACTCCGGAATGACTTCCTTAATATTATCTGCAATGAAGACCTGGTTGTTATAAAGCTTAATCACACCTTCAATGGATTCGTATTCCATGTTGATCTTCGGGAAGTACAGGATACCCTTTAAGTTAAACGGATAATCCATGTTCAGATGGATCCAGAACAGAGGCTCCTTGTAATCCTGGAATACCTTACGGTAAAATTCCAGATATTCTTCCTTCGTGCATTCATTCGGATGCTTCATCCAAAGCGGCTGTGTTTCATTTAACAGCTCCGGACGCTTCTGAATCTTCAGCTTCAACTCGTCCTCTTCCTTCTCCGGCTTGATCTCCTCGATGACCACATCGGTATCCAACTTCTCAGACGCTTTGATGGTCTGTGTCTCTGTGGTGTTCTCCCTGGAAAGATAAATCTCGGTCGGCATGAAGGAGCAGTATTTCTTAATAACTTCCCTTGCGCGGTATTCATTACAGAATTCCAGTACATCTTCATTAAGGAAAAGTGTAATGGTCGTTCCGACATCGGTTTTTGTTCCTTCGGTCATATCAAATTCCGTACCACCGTCACATTCCCAGTGAACCGGCTTTGCGTCCTTCTGCCAGGAAAGGGTATCGATGTGCACCTCGTTTGCTACCATAAATGCGGAGTAAAAGCCAAGACCGAAGTGACCGATGATCTGATCCTCGTTTGTCTTATCCTTATACTTCTCAATGAAATCGGTCGCACCGGAAAATGCGATCTGATTGATGTATTCTTCCACTTCATCCGCGGTCATACCAATACCATTATCGATGAACTTCAAGGTCTTCTCTTCCGGATTGACAATGACCTCAATCTTACCCTTGTAATCCTCGGGTAACGTATATTCACCCATCATATCCAGCTTTTTCAGCTTCGTAATTGCATCACAGCCATTGGATATCAGCTCTCTGAAGAAGATATCATGGTCGGAATATAACCATTTCTTGATAATGGGGAATATATTCTCACTATTAATTGATAAACTACCGTGTTTTTCTGCCACAATAATCACTCCTTTTTGTAACTGTAAATCTACAGAACAGTTACTATTTTTCTTATATCAGTAAGTGTAAGTCCATTTGCAGAAAAAGTCAAGAAAAATTTAGCACTCATCAAGAATGAGTGCTAACAAATTTTAAAGACAATGTTTATTCATCTTCTGCTGTTCTTTCATTACGTTATGTTAACCAAAATAATCATGATAGATATTGAAAAACTGCTGGGTGGTCACCTCTTCATCGTCCACGAGCGAAACAGATTCCCAGAGTTTTTGATTGATGTCCCGTGTAAGTCCCTGTGCAAATGCATCGTATTCTTCGCCAAAAACCTCTTCCCGCTTTTCTTCCACGATCTTCACCTTATTGGCACTCGTCTGGTCCTTGTCAAACGTACTTAGGCATTTGATGATATAAAAGCCGGACGGCGTCTCCACCAGATTGCTGATCTCCCCGGTTGCGAGGTTAAAGGCTGCCTGTTCGAAGCCTTCCTCGGTTTCGCCTTTTCCAAAAGAATAGGTTCCCTTATCCCCTTCACTGTACTTTAAAACCAGCTCCTTAAAGTCGCTCCCCTCTTCCTTGGCCTGCCGTAAAATGTCTTCAGCGAGTGCACGGGCTTCGTCCCGGTCTTCCTCGGAATACTCAATCTTTGCCCCCGTTCCGTCCGTCATATAAGTCTTAATCAGAATATAATCCACGGTAATCGTTCTTGCCTCATCATCGCTGATTTCCGGGTTGATGTCCTTAATAATATATTCATACACCTTGTTGGCAAGGGCGTATTCCTCATACATCTGCGTTAAGATCTCTTCATCAACCTGCATCACGGCAATTTCCGTTTCGTTAAGACTCTCATAGTATTCCTTCGCCGCCTCTTTGGCAAACTGCTTCTCCATCTCATCGAGTGTCACATTGTGCTTCTGTGCCAGAAGATTCATCGCCTTTACCTGTGCCAGATTGGCAAGCACGGTATCCTTCACACTTTCTGCAAGCGTTATTCCGTTCAGATCCCGCTGCCAGATCTCTTTCCCGTAGACACCCTCGTACTGCTCCTGCATATTCACAAGATACACCATAATTTCCGGAAGTGTCCCCGACATGGATTCAATTTTAAACACTTCGTTCCGTGCAAACCCGCTGGTGAGCACCACGGTAGGTTTCTCCGCCACGTCCTGCGTTGTCTGACTGCTGCGCTGACAGCCGGTTAAGAGGAGTGCCGCCAGCATTGCCATGGCGATTCTTCTATATAAACTGTTCTTTCTCATAAAATCTCTTTCCTTCAATCCCTGTAACTGTTCCACAACCATTTCTTCTACTGTATCACAACTTCGGCGCGGCTTCCAGTATTCGTCTTATGAATGCGGATCTGATCCGGAATCTTCTCAGACAGCTCCGGCACATGGGAAATGAGTCCGATCAGCCGGTTGCTCTCCGTTAAACCCTGTAACACCAGACACGCCTGATCGAGCGACTCTCCATCGAGCGTACCAAAGCCCTCATCGATAAACATGGTTTCCACCCGGATTCCACCACTCTGTGCCTGAATGACATCGCTCATGCCAAGGGCAAGGCTTAAGGATACCTTAAAGGATTCCCCGCCCGACAAGGTTTTCACCGAACGGTACTTGCCGGTGTAATAGTCGAGCACTTCCATTTCCAGATTGTCCTTACTGCGGGCATCCACGATTCCCCGCACACGCCGCAGCTCATATCTTCCACCGCTCATCGTCTGCAGCCGTAAGTTCGCCGCATACAGAATCTCTTCAAAATAGGAAATCAGAACATACTGTTCAAACACAAGACGTTTCTTATTATTCCCGTTTGCCAGATCATCCAGTCCCTTGACCAAACTATAACGCTCCATTGTCTCCTTGAGACTCACAAGCTTTGTTTTTAAAGAAGTAAAGGTTCTCTCCGTGAGATTCCGGCTTTCCTGCTTCTTCGAAAGGCTCTGCTGCACTGCCCTCTTTTCTTCCAAAGCGGTCTGCAGTTCCTCCTGAAGCTTTGCAGGATCCGGAAGCACAAGCTCCCGTACCTGTTCCTTCAGATGCTGCAGCAGTTCTTCATTCGCCTTGCAGTTCTTCTCATAGTCCTGCAGTTCTCTCTTCCCATCCTCAATCTGCTCCTTGGAAAGAAGGCTGTCCTGATACTCTTCCCTCTTAGCAAAGCCATATTTTGTCAGGAGGGCATCCCATTCCTCTTCACGCGCCTTGAAAAGCTCCTGTTCCTTTTGAAACTCCTCCTGCAGACTGCGGATCTGCTCCTGCTTTTCTGCACGCTCAACACGTAATGTTAAGAGCCGGTTCAGTTCCCCTTCAAAGGATTTCCGGGTGTATTTCAACAGAAGTTCCTTGATTTCTCCGGGAAGCTGCTCCTCCTGCTCCTGCATCTGTCCGATGGATTTTAAAAGTTCACCGCCCTTTTCCTTCGCCTGTTCTGCCTTTCCCTTCGCAGCCATGGTTTCCCCATGCTGACGCATCGTCTTTTCCTGCTTTTGGAGCCATGTCTTCTTTGCCTGATCGACCTTTTCTTTCGTCAGATGCTCTTCGCTGACAGCAGCCGGAGCCGGATGATGAAGAGATCCACAGACCGGACAGGGCTGGTTTTCTTCAAGCTCCGAAGACAGGATGCCCGCAAGGTTATGACGGTACAGCCGTTCCGTCTCTTCATACGCCTGCCGTGCAAGAGTCTCTTCCTGTTCCAGTCTTAAGTAGACTTCCTGTAACTGTTTCAACTGTGCTTCTAACTGTTTACATAATTCATTATTATGTTCACTTTCCTGTTCCTGCCCGGAAAGCTTTTCCCTTAAATCACAGGCTGCTTCAAAATCTGCCTGATATTCCGGCAGCTTCTGCAAAGAAAGAATCTGCTGCTCACGTAATCCGGTTTCCTCCTGAAGATGCCGGATCTGCTGACGGATCTTATCGATCTGCTTACCGGACTCTTCACATAGCAGCTCCTGCTGACGGATTTCCCTTGCCCGGTCTGCTTTCCACAAAAGTGTTTCCTTCTGCTGCATTTCTTCCTTCCGGCTGTCTAACAGACGCTTTCTGTCTGTTTCCCGTTCAAAACTCTTTTGCAGCTCTGCCGCTTTCTGCGCTTCCACAAGCTTTCCGTTCAGTGCAAGCGTCCTCTCCTCCAGTTTCTGATACTGTGCAAGAACTTCCTTTTCTTCCTTCGCGATCCGCTTCTTTTCTTCCTTTAAGAACGCAAGTACAGCCTCATAATCATAGGCTTCCCCCTGCACCAGTGTCGCAAATTTTTCTGCGGACTCCTCCATGGGATGATACAGCTCCACATCCTCATCCATTTTGTGGCGGTATCCGCTCACTTCTTTATAAATCGCGTTGGAACGCTCCTTTAGGATCTGTGCCATCTTCTCGTACAGGCCGGTGTCAAAAATCTGCCGAAAGATCTTCGTTTTTTCCTGTGAGGATGCCGTCAGTAGCTTCGTAAACTCGCCCTGCGCGATCATGGAAATCTGCTTGAACTGGCGGTAATCCAGGCAAAGCAACTCCTCGATTTTCCGGGTGACCTCACTACTGCCCTCGACACTGCTTCCATCCGGAAGCGTCAACACCGCCTTTTCCTTTTCCTTGGTCAGTTCCTTCCCGTCTGCTCCCTTGCGCTTGCGGGGACGCAGATATTCCGGGTTCCGGTAAATGTGATAGCTTTCGCCCTTATGCGTCATCGAAAGCTCTACAAAGGTGGGCGTATCCGGCTTTGCAAAGTCTGACCGCACCGATCCCTTTTCCCGCACTTCACCACTCATGCAGCCATACAGGGCATACATGATCGCATCAAAAATCGTCGTCTTTCCGGCTCCGGTTGCGCCGGTAATCAGGAACAGTCCGCGTTCCTCCATCCTCGTAAAGTCAATCGTCTGAAGATCCTTGTAGGGTCCCCAGCCACTGATCCGTAATTCTACTGGTTTCATCCCTCAAGTCTCTCCTTTGCCTCCCGGATCACACCGGTTATATAACGGAGCTGTTCCTCCGTCATGTCCTGTTCCCTGATTTCTGCATAAAAATCCTGAAACAAAGAACCGGCATCCCTTTTTTGCAAAATGCCGTTTCCTGCCACAGATCTTAAATCAAATTCCATCTGGATTTCTTCCCTGTCGGCCCGGACAATCTGCATCGCATTCGGATAGACGCTCCGCAGAGTCTCCATCGGATCAATCAGCTCCCCTTCATCGGTAAGACAGGCCTGCACATAGTCGAGGGCTTTTGCCCCCTCTTCTCTTCCCTGCTTTAAAAGCTCCTGCAGCGTTCCTTTGATCTTACGCATATCATGTAGCGGAGTAAGCGGCAGCTCCTCTACCTTCTTAAGTCCCTCATCGTCCACGGTAACAAGAAGCATTCCCTTCGTGCTTCCTGCTTCACCAAACGAATATTTTAACGGTGCTCCCGCATAATAAATGGGGTGCTGCCCGATCTGCTGTTTCTTATGAATGTGCCCCAACGCCACATAATCAAAGCCCTCAAACACGGAAGCATCCACATTGTCAAGGCTTCCTACATGGATCGTGGATTCACTGTCCGACAGCTCCGGCTCCCTTCCACTGTCCGTCACAAAATAATGAGTCACAAGGATCCGGCTTTTCTTTTCGTCTGCTGCCTGTTCCTTCTCTTTTTCCCAATAACCCGAAAGCAGCTTCCGGACGGCTTCCTCACTGGTGCTGCACTGCACCTGGGACGGCTTGCAGAAGGGCAGCAGAACGATTTCGACATCCGGAAAACGCACCGTCTTAAGCTTCTCCTTTGGTACACCGGAAATAAACAGTCCCTGCGCCTGCAATACATTTTCAAGGAAAGAAATCCGTTCCTGTGAATCATGGTTTCCTGCAATCATCATCATTTTGATCTGATGCTCCAGAGCCTTTGTCAGAAAATGATCAAAAACAGCCACTGCATCAGCAGGTGGAATCGACCGGTCATAAAGATCACCGGCAATCAGAATCGCATCCACCTTCTGTACAATCGCTGTCTGTAAAATCTGTTCCAAAATATATTTCTGATCCTCGAGCATGGAAAATTCATTCACGATCTTTCCAATGTGAAGATCCGCTACGTGCAACAATTTCATCTTCCTGCTCCTGTCAGTCGTCAATCCTGTTCCCGAAACGGTCAAACCAGTGATCTCCGTTCGTCAGTACATAATCTTCTTTTCGGCCGCGGATGCGTTCTGCATAATCCTGCCCTGATATTAGCGGCGTTGCAAAGGCAATCCCGCCTCCTAACATTAAAGTGCTGTGCACATCGGAGCCTGCACTCATCGGCAGGTCATGTTCCCTCGCATAGGCAATCGCTCTTTCATCAAACCGCGGATCATTGTGGGAGGTGCTTAAGTGACTCGAATGCGTTGCATTGATGCCCTCCACGCCATCCACCAGCTCCGGGAAAAGCCGGACCTTGGGAATATAATCCTCCTCACGGAAAGGATGTGCATGCATTACCAGTCCACCATGCTCCCGTACCAGTTGTAACTGCTCGGCAATCGTGGCATCCTTAATTTCCGGATGGGTCAGGAGCCACTCTTCATCTACCCCGTAAATCAGAAATTCCGTTCCCTGATAACAGGATTCGTATCCAAAGAACACGGAAAGGCCGATTTGGTCTCCATACGCTTTCGCCGTATAAAAAGGCGCACAGAACCCATGCACCCATTCTTCCCATGGCAGCGACCGGTCCACACTGGTATTGCCATACCATGCGTGATTCGTAACAAAAATTCCTGCATAACCATAGTCCTTCGCTGCCTGCACCATCTCCTGTGCCGAGCTTCTTGCACAGGCACTGGCCTCCTTCGTATGCAGATGTGTTTCATATAAATAAGGGTATTTCTCCCGGATTTCTTTCACTTTCATCTTTCTGTTCCCTTATGACTCTTTTTCTATAGTTTACCTGTTTCACCATTTTATGACAAGTTTATTTTATTCTCTCCCTGAGCCGCAGCAGAATTTTCTTCTCCATCCGGCTCACCTGTACCTGACTGATTCCCAGCTCCTTTGCCACAACCGTCTGCGTTTTATTCTGGAAGTACCGCATACGGATGAGCTTTTCTTCCGTTTCATCGAGATCCTTCAGGAGCTGCCGTACCATCAGCCGGTTCATAATCTGCTCTTCCGTTTCCTCTCCATGGGATTTGAGCTGATCCACCAGCAGAATTTCCTTGCCGTCCTTTCCATAAACAGACCGGTATATAGAATCCACCTGATGATTGGCCTCCATAGCCGTCACCACCTCTTCCACCGTAAGCCCGGTGGCCTGCGCCACTTCGGTTAATGTCGGCTCCCCATTCTTTTCCTTTAAGAGCTTTTCCCTTGCCGCAAAAACACGGATCCCGTTCTCTTTGATGCTGCGGCTGACCTTTACCATCCCGTCATCCCGCAGAAACCGCTTGATTTCACCTGCAATCAGCGGAACCGCATAGGTCGAAAACTTCACCTCAAAATGCGTATCAAATTTATCAATGGACTTCATCAGCCCAATCGTTCCGATCTGAAACAGATCCTCCGCTTCAATTCCCCTTCCTGTGAACCGCTTCACAATGTGATGAACCAGTCCCAGGTTCTGCTCTATCAGTACCTTACGTGCTTCCTTTTCTCCTGCCTGTGCGCGTTCAATCAGTACTGCATTATCCACCATGGGCTACTCCTCTTGTTCAATCCATGATGTCGTTCCCAGT
Organism: Anaerobutyricum sp.; assembly: GCA_963638365.1. Taxonomy (GTDB): domain Bacteria; phylum Bacillota; class Clostridia; order Lachnospirales; family Lachnospiraceae; genus Suilimivivens. The sequence goes on along the minus strand of CAVHRK010000024.1, from coordinate 975 downwards.
TTCTTTTTCATATGTACCGTAGTGCCCTGTCCAACCACCGACTCCACCTCCAAGTCATCCATAAATGCCTCCATAAAGGAAAAGCCCATTCCCGACCGGTCCAGATCCGGCTTGGTTGTATAAAGCGGCTCCATCGCCTGCTCAATATTCGCAATTCCGCAGCCCTCATCCCGGATTACCAGATCCAGCACATCTCCCTCAATTCTGCCATGCAGGAAAACCTGTGGCATAACCGCAAGCCCGTGTGCTATTCTTTCTGCCAGAAGTTCTTCCTCCTCCACTCCATAAATTTCATATCCATGGATGATCGCATTCGTAACCGCCTCGGAAACCGCTGTCTTAATGTCCGAAATTTCTTCCAGCGTTGGATTTAAAGCGCTCACAAACGCTGCAACCGCAACCCTCGCAAAAGCCTCGTTCTCCGACCTTGCATCAAACCGCAGATCCATCTCATTTTTCACCATCTTTTTTGTTTCCTTACCTGTGTTCATTTTCGTATCCATGTCCACCTCTCTACTCCATAATCTCAATAATTTTATGTAAACCACATATCATCAGACTTTTCTTAATCCGCGTATCCGTGTTAATCACGAACACCTTCCCGCCAAAATAAGAGATTTTCTTGTATCTGCCAATGATGATTCCAATTCCGGAACTGTCCATAAACTTCGTATCTTCAAAATCAAAGACCACATTTCCTACCCCGGACTGCATGATATAATCATCTGCCTTTTTACTTATGTAAACTGATTTGTGATGATCGATTTCCTCCGGCATTCTCACCATGAGGTAATTCTCTATCACCTGAAAACTATCCTCCATATTTCTTCCCCTTTCTTTTTATTCCTGAATTCATTCTATATTTCTAGTGCATAACACCTTTATTCCGGAGCTTACGAAGGAACTTAGAAGTTCCCCTGTGATTATTCCGGGGCTCTCTGAGCCACCTGTCCGGACTTTGAGAGCCACCATTCC
>CAVHRK010000023.1:0-7515 GCA_963638365.1 Anaerobutyricum sp. | reverse complement strand
TTGAAGGTCGCTTTCAAAATGTGAAACTCGTTTACAAAACGGGAAACTCGGGTGACTATTGAGCCCGCTCTACCTGTCCTCGATGGCAAATCCGGATTTCGTGCCGGAATTGGGGATTTCGTGCCAAAGGGATTGCAGGAAACGGCCGCAGCCGTCTATACTGAACAGAACAAACAGGGAAGGGAGGCTCGAAATATGTACCGCATTGCCGTGCTGGCAAAAAACGAAGCACAGGAGACCTTTTATTCGGATCAGATTTCCTGCTTTTGCATGAAAAAAGGACTGTTTCCAAGGATAGACCGCTACCTCAATCAGGAATGGTTCTTTGAGGCTGCGCAAAAGGCGCCGCCAACCAATGCTGTCATCAGCCTTCCGGGCATCGACGGACTGAACGCTGCTGAGCATCTGCGTGCACTCTGTCCGGAGACACGCATCATCTGGTGCAGTGAGCTGGACTTTTCCCTGCACGCGTTCCGGCTGCGTGTGGATTACTTTCTGCTTGAGCCGGTACCAGCAGAGGCGTTCCAACAGGGACTTTCCGTCTGGTTTGAAGAAGACATGCCGTCTGCCTATTCTAAGCAGACAGCGAACAATCATAAGGAGGATTTTTTATGAAAAAGAGAAAAAAGATCTGTTCTGTTCCGGTACTGCTGCTGGCGGCAGCGCTGTGTTTTAGTATGACAGCGTGCAGTCAAACGCAGCAGCCCGCACAGCCCACGCCCATGCAGGAGGAAACGACTGTGCAGGAGCCTTCCGCACCGGAGCAGGAAACTGAAACTGCAAAAGAGGCTGTGCCTGAAACCGAAACTGAGCTTTCAACTACTGCACTGTCCGTAAAAGCCTTACAGCCAAAGCAGGTAGAAGAAAACCCCTACATGGCCAAGAGCGATGCGAACATCCACCACGACGGCTACAACACCGACTCAACGGATGAAATTCTGCCGCTTGGCATTTACCCTGAGATCAACGTTTCTTATGAAACGACGAACGCAAATGCCTCACCTGCCATCTATTTTGACAGCTACGGTCACGCGGTTGCACCGCTGCTCGGCGGTATCGCCATCCGGGATCTCAACGCCGAAGAGACAAAGACGCTCGGTTATTTCTCTCCCACACAGCATGACGGTGGCGGCTATGTCATCCAGAGTTCCTACACATTCCTGGATTCGGAAAACCGTATCGTCTGCCCCACGAGCAACAATCACGTACTGATGCTGCGTGCGACGGAGGAAGACGGCAGCGTTATCCCCGAATTTGAAAAGGTTCTGGATATTGATATCAAGGCGGCAGCAGAAACTGTACTTGGCAAGGAGCTGACACAGAATCTTCTGTCCGTGGTCTTTGACTATGACGGGAACCTCTGGTTTGCCACCGGTGGCTTCCGCATCTATCCGGAACGCCAGCAGCAGGGTGTCATCGGTTACATTGCCCGTCCGGCCATCGACACAATCTTAAACGGCGGACAGGTGGATCTCTCGAACGCAGTCTTCGTTTACGAACTGACCCCAGGCGAGGGTGCCGAAAACGGCATCGCTTCCTCCCGTGACGGCGCAGTCATTCTGACGAACCAGAACTGCTATTTGCTGCGTGCCGAAGAAGGTGTCAATGTCGTATGGTGCACGCCATATGAGAGTGCCGGTGCAAAAGTCAGCGGCGAAGGCGATAAGACAACCGGCGGCGGTCTTGCCTGGGGCGGCGGCTGCTCTCCCACGCTGACGCCGAACCTCGTCCTGTTCACCGACAATCAGGATCCCGTAAACCTGCTGGCGCTCGATATGAAGACCGGCGAAGTTGTAGCAAGCTGCCCGGTTCTGGATGATCTGCCCGATGGCTATCAGGTGGCCGTTGAAAACTCCGCAATCGTCTACGATGACGGCGAAGGCACGGTCAGCACCATCGTCTGCAACTGGTTTGGCGCCGGTAATGCAGGGCTTGCCGATCCCAACAACGACTCCTCGATTCAAAGCTACGCCAACATTTATGACCAGAACTGGCTCATGAAGGGCAATGTCATGATCGCGCCCGGTGTCGAACGCGTGGACACCGTGAAAACGGCTGACGGCTATGAAATGAAGAGCATCTGGTGTCGAAACGACTTAAGTGACACCTCGATCATGAAACTTTCCACCGCAACGGGATATATCTACGGTTACGTACAGGATCTGACCACAGGCATGTGGCAGTATATCATTCTGGACTTCGAAACCGGAAAGACCGTTTTCACGATGGATGTTTCCAACAAATACGGTTACAACAATATGGCCATTGGTATGTATGCCGGCAACAGCGGCAACGCGCTCTACTGCCCGACGGGCTATCTGGAACTGCTTCGCCTGCAGGATCGCTTCGTCCACCTGCCGGAGCTTCCGTACCGTAAGGTCGATCTCGATCAGGCAGCAAGAAATGTTCTTTCACAGAATCAGTTTGCACAGGACGGTGGCGAAGGTGAAGTCGCAAGCTGGCGCAACAGCGTAAGCGTCCGCAACGTGCATCCCAACACCACAGTTGCCTTCCGCATGAATAACCTCTCCGGCAGCGTTTCCGACCTGACACTCTATGCCTATGGCATCGATGACAGGCTGACGCAGGTTTCCGCAGAGCTGTGGTCGATCACAGACGAGAATGGTGAAGCCGTAACGGAACTGACTGAAGGTACGCTCTATGAACTGCGTGTAACCGTCGCTGACGGCGGCGATCTCGACCTGAGCGAAACGGAAAAGGAGATCAGTCTCTCGGTTGTACTTGGGAAATAAATCATTTTTGAAGCCGGCGTTCCAAACGCCGGCTTCTTCTCAAACGATCCTGCAAATCCCTATTCCATGCTATAAACATGTCGATATTTGATAAAATAATAAATACTCATGATCATGCTCAATACTTCACCCGCCGTAATGGACATCCATACTCCATCCATCTCAAAAATCTGCGGAAGCACCAGCACCGGTACGACCATAAAAACGATGGTACGGCAAAACGATAAAATAGCCGAGGTCTTTCCATCATTTAATGCGGTAAACCATCCCGATGCAAATACATTAACTGCCATCATGACAAAGCTGGTTGCCACGATATGAAATCCGTGCAGGGCGATCGAGGCTACTTGGACATTCCCTTTTGCAAAGAAATCAACCACCGTCCCACCGAGCAGATAGCTGACAAAGGTAACCACCAGTCCGGTCACACCAATCGTACCGATACTGATTCGAAACAGCTTTGCAAGTCTTTCCTTATTACCGCGGCCTAAGTTATAGCTGACTACCGAAGCGATTCCGTTAATATATCCACGGAACAGACCGCCAAACAATCCTTGTGCATACCATATGATTGAAAGGGAGGCAACTCCATCCGGTCCACCCAGATTCATAAGAATCCGGTTAAATAAAATGGCAATGACCGAAAATGCCAGCACACTGACCATTTCTGAGGAACCATTCACACAACTGTCAATAATGGTCCTCGGTCTCCATTTGGGCCGGACAACATAAAGCACCTGTTTACGGTTTACACTGAACCAGATCATACCTACGACAGAAGTCGTGACATATCCGATGCTTGTCGCAATCGCGGCTCCTGCCAGCCCCCATCCGAACACTGCCATAAACAGCCAGTCCAATACGATATTTAGTATGCCGCCAGACACAGAAAGAGCTGCTCCAAAACCGGCTCTTCCTACCGTAATAAAGCTAAGCTGAAATACCGTTCCAAATACCGTAAACGGAAGCGCAATAAAAACGGGAATCATATATTCTCTGCAATACTGCAGCAGCGTGTCATCGGAACCTAAAAAAAAACATAACGGATCAAGGAAAATAAAACAGGCAATGACTAATACCACACAGAAAATAAATGCTACCAGCATCAACAGGGAAAAATCTTCTCTTGCTTCCTCCTGCTTTCCCTCTCCGATTTTCCGGGCAACAAGAGCATTTCCTCCGGTGCCAAACATCATTCCCAGCGCGGATGACAGGGAAATCATCGGCATTGTAATATTGATTGCCGACAACGCATTCGTGTCCACCCAGCGCGCCACGAAAATCCCGTCTACCGTCGAATACAAACTTGCAAAGATACTGGATAATATCGTCGGCATCGCAAACAGAATCAACCATCGGAAATTAATCCTGTGCTCTAATTTCATTTCATTGTTTTCCATTGTTCTTCTCCTTAAAATCAAAAGTACAAAATACATATTGTCCAAATTCGGACTATTTAGCAAAAGACCATCTGATCTAGTCTCTCATTGCATCACTGCAGCTATGAATATAAATCTCTGTAAGCGTAAGTAGGGCTTCTCTCTGCTCTTTGGACAGCCTGCTCATGGCTTTCCGCTCACATTCCCTAACCTTCGTTACAATCTTCTCTGCTGCTTCCATGCCGTCCTGCGTAAAACAGACCGTCTTATTGCGCCGGTCCTCCGGCAGCTCCTCCAACTGGATCCATCCGTTTTTCAAAAAAGAAGTAATCACCGCATTAACCGTCTGTTTCGGTAAAAAAAGGCCTTCGGCCAGCTCCTTCTGCGTGCATCCCGGATTCCGGTACATGGCATTTAAAATCGACAGACTGGTAAATGAAAGCCCTACAGACTTCGCATATTCTTCATAAGAAACATTCCACTCATTCAGTAAATTACAATATTGAGCAATCTGGTCCCTGATCGTATCTTCCATATCTGCCTCCTATGTATCCTCTTAATTAGTCCATCTATGGACTAATGGAATTTTAAGCAAAACTCCCCACTTTGTCAAGAGTTGTTTCCTTTTATTTCTCTTGACTTTTCTCACAATACATTGTATTATTTCATACAGTTCAAAAAAATACTTTTCAAAAAGGAGGCAGCTAATGGATTCATCTACCTTTGTGGCTTTTTTCCACGATGCATTGAACGCTTATAATAAGATGTGTGAACCGATTCTGCGGGAATTCGATATTCCACAGGTATCCTTTGATATTTTAATGTTTCTGAAAAATAACCCGGATTTATGCACTGCCCAGCAGATCAGCGAATTCCGGAACATCAAAAAGAATCTGGTTTCTGTTCACGTGGAGAAACTGGTAACCGCCGGTTACCTGCAAAGAGGAACGGTTGCCGGAGACCGGCGCAAGATTCTGCTCTCCTGCACCGAAAAGGCTCAGCCGATTCTTAAAGCCGGCCAGGAAATGCAGCAAAATTTCAATCAGGAACTTACCCGGAATATATCCGGAGAACATATGAGTATTTATAAGGAAATTATCGAAGCGATGGCAGGGAACGCCCGCCGGATGCTGGATGAATAACACGCAAATTCAAAAGGAGATCATTACTATGCAGGATAACAAGAATTTTTTAGGTACGGAACCCATTGGAAAGCTTCTGCTCAAGCTCTCGATTCCGACCGTAATCGCCCAGCTCATCAACATGCTTTATAATATTGTAGACCGGATTTATATCGGACACATCCCTGGGGAAGGAAGTCTTGCCCTTACCGGAGTCGGAGTCTGTATGCCGATCATTATGATTGTTTCTGCATTTGCAGCCCTTGTCAGCTCCGGCGGTGCACCGAGAGCATCCATCTATATGGGAAAACAGGACAATGATTCTGCTGAACAGATCTTAGGAAACTGTTTCTCTCTCCAAATTGTGGTTTCTTTACTTCTGACTGTGATTTTACTGATCTTTGGGGAAGATTTATTACTGGCTTTCGGTGCCAGCGAAAATACCATCCGTTATGCCGTGGATTATATGCAGATCTATGCGTTCGGCACCCTGTTTGTCCAGTTGACCCTTGGCATGAACGCCTTTATTACGGCACAGGGCTTTACGAAGGTTTCCATGTTTTCCGTTCTTATCGGTGCGATCTGTAATATTACTTTAGATCCTGTATTCATCTTTGGCCTTCATATGGGTGTAAAGGGCGCTGCCCTTGCAACGGTCCTTTCACAGGCCATTTCCACGATCTGGGTAGTCCTTTTCCTTTGCGGAAAGAAAACGCAGATTCGTCTTCGGAAAACCTGTCTGCTTCTCAAAGCAAAGGTGATTGTTCCCTGCGTCGCACTCGGTCTTGCTGCTTTTATTATGCAGGCAAGCGAGAGTATTGTAAGCGTCTGCTTCAATTCCTCCCTGCTTCGCTATGGTGGCGATATTGCCGTCGGCGCAATGACCATTTTAACCAGTGTCATGCAGTTCGCCATGCTTCCCCTTCAGGGAATCGCACAAGGATCCCAGCCGGTTTCCAGTTATAATTATGGCGCACGGAATGCCGACCGGGTAAAGAAAACTTTCCGTCTGCTTCTGATTACCTGCCTGACCTACTCTGTTCTGCTTTGGGCGGCTGTCGAGCTTATTCCAAGAGCATTTGTCAGCATTTTTACTTCCGATGCAGCTCTTATCGACTTCACGGCACCCATGCTGCGGATCTATCTGGGCGGTCTGTTCCTGTTCGGTATCCAGATTGCGTGCCAGATGACCTTTACCTCCCTTGGCAAAGCGGTAAACTCCATTGTTGTTGCTGTTGTCCGTAAATTTGTACTGCTGATTCCGCTGATCTATATCATGCCGCACCTCGTTTCCAATCCGACCGTAGGTGTCTATATGGCAGAGCCCATCGCGGATATCATTGCAGTCACCTTTACATCGATTTTATTTGCCGTCCAGTTCAAAAAAGCACTTGCGGAGATTCAGAGTTAGCCTGTTTTTACAGGCTTCTCTTTACAACTCTGTATCATTCCACTCCCGCTTCATCCGTCCATGTGTCTTTTCCATCATAATTATATTTTTTGAATATATCTCTAAAAAATTCGACCAAACAGCACATTACATCTGCCTGTTAAGATCTGCTTGACCTCCTTTCTGTAATCAAATAAAATACTTACAAGATTACATTCATAATAATACCAATGAGCGAATTCATTTTTACATATAATATTTTAAAAGGAGTTCTATACACAATGAGTGAAATTATTAAAACTAATACAGAATATTCAAAATGGATTAAAGAAGTTTCTTTAAGATTTCGCAACAGCCAGATAAAAGCTGCAACAAAAGTTAATAAAGAAATGCTATTATTTTACTGGTCTATTGGACATGATATATCCGAAAGTTACAATGAAGCCAAATATGGAAAATCCTTTTTCAAAAATCTCAGTCTTGATTTACAAGACGCCCTGCCTGATGTTAGGTCGTTTTCTGTAACCAACTTAAAGTATATGAAATATTTTTACGATTTATACAATAATGCAAATCGTCAACAAGCTGTTGACGATTGTATTTTCATGATTCCATGGGGACATCATATACAGATAATCAATAAATGTAAAGGTAATTTAGATAAAGCTTTATTTTTCGTCAAAAAAACATATGAAAATAACTGGTCAAGAGCTGTTCTTTTAAATTTCCTTGATACAAACTTATATGAAAGAGAAGGCAAAGCAATTACAAATTTTGAAAAACTACTCCCCGATATTGGCAGCGACCTTGCTAAAGAAATCACAAAAGATCCATATAATTTTGATTTTCTTACTCTCAGAGAAGGGTACGAT
>CAVHRK010000022.1:0-50015 GCA_963638365.1 Anaerobutyricum sp. | reverse complement strand
AACAATTCAACCAGAAGTTACTTTTGCAAAACGGAAGTTAAATTTGCTATTTACCTGACTGGTATAATCTTGTATTTTATATGGAAAAATGTGTAAATTCTAATTTTAAGATCCGGAAAAATGTGTAAATTTTAATTTAAAAATTTGGAAAAGCGTGCAAAATATAATTAATAATTACAGAAAAAGTGTGCAAAACTATCATTAATAATTACAGAAAAATGTGTTATACTATAATCATCCAATGGAAAGGATGGAGGCTGCCATGAAACGTAATGCAATTCAGAATATGATAAATTGGAAAAATGATGAGGAACGGAAGCCGCTTGTTTTGCGAGGGGCAAGACAGGTGGGAAAGACATGGCTCATGAAAGAGTTTGGCAGGAGCTGTTATCAGAGTTGCGTTTATTTCAACTTCGATGAGGAGGAGGAACTGAAATCCATTTTCGAGACGAATAAGAACCCCCAGCGTATCATTGAACTGCTTTCCATGATATGCGGTGAGAAGATTATGCCGGAGGAAACGCTGGTTATTTTTGATGAAATTCAGGAATGTCCAGAAGCATTGAATACACTCAAATATTTTAGGGAAAAGGCAAACGAATATCATGTTATTGCAGCTGGAAGTCTTCTCGGCACTCTTTTAGCGAGTCCGAAATCTTACCCGGTTGGCATGGTCAACCTGTTGGATATTTATCCATTGAACTTTGAAGAGTTTCTTGAGGCAACTGATTCTGTACTTTATGGTTATTATGCAGATATTCAGAAAGAGCAGCCGATTGAGGAAATTTTTCATACCAGGTTGTTAGAAGCTTATAACAACTATCTCATCATTGGTGGTATGCCGGAATGCGTGGAGTCGTGGGTCAGACATAAAGATCCGGCGCGGGTTTCACAGATTCAGCGTGAATTGCTTGAGATCTATGAAAATGATTTTTCCAAGCATAATGGAAAGGTCAACAGTGGGCGGATTCTCATGGTATTCCGTAGTATTGTTGCACAGCTTGCAAAGCCGAATGAAAAATTTATGTATGGGGCTGTCCGTGAAGGTGGAAGAGCACGTGATTTCGAAGAAGCGATTGAGTGGCTTGTATCTGCTGGAATGCTCAACCGGGTTTATAATGTTTCCAAGCTGGAGCATCCCTTATCTGCGTTTGATAAATTGGATCAGTTCAAGCTCTTTGTTTTTGATACCGGACTTCTCAAACACATGGCGGGTATTGATAATAGCGCCATTCTTTTAAAAGCGGACTACCAGTTCAAAGGGCCATTGACTGAAAACTATGTCCTGCAGCAGCTTCGTGGACAGTTTGAGGTAGAGCCACGATATTACTCTGATAAAAACAGTGAGATCGATTTTGTTTTGCAGAATGGGACAGAAATTATTCCTGTTGAAGCAAAAGGCGGGGATGACAAATCAGCACCCTCATTTAAACGATACATTAACGAATATCATCCCGAGCATGCACTGCGTTTCTCCAAGCGCGGTTATCGCAAGGATGGTGCATTTACCAATATTCCTCTTTATCTTGTTGGGAAAACAAGAAGTCTTCTCTGATCATAGGAATGCCGGTCTGTTTTTGTAGACATTGACATCATTTTACTTTTCGGGTATGATAAAATCAAAATGCGAAATCGGTTTCAAAATATCCGATAGGGGAAGTAAAATATGACGGAGAATAGACCAATTACAATTTATGATATTGCAAGGGAGGCAGAGGTTTCACCGGCAACGGTTTCCCGTGTTTTGACGAACAGCGCCAATGTTCGTCAAGATAAAAAGGAGCGTGTGGAAGCATTAATTGAGAAATATCATTTCAAGCCGAATGCGCTGGCTAAGGGGTTGTCTGATACGAGGAGTAAGACAATCGGCATGATTGTAGCAGATATTCGAAATCCATATTATGCAGAATTATATGTCTTATGCGAAGAGGAAGCAAAAAAACGTGGATATACAATGCTGGTGTGCAATTCTCTGGGAAATATTGATCTGGAAACGCAGCAGTTTGATATGCTGCAGCAACATCAGGTAGCAGCGATTATCCATTTGGGTGGAGCCGTGGATGATGTGAAAACAAAATCCAAATATGTGGCGAAGCTAAAACAGGTTTTGCGGACGACTCCGGTTGTGATCGGTGGAATGAGGTCTGTGGATAAGGCTCATTATGTTATGATTGATGCAGATAAGGCTACAGAATTCCTGATGAAACATCTTCTTTCTCTTGGTCATCGCAAAATCGCAGTTATAGGGGGAAACAGAACGGTTAATTCTACCTGTGTTAAGTATCGCACCTATCAGAACATTCTTGAGAAATATGGAATTGAGTTCAGAGAGGATTATATTATTGAAGGAAAATATAATTATGCCTCTGGTTATGATGGGATGAACAGGATGTTTGAAGAGGGAAAGATACCCACTGCAGTAATTGCGATCAATGACTTTTCCGCAGCCGGGGTGATCCGGAGCATTGGAGAACATGGATGGAAGGTTCCGGAAGATATTTCTGTAGTAAGCTATGATAATACCTATCTGAGTGACATTATTTTACCCAAACTCACCAGTATTGATTACAATTATGATTCCTATGGAAAAATTCTTGTGGAAACGGCCATTGCAGCAGCGGATGGAGACGAAATCCGGAAGGAAAAAAACGGAGTGCAGGTGATAGAACCGGTTTTGGTTGTGAAGGAAAGCAGCGGTGCAGCAAAATATTAACGTAACTATTCTGAATAGTTACCGTTGTCCTTATATCGGGAAAGAAAAAGGACTGCCAGAGATTGGCAGTCCTTTTTCTGGTACTTAGGTATGGAGTCCGGATTCTGTCATGACCGCTTTATTAGACACAATAAACAAATTAATTTTTAGAAAATTGTATGAAATGACAATTAAGAAACCGATTTCAAAAACCTATTGACAAATGAACAAAGTGTAGTATGATATAAATATGAAATCGGTTTCTAGTATACAAACTGAACAATGAAAGGCTGTTATTTGTTAGACAACTAGGAAAAGGCATGCAGATAATACAGAATAGCAGCATGGGGTTAGTAAAACTACCAGACAACGAAGGAGGACAACTATGAAGAAGAAATTAGTAGCAGCACTTATGAGTGCAGTAATGGTTGCAGGTCTTCTGGCAGGATGCGGAGGCAGTACCGGAAGCGACACGACAGCGGACACAGCACAGGAGAGCACTACAGAGACAACACAGGATACTTCGGAGGATACCACATCAGATGATGCGGCAGCAGAGGAAGACACAACAACAGCATCGGGCGATGCCATTACTTTCTGGTACATGGGGGACAGCACATCCGGTATTGATCCGTTAATTGAAGAGTTTACAGCGGAGACTGGTATTCAGGTGAATGTACAGAGCATTCCCTGGCAGAACCTAAGCGAAAAGCTCCTTACCGCAATTGCCTCCCAGAGCGGACCGGATGTTATGCAGACCGCAGTGTCCAGAACCGCAGAACTGGTAACCGCAGATGCCATTATTGATATGACCGATTATGTAGACAGCGTAGAAGGCTTTAGCAAAGACCGTTTCTTTGACGCATCTTATGAATCCCTGAAGATGGATGACAAGTATTATGGAGTACCGTGGATTACAGACGTTTACTGCAATCTGTATCGTACCGATATTTTTGCAGAAGCAGGTTGGGACACCTATCCAACCACCTGGGATGAATTTAAACAGGCTTGCAGAGACATTAAAGAAAAGACCGGAATTACACCGTTTATGATTGGCGCTGCAGATAATTATAATGAATTATTTAATTATCCGTTCCAGGCCGGATCAGCTGTTGTTACGGAAGACAGAAAGGCAGTCTTTAACCAGAAGGAATATTTGGAAGCAATGGAATACTTAAATTCCTTCTATGAAGAGGGACTGGCAGACCGTGTATGGGATGGCGTTGCAAACTATGTCAAATTATCAAACGGTGAAATTGCAGCCTGCTTTGGCGGTACATGGGAAGCAAGCCAGATGGCAGCTAATTCCGATATGGATGGTAAATGGGCAGTTGCACAGTGGCCGGCAGGACCTGCCAATAACAATTCTGTATATGCAGGATCAAACCTGGTAATTCCTACCTGGACAACCAACGAGGAGGCAGCAGTAAAACTGATTGAGTTCTTAACACGTACTGAAAATGAATTAAAGTACAATGAATTATCCGGTTCACTTCCTGCTGTAAGAGAAGCATGGGAAGATCCGAAGCTTGCAGATGATCCGGTATTATCCGTATTTGGAGCCCAGATCGAGCATGCACAGCCGTTCCCGAAGGTTCCTGAAATCGAGGAAATCGGTATCGAGGCAGTAAGTGATTATGAACGTATTTCCGCAGGAGAAGAGGATATTCAGACGGTATGTGATGAATTGAATGATTTTGCACAGAATTTGCTGGATAGCGGCAATTAAGAAATTCTGAAAGGCCGGGCAGACAAGAAAAGTCTTACCCGGCTTTTCTTATCAAAGCATTACTGGAAAGGTATGGTAAATGGTATGAAAAAACGAAAGAATATGACTCCCTATCTGTTAATCGGACCGGCAGTACTGATCTTGTTTTTCTGTTCAATTCTTCCGATTCTCATTACCTTCGGGATTAGTTTCTCGGATCTGGGACTTGCAAAGCTTGGAAAATGGGATCAGATGAATTTTGTCGGATTGAAGAATTATGCAACGATTTTTTCAGATAAGGTATTTATGAAATCAATCACCAACACCTTATATTATGTCGTTGTAGGAGTACCCAGTGTTATTGTTGTATCCTTCCTACTGGCTTATCTTTTAAATCGTGGTGGAGAGAAGAAGCTATATTCGTTTTTCAGAGCCGTTTTTTATTCACCTTCTGTAACGAATATGATAGCAGTTTCTATTGTGTGGCTGTATTTGTTTAATCCTTCGATTGGTTTATTTAATGATGTGATCCGGTTTTTCGGAGGAGAGCCCTTGCTGTGGTTAAAGGATAAGGCCACTGCCAGGAATTCGTTATTAATGCTTTCGGTATGGAAAAACATGGGAATTAATATGTTAATTTTCCTGGCTGCACTGCAGTCTGTTCCGAAGGAATTGTATGAGGCGTCGTCCCTGGACGGAGCGGGAAAGCTGATGCAGTTATTTAAAATCACCATTCCCAACATTCTATTTTCCGTATTTTTCGTTACAGTAACCACACTGATTGGCTGGTTCCAGTATTTTGAAGAGGTTTATGTAATGACGGAGGGGGGACCTGCGAACAGTACGATCTCCATGACGTATTATGTGTATAAAACCGGCTTCTGGTCCGGAAGATTCGGACAGGCGGCGGCAGCTTCGGTTATCCTGTTCCTGTTTATTCTGGTGGTTACATTGCTCCAGCTCTGGGGACAGAGCCGGAATAAGGATTAGGAAGGAGGGGATGACAATGAAAAGAAAACAAATGCTCCATAATGGTATACTTGCCATAATTCTGTTAGTACTTGGCTGCATGGTATGCTTCCCCTTTTTCTGGATGATTCTTTCTTCCTTTAAAACGAACCTGGAAATTGGACAGAGTGTACCGACCTTTTTACCGCAGAAGCCGACGACAGACAATTTCAGTAACCTGTTTGAGAACATGCAGTTTGACCTTTATTTGAGAAATACCCTGCTGATTACGGCATATTCCTTTGTGGGAGTCCTGTTTAATGCTATGGCAGGATATGGCTTTGCAAAGTTTCATTTTAAGGGAAAAAATGTCTTCTTTGTACTGGTATTGTGTACCTTGATGATTCCCTCCCAGGTAACAATGATTCCGATTTATGTGATTATGAATCAGTTGAAGCTGATCAACACATTTACCGGAATTGTACTTCCTACACTGGTATCCGGATTCAATATTTTCCTGTTTCGGCAGTTTATCAGTACCATTTCCGATGACTTCCTGGAAGCTGCGAAAATGGACGGAGCAGGGCAGGTGTATATCTTTTCGAAGATTATTATGCCATTGACCAAACCGATTTTATCCTTACAGATTATTCTGACATTTATCAGCGGATGGAATTCCTTCCTGTGGCCGTTGATTATGTCCAATGATGATAGTCATTATACATTATCCGTAGGCCTTGCGTTGATGCAGAATGCCAATTCCCTGGATTTCGGATTGCTGATGGCAGGAGCTACGATTATGATTATCCCGGTATTACTCATTTATGCCATCTTCCAGAAACAGATTATTAAAGGCATCAGCCTGTCAAGCTATAAATAGCGGCAGAGAAAGGAGAACACAGAATGAGCAGACATGAAATTTTTACTGTAGAGGGAAAACCATTTTTCTCCATTGGAGCACAATTACAGAATTCTTCCGGATATGCGCTAGGGGCAGCGAAGGGAGACAAATATGAGCAGGATACCCAAAGGGCATTTGACAGTGTAAAAAAGATTGGAGCCAATACGGTTGCCATTCCGATCTGTTGGGATGCATTTGAAAAAGAAGAAGGTATTTTTGACGTTTCCTATATCCGGAGAATCATTGACAGAGTACGTGATCATGATCTTCATGCGACATTTTTGTGGTTTGGTACCTGGAAAAACGGACAGATGGAGTATACGCCGGAATGGGTAAAACGCGATCGGAACCGTTTCCCGAGATGCCTGTGTGTGGATGGAACGGAAACTACGGTATTATCTCCTTTTTATGAAGCAAATAAGGAACAGGATAAGAAAGCATTCTGTAAACTGATGGAATTTCTGAAGGAATATGATTCCGAGGTTGGAACGGTTCTTGCCGTACAGGTGGAAAACGAGTGTGGAATGTACGCAGCCTCCATCCGTGATTTCAGTGAGAAAGCAACAGAAGTCTTTGAAGGAGAAGCTCCGGCGGAGCTCATTGAACTTGCACGGAAGGATCAGGGAATGCTTCACAGAGAATGGGAAAGAGCCGGTCAAAAAGGGCACGGTTCTTACCGGGAGGTGTTTGGCAGATTTGGAGCAGAAGTCTGCATGGCCTATACGACAGCAAGGTATATTGATGAGATTGCGGCAGCGGGCAAAGAGATCTACGACATTTTTATGTATGTGAACGTATGGATGGATCGGAATAACGAATGTGGCTTCAGTGTGGCCGGTCTTGACTATCCGTCCGGAGGTCCGGTTTCCAAGGTACTTCCGGTATGGCAGGAGACCATCAAAGCTTTGGATGCGGTTTCGCCCGATATCTATGAAATGCAGCCGGATCTGATTGCACGGACGCAGGAAAATTACGCAGCATATGACAGGGCCTTTTTTGTACCGGAGTCAGGACCGACGAATGTGAATGCAACGATGATGTTTGAAGCCATCGGCAGGCATGCAGCGATTGGTTATCACATTTTCGGTGTGGAGAACTGCCTTGATGAACAAGGAGAACTGTTAGAGAGTGCTAAGGGGATTATGCATTCCTTTACCATGCTTGAAAATGCCAGGGGACTAATTGAAAAATACCGCGGAACCGATCAGATGTACACCCTGACTCAGCACATCGGACAGGATGCTGCCAGACTGGAAATTGGTGACTGGCTCTGCAGGGTATCCTATGCAGGCGCCGGAGCGGATTATACCGGATGGGTAGCGATGGATTACCGTCACAGTAAGGATCTTGTGAATATTAATTATGTGCCAAAGAGTATTGAAGAAGAAACGGCAAGAGGATTCTTATTCCGGGTTGCAGAGAATGAATATTATCTGGTAGGCCATAAGGTACGTCTGTATTGGCAGAAAATGGATCGGACAGATGGCAGTGTACCGGTAAATATGTTCCTGTTCCAGCATCAGGCACACAATATGGAGTTATTAAAGATCGAAGAAGGTCATTTTGAAGGTGACGGAACCTATGTGGTAGATCGTCTGCGTTCCGGAGACGAGGGAAGACATGGAATCTGGGCACAGTATGACTGCGGTGTGATTCATTTTGTATTGGGAGAGCGGAAATGAGATATTATATTGACTGCGAAAAAGGATGCGATCAGTGGAACGGCACTTCTGTAGATACGGCATGGGAAACACTGGACCGTGTAAACGGAGTACTTTTGCGGCCGGGGGATGAAGTGCTGCTGCATTGCGGACAGCACTTTACAGGAACGCTGAAACCGAAAGGAAACGGAAGCGAAGAGGCAAAGATCCGGATTGGTTCCTATGGAGAAGGCAGCATACCGGAAATTGACGGGATGGGAAATTATGCAGCGGTATGGCTGAAGGGATGCTCTCATTATGTCGTTCAGGGATTGCGGATTTTAAACCGGTGTGAAGAGCGGAAAGCACGCCAGGGAATCTGCATCGAGGGAAGTCCCTTAGGCATCACGGAGGATATTACGGTAGAAGAATGCGAGATTACGCAGGTGGACGGTGAAAACCGCAGAAGCCGTCCCGTGTATGAGAGCATGTACTGGAATGGAGCCATTTATGTAACTATGCCGGGAAGATCATCTAAAGAGAATCATCTTCACCGGATTCATATTTTAAACAATGACATCCATGATGTGAAAACAAGCGGAATCCGTGTCAATCAGGAAGAGGATTTTGTTGTGGATATTCACCATACAGCAGTCGTGGTGCGTGGAAACCGGATCAGCAGAACGGGTTCGGATGGCATTATTGTTGCAAATTGTATTTCACCGCTGATATCCGGAAATATCTGTTATGATGCCGGGACGTTAGGAAGTAAAGAAGAAACACTTCTGATTGCGGGAATCTGGGTGTGTGCGGTAAAGGATGCCTTGATTGAACGGAATGAAGTAGCCTTTACCCGTCTTTTTACAGGAGATGGCACTGCATTTGATACGGATTGGGGTACGGCAGGAACCATTGTTTTCCAGTATAACTATACCCATGATAATGAAGGTGGATTCTGGCTGGACTGCAGTAATCTGAATTACAACAGCGAATATGAGAAGACCATTCTGCAATATAACATCAGTGTGAATGATCAGGAAGGAATTCTGGTAGAGGATGGAAGTCTTCCTGTAGAACTGCACGGAAATGTGTTTGTAAACCGGAAGGCTGTCAGCATCTGTTTACGCGGAAAAGGAACCCGGGCGGTATTTTCCGGAAATGAATTCATTTTGGAAGAACCACCGGTGGATCAATGGGCGCAGGCACAGTATGAGCAGAACTACTATAAGAAAGTGAGCTGTGGAAAAGATAAACAAGCAGTGAAGCATGGATTTTGTGAGGAACTGGATGCTCTGGAAGAGGGTATCCGGGACAAAGAAGCTGTGGAGCAGTATTGGA
This sequence comes from Anaerobutyricum sp., assembly GCA_963638365.1. Classification (GTDB taxonomy): domain Bacteria; phylum Bacillota; class Clostridia; order Lachnospirales; family Lachnospiraceae; genus Suilimivivens. The sequence continues at coordinate 40,788 of CAVHRK010000022.1, read as the reverse complement.
AAAGCTTAGGTGAAATGGTATCGTCTGTGCCGGCAATCAGGGATTATGACAGAAAGGGGCATTAGAATGCAATTTGGAATACCTCATACATTTGAAATCAGAGATGATTTTTATTTAGATGATAAAAAAATTAAAATCATTTCCGGAGGCATGCATTATTTCCGGATTGTACCGCAATACTGGCAGGATCGGCTGGAAAAATTGAAAGCTCTTGGGTGCAATACAGTGGAAACGTATATTCCATGGAATCTGCACGAACGGGAAAAGGGACAGTTTGATTTCTCGGGGATCCTGGATATTGCAGAATTTGTAAAGACGGCACAGAAGCTGGGACTCATGGTGATCCTGCGTCCTACCCCATACATCTGCGGAGAATGGGAATTGGGCGGACTGCCCTATTGGCTGCTTACAGAGGATGGAATCAGGCTGCGGTGCTGTAATGAAACATATTTGCAGCATGTCAGAGCCTATTATGAGAAGTTATTTGAGGTCATTGCACCACAACAGATTACAAAAGGCGGACCTGTTATTATGATGCAGGTTGAAAACGAGTACGGATATTATGGTGATGACCATGCGTATCTGGATTGCCTGAAGTCCATGATGAAAGAACTGGGATGTGAGGTTCCGCTTATTACATCCGATGGCCCATGGGGAGACAGCTTTTCCTGTGGAAAAGCAGATGGCTGTTTACAGACCGGAAATTTTGGTTCCAAGGCCAAAGAACAGTTTGACCGGATGCAGCAGATACAACCGGACCGTCCTTTGATGTGTATGGAGTTCTGGGTAGGTTGGTTTGATTACTGGGGTGCCGGGAAGCATGCAACCGGGGATATCGAACAGCATGTGAAGGATCTGGATGAAATCCTGAGAAGAGGGCATGTCAATCTGTATATGTTCATTGGTGGAACGAATTTTGGATTTATGAATGGTTCTAATTATTATGACGAACTGACTCCGGATGTCACAAGCTATGATTATGATGCGCTGCTTACAGAGGATGGTCAATTGACTCCGAAATACGAAGCTTTCCGGAAGGTAATCTGTAAATATGTTGATCAGGAATGGCTGAAGGAATGTGATTCTCTCTATCATAAAGTCCGCAAAGAATCTCCCGGGGGGAAGGCTTATGGGGAAATTGCCATAAGCCGGAGTGCTGATTTATTCCGGAATCTCGAAAATCTGGCAGAACCGACACAAAGCCTGTTTCCGCAGCCGATGGAAAAGTTGGGACAGGGATATGGCTATATCCTGTATGAAAGCCCACTTAAGGATGAGGGTGACCTTGAGAAAATCCGGTTATATGAAGCAAATGACCGGGCGGTCATCTTTACAGATGCAAAGAAGGTAATGACGCTTTATGACCGGGAGCTGTTAAGTGAACATGAATTTCTGCCGCCTGTGAAAAAGGGCGATAAAATCCAGATCCTTATGGAAAATATGGGACGGGTAAATTTTGGACCCATGCTGGAAAAGCAGAGAAAGGGAATTGGTCAGAGCGTTACCCTGAACGGGCATCAGCATTTTTACTGGACACAGTATTCCCTTCCCATGGAAGATCTTTCGAAACTGGATTACACGAAAGAGGCGAAGGAAGGAGCTCCTGGATTTTATGAATTTGTCTTTGAAGCAAAAGAGGCAGCCGATACATTTCTTTCTCTGGACGGATGGGGAAAAGGCTGTGTATTGGTAAACGGAGTAAACATGGGTCGCTTCTGGGAGAAGGGACCGCAGAAGAGACTGTATATTCCGGGACCGCTTCTGAAGCGGGGGGAGAACCGGATTGTAGTCTTTGAATCGGAAGGAAAAACAGCTTCCCATATTACGTTGATGAGTGAGCCGGATCTGGGATAATGATGAAACATCTCGCAGGCTCGCTGATGGCGATACGGGATAGCAGCAGGAGGTTTTATGCAGAAGCATAATGAGAATGAAATACCAGTTCTGTCCCTTATCTGGTATATGAGAAGTGATTTACGTTAAGGTTTTGTGGGACATGAAATGGCAGAAATAATTGCTGTAATTTCTTCCTCCGTAACTTCCTGTTCAAAGCTTAAGGCATAGGCATAGGTGCCATCCGTCCAGACAGCCAGAGTGTACCTTTCGGAATTTCCTTTTAATAGAATATCTAAGCCATGAATCGTAAGATGCTTGTCATTCTGATATTCGTTGTAGTCGCCGGAAATATCTTCGGTTCCTTTTGCTTTGCGGTAGATCAGGGACTGCCCATCTCCGGTATAATCAATCTCAGCAAAATCATTAAAGTAAGAATAATAGGTCACCTGACGGACTTCAAAGGGAAGTGAAGTCAGGTCTTCCACAGGAAAACCAATGACAGATGAGAGTGCAGCAGCATCCTCAAGCTCTGTAATTTCAAAGGAGCCGCTGACCATGGTTCCGGTATTGGAGGAGGGAGCGGAGGCTTCGAGTTCGTCGGAGTTCGGCATTCCGGAATCGGAGCTTTCTGCAAGCTCTTCCTGAACAGCAGGTGCAGAGGGGTTATTCTGCGGAATGTTCCAGAATTTTCCGCTGGTGAGAAAGGCTGCCAGAACGAGAACGGCAAAGCAGGCGGCAATACCCAGCTGCTTCTGATAGGAGGTAAAGGGTATTACTGTCTTTTTCTTTTTTACGGAGGTTTTGTTGATATTGGACAGAATCCGCTGTTCCATTTCTTCTGTTACAACAAGATGCTCCATGATTTCGTCATATTTACGCAAAGTCATACACCTCCTTCAGGGTAATCTTTAACTGTTCTCGCCCACGACGCAGGTCGGAGCGGATGGTACTTTCTTTTCGCTCAAGAATCAGGGCAATATCTGCGGTGGAATAGCCTTCATGATAGTAAAGATGAATCACTTCACGATATTTTTCGGGAAGCTGCTTTACAGCCTCCCATACGAAGGAGAGATCCTCCCGTTCTTCGGCTATCAGTGTTTCATTGAGCTCATCCGTATGGCGGATTTTGTTATAAGCAATCCGATTTTTTGAAAGATTGGCAGCCACACGGAGAAGCCAGGCCTTCCGGTGCTCATCGGATTCAAAGACAGGAGAGGTCTGCAGATATTTTAAAAGCGTATCCTGAAGGACTTCTTCGGCATCCTGTTCATTGTGCAGATAAGAATAGGAAAGCCGCAGAATTCGGTTTCCATAGGTGCTCAAAAGAAAAGCAGCTTCTTCCTTTAATCGGGCATCTGTGGCTGTTATTTTGGGAGACTGCGGTATGCAGGAAGCTTCATACGGATTGGTGCATTCCAAGGAATTGTTTTCTGAGTAAGAGGCAGTTCTTTGAAAAACAGAGATTATCTTTTTTCTCAGAAAGCAGCCTTTTCTCAGGACTGGAGAAAAGAGCAGAAATAACATTCTGCTCCAAACTCCGTTATTCATAATAGGAAAAGAAATCGTAGGATTCATGATCATTCTCCCTGGTATCGGTAAATTTCATTCTGAACAGCAAGGACTCCCGGCTGTGCAAAAGGTATTGTAGGATTTCACAAGGCGGAAATTACTGAATTTCTGCTAAAAGCTCAGTGAGTTCAGTGGCAGTAAGTCCTTTGGAAGATATAACTGCATAGGTATAGGTTCCATCGTTCCAGACAGCGTCTGAAATTGTCCCATTATTTCCATAGGTTGTGACCTCCCGGTCATTTACGGTAAGTGTGTTGGTCTCTTCGTAGGTATTATAATCACCGGTTACCTCAGCGGTATCCAGGCTGAGAGCCTTGCGGATCATCAGGCTGTCGCTGTCAAAGACAATGGTTTCCCAGTCAAGCTTATTTAATGCGTCATCATCCAGCCCTTCCAGAGGATCCTTATCCGCATAAATCGCTTCGATCAGATATCCTTCTATTGCAAGAATCGAGCGTTCGGAATAATCACCGTAATGCTCCGGAACCGTGAAATCGAATCCTGCCAGTTTTTCACATTCTTCAAGCGTACCTTCTACGAAAGGATTGGGCATGCCGACAGAGGCGGTCGTATCCTCCCCGGGGTTATCGTCTGAGGTTTCCTCATCCAGCTCAGGTCCCCAGGTTGCAGGATCTTTTCCGAGGATGATTTCTTCTGTTGTGTCAGACGAAGCATCCGTTGCGGATTCTGAGTTCTTGGCATCGGAGCCACAGGCACACACAGACAAAGTTAACATAGTGCAAAGTGTTAAAGCAATCTTTTTTTTCATAATTAAAATTCCTTTCTGTTGTGAAAATTATTGAAACATTGTCTATTCAGTACAGGTCGGAGCATTTGCCTGCTGAGACTGTAAGAATATGATTCAGGAACATTTTTCCTGTTCTACCTTATATACAGATGAGCAGCGGAAAATGTTGCAGGGAGGAAAAAATTTCAGAAATAATTTTCAATTAATAGAGCTTCATTGAGTGAAAGAATCCCAAACCCGTCCAAAACCCGACATAGTCACGTATTGACGTAAAAAACAAAATGTGATACGATGCAGGAAATTAAGGCAAAGAGGCTGAACATGACTTCTTTGCCGTTTGTATTTTTGTAGAGCAAAGCTCCGGCATATCAGTGTGTAAAAGGAGGGTGAACTATGAAGAAAATGGAAACAAATGACTGGATTATATTGAATAATATAATCTACAAAATTTACACCACAGAGTGCTTTAACGATATGCGATATGAAATTCTCGATCAGCTTAAAATGGTTTTAGACTTCGACAGTGCCGATTTTTATATGGCATCCCGGGAGGAGGGAAAGCTATTGTGTAATCCCGTCACCTATAACTGCGATGTGGATTTGTCCGAAATGTATGAGGACCTTGATTACAGCAGGGGAATTGTGGCAAGCGGTAAGATGCTGATCTACAGAGAAACGGATATCATTTCGGATGAAGCAAGAGTGCAGACGGATTATTATAAAAAGGTATATAAGCCAAATAACTGGCATTATGCACTTCAGATTGTAATTGCAAGACATAAGAAATTTTTAGGTGCAATTACCTTTTACCGGACAATAGGAAAAGAAGATTTTCATTATGATGATATCTTTGTGCTGGATATGCTTAAGGATCATCTGGCCTACCGGTTGGAGCAGTTTTACAAATCAGGGGAAACAGGTATGGATAAGATAACGGTGACAGAGGCTGTTACAAAGTATGATCTGACGAGACGTGAGCATACGATATTGAAGCATCTGATGTCCGGAAAGGACAATGCCCGGATATGTGAAGAACTGGTCATTACGCCAAATACCTTAAAGAAGCATATCCTGAATATATACCGGAAGCTGGGAATAAAAAACAGAGTACAATTGTTTAAAATGGTAAAAGAATTTGAGTAACTACCACTTTTGGAGTAGAAAAATGGTAAAACATGAGAATTGAATTAGAAAACTTTATGCGCTATATTCAGAGAAACAATATAAAAGACGCAAAAGCAAAGGGGCTTATCCAGATGGATAAGCTTTCTTTGTGTAAATAAAAGTGAAGGAGGAATGGAGTATGAAAGAATTGGTAATATTAATCAGACCGGAGAAGCTTGAGGATGTAAAGAAGATTCTGGATGATATTAACTGCGGAGGTATGACCTTATCCACGGTGATGGGCTGTGGAACGCAGAAAGGAATATCTTCTGATACCGAGGAGACGGTGAATGAAATCAGGGGATTTAAGACGACAATCAATTTACTCCCGAAGGTAAAGGTAGAGGTTGTCATTGAGGATAAAGATGTAGAAACGATTGTTGAGAAAATGCGTGAGACCTGTGCAACAGGACATGTCGGGGATGGAAAGATCTTTATCAGAGACATCGAAGATGTAGTCCGGATCCGTACCGGTGAGAGAGGATCAAAAGCACTTTAAGAGATGGAGAGGTGATTCCATGGGAAAGATTGTTGAAATAGAAGGTGTAAACAAAATATACGGAACCAATCATGTGGTCAAGGATCTGAATCTTTCCATAGAAGAGGGAGAGTTCCTGACGCTGCTGGGTTCCTCCGGTTGTGGAAAAACAACAACATTGAGAATGATCGCCGGTTTCGAAGAGCCTACAACGGGAACCATCATGGTGGAAGGAGAGAGAGTTGAGGAAAAGGAGCCATTTGAGAGAAATGTCAACACGGTATTCCAATCCTATGCACTTTTTCCACATAAAACAATATATGACAATATCGCATATGGATTAAAAATGAAGAAGGTGCCAAAGGCAGAGATTAAGGAACGTGTCTATGAAATGATGGAGATGGTTCAGCTTACCGGATTTGAAAAAAGATATCCGGCGCAGATGTCCGGAGGACAGAAGCAGAGAGTTGCCATTGCGCGGGCCCTGATTAACCGACCGAGGGTACTTCTTCTGGATGAACCATTGGGAGCGCTGGATCTGAAGCTCAGAAAACAGATGCAGCTTGAACTGAAAAGATTGCAGAAGAAGCTGAATATTACATTCATATATGTCACCCATGATCAGGAAGAGGCGCTGACCATGAGCGACAGAATCGCGGTAATGCATGATGGTATCATTGACCAACTGGCAACTCCGGCAGAGATTTATGAGCATCCTGCAACAAAGTTTGTAGCCACCTTCATAGGCGAGACAAACATCTATGATGGCTGTATTACCAAAATAGAAAATGGCATCGCTACACTGACACTGGAGAACGGGGCGGTATCCGTGAAATGCCCGGAGGACTTTTCCCTATTGGAATATGCTACGATTTCGGTGAGACCGGAAAAAATGAAATTTGCCATGAAACCGGTAGAGGGCTTTGAGTTAACAGCACAGGTAAAGGATTATATTTATGTGGGTTCTGTACTGAAATGCATCGTATCCCTTCCCAATGGCAACGAATTGAAGATTGAACGTCTTGCAGGACAGGAACTGCCGGAAATAGGAAGCAGGTGTTTCCCCTATTGGGATGCGGAAGATGCCGTATTGATTCATAATGAAAGCCATTACATATTTGAGGAATTGAATAATATCCGATTGGCTTAGGAGGTGTCCTATGAAGCAAAAGAAGACAAAGCACGAATTCAGATCGAATACCCTGCCGGCGCTGATTACCGTCGGTCCGGTCACACTTATTATGGTGCTGCTTATTGCGGTTCCCCTTATCTATGTTGCGGTGATGAGCTTTTGCTCGATTGACGAGTTTTATAATGTGACCTTTCAGTTTACCTTACAGAATTATGTAAGACTTGCCAATACGGATTATTTAAGAATCTATGCACAGTCCATGGGTATAGCGCTTGTAACAACGTTGATCTGTATCCTTGTGGGATACCCGTTTTCCTACATTATAGCGCGTACGAAGAGCAGAAAGAAAAAGATTTTATATATGCTCGTTATTATTCCGTTTTGGACCAATTCCCTGATCCGGATATATGGATGGAGAAATTTGCTGGGAAGCAGTGGCTGGCTGAATGGTCTGCTGATGAAGCTTCATCTTGTGAGTGAACCGATAGATTTCTTATATAAGCAGGGAACAACGATTCTTGGTATGGTGTACTGTCTGATCCCATTTATGATTTTACCGTTGTATACCGCAATAGAAAAGCTGGATGGTTCCTTACTCGAGGCTTCCTCGGATCTGGGTGCAAGACCTGCCGGTACATTTTTTGAGGTCATACTTCCGCTTACATCGGGTGGTATTTTCTCAGGAAGTCTGATGGTATTTATCCCGTGTCTCGGATATTTCTTTGTATCGGACATTTTGGGAGGCGGAAATTCGGATGTAATCGGAAACCTGATTGAAAGACAATTCCAGAGCGGAAATAACTGGCCTTTGGGAGCGGCGTTATCCATTATTTTAATTGTAGTGACACTCATTCTGGTTAAGATCTATCAGAAGCTGGGTGGAGACATGGATGCCCTTGGTGTATAGGAGGTGCCCGGATGAAGAAAAAGAAGAAAGCAAAGAGAAATAAAAGATTAAGCATTACATTCTGTACACTGGTATATTTATTTTTGTTTCTGCCAATATCCGTTATTGTAGTGAATTCATTTAATGCAACCACCACAAAGCCATATATGAGCTGGAAGGGCTTTACCTTTGACTGGTATGTGAAGCTTTGGGACAACACATCTTTGCTGGAAGCATTTGGAAATACGATGATCATTGCAGTAGTAAGTACCTTACTTGCCACAATCATAGGAACTCTTGGCGCAATAGGGATGTACCGGTACAAATTTAAAGGAAAGGCAATTATAGACGGTCTTCTGTATATACCGGTAGTGATTCCGGAGATTGTACTTGGTATTTCACTTTTGACAATATTTGCAAAAGTAAATATCCCAAGGGGAATGCTGACTCTGATTCTTGCACATGTGACATTCTGTATCCCGTTTGTCATATTTAATGTCAGGGCAAGGCTTGCCGGGTATGACAGTTCCATTGAGGAGGCCAGTATGGATCTGGGAGCCAACCGGCTGGTGACTTTTTTTGAAGTTACGCTTCCGGTACTTGCTCCGGGAATTTTAGGAGGAGCACTGCTGGCCTTTACCTTATCCATAGATGATGTAATCATCAGCTACTTTGTATATGGTCAGACAAAAACGTATCCGCTTAAAGTCATGGAGAGTGTAAAAAGTGGTGTCGCACCGGATGTCAATGCCTTGTCAACGCTGATTCTGGTTGGAACAATTGTATTTGTACTCGTAACGCAGGGAGATTTATTTAAACGTAACAGTTCAGCCATGCAGAAATGATTGAGCAGGATGGCCGTGGGAGCAGTCACAATAATGGTTTTAATACAAGGAGGAAAAATTATGAAAAGAAAATTATTAGGTTTCATCATGACAGGAGCAATGGTGTTTTCCATGCTGACAGGATGTGGAAGTTCGGGAGCTGAAGCAAAGAACGGTTCCATTAATGTATTCGTATGGACAGAATATGTTTCGGACTCGGCAATCAGTGCTTTTGAAAAAGAAACAGGAATTAAGGTAAATGTATCGACCTATTCCTCAAACGAGGATCTGCTTGCAAAGCTGAAATCAGAGTCAGAGGGTACATATGATGTGATCTTACCTTCGGATTATGCAGTTCAGTATCTGATTGCACAGGATAAACTTGAAGCCCTTGATAAGGAGAAGCTTACCAATCTGTCCAATATTGATGATACATATCTGGATGAAAGCTATGATCCGGGGAATGTATACAGCGTTCCGTATGAAGGCGGCGTAGCCTGTATTGCAGTTAATACATCAAAGATAGATAAGGAAATTACATCCTATGCAGACCTGTTCGATACTTCTTTAAAAGGTCAGATTGTTGTTCTGGACGATTACAGAGCGGTGATCGGAATGACAGAGCGTTCCATGGGCTTATCCATGAATGAGACTGATCCGGATACCCTGACACAGGTGGAAGAAAAATTACTGACGCTTAAGGACAATGTAAAATTATATGATTCGGATTCTCCGAAATCAGCACTGATTTCTGGTGACTGTACGGTAGGAATGGTATGGTCGGCAGAGGTCGCACTTGCCATGGATGAAAATCCGGATATTCAGATTGTTTATCCTACAGAAGGCGCCTATGTGTTCCTGGATAACTGGGCAATTCCCAAGGGTGCGAAAAATTATGACGGAGCGATGGAATTTATTAATTACATGCTGTCAGCAGAAGCAGCAAAAATGAATATTGAGGATTTCCCGTATCTGTGTCCTAACAAGGCAGCGCTTGAACTCATGGGAGAAGATTATGTGAATAATGAAGCAAAGAATGTACCGGCAGAAGTGATTTCAAGCGGTGAGTTTGTCAGCTATCTTGATACGGATACCCTGGCTATCTATGATGAAATGTGGACGAAATTAAAGAAATAGACAGGTGACGGAGGGATAAAGCGATGGGTTATCCAAAGATTGATTTTCTGTATCTGAATGAAAAGGACATGATAGAGGCCGGGGTATTGGATGCGGCCGGATGTATAGAAACGATGAGAGATACGTTGGCCCTCTTTGGGAAAAAGGATTTTTTGCTGGGAGGCCCCAATGCAGATGAGCATGGACTACAGATGAATTTTCCGCAAAAATCCGATATAGAGGGCTTCCCTCTGGATGACGGACCGGACAGAAGATTCATGGCGATGCCTGCATATTTAGGAGGCAGATTTCACATAGCAGGGCAGAAGTTTTATGGCTCAAACAGTCACAATCAGGCGTTGGGCTTACCAAGATCCATTCTTATGGTAACCCTCTCCGATGTCGATACCGGAGCCCCGAAGGCAATTATGTCGGCGAATCTTTTGTCTGCTATGAGAACAGGAGCAATGCCTGCCATGGCAGCAACCTATCTTGCCAATAAAGATTCCGAGGTGTTGTCCCTGCTTGGGCCGGGCGTCATTAACAAGTGTGCCCTGATGTGTTATATGGAGGTCCTTCCGAATATTAAAAAGATCAAAATAAGAGGAAGCTCTTCCAAGTCAAAGACAGCGCTTGCAATGAAGGAATTTATAGAAGAAACCTATCCTCAGGTGAAAGAGATTGTCATCTGTGACAGCTTAGAGGAAGCCTGTCGTGATGCGGATGTGGTATCGGAAGCCATGTCTGTTACTAAAGAGAATATGGAAGAATTCAGGCTTGAATGGTTCAAAAAGGGAGCAACGGTATTCAGTATGGGTTCCTTCCTCTATCGGAAATATGAAGATTTTAAGAATACCACAATGGTAGTAGACAATTATGGAATGTATCAGAAATACCTGAACAACTTTATTGCGAGAGGGCCCGTGGATGCGTTTGGAAATAAAAGGGAATGGGTAATCATGGGAATCCATTTCGTGCATCTGGTAAAGACGGGACAGGTACAAAGAGAGCAGGTCATCAACCTGTGCGATATTGTAAACGGAAAATCCGATGGCAGAAAAGATCATGATGAAATCGTGATGTGTTCGATCGGAGGTATGCCATTGGAGGATCTGTCCTGGGGCTACGACTGTTACCAAAGAGCCCTGGAAAAAGGTCTGGGCACTTCACTGAATCTCTGGGATGCACCGTACATGAAGTAAAATCCGGGCAGTTATCAGAGGAAATAATAGTCTTTTTACAGAAGGGAACAGCGATGAGGAATGTAAAGGTAGCAGTAATCCAGATGAGCTGCAGTTGGAATACGGAAGAAACACTGGCAAAAGCAGACAGGATGATCCGGCAGGCAGCAGAGCAGGGAGCGAAGATCATTCTGCTTCAGGAACTGTTTGAAACGCCATATTTCTGCCAGCTTCAAAAATTTGAATACCTGGAACTTGCAAAACCGCCGGAGGAAAATCCGGCGGTAAATCATTTCAGAAAGGTTGCCAGAGAGCTTGATATTGTGCTTCCGGTCAGTTTTTTTGAGAGAGCCGGAAATACCCAGTTTAATTCGGCTGCGGTCATTGATGCAGATGGAGAGATCCTTGGGATATACAGGAAAACACATATACCGGACGGACTGCCATATGCCGAAAAATTTTATTTTACACCGGGAGATACGGGATTTAAGGTCTGGGATACAAAATACGGCAGAATCGGTGTGGGAATATGCTGGGATCAGTGGTTTCCGGAGACAGCAAGATGTCTGGCGCTGCTTGGGGCTGAAATCCTGCTTTTTCCGACTGCTATTGGTTCAGAGCCGACTCTGTTAAAGGATTCCCGCGTACACTGGAGAAATGTCATGGCCGGACATGCAGCAGCCAATATGATGCCGGTAATGGCCTCGAACAGAATAGGGAAAGAGACAGATGAAGAGTCAGAAATGACCTTTTACGGATGCTCCTTTATTGCAGACAATCATGGAGAGATTGTGGAGCAGGCAGATGATCATACAGAATCTGTGCTTGTACATGAATTTGATTTTGATGCGCTGGCAAAAGAAAGAAGAGAATGGGGAATATTCAGGGACAGACGGCCGGAAATGTACAAAACGCTTATAACACACGGAAAGTAGGAGAGTGAAGCGATGGCTTTGAGAATTAAGAACACAACTCCGAAACAGGATGGGTATCGGATGCCGGGGGAGTTTGAACCGCAGGAAAGAATCTATATGATATGGCCGGAAAGAACAGACAACTGGCGCGACGGAGCAAAACCGGCACAGGAGGCTTATACCAATGTAGCAAGAGCGATCAGCCGTTTTACTCCGGTGACAATGCTTGTAAACAACAGGCAGTATGCAAATGCCAGGGCACGTCTTCCGGAGAATATCCGGGTGATAGAAATGAGCTCTGATGATGCCTGGTGCAGAGACTGCGGGCCGACATTTCTGATAAACGACAAGGGTGGAAGAAGAGCCTGTGACTGGACATTTAATGCCTGGGGAGGACTTGTGGACGGGTTGTATTTTCCATGGGATGCAGATGATGCCGTTGCAGGTAAAATCTGTGAATTAGAAGATACAGACAGCTACCGGCTGGATGATTTTGTGCTGGAGGGCGGCAGCTTTCATGTTGACGGGGAAGGAACGGTTCTGACCACGCAGATGTGTCTGCTTTCCGGCGGAAGAAACCCGCATTTATCCAAGGCAGAGATTGAGGACAGATTAAAGGAATATTTAGGCTGTGAGAAGGTACTGTGGCTTAAGGACGGAATTGATCCGGATGAAACGAACGGGCATGTGGATGATGTCGCATGCTTTGTAAGACCGAGTGAGGTTGCGTGCATTTACACAGAGGATCCTGCAGATCCGTTTTATCAGGTGGCACAGGAGAATTACCGGGCATTAATGGGAATGACGGATGCAAAAGGACGGAGGCTTAAGGTACATAAGGTGTGTACCCCGTTAAAACCTGTTGTTCTGGAAGGGGCGGATACGATTGACCGGGTTGCCGGAAGTATCCCGAGAAAAAACGGTGAGTTATGTATTGCATCCTATCTTAATTATCTTGTTACCAATCAGGGGGTGATTGTACCTCAATACGATGACGAAAATGATGCACTTGCGATTTCACAGCTTAAGGAAATCTATCCCGACAGGGAAGTGGTAGGTGTAAGAACCAGGGAAATCGTGTTTGGTGGGGGAAACATCCACTGTATTACCCAGCAGTTGCCGGCTGTTACATACAAATAGCAGTATGAATTTATAATCCAAAAGGATTAGATATAACCTGAAAGTAGTAGAAAATTGGCAAAACGTAGTAATTGAACAGGTATGATTTTTGAAGTAAAGTAAGTACATCAAAAGCAACGGAGCTGACGCATTACATCAGTTCCGTTGTTTTTGTTTTATAAGAATAATAATCAAATTACAATATTAAGGAGGAATCAGATATGGCATATCCAACAATTGACTTTGTTTTTTTGTCAGAAGAAGACATGATAAAGGCTGGTGTAAAAGACATGCCGGCATGTATCGATGCCATGGAGGAGGTAATCAAGTGCCTGAATGCGGGAGATTATGTGATGGGTGGTGAAAATCACAATTCCCATGGCAGTCAGGTATCCTTTCCGAAGAAATCTCCTTTTCCGAATATGCCGCTCGATGAAGGGGATGACAGAAGATTTATGGCGATGCCGGCTTATATCGGAGGTCCCTTTGATCTGGCAGGAATGAAATGGTATGGAAGCAACAGTAATAATAAGACCAAAGGACTTCCCCGATCCATTCTCACCGTAATGTTAAACGATAAGGACACCGGAGCACCCATTGCACTGATGTCTGCCAATATCCTGAGTGCAATGCGAACCGGTGCAATACCGGGGGTAGGGGCACGGTATCTGGCACCGAAGCATGCAGCAGTCTGTGGAATCTGCGGACCGGGAGTTATGGGAAAAACATCACTCGCCGCTATCCTGGCCGAGTGCCCTGATATTAGGGAAATCAAGGTAAAAGGAAGAGGACAGAAATCGCTGGATGCATTTGTGGAATATGCAAAAGTAAAATATCCCGATATTCCGGTGATACGTGCAGTAGATACAGTGGAAGAGCTGGTAAGGGATACGGATGTCATTTCCTTTGCAAATTCAGGAAATACCGATCCGAGCACATATCCGCTTGTCAGGGGCGAATGGATCAAGCCGGGAGCCCTGATTATCGGAGTCAGCTGTTTTGAACTGGATGCAGAATATATGGCGGATACCGATAAGTGCAGGCTGGTTGTGGATAACACTGCTTTATATGAAGCCTGGGCCGAGGAATTTCCTTATCCGTCCTTTGGAGCAAACAACATCATCGGTTCCAAGTTTACCGATATGATCCATGATGGTCTGATACAAAAAAGTGATATGTATGATCTGGGAGATATTATTTCCGGTAAGCGGACAGGAAGAAAAACGGATGAGCAGGTAGTGATTTTCTCAGTAGGAGGAATGCCGGTTGAAGACGTGGCATGGGGAAAGCGTTGTTATGAGAAAGCCATGGAGCTTCATCTTGGACAGAAACTGAGACTTTGGGAAAAGCCGGATTTAGCGTAAGAGTTGTGGAAGGAGGTCTATTATGTCAGAGAGAATAAAGGAGCACCCAATACTTGGAGTTCAGGAAAAGGGTGAATTAGTGAAGTTTACATTTGATGGAAAAGAGATCGAAGGCTATGAGGGGGAACCAATCGCCGCAGCATTAAAGGCAGCAGGTGTGATGGTGCACAGATATACCCAGAAAGAACACAAGCCAAGAGGAATTTTCTGTGCAATAGGAAGATGTACGGACTGTGTCATGGTTGTGAACGGTGAGCCAAATATCAGAACCTGCATTACACCACTTGCAGCGGGAATGGATGTACGAACCCAATACGGGGTATCAGATCAACCGTTTGATAAGCAGTAACCGAAAGGACTGGGGAAGGAGATTAATATGAAGAGATATGATTTGATCATAGTAGGAGCCGGACCTTCCGGATTGTCGGCAGGGATCGAGGCTGCAAAGAGAGGACTTAAGGTTGTCATTTTTGATGAAAATGAAAAGCCGGGAGGACAGCTGTTTAAACAGATACATAAGTTTTTCGGTTCCAAGGAACACCGTGCCAAGGTCAGGGGCTTTGTAATCGGGCAGCAGCTTTTGGATGAGGCAGATGAAGCGGGAGTCGAAGTTGTGCTGAATGCGACCGTAATTGGTCTGTATCAGGATAAAGAGGTTGTTGTCAAAAGAGGCGGTGAGATAGAGCATTTTAAGGGAAATGCAATCATTATTGCAACCGGTGCCGCTGAAAATATGGTTACCTTTCCGGGCTGGACCTTACCGGGTGTCATTGGAGCAGGGGCTGCGCAGACGATGATGAATCTTCATGGAGTACTTCCCGGAAAGAAGGTTTTAATGCTCGGTTCCGGCAATGTAGGACTTGTTGTTTCTTTCCAGCTTGAACAGTGTGGCTGTGAGGTCGTAGCACTTGTTGATGCCGCACCAAGAGTAGGTGGCTATGGCGTGCATGCGGCAAAGGTAGCACGTACCGGAGTACCGTTTTATTTATCCCATACGATTGTAAAAGCGGAGGGAGAGGAATGCGTGACCGGAGTTACCATTGCGGAGGTAGACAGCAGATTTCAGTTTATTCCCGGTACGGAAAAGCATTTTGATGTAGATACCATTTGTCTTGCGGTCGGACTTTCGCCCATGTCACAGCTTTTGAAGATGGCAGGCTGTAAGATGGAGGACAATCCAAAACGCGGAGGTCAGGTACCGGTCTGTGATGAGTATGGAAGAACCTCCCTTCCGGGAGTATTTGTCGCAGGAGATGTATCCGGAATCGAAGAGGCCTCCTCGGCAATGATCGAAGGACGTATGGCAGGAATTGTAGCCGCGGAATATCTGGGATATATAGAAAAGAAGGAACTGGATACAGAGCTTGCAACACTCGATCATGCACTTGACGGACTCAGACAGGGAATGTTTGCACCGAAGAACAGAGGAAAGGCGATTGAACAGACCGAGGAAGGAATTGCAATTTCACAGAATTTATTGCTGCATGGCTATGTGGCAGATGAGGAAATCGACCGGTTCCCGGGAGTAACGCACAGGTCAGGCGTACATCCCGTTATAGAGTGTACGCAGAATATCCCCTGTAATCCCTGCCAGGATGCCTGTAAGAAAGGATGTATCTCGATTGGAGCAAACATTACCTCTCTTCCCATCGCAGTCGAAGGGGCGGACTGCATCAATTGTGGAATGTGTGTCGCAAGCTGTTCCGGTCAGGCAATCTTTCTTGTGGATGAGGATTGTGGAGACGGTACGGCAACGGTGACGCTTCCCTATGAATTCTTACCGTTACCTGAGGAAGGTACTAAGGGGAAAGGACTTGGAAGAGACGGAAAGGTAATATGTGATGCTGAGGTTGTTTCCGTGAAGAGTCTTAAGGCATTTGATAAGACCAGCCTTTTAACAATGAGAGTTCCTAAGGAATATGCGATGAAGGCAAGATTTTTTAAGGCAGTTTAGGAGGAGTGTACTATGAATTCAGTAAATGATAGATCCAGAGATATTGGTCCCTTTGTTCCGGGACCGGATGATGATATGTTAATCTGCCGCTGCGAGGAGATCACAAAGGGAGAAATCCGGAAGGCCGTACACGATGGAATGTGGACACTTACAGAGATCAGAAGGTACTTAAGAACAGGTATGGGACTTTGTCAGGGACAGACCTGCAGCAGGCTTGTGAAGGGAATTGTGGCAAGAGAGCTTGGGGTTTCTCCGGCAGAGCTTGAACCGGCAACAAGCAGGGTGCCGATGCGTCCAATTGAAATGAAGATATTTGCAAATGAAGCACCGGACGAAAGGGAGGACGGATAGTATGAAGACAAAAGCAGAGGTTGTAATTATCGGTGGTGGGATCATCGGATGTGCCACGGCGTATTATCTGGCAAAAATGGGAATCGAGGTAATCGTCCTGGAAGGCTCTGACCATATCGGAAACGGTGGTTCATCACGAAATGGCGGAGGGGTAAGACAATCGGGAAGAGATGTCAGGGAGCTTCCCCTTGTTATGTATGGAATTAAGAATCTTTGGCCGACATTATCGGAGGAACTGGAGGTAGACTGCGAATATCATCAGGATGGAAATCTCCGGCTTGGTAAGACAGAAAAGCACAGAGAGATCCTTACAAAGCTTGCAGATAGTGCAAGAAATGTCGGACTGGATGTCCGGATGATCGATGGAGATGAGGTCAGGGCGATCAACCCGTATTTGTCTGATGAGGTAATCTGTGCCAGCTGGTGTCCTACCGACGGACATGCCAATCCACTCACGACAACACTGGGTTATTATAAAATGGCAAGAAGGCTTGGTGTGACATTTATAACGGGAGAGCCAGTAACAGAGCTTCGGGTGATAAAAGGGAAAATACGACAGGTAATCACTCCCAATAATGTTTATGAAGGTGAGAACGTGCTTGTTGCAGCCGGGCTTGATTCGAGAGAGATTCTTACGACAGTAGGGATTGATATTCCGATGACAAACTCGCTGCTGGAATGTCTTGTAACAGAGGCGCAGCCTCATATGTTTGACCAGATGCTTGGTACTGCGGAGGCAGACTTCTACGGACATCAGACAAAGCATGGTTCGTTTGTATTCGGAGGCTCCTCAGGCTTAGAGAGATACAATAAGGATAACGGAACGCCGGTAAACTCATCCAAAACAGCGCCCTGTATCTGCCGCGGAATTATGAAATACTTCCCCGATCTTGCCAATGCAAAGATTGTACGTACCTGGGCCGGATGGATGGATGCCTCCTCGGATGGAGTGCCATCTCTTGGAACAGTGGATGAAATTCCGGGATTATATGTGGCATGTGCTTTTAACGGCCACGGCTTTGGAATTGCACCTGCAGTCGGAGAGCAGCTTGCAAAGCTTATTGTGACAGGAAAAACGGATGTGGATCTTGGGGCATTACATTATGACCGGTATAAAGCTAAGATTTAGGAAGTCTAACTGTTCTGAATAGTTATCGGAAATTTATGATTTTACCAGATAAAGGAGGGTACCATGAATAATTTTACATTTCACATTCCAACGGATATAAGATTTGGTAAGGATCAGGTACAGTGCCTGCCTGCAGAATTAGAAAAATATGGAAAGAAGGTTCTGCTTGTTTATGGTGGTGGAAGCATCAAAAGGAGTGGCCTCTATGATAAAATCAGGGAGCTTCTTGCAGATTTTGAAGTGTCAGAACTTCCGGGAATCGAACCAAATCCAAAGCTGACCTCTGTGGAGAAGGGAGCTGCCATCTGCAAAGATAAAGGAATACAGGTCATACTGGCTGTCGGAGGCGGGAGCACAATCGATGCATCCAAACATATTGCAGCAGCAGCCTGCTATGAGGGGGAACCATGGGATCTGGTTAAGGACAGAAGTCTTGTGAAAAAGGCCCTGCCCATTGCGGTAGTTCTTACCATATGTGCAACCGGTTCGGAAATGAATCCCGGAGCGGTAATCAGCAATGAGCAGACACATGAGAAGCTGGAGATCAACCATCCTCTTTTATATCCCGTGTTATCCATCTGTGATCCGACCTATTTATACACATTGCCTCCGAAACAGACGGCAGCGGGGGCGGTTGATATCATGTCCCACGTAATGGAGCAGTACTTCCAGCCAAATGATGAGGCATATATCACGGATGTGCTCAGTGAAGCGGTAATGAAAACCGTAGTAAAATATGCCCGCAAAGCAATTGATGAGCCAGAAAATTACGAGGCGCGTTCCAATCTGATGTGGGCATCCACAGTGGCACTGAATCATCTGCTTACAGTCGGAAAGGGTGGAGCATGGAGTGTTCATCCGATCGAGCATGTAATCAGTGCTTATTATGACATCACGCACGGAGTAGGACTTGCGATACTGACACCGGCATGGATGAACTATGTACTATCGGACAAAACGACACCCCGCTTTGCAAGATTTGCAAGAGAAGTATTCGGCGTAGAAGAGGCTGATAACCGGAAAGCGGCAGAGCTTGGAATCGAAAAGGTCAGAGAGTTCAACCGGTCAATTGGAATGCCGGCAACTCTTTCCGAGGCAGGTGTGCCGGAAGATCAATTTGATGAGATGGCATCAGAAGCAGTAAGGACAAGCGCAATTGCCTCAAGGGCATATGTTAAGCTGGATGTTTCTGCGGTAAAGCAGATCTTGGTTAGCTGCAGGTAATGAAGATGATAGAGCGGCATCCTTTCAGTTTGACATTTTCCATTTAACCTTTATAATGAACATATACCCGTAACAGTATGGAGGAATGGATATGAAGCAGTGTATGGATGCGGAAAACTTACACCGGAGATTAAAGAAGATCATCGGGCAGGTACAGGCCATTGACCGGATGGTGGATGAGGATGTGCCCTGTGAGGATGTACTGGCGCAGATCAATGCTGCAAAATCTGCACTCCATGGCTGTGGAAAGGTAGTTCTGGAAGGTCATATCAGGCATTGCGTGAGAGATGGCATCGAGCATGGGGATGCGGATAAGACGATTGAAAGCTTCACGAAAGCGGTAGAACGATTCTCCAATATGGGTTAGTTGTCGGGCATGCTGAATTTGACGTGAAGTCACAAGTGATTATGGTATGATAAGATAAAGTAATGATGAAATCGGTATTTATGAAGGAAGACAGATATTGTGTAAGACAGTATCTGTCTTTTTTATTGCCTTGCAGATGAAAAAAGATCAAACAAATTGTAAAATTTCCCCTTATCTCTTGACAACATATACCCCTATAGGTATTATGAGTAGGAAACAACCAATACCCCTATGGGTATAAAATACGAGGAGACAGATAATATGAAACAGATTATGGAAAAATTAGAGGAGTTTTTGGACTGGGGTGGAACGAAGAAAGAAATCACGCTGCTGGTGATTTCGGGAATTGCACTGATTTTAAGCTTGTTGAAGATCGTGCCGCTTCCCTTTGACCTGGCGTGGGTAGCAATTATTCTTTGCGGAATCCCGATTATTCTGGAAGCAGTGATCGGACTGGTGACCGCATTTGACATTAAAGCGGATGTTCTGGTATCCATGGCACTGATCGCTTCCATTTGTATTCATGAAGATTTTGCGGCAGGTGAAGTAGCATTCATCATGCAGTTAGGGGCACTGCTGGAAGATCTGACAGTAGCAAAGGCACGTGCCGGAATTGAGAAGCTGGTGCATCTGACACCGCAGACTGCACGGGTGCTTGTGAGTGGTGCAGAGAAAGTAGTTCCTGCCGAAAAGGTACAGATCGGTGATCTGCTCCGCGTGCTTCCGGGAGAAACCATTGCGGTAGATGGTGTCATTACGTCCGGTCAGACTTCGGTCAATCAGGCGGTGATGACAGGAGAATCCCTTCCGGTCGATAAAACGGCCGGGGATGAGGTATCAAGCGGAACCGTGAATCAGTTTGGTGTATTTGAGATGAAAGCAACCAGAGTTGGTGAGGACAGTTCCATTCAGAGAATGATCCGTCTGGTGCAGTCTGCGGATGCCGGAAAAGCGAAGATTGTCGGAATTGCAGACCGTTGGGCAACCTGGGTGGTAATCATTGCACTTACAGCGGCAGCGCTTACCTGGCTGATTTCCGGTGAAATTATCCGGGCGGTTACCATTCTGGTTGTATTCTGTCCCTGTGCGCTGGTGCTTGCAACACCGACGGCCATTATGGCAGCGATCGGAAATGCAACGAAGCATGGTTTTCTTGTACGGGAAGGCGATGCGTTGGAGAGGCTTGCCAAGGTTAGCAGAATTACGTTTGATAAAACAGGAACACTGACGTACGGAACGCCGAAGGTGATCCGGGTGGTAAGTCTTTTGCCTGAAGATAAAGGAGACCGGCTTTACCGGATCTGCGCATCGGCAGAGCAGATGTCGGAGCATCCTTTGGGAAAAGCAATTACGCAGTGTTATCGTCAGGAAAAAGGAAAAGAGCAGTCCCTGTCGAAAATCGAAGGCTTTCAGATGCTTCCGGGGCGAGGCGTTTCAGCCCTTGTGGAAGGTCAGAAAGTGCTTGCAGGAAATGACAAGATGATGCAGGAACATGGTATTGAACTACCGGGTAACAAGGACGGGAAGGAAACCGATTTACAGATACAGATTCAGGAAAATCTGGAGAAAGGATGCACCATCATTTATGTTGCAGTAGATGACAGGTTTGCCGGATTCCTTGCTCTTTCCGATACGCTTCGGAAGGAAAGCACGGCAATGATTGATGCTTTGACTTCGCTTCATGTACAGCCGGTGCTTTTGACCGGGGATCACGAAAATGCGGCGAATACCATTGCAGGCGAACTCCATATCACAGAGGTTCATGCGAACTGTCTGCCGGAAGATAAACTAAAATGGATCAGCAGCTATCAGGAGAAGAAAGAGGCTGTCTGCATGATCGGAGATGGAATCAACGATGCTCCGGCACTGAAGGCCGCAGATGTAGGAATTGCAATGGGAGGAATCGGAAGTGATATTGCAGTGGATGCAGCAGACATTGCATTGGTGGATGATGAAGTGAAGGAGCTGCCACACCTGATTGCACTTTCCAAACGAATGATGACAACGATTAAAATTAATATGAGTTTTTCGATGGGACTTAATTTTCTGGCAATTATACTTGCCATTACCGGAATCTTGAATCCGGTTGTCGGAGCACTGGTACATAACGCGGGCAGCGTTTTGGTTATTACAAATTCAGCATTATTATTAAAGTGGAGGAAAAAGACATGGTAGTAGGAATTATTGGAGCAGTCATTGGAGCATTGATTCTGGGAATCAGTATTTTCTATCTGATTAAGGAAAAGGACGATGCGGACAGTAAAAAGATTTATGGCATTATGGGAGGTGTTGGTGCAGTGCTTCTCATTGGGATGATTGTGAAAATCATTTTAAGTTTGTAAAAAAACAGTTACATATTTATCAATGATAAAATGTAAAAGTAGAAAAGATCTGGCAGGTAATGTGTCAGGTCTTTTTCTGTTGCCGTGCATATGGGAAAATGAGTAAGGATTAGTCCAGAAGTTACCTTTATTTATGAGGCATTATATGGTATGGTGTAAGTGTTCATGGAATAAGAGTAAGATACATGATAAAAATCGTGATGGCACAGAGTGGAGCTAATCAGGGAAAGGAACATAGCCTATTGATTAGCAGAGAGGAGACATGAGATGATACGATTTAATAATGATTACAACCATGCCGCGCATGAGAGCATTTATGAAGCAATGAAAGCCGATCAGGTGAACAACTATCCGGGATACGGAGCAGATGGATGGTGTGCGAAAGCAGCCGAAGAGATTAAGAAGCTGATCGGAAAGGAAGATCCTGCCGTATACTTTTTTCCGGGAGCAACACAGGCAAACTTCGTGGTGTGTGCCGCTGCATTGAATTCGATCCAGAGTGTCATTTGTCCGAAAACAGGACATATCAACTGTCATGAAGCCGGTTCGATTGAGAATACCGGACATAAGATTATTGAACTTCCGTCAACGGAAGGAAAGATCACGGCGCAGCAGGTGCGGGAATGTGCTTCTTCCTACGTGGATCATGGGGAAGCAGAATATCTGACCGAGCCGAAGCTTGTTTATATTTCTTTCCCGACCGAATATGGCACGCTTTATTCTTTAAAGGAGCTGCAGGAGCTTCACCGGGTATGTAAAGAATATGGAATGTACCTGTTTGTGGATGGTGCGAGAATGGGATACGGACTGGGCGCATCGGTCAATGATGTGACCTTAAAGGATCTGGCAGAGCTTACGGATGTGTTTTATATTGGAGGAACCAAGTGCGGTGCGATGTTTGGGGAAGCCGTTATTCTGGTGAATGAAGAGTTGAAGCGCCATTTTAAAACCTATATGAAACAGAATGGCGCAGTTCTTGCAAAGGGCTGGCTGCTTGGGTTGCAGTTCTACACGCTTTTGAAGGATGGAACCTATTTCGCGATTACGAAAAAGGCAGATGAGCAGGCAATGCGGATCAAGGAAGCCTTTCATAAGAAAGAGATCCCGGAATATATGGGAAGCTACACGAATCAGCAGTTTGTGATTTTGTCGAAAGAGCAGGAAGAAAAGCTTTCGCAGAAATATATTTTTGAACTGGATGGAGTGCTGCCGGATGGACGCAGCGTGGTGCGCTTCTGTACAAGCTGGTCCACGACAGACGAAGAAGTAAATGAACTGGTGCAGGATATTCTTGCACTGTAGGATGGGAGATTTCAATGTATACAATTGGACAAGTATCAGAAATGTTTGGACTGCCTGTTTCGACACTGCGGTATTATGATAAGGAAGGGCTTTTTCCAAATATGAAGCGGGAGTCCGGAATCCGTAAATTTGATGACCGGGAAATTGAGGCACTTCGTGTCATCGAATGTCTTAAGAAGTCCGGGCTGGAAATCCGGGATATCAAGCAGTTCATGCAGTGGTGCACCGAAGGAAGTGCAACCTATGAGAAGCGCAGGGAACTGTTTTTAAAACAGAAGGAAGTAGTGGAAGCCGAGATTGCACGCATGAATCATGTAAAGGACATGATTGCTTATAAATGCTGGTATTACGATGTGGCAATCGCGGATGGAAATGAAGACCGGGTGAAGTCGATGAAGCCGGAAGAGGTGCCGGAGGAAGTCCGGGAGATGTTCAAGGAAGTCCGGGGACTGACCTGACGGTAGTGTTGTAGCATTTGCAGAAAGGAGAGTCTGTGATGAGGAGAAAGATTTTGCTCTCGATGCTGGCAGTGATGACTTCGATTTGCATGTTGACGGCATGTGGAAATTCTTCAAATACGGCGCAGGATACGAAGAGAATGGATGCAACAGAAAGCGATTCGACGATACAGGATGAGGAGAGGCAGCCGGCAGAGGAATCGGATGGGAATGGGACAGAACTTTCCGGAGACGGACAGGAAGCAGCCGGTGAAGATGCGGAAGGTACATCAAGAAACGTTGTCTATCGTTCTGATGAGTTTTATCTTTCGATTGACCTGCCTGAGGACTGGGAATACCAGATTTTATCAGAAGAGGATCTGGAAAAAGAGGATAATCTGTATTCCTGTGCGATCCGTTTCTGGCAGAAGGATTATCCGGAGGATATTTTCGTGGTGGGATACCAGCCATGGTTTGGCATGTGTGGAACCGGCGTGACGATAGACGAATTGAAGCTGGAGAATGGGATCTCCGGATGGCGATATACAGAAGAACTGGATTCGGCGTTGTGGCTGACAATTACATTGAACAATCCGGAAAACGATGTGAGCGGCGGAGCGTATCTGATTACAGCAAGTCCGTCTCTGGAGGATTGGAAGGTGCTGGAGCCTGCCTTTGAAGAAATTTTGCAGACCGTGTGGGTTGGACCAAAGAGCGGGGCAGAGGAACTGCTGGAAGGAACTGTTGAAGATCTGCTCGAAGAAGGGGCGGACGTTCCTTCGAAAGAAACCGTTCTGGAGAGGCGGAATGTCTGCCTTCAGGGAATGTCGGAAGAGGACATGACACGGCTTACCGAGAATATTAAGGTTGCCAATCTGGCAATGGAATATAGTTATTTGTATGATCGGCTGTTTGAAAGAATGGCAGATCCGGAGGATCTTTACTGGAATTATATCGATCAGAAGGGAGACATTCAGATTGGTTATTCGCTGGAGCAGGAGGCAGTATATACCTATAACCGTTTTGATGCAGATAATTTCATAGCCTTGATGGAAGAGATGAAGGGACTGCTTAAGAACGATACGCTTGCTGCGGATCTGGATCAGTTGATTGAGAACACGCGTCAGGCAAAAGAAACGCATGACGTCACATATATTAAGGAAATTTATTATATTCTTCACGATATGGATTATTATCTGTTGCGGTATGCTCCCGATGATGTTGCATCCTTCGTACAGGATAAAGGCAGAATCGCGGTCTATTACGGAGCGTTACAGGTGTACGGGTAAGAAAAATAGAAGAATCATCTGGAATAAGATTCAGGGCATTCCTGCGGGAATGCCCTGTCTGTTTACAGTAACTGCACTTTTACAAATTCAGCAAAGCGGGGCAGAGCCATGAAGATTTTTCCATACTCTCTGGTGTCAATAACACCTTTTCGCTTTAATCGTTCCCGGTAAACAGAAAACAACTCTGATTTCATCTCCAGTCGTTCACGGATATTTTTGATTCGATATTCTCCGCTTGTGGCAATTTCGATCAGAATTTTCTTATCCAGTTCGGAAAGTTCAGACCATATTTTACTATACACATATTCTTCCAGATACTGGTCATACTCCGGTAAGATTTCTTCCAGAGATTTTGTAGCTCTGTGAATCCAGTATAAATATCCCAGCACCTGATAGGCAAATGGATAGCCTTTGGTAAGGGAGGTCATTTTCTCTGCAGTTTCCAAGTCAATCTGAAAAATATCAGCATAGCTTTTGCGGACCGCAGTATAGTTTAAAGGCTCTAAAATTAACTTGGGAGCGCGGTATAAAAAGGTGAGAGCCTTGTCGTTCTGCAATTCGTAGATATTTTCATATAAGCCGGTCATCAAAAGGAAAATCGGGTAATCTTCTCTGAGAAAAATCTGAAAAGAACTGGTAAATATTTTTATGTTTTCAGAGTTGGTTACTTCATCAATGGTAATTAAAAGGCGTTTTCCCATTTTCCGGATATGGCTTAACATATGCATAAGGACATCCTCAATATCGGTAACCGGTGGAGCATGTTCAATGGACACACCCAGTCCGAATGCAGAAAAATCAAGCTTTGCCTTTATGAAACATTCATGCAGATCCGGGATGCTGTAGAGCTTGGCCGCAAGGCTTTGCAGTAAATCCCGTGTAGGATTCAGTTCCACAGTAATCCAGTCAGAAAGCTGGTTTAATTCAGTGGAAATATTGGTCATCATAACCGTTTTGCCGGAACCGCGGACACCTGTAATCATATAAATCTGGTTGGATGGAAGCTCGGCATTAAAACTATCAATAATTTCATTGGTTTGTGTAATACGGGAAATATATTGTACCGGTTTTTTCCCAAAAGACAGAGTAAAAGGATTGTTCATGGTTTACCTCATATATAAGTTTATATAACTTTCATTTTCTTATATAACTATATATAACTTTTAATTTCTTATATAACTGTATATAACTTTTATATTATTATATAACCTTATATAACTTTTGACAATGTGATTTTAATCCTTCGTTCGCATTTCTTGACAAAAGAAGTTAGTTCGTGCTAACCTAAACGTGACTAAAACCAACATAAACGGTCACAAAATAATGATATAAAAACAAAGACAGGGAAGAGGGATACATATGGACAAATACGATATCAGTAGACCGATTGAGTTACCGGTAGGAATGTATCATTTGAACAAGGACGCGGGAATCAGCTTTCAGTTGAACCGTCTTGTGAATTTTGACCTGGGAGATCTGGAGCAGATCCGGCAGGTGGGGCAGCAGATCAAGGACAAAAAGAGCTGGAAATCGGTATTGTTATCGACGGCTGACGAGGAATATGCGAAGGGGCACTTGAAGAGTGCCATGGGCTATTACCGGATGGCTGAATTTTATATGGATTTTGATGATCCGGACGGACTGGCTGCATGGAAAAAGGCGCGTGAGCTCTTTTTCCAGTATTATGAGGATTTTTTCAAGGGAGATCAGCCGATTGTGGAAAAAATCGATGTCCCTTATGAGACCTATACGCTTCCTGTCTTGAAGATGAATCCGGATGGGGAGTCAAAGGGCGCGATTGTGGCACATGGCGGCTTCGATTCAAGCTATGAGGAATTTTTTCCACAGATGATGTATCTGCGGCAACAGGGCTATACGGTATATCTGTTTGAAGGACCGGGACAGGGAGAATGTATCCGGCTGCATGGGGCACCATTGATTATTGAGTGGGAAAATCCGGTAAAGGCGATTCTGGATTACTTCCATCTGACGGATATTACGCTGGTGGGTGAGTCGCTGGGTGGATTCTATGCACCACGGGCGTCTGCGTTTGATGACCGGATTCAGAGATGTGTGAGCATTGCACAGTTCCCTTCTTTAAAGCAGAATTTCACCAATTATGGGTTTACTTCGTGGTTGATTGTCGTTTTGCTGGATGTGATTCTGTACGGCTTTGGATGGCTGATTAATATTCTTTATAAGGTGAAAAAGGGCAAAGGAATGGACTTTTTCAAGACTTATTTTCACCGGATGGGAACGACGAATACCTATACGCTGGCGAAGTTTCTCTGGCGTGTGGATCTGCGTCCACTGTCTGACCGGCTGACAAAGGATTACCTGATTATCGGTGGAAGTAAGGACACGATGGCGAGCCGGGCTTCGATTGGCAAGCAGATGTTCCTTCTGAAAAAGGCAAAATCCATCACAGCACGGGAAATTACCATGCAGGAAAAGGGTGCCGATCACTGCAACTGTGGCAATCAGCAGGTGGCAATGGATATGATTGATCTGTGGATTCAGAGCCTGAAACGGCGTGATGAAACCCTGTTAAGAGCGAAGGAGTAATCCGGAAACAGAATTATTTTAAAATGGCGGTAAAAATAATGTAAATAATTGTGATTTTGGGCGGTTTATGGTAAAATAGTACCATACATATCCGGAATGGGAGGGATTACCATGAAAAAACTCGGAATTAAAGGAAAGATGATCTGTATCATCATTCCGATTATACTGGCAATTATTATTTCGTTTTTTGCATTATCCAGTAATCAGATTGTGAAGCTTGCGAAAGAGAAGCTGAATTCACAGTCACAGATGTATACAGCGGATATTTCCAGATGGACGGATAATATTCTGGCAGAGCTGAATATATATGCGAAGGCGATTGACGAAGGAACCTTCCAGAATGACGATCAGATTCTGCAGTATCTGGAAACATCAATGGGATTAAATGACGCCTATCCGAACGGTATCTATTTAGGAGATGATTCCGGTGTGTATCTGGATGGCTCCGGCTGGGTTCCGGACAGTGACTGGGTACTCACAGAGCGTGACTGGTATCTGGAAGGGAAGGATCATGAAACAATTGCTTTTGGCGCACCGTACTTTGATTCCCTTTCCAAGCAGATGTGTGTAAGTGCTTCCGTGCGGCTTCAGGATTCCGATGCGGTTCGTGTAATGGCGGCAGATATTTATCTGGATTATGTCTGTGAGAAAATGCAGCAGATTGAATCCGGTATCGGAGGTCAGGCATTCCTTGTACAAAAGGATACACAGAAGATTCTGGCACATTCCGATACGGAGCAGATTGATAAGCAGCTGAGTGATGCCGGTATGGACAGCCTTTACGTGAATATCAGCAATCTTCTTACAGCAAAAGAAAACAGCGGTCTTTCACAGGAAATGGTCACGGTATCCGGCGACAGTGCAAAATATCTGGTATGCTTAAATGATATTTCGGGAACGGACTGGTGTCTGGTTACAACAGTATCCCAGCGGAAGGTGCTCAGCGAGCTTCACTGGCTTGAATCTGTGATGCTTTTGATTGCTATACTGGCAAGTATTGTTCTGATGGTTCTTTTAGTGAAGGTAACTAATGGAGTGGTAAAACCCGTTCGTGCCGCTACCGGTGTACTGACGGATGTGGCGCAGGGAGATTTTACGCAGGATATTCAGGTAAAGGGATCGGATGAAATCGCCCGTATGGGCAACAGTATGCAGCAGTTTGTCGTGAATATGCGTGAGATCATTACAGAGCTTACCAATACAGCCGACTGGCTGAAGGCACATTCCAAGGAAAACGAAGAGGCATCTGAAAATCTGATGACATCAGCGGATGAAGAGCAGAGAGAAATGGATACGCTGAAGCGTCAGGCGGATGTGCTGACACAGACCGCGAACCGGGTTTCCGAAGAAATGACGAAGCTTGCAGATATCATTTATCAGACAAAGCAGGAAGGCGGTCAGGCAGATGCGATCATTAAGGAAACCGCAGCAGCTTCCCGCAAGGGACAGAATGCGTTAGGCGATATTAAGAACAGCATGCAGGAGATTGAAGATACGACCTTCTCTCTTGCGGATCAGATTAAAGAAACTTCGGCAGCCATTGATAAGATTAATGATATGGTGACCATGATTGTACAGATCACCAGTCAGACGAACCTGCTTTCCTTAAATGCTTCGATTGAAGCGGCGAGAGCGGGAGAAGCCGGAAGAGGCTTTGCCGTAGTTGCACAGGAGATTGGCAAGCTTGCTGTGAACAGCGGACAGGCTGCTACTGATATTTCGAAGCTTACTGAAGAGATTCAGGCAACCATGGCACGTGCAAATGAGCATATGGAAGCCAGCGTTTCCGGTGTGAAGAACAGTGCACAGATGGTAGAGACGGCATCCGAAACCTTCCGGAATGTCTTTGACAAGGTAGAGGAAACGGATACGATCGTACATCGTATGGTAGATATGGTGGATGAGGTCAACCAGGTATCCTCCGGAACGGTACAGCTGGCAGAAGATCAGCTTTCTGCGGCACAGGAGATCACCGGTTCCGTAGAGCGGTTGAGTACCTGCAGCCAGAGCGTTACCGAGAACAGCAGCCGTGTTGCCGGAAATGCCAAGGCACTGGAGGAACAGGCCAACGGACTTGCTGACCGTATGAAACAGTTTAAGGTTTAAATGAATCGTTACGAATAAGCAGAAAATAGAAGTGGTAATCCGCAGATCCGGCATTAAGGTCTGCGGATTCCTTTTTGGGAAAAATCATATGGAACTTTTAAAATTGATGTGGCATAATCTTAGATAGATTTAATCGATTAAAGTAGAGGAGTGTAGAGTTATGACGATTTTAAATCAGTTGAACAGCACGCCCATGTACCTCATTTGTGGCGGCATCATTGCATTTGTGGCAGTTGTCTGTGTGATTTTTCTGGTCAGGGCGTATCGGGCAGGCAAGGCACTGGGAATGGACGAAACGAAAATGAAACGGACCATTATTTCGAGTGCAACCTTTTCGGTACTGCCGAGTATTGGAATTTTACTGGGAGTCATTGCACTTTCCGGAAGTCTGGGAACACCGT
Source organism: Anaerobutyricum sp. (assembly GCA_963638365.1). GTDB lineage: Bacteria > Bacillota > Clostridia > Lachnospirales > Lachnospiraceae > Suilimivivens. The sequence goes on along the minus strand of CAVHRK010000022.1, from coordinate 10,990 downwards.
GGCCGTGGCTTCGTCTTTCCGTGATCGGAGCGCTTCATTATGAGACACAGGTAGCACAGGCAGCAGCGGAACAGGTGGGAATGACGACACTTTCTGCATCTGAAATGACAGCAACGTCATTTTCTACGATTGCTCTGCTGATGAGTATCTGTATTATGTGGGGCATGGTCTTATCCATTTTCTTAAATAAGAAGTATACACAGAAGTTCACGAAGAATTCTTCTGCCGGCAAGTCAGGATCGGCCGGTTTTGCGGATCTTGCGATGACGGCAATGTTTATCGGACTTGTAAGTACCTACATTGGCCGTTACATCGGAGGCTTTATTTCCGAAAATGGTCTGTTTACCTTTAATGGTGACATCATTCCTCTGGTGGTTATGGTGGTTTCCGCACTGGTAATGGGAATTTTCGTATTTCTGTCCGAGAAGAAAAAGATTGGATGGGTGGACAGCTTTTCCATTGCAGGAAGCATGATTGCCGGTATGGCAGCCGCTGTGATTGTCGGGTTGATCTAAGCAAAGATATATAAATAAAAGTAGATACATAGAAGCGAGTAAAAATTAAGAAGGGACACGAAAATTATGGAAGAAAATAAAACAAATACGTGGGAAGAATACCGGAAACGCACGCATGTAATCGGAAGGATAGTAAGTGCCGTTACACTGGTTATGCTGGTTGGCGCACCGTTTCTGATAGGAAAAATTTTAGGAGCCTATCCCGATCTTAAGGCTGTGGCGAGAGCCTTTTTATCCGTAGGACTGGTATGGCTGGTGAGTAGTGTGGCAGAGTTTCTGATCTATACACCGATGCTGGGTTCCGGTGGCGGATACCTTGCGTTTATCACCGGAAATTTAATTAATATGAAGATTCCATGTGCGGTCAATGCACGTGATATGGTGGGTGCAAAGACGGGAACACCCGAAAATGAAATCATTTCTACGATTTCCATTGCAACCTCATCTCTGGTTACGATTCTGGTTCTGGCAGTCGGCGTTCTTTTGATGGTTCCGCTGCAGCCGGTTTTGCAGAGTGAAGTATTGCAGCCTGCGTTTGAAAACGTGGTTCCGGCATTGTTTGGAGCCATGGCGTATAAATATTACCGCAAGAATATGCACATTGCCGTATTCCCGCTTGTGTTGATGAGTGCGTTATTCATTTTTGTACCGGGACTGATCGGATCAACCAGCTTTATGATTATTCCGTCGGGGGCAATTGCAATTCTGGTGGCATGGATTTCCTTTAAGAAAGGAAAGAAGGAGAAAGAATTATGAAATATGTAGGATTGGTTTTATTGGGAATACTTCTGATCATTATTTTATTGCTGCTGATTGCAGTAATCCGGACGCTTCTGATGCCGAATAAAACTTCCGACTATCAGGCAAAGGCCGATGAGAAGGAGGCACTTCGTCTTGCCGAAAAGCTTTCCAGGATGGTACAGTACGACACGACCTCTCATGCCGGAGTAGCTGAAGTGGAGAAGTATCTTGGATTTCATAAGGTTTTGGAGGAGCTTTTCCCATTGGTACATAAAGAGCTTCAAAAGACCGAAATTGATGGCAATCTGTTATATTACTGGAAGGGAAAATCCTCTGAGAAGCCGATTCTGCTGATGAGTCATCAGGATGTTGTTCCGGCAGAAGGAGAGTGGATTCATGCTCCGTTTTCCGGAGATATTGCGGACGGTAAGGTCTGGGGACGAGGCACAGCAGATACAAAGTGTACGGTGATGTCCTTTTTTGAAGCGGTGGAAGAACTGCTTGCGGAAGGATTTGTGCCGCCGACCGATGTATATCTGGCCTCCTCCTGTACCGAAGAATGGGCAGGGGACGGAGCTCCGAAGATTGTAAAGGAATTGCAGCGCAGAGGAATCCGGCTGTTTCTTCTGTGTGACGAGGGAGGAGCGATCATTACAGAACCCATCGGAGGAATTCATGGAAATTTTGCAATGGTGGGCGTATTTGAAAAGGGCAAAGCCGATGTAAAATTTACCGCCAAAAGTAACGGAGGGCACGCCAGTGCGCCGTCCAAGGGAACACCGATTGCACGCCTTTCCGCTTTTGTAACCGAAGTTGAGAAGCATTCACCGTTCCGTAAGAAGATGCTTCCGGAGGTTTCTGCCATGTTTTCCTCTCTGGCACCGTATGCGTCCTTTGGGTTAAAACTGGTGCTTGGAAACCTGTGGCTGTTTAAGCCACTCTTAAAAGCGGTTCTTCCGAAGATCAGTGCACAGGCAGGAGCCATGCTGCAGACCACGATTGCATTTACCATGCAGTCCGGTTCCGATGCATATAATGTGATTCCGCAGGAAGCAACCCTTGGGGCCAATATGCGATTTATCCCTCATCAGGGAGAGAAGGAAAGCCTTGAAATTATCAAGAATCTGGCTTCCCAATATGGTTTGGAGACAGAAATCATTCATTCGAATGACTATACCAAACCCGTGGATATTCACGGTGAGGGCTATCATCTGATGGAACAGGTGATTGCACAGACCTTCCCGGGACTGCCATCCAGCCCTTATGTAATGACCGGGGCAACCGATGCGCAGTTCTATAGTCCGGTGTGCGATAACTGTATCCGCTTTGCACCGGTAGTTTACGGACCGGAGCAGATGAAGGGTATGCATGGTCTGAACGAAAATATTGAATATAACTGCCTGCCCGGTGCCGTTCAGTTTTATAAGAACCTGATCCGGGCAGAGAAGTAAGCTACATGATTGATTTGTACGAGGTGACAGATAATGGAGATTAAAATAAGAAAATATGAAAAGCAGGATCTTCCGGAGATGATCCGGATCTGGAATGAAGTGGTGGAGGATGGTATTGCATTTCCGCAGGAAGAATTATTGGATGAAGTAAGTGGAAGCGAGTTCTTTGCACAGCAGACATACTGTGGTGTCGCGGAAATGGTCGGAAAGCCGGGAAAGATTTATGGATTGTACATTCTGCATCCCAACAATGTCGGTCGTTGCGGACATATCTGCAATGCAAGCTATGCGGTTTCCAGGGATTCCCGTGGTCTGCATATCGGGGAGCAGCTAGTGAAGGATTGTCTGATTCAGGGAAAAGAGCATGGCTATGGAGTGCTCCAGTTCAATGCGGTTGTAGCAACGAATGTGCATGCGCGGCATCTGTATGAACGGCTTGGCTTCACACAGCTTGGAACGATCCCGAAGGGATTCCGTATGAAGGACGGACATTACGAGGATATTTGTCCTTATTATCATGAACTGTAGGAGAAAATGAAGTGAAGATTTCAAAAGAAACGTGGAAACTGGCATTTGTGAAGTCATTGCCAATCATGTGCAGTTACTTTTTTCTGGGTGCAGCCTATGGAATTATGATGGAAGAAACCGGATTTCCGTGGTATGTGGCCCTGCTTCTGAGCATGACCGTATATACGGGAGCATTCCAGTTTGTGCTGATTACCTTTTTAAGTACAGGGGCCTCCCTACTGACCATTGCAATTACAGCCTTATTGATGAACAGCCGGCAGAGCTTTTACAGTCTGACATTTTTAAATGATTTCAAGCGGATGGGAAAACGGAAGCTGTATATGATTCACAGCCTGACGGATGAAACCTATGCCGTGAACTGTACGCTGGAGCTTCCCCAGAAGGAAAAGGAAGACACCATGTTCGGTGTTGCGCTTTTAAGTCATTGCTACTGGATGGCCGCAACGGTAGTCGGCGCGGTGCTGGGGCAGTTGATTCCTTTTGAAATGGAAGGAATTGACTTCTGTATGACGGCATTGTTTGTGATTATTTTCATGGATCAGTGGAAAAAGGCATCCAGTCATATTCCGGCACTGGCAGGACTTACCTGTGGAATTGTGTGCCTGCTGATCTTTGGACAAAGCAGCTTTATCCTTCCGGCATTACTTCTTGTTTCCGGCATTCTGTTCTTTGTAGGAAGAAAGGAGGCAGCAGAATGAGTACACCAATGCTTGCAGCCGCCATTGTGTTATCCGCGGCGATTACGTTCGGACTTCGTGCCCTGCCGTTTCTGATCTTTTCCGGTGACCGGAAGATGCCCGGCTGGTTACAGAAGCTGGGGGAACTGCTTCCTTCGGCCATTATGGCGGTTCTGATTATTTACTGTCTGAAGGATGTACCCGGTGATTTTACCGGAGTCGGTATTCAGAAGCTGCTTGCGGTACTGGTTGTAGTGGTCAGCTATCATTTTAAGAGAAGTACCTTTTTAAGCATCTTTCTTGGAACTGTCGCATATATGCTGTTGCTGCACTTCTTTTAAAATAGATCTGAATTCAAAAAACATAAAACAAAACACTCGAAAAACATAAAACAAAACACTCGAAAAATACAAAATAAAATGCTCGAAAAATATAAAATGACATTGTATAATATATAAAATGAATGCTATACTAACATAAAAGCTGCTTTTTGTGCAAAATAAACTAAGAAAGTATAGAGAGTGAAGTTATGGAATATATTCGAAGAGTTATTGATGACGAAATTGACAGAAGGACAGAAGCATTTAACGCAGTCAGTATCATTGGACCCAAGGGATGCGGCAAAACGAGAACTGCGAAGGAACGATGTAAGACAATTATTGAATTTCAGGATGAGGATAAACGGGATGGCTATATTGCTGTGGCGGAGACTTCCCCTAAGCTTTTTCTCAAAAATCCCAAGCCGATTTTGTTTGATGAATGGCAGGATGCTGTAAGGATATGGGGAACCATTCGAAAGGATTGCGATGATAATCCGGAAAGTGTCGGACAATATTTTCTGACCGGATCTGCGAGCAAAAAAATCGATACACCACATACTGGAACCGGAAGAATAACAGAAATTGTTATGTATCCCATGACCTTGTGGGAAACCGGTGAATCCAATGGCAGAATTTCTTTGTCAAAGATGATGGAAGATGCTGACTATGATATTAATGGGGTGACATCGGATGTTTGTCTGGAACAATTATTTTTTGCAGCATGCAGAGGAGGATGGCCACGTTGTCTGGCTCTGCCCAAGGATAGTGCCAAACTGGAAATTTCAAAAGACTATTACCGGCAAATATTCCAAAAAGACATTACTGCTATTGACGGAGTAAAAAGAAATCCCGAATGGACAAGAGCACTATTATGGTCATATGCAAGAAATATGGCAACTACGGCAAAAAGAGCAAGTATTTATGCAGATGTCAAGGCAACCCAGAATGTCACAGATGTAACACTTGCGTCATATGTTGATGCTTTGGAAGCACTGTTTGTTATAAAAGATATTGATGCATGGACTCCTCAGATCCGGTCAAAAACGGCAATCAGATCGGCTAAAAAACATATTTTTATTGATCCATCCATTGGACTTGCAGCTCTGGGGATTAATCCGCAATATTTTAATAACGACTTAGATCTGTTTGGTCATGTGTTTGAAAATATGGTGATAAGAGATCTGTTGGTCTATGCAGAAAATCACAATGCGAGAATCCTGCATTATACGGATGATATGGGACTTGAGGCTGATGTCGTATATCAGATGGAAGATGGACGCTATGCGTTAATAGAAATAAAAACAGGAGCCAACAGAATACCGGAGGCTGAAAAATCTCTTTTAAAATTCAGAGAAGTGATCCGGAGGTATAATCAACAGGCTCTGAAAGATTCCGATCATCCCCGGGCAGTATATAGAGAACCTTCTGAACTGATTGTAATTTGTGCAAATGCACCAATGGCCTATACAACCGATCAGGGAGTAAAAATAGTTCCCATAGGTTGTCTGCGGGATTAGATGAGCCGGTAATAATATGAAGGGAAGGATTGGCAACAAAAGGCACACAGATCAATTTCTGTGTGCCTTATCCTGTATTCAAATCCCCTTTATAGATTGAACATACATCTTGAATTATTATTGCCGTTCCGTAACCGTTAATCCAAGCTTGGCAGCAACTCCATAGAAGCCGTACATGGTATCGGTATCATTCAAAACCGGAGTATAATCCGTTCCGGCAGGGAAGGTAATCTGCAATTTCTGATTGTTGTACTCAAACTGAATGGTGACAGTGGCATCGCTGCGTTCTGCCATCTTTTTCAACAGATAATCGCTGATGGTGTGGAGTTTACCGAAATCAGTTGTAACAGTTCCGTTTTCAGGTACATTGTTCACGAAGCCAAACAGATTTTTCACTGATCCCATACTTGCAGGAATGGGGTGGGATTCCTTAACCATACCGCAAGACATACATTTATACTCTTCGAGTCCGTCTACACCGGGCTGCGGGTCTACGGTTGTCACCCACTGGAAGCTGCATTCGTGGGAGGGAACAGAAGGAGTAGAAATGATAGAGGTACTGACAACAGTGTTATTTTCTGCATATAATAACTCAAATGTTATATATTCTATATTATCAATTGATGCATCCGGATTTTTAACGTATTCTCTTTTTAAAAATTTCCATTTGGGATTTTTATAGTTTATACCATTAATGGTAATTTCTTGTGGAAAATAAATCTTGTAATGTCCCTCAGCTAAAAAGTTATAATTATCCTCTGCAATTTGATTTATTCCATCAGACCAGAATAAATGAAGATCAGAGATGCAGTTTGCCACATTTGCAGTATCACCTGCTTCAAAAATAGTATCTGATGGAAGGCTGTGAATATCAGTTGTATATTCTTTTGCTTCAACATTTGTAGTAGTTCCGACGAAAATTCCAATGATCATTGCAATTGCAGTAATGGTACATAGCAAGTTTCTGCATATTGTTTTCATTATAGATTTTGTCCTCCTTTTTGACTTGATTTTATTAATAATTTCGTGAGATGCTCATAATATAGCATAACTAGAGGGACAATATAAGTTTACAAACGTTCCAAAGTGTGTTTTGTATCTTAGAGTATAATTATATAGTAAAAAAGTTAAAGCCAAATTTTATAGAAATACGGCACACAGACCAATTCCTGTGTGCCATACTTTGTATTCAACTCTTTTTGGGATTAAACAAAACGACCGGAAACATTACCGTTCCGTAACAGTTAATCCAAGCTTTGCTGCAACGCCATAGAAGCCGTACATGGTATCGGCATCATTCAAAACCGGAGTATAATCGGTTCCGGCAGGGAAGGTAATCTGCAATTTCTGATTCTTGTACTCAAACTGAATAGTCACAGTGGCATCGTTGCGTTCTGCCATCTTCTTCAACAGATAATCGCTGATGGTATGGAGTTTACCGAAATCAGTTGTAACAGTTCCGTTTTCCGGTGCATCCTTAATGAAGCCGTACAGGTTTTTGACCGTAGCCATACTTGCGGGAATGGGCTGAGACTCCTTAACCACACCGCAGGACATACACTTATACTCTTCCAATCCGTCTACACCGGGCTGCGGTTCTACGGTTGTTACCCACTGGAAATTGGATTCATGGGAGGGAGCATAAGATTTAGGAGTAGAAGCTTTGGAAACCGTTGCTGTACCCGGATTCTCTTCAGGAGCGGGCTCCGATTGTTCTTCGTTGCAAATCTCAAAGTATAAATTTAGGAGCCAGTTAGTTTTATTTGAATAACAGTAGTTGCTCAATTTCCATTTGGGGTTTGTATAGGTTTTTCCACCTATCGTAAATGTATCAGGGAAAGAAAAACTGTTATTGTTTGGATAATATATGTCGCCAAGAGCTGTTATATGATTATCATTTTCACCCCAAATTAAAATGGAGCCTATTTTTTCAGAACTTACATAAGTTATCTTATCCCCAGGTTCAAATGTAACATCTTGTAATGCCTTAATAGAATCTTCTGATGTAATATCAACCTCATAGTTATTATTAGCAGCCCAAACATCCATTGTAGTACTGATCAATGTTCCCATTGTCAATGCAAACATAAGTACCAATGTTGTTAAATTCCTGTATAGTTTCTTTCTCATTTAAAATAACCTCCTATGGTGACATAAAATTAAAATATGTAACTATTCTGTAATGTACCATAAAGCTTGAAATGATATAAGTTTACAAACGTTCCAAATGGTGTTTTATCGCTTAGATTATAATAAAATGAATAATTAAATTGAAATTTAACTACTTGAGATAAATGCGTTTTCTGACCGGACTAATCTTCCGGATCCCAGCTATAATAAAACTGAATCAGACTGATCCGAGATTTCGTGGAGGTCTTTTCATTGAGAGAGGCCACATGGCGATAGAGCATGGTTCGGGAGATGTAGAGCCGGTCAGCCAGTTCCTGCATGTTTTCGTCAGAAGTGAGCAGCACCTTCAAAACCTCTTTTTCACGATCTGTCAGAGAGAAGTGGTCGCTGAACTGCCGGAAGTGGAGCTCGCGGTCTGAGAAAGAAGGCGGCGCAGGAGTAGTAGAGCCGGCAGGCGCAACATAGGTATCTGCCTGAACCGTATAAATGAATAGTGCAATACCGGTAACAATAAAAATAACAAGCGTTACCGTATAAATAATAGCCGGATTCCCAGAAGAAACCAGCATCATGGTAAGACGGCTGATACATACGGCGCACAGGTTATTGACGGCACGTCCCAGTCCGGCCCAGAGACTTGGAATTCTGGTGTGGTAGGACAGGCTCATGAAGCTGACCGTAAAATAAACGGCAAAGATTCCGGCAGACAGATAGAAAATGATGCAGGAAATGAGGATACTTCCGCCGGTCTGCAGCAGAATGACACAGACAGTAGAAAAGAGCATGACACAGAACATGAACAGATTCTGATACCGTTCACGGATTTTGCTGAACAGAATTCCGGCACAGATTCCGCTAAGTGCAAGCAGCAGACGGGGAAGACTGCCGAGATTCAGCTCTCCTGATGCATGCAGCAGAGTCATTTCACTATCGAGAGTGGAAAAGATACAGGTCATCAGTGCAATGATACCGGCAAGGAGAAGCCCGGTACGCAGCGGATGTGAGGTCAGAACACGGGTTTTTAAGGGCACATTCGTCCGGACAGTATGTTTTAAACGAATCCGGGTCAGCAGAAGCAACAGCAAAACCAGTGACAGACACAGAATCAATGCACTGATTGCAGCATTGGAAACGAAATTATTATTGATAAATTGAAGCAGGACACCAAATGCATAGCCGAATCCCACAACAGCAGGCAGAAGGGAATCCTGAATCAATAAAAGAGAACACAGGTAATGTATGGAACTGCCAAGAATTCCCAGCAGAAGAAAGAGGACACAGCCCGCAGCCAGTGTCTGGGCATAACCAGAGTGCAGGTTTATAAGGAGATAGCATATGGCACCAATGAGAAAACAGGAAAGGGCACCGAAGTATCTGAAACCGGCAGCCTTTTTAACAGTAAGGTATTTATAAACAGGATAAAAAAGAAAACCCAGAGTGCTGACTCCTAAAATATAGTTCTGGGCGATGACGACACCATGAGAATCCGTATGATAAATAATACTGTTATCAAACAGGTATTCCGATCCAAGGAAAAGAAAATAAAAAAGTGCCAGTAAAACAATGGATCGTATGCGGTTCTTCCATGGTGCTTCTTTTGCCATGCCGGTTACTCCTTAAAGTTGGATGCTATGGATACGACTGTCAGTCTGCAGCCGGAATCCGTTTCACATATTACGTGAAAGTTGATTTCAATCTCATTATATGTGCCGGAAGGAGAAATTACAATCATTTCTGTAAGGCAGGCAATCCCAACATTGGAATTACCTGCCTGCTTTGGCATGGTGTATTATGGATAATAAAGACTATTCGAAAATATATCCGCATATACAGAATTTTCTTCCCAGTGTATGCGGTTCCGGAGTGGAAAAACTGCAAAGGAGGCATGCGCTGTTATGATATTCAGAATCAACGCGTGTAAAAAGGAAATGATGCTCACACTGATGTTCACATATCGTGCATTTGCTATCGGTATAAGAATGTGTCTGGGTAAACATAATTCTGTTACACGTTTGACACTTCTGATAGTGGTATGTCTTGTCTGCTTCGTATCCGTCTGCTGTACAAGTCTCCTGAGTTGATTCATCTATGTCTCCACAGAGCTCACATACCTGTGCGTGGAATGCGGTATTCTCCAGTCCTTTTATTATATACTGATGGGTACATACGGGTGCAGGAGGCTCTGGAGCGGGTTCGGACGGGGGGACTTCCTCATAATCGGTATTTTCAACGGGAGCAGTAGAAGGCTCCGGAGAAAATTCAGGAGTTTAATATTCCACCGGCATACTCACTTCCTCATAATCGGTGTTTTCAACAGGGATAATAACAGGCATCGGCTTGGCAATTACCTGTCCTCGTAGTCCTGTTACTGTTATGCCGGCATTTACGGCCTGAGAAACGGTTGTAATTGATCTGTTTTCCTGCATTCCATGAGTGGCATAATGGATATAATAAGCAATGAGATCGTTTCCGAATGCTTCCTGAAGATCCTCATATGCGGCACGGTATGCAAATACGTGAAAGCTTTTGCTTAAGGCCCTTCCCTCCGATAACCCATGTGTTACAAAGTGATCCCAAAGAGCCGCTTCTTCATTCCCGTGGGCTTTTACCACATCCGGATATAATTCGGCATATTCCTCAGCAGAAAATAATGTTTTGATAATGGACAGTTCTTCAGAAGTTGCATTGGTGGTAAATTGTGGCTGGTTCTGCAGTTGATCCGTCTGTGGAGAGGCATAAGCCGTCATGGTGATGCCTATACACATGATAAGAACCAGAGCCGGTGCAAGAAATTTTCTACTCATAAAGTGTTCTCCTTTACGCTGGTGGTATTGGTTAATGTGGTTCTATAAATATAGGTACAAAAAATAAGAAAAACTCTCACCTTTTAATTAAAAAAATTTACCCTGACTTCTTCTCCTCAATTGCCAAAGTAAATTCCTGTCACTCTAACCTTAAAGCTGAAATAGCTATGACAAACCTGGCTTTATAATAGAAAAGGCACACAGGTCAATTCCTGTGTGCCTTCAGACTGTAGACAAACTTGGTGCTGGGCGTCATGCCCAGCACCATTTTCCCTTTAAAGTTGATTCCCTTTTGGATTTTCTAAAA
>CAVHRK010000021.1:0-23159 GCA_963638365.1 Anaerobutyricum sp. | reverse complement strand
GTGTATTGCCGATGGATGCTTCTGCGGGAGGAGGAAGTTTGGGTAAATATGATGTACTTATGGGGAAGTATTTTAGTAACAGAGAAAGGTTTGCAGATTTATTTAATGGTATTCTGTTTGGCGGTGACCGGATGATTGTTCCAGAATCCTTAGAACGGGAAGCTGGCGATTACCTGAAAACTGAGGAACAGAAAATCAAAAGACGGTACAGGGATTTGAAAATGAAAAGTGGACAGGAAGGTCAGTTTCAAATTTTTTCACTGGAAAATCAGAGCTTTGTAGATTATACGATGCCCTTACGGTGTATGGAGTATGACTTTCTGGAATATGTAGAGCAGCTAAATAAGCTGAGAGAATCACATAAGATAACGAATACCGTTCTTCGGGGAGCAGAGAAATTATGTGGTATCCGAAAAGAAGACCGGCTTCTGCCGGTTTACACAATCTGTCTGTATCTCGGGGAAGAAAAATGGGATGGTCCGAGAAGCTTATGTGATATGATGCGTCTGAATGAGAGTCAGCATGCAAAACAGCATTTTCCCGATTATCCCATGAGGCTATATTGCATTAATGAACAGCAGAATTTTGAAGTGTTTCATACAGAAGTAAGGCAATTCTTTCAGGCACTTATTTACCGCAAAAATAAAGAAAAGCTGGAAGAACTGATAGGGAATTCGGCGGAATATCAAAATCTGTCAGAGGAAACCTTTGAGATGATCGTTAATTTCTTAGGGATGCGAAAGCTTTGGAAGCTTAGAAAGCAATTTAAAAGCAGTGATCAGAAGGGAGGGTACAACATGTGTCAGGCAATAAGAGAATGGAGTGCAGAGGAACGAGCAATTGGACGTGGAATTGGACTAGCAGAGGGAATAGAGCAGGGAATAGAACAAGGGATAGAACAAGGATTGGAGAGAATGATCATTGATAATCTGGAAGAGCGTAAGCCGGAGGAGATTATTATTAAGAAGTTGATGCGCCATTTTTCATTAGGTGAGCAGCAGGCAAAGAACTACTATGATAAGTATGCGAAAGAAATCATTTTAGAAAATTAGGCTAAACATATATGATGATGCAGATATGACACTAAGGGCAACATTGAATCTGGTAGAATAATTTGTGCATGAGGCAGTTTTTATAGAATCAATAATAGAAGGATAAATTATGTTCTGACAATAAAGATCAAGGTGAATTAAATAAAAATCAAAATATATTGTGGTAAATGATGACTTGCCATGTAGTTTCAAATACTATATAATGGGTGCAGAGAAAAACAAGTTTAGGTAAGTATTTGGAAGGAAGCAGATACCATGACAATCGATAAGGACGATTTATTAAACAGTATATTAGAAAGTATCGGGAGGATCGAGAGCATTAAACTTGAAGATATTCCCAATATTGATTTATATATGGATCAGGTAACAACCTTTATGGATCGCAAACTGAAGCCGACGACACGTAAGCCGGACGAAGATAAGATTCTGACGAAAACCATGATCAACAATTATGCGAAGAATGATCTTCTGCCGCCGCCGGTCAAGAAGAAGTACAGTAAAGAGCATATCCTGATGCTGATTTTTATTTATTACTGTAAGGGAATGCTTTCAATCAATGATATCCAGACCTTATTGAATCCGCTTGCAGAGCGTTACTTTCAGAAGACCAGTGAGCCGAATCTTTCCAGTATCTACGAAGAGGTATTTGGCATGGAAGAGGAGCAGATTGCAGGTCTTAAGAAAGATATTATTGAAAAGTTTGCCATGTCAAAAAAGACCTTTACCGATGTGCAGGAGAAGGATCAGGAGATTTTACAGTTATTTTCCTTTATCTTCATGCTGGGATACGATGTGTATGTGAAGAAGCTTTTGTTGGAAAAGCTGGTAGATAATTTCCAGGATGCGACGCAGAAGCAGGAGCCGGAGAACGGAAAGGCGGCAAAGGAAAAGCCGGTCAAAGAGAAAACAGTGAAAGAAAAATAATACAAGGCGCTGCAATCCGCAGCGCCTTATTTATATGTAGAGTACTTAGTGAAGACGATCCGAAGGAGAAGTCTGAACTTAGTACGAACGATACCTGTGCACTTCATGAGAACAAGCGAAGCGAAGTACGAATTTAGTGCAGCAGGTATATGTAAAGCACTTAGTGAAACCTCTCTCAAATTGTCCGGTTAAAGAATGCGGTCATAAATACGGCAGGGGAATTCCAATAAATGGTAATTTCGTTCGTGGAATAGCTTCCGACATCATCGACATAACATTTCATCGGAGCAGTACCGGTAGGAACAGCCGCAATGGCAGCCGGATCACACGGTGTTTTAAAAGGGCCGCCGCTTACCCAGCCGGGCATCGGGAGATCAATTCCATCACATGCGGTCGGACGGTTGTGTGGATTCTTAAAAGCATGTTCGCCTTCCCCGGTTACATAGCTGATATCGAGGGCGTTACGGCCAAGCAGATAATGAAGCTGGTTTAATGCAGCATCGCGATACCGGGAAGCGGTTTCTCCCTCACTGCAAAGGGAGGCCAGAATAAGCAGCATGGAGCGGTTGCAGACAACCATGTTGCTTCCCCATACGAAATCTTCCGGTTTCATCGAAAGTTCAAAGCCGGAAATTTTCTGCAGTTCTACGAGCCGGTCGGCCTCGGTAAACAGAATCTGTTCGTATTCCTTTTTCAGGGAAACTCCACAGGTATTTTCCGGATCCGTAAGCAGACATAAGGTTGCCATGCCTGAAACATCGGTCCAGCCAAAATCGGTTTTGCTGACATCCGGATTATCCATGGAAGAGTATTTTTCAAAAGCCTTTAAATAGGTATCCCGATGCTCTGTATCCGTACGAAGCAGCTCGGCGCATGCCCAGAGACGCTCATCGATATCGCAGTCATCATCGTATTCTCCGGTGTTGCTTCCCTCCGGATTGTGGAAGCCGATATAAGGGTGGCTTTCCATATAGGCAAAGGCTTTGCGGGAGGCTTCGAGAGCCTGTTTAGAAAATGCCTTGTCAAAAGGGGCATAGACTCTGGAGGCCAGTGCCATGGAGGCCGCAAAATCCGCAGTTGCCATGGTGGAAATCGGATAGATCAGGAAAGGCAGCTTATCCTCTTCCGGCATCAGAAAGTCTGCATGGACAAAGGAGGTGAGCTTGTGATAAGCGCCGCCATTGTCTGCCTGCATTTTGAGCATCCACTTTAATTCATAGAGACATTCGTTTAAGATGTCCGGAATCGCATTACCGGATTCCGGAATATGTAAGGAAGCCTGAAAGCTTTCCGGGAAAAGCTCGTAGCCATACAGTAAATGTCCGACAGCAACGGCTGCGGGGGAAATATAACGTCCGAAATCTCCGGCATCATGCCAGCCGCCGGTCATATCAAAGTGCGGCGGATTCGGCGTTTTGTTCACATAATCTTCCAGAAAAATTGCATCCTCCGTATGGCAGGCTGCATGTGTATATTCACCGGCATATTCGCTGGTAAGTGCACAACCGCAACGCTGGAAGTAAAGACATTTCATCAGATCAAGCTGGAGCTGTTGATAAACGTTGGTTCCGATGGCAAAGGTGTGGGAACGTTCCCCATTTCCGGCAAGAACATAGTAGCTTCCTGGAGTGGTTACTTCTGAAAAATCAAGCTGGTAAACATGTTCTCCGGCGCTTTCATCCATTCCGGAATCGGTGCTTACTCCATCGTAAACGGCATGCTGTGTTGTGCTGTCAATTAACTGGAAATTACAGGGGAATGTGGTGGTTGCCACTTTCCTGGATACAGGGAGATACCCTGTCTGATCAATAAAAATACCCATAAGATAACCCTCCAAATATTCGATAGATAAATTATAGCATTGAATAGTTTTGTACACAATGCCTATAGACAAAAGGTACTAAGACAGGATATAAATTGTTACTGGAGCGAGTGAACAGTAACTATAAGTGGTTACGATCTGGAGGACAAAAGAGATGTGGATGTTGCTTGTTTTATTATATGGAGTCTTAAAAGGAGCACGTGAAATTGTAAAGAAGAAAGCACTGACGAAAAGCAGCGTAATCGAAGTGCTGTTTTTTTATACCCTGCTCGGTTTCCTGTTCGTAACCCCGCAGGCGCCGGCGGCAATGGGACTGGAACCGAAATATTATTTCTGGATTGCAGTGAAGTCCTTTGTGATTTTCCTTGCGTGGATCTGCAGCTTTAAGGCGATTAAGAAAATGCCGATCAGCCTGTATGGAGTGCTTGACTTATCAAGAGTATTGTTTGCCACTCTTTTAGGTGTAGTGGTGCTGCAGGAGACACTGAATACGCATCAGGTAATCGGGCTTGTCTTTGTCAGTGCGGGATTGTTATTGCTGAAATTTAAACCTTCCGGATTGTTTAAAAAATTACAGGAGAATCGGCAAAGAAAGCAGATGAAAGGATACGGGATTCAATCCGGAAATGAAGTCTCTGTGATCCTGATTCTGTTTGCTTTTGCCTCCTGCATGCTGAATGCAGTTTCGGGGCTTATGGATAAGCTTCTGATGAAAAATATCAACAGCTCCCAGTTACAGTTCTGGTATATGCTGTTTCTGGTGCTGTATTATCTGATTTATATTCTGTGCAGCCGCACCAGAATCCGGAAGGAAGTGTGGAAGAACGGATGGATCTGGCTGCTTGCCATTTTATTTGTCGTTGCGGATAAGGCACTGTTTGTGGCAAATGGCATACCGGACAGCCGGATTACCATTATGACGTTATTGAAACAGAGTGGCTGCGTGGTAACCATTCTTGCCGGTAAATTCATTTTTAAAGAAAAGAATGTCGGCTATAAGCTGTTCTGTGCAGCCGTGATCGTAATCGGTATTGTCATTGGTGTGAGTTAGTTGTTAAGGCAGCCGGTAATTGAAATCCTGTAAACTAAAAGGCCGCAAAGTACCTCGATGAGGAAGCGCCTTATGGGAAACGGGCACTTCCTCATCAGGGGCGGTATGATCAGATGCACACAGAAGGAGAGCAGGTGCTTTTATTTTATAGCCTGCTCGGCAAATTCTATGGTTACAAGATCTTCATAAGGAACGCGTTCCGGAAGCTCACCGGCTTCTTCTAAGATATTCTGCAGGAGCATGAAAGAATCCTCTTCAAAAATCAGATTTTCCTTCCAGGTATCCTGTGCGGCATACCGGGAAACGATGGTGGTGATGGTCTGCAGTTCGGTGCCGTCAAACTGTGGAGCAATGACAGCAGCGATTTCTTCCGGAGTGTGGCTGTTAACATAGTCCATGCCTTTTTGCAGCGCATTGGTAAAGGACTGGATCACTTCAGGATTATTTTCGATATAGCTTTTCTTTGCGCTGAACGCCGTGTAAGGAACATAGCCGGAGCTTTCGCCTAAGGAAGCAACGACGTAGCCATCGCCCTTTTCTTCCAGAGAGGTGGCGTGCGGCTCGAACTCTACAGAGAAATCCCCCTGACCGCCGGAAAAGGCAGCAGCGGTAGAACCAAAATCAATCGACTGGTCGATCGAAAGATCCGTTTTCGGATCCATGTTATTCTTTTTCAGAATGTATTCAAATACCATCTCGGGCATACCGCCGGCACGACCGCCAAGAACGGTCTTTCCCTTTAACATTTCCCATTGGAAATCCTCAATCGGTTCTCTGGAAACCAGAAAGTTTCCGGCCCGCTGGGTAAGCTGCGCAAAATTTACCACATAATCGGAAGCCCCACCTGCATAGGTATAGATTGTGGACTCGCTTCCCATAAAACCGATGTCCGCTTCATCGGTCAGAACTGCGGTCATGGTTTTGTCGGCACCGAAGCCGGTGACCAGTGTCACATCAAGACCTTCGTCGGCAAAATAACCTTCCTCGATGGCAACATACATCGGCGCATAGAAGATGGAATGGGCCACTTCATTTAAGGTGACGCTTTTCAATGAAGCCTCGCCGGAAGTGGCAGGAGAAGAACTGCTGCATCCGGGGAGTGCAAGAAGCAGTGACAGAACCAGGAGCAGCACAAAGGGCAACGTTTTTCTTTTTTTCATAAAACCTCCAGAAAAGATACCCGCAAGAGGGCATTTTGGTTGATAGTTTATGGTATGAGCACATGAAAAAAGAGTGACACGTGTGAAGGGGAAAGCGGTAGACAGCACTCGACAAAATATGTATAATGGTAGCAAAGGGAATCGGCCCAGAAAAGATGGAGGGAAAATAAATGGGATTAATTAAAGCAGTAACAAGCGCTGTTGGCGGCGTGGTTGCAGATCAGTGGGAGGAGTACTTCTACTGTGATTCTTTGGAATCTGACGTATTGGTGACTAAGGGACGTAAGCGTCAGAAAGGCCGTGGCGCGGGCAATAACAATGGGGAAGATAACATTATTTCAAACGGATCGGTTATCGCTGTCAATGAAGGACAGTGTATGATTATTGTAGATCAGGGTAAGGTTGTTGAACTTTGTGCGGAAGCAGGAGAATTCAAGTATGATACTTCTTCCGAGCCGAGCATTTTCTGCGGAAATCTTGGGGAGAACATTAAGAAGACGTTCTCAACCATCGGAAGACGTATTGCATTTGGTGGTGAGACAGCCAAGGATCAGAGAGTTTACTTCTTTAATACAAAGGAGATTATGGGTAATAAATACGGAACAGCCAATCCGGTACCGTTCCGTGTGGTAGATCAGAACATCGGACTGGATATTGATATTTCCATCCGCTGCAATGGTGAATATTCCTATCACATTACCGACCCGATTCTTTTCTATACCAATGTGTGCGGTAATGTGGTCAGTGATTATGAGAGAAGCGAGATCGACAGCCAGTTAAAGACCGAGCTAATGACCGCTTTACAGCCTGCATTTGCGAAGATTTCCGCTATGGGAATCCGTTACAGCGCAGTACCGGCACATACCATGGAACTTGCGGACGCACTGAACGAAGTTCTGTCTGAAAAGTGGGCACAGCTTCGTGGTATCGAAATCGTTTCCTTCGGTATCAACACCATGAAGGCATCCGAAGAAGACGAGGCAATGATCAAAGAGCTTCAGAAGAGCGCGGTATTACGCAATCCGAATATGGCAGCAGCAACACTTGTTGGTGCACAGGCAGAGGCAATGAAGGCAGCAGCTTCCAACACGTCTGCAGGACCGATGATGGCATTTGCCGGTATGAATATGGCGAATATGGCAGGCGGTATGAATGCTCAGGATCTGTTCGCAATGGGAGGAGCATCTAATCAGGCACCGATGCAGAATGCCGCACCGCAGGCTGCATCCCAGAACGCAGCACCTGCCGCAGCCGCTCCTGCACCGACAGCAAATACCTGGACCTGTTCCTGTGGAAAGACCGGCAATACCGGTAAGTTCTGTGCAGAGTGTGGGGCACCCAAGCCCGTTGCAGTAGACGGATGGGTATGTTCCTGTGGCGCAGTCAACAAGGGCAAGTTCTGTTCTGAATGTGGAGCGAAGAAGCCGGCAGGAGAACCACTTTACAAGTGTGACAAGTGCGGATGGGAACCGGAAGATCCGAAGAACCCTCCGAAATTCTGTCCGGAATGTGGAGATCCTTTCGACGATAACGACATTCAGCAGTAAGAGAAACCATGGGGAAGAATTGTGTTGACAGAGGTGGAACGTGAGCGAATTTGATACGAATTTAGATGCCAGAACGGTATCTACGATGGAGGAAACGGACAAAAAGTGTCCGAGCTGTGGTGGGGTCATGGATTTTGACCCCAAAACAGGCGGACTGCTTTGTCCATACTGTGGACATACACAGGAAATTGCAGCAAAGGCGGACGAGCCGAAGGAAGCGGCTGAGTTATCCTTTGATACGGCGGAGAATACGGAAAACTGCAACTGGGGTGCGGAGAAGAAAACCGTCATCTGTAAAGCATGTGGTGCGGAATCGGTTTATGATGCACTGGAGATTTCAGCAGTCTGTCCGTTCTGCGGCTCGAATCAGGTAATGGAGGCTGCAGACCAGAACACGATGGCGCCGGGAGGCGTTGTTCCTTTCCAGTATTCGGATAAGCAGGCAGCAGAACTGTTCCAGAAATGGATCAAGAAGAAATTCTTCTGTCCGAAGCTTGCCAAGCAGAGTGCGAAAGCCAAGCATTTTAAGGGAGTTTATCTTCCGTACTGGACATTCGATGCACAGACGGATTCGACTTACCGTGCAGAATACGGAATTACAAGAACGGTAAAAGAAAACGGGGAAGAGAAGACCGTGACGGACTGGTATCACTGCCAAGGACATCACAAGGAGTTCTTTGATGATGAACTGGTGTGTGCAACGACCAATCAGAACCGTTCCATGCTTGCCGGAATTGAGCCGTTCAATACGGCAGACAATAAGGCATATAAACCGGAATATGTGGCAGGATTTGCCGCAGAGAGATATGCGATTGGATTTAAGGAAGGCTGGGAAATTGCGAAGCAGAGCATCAATCGTAAGATCAGGACATCGATTGATCATAAGATCCGCGATGAACATGATGCAGACAGTACGAAGAACATTCAGGTAAGCAGTACCTTTACGGATCTGACGTACAAGTATCTGCTGCTTCCAGTATGGCTTTCCAGCTATAAGTACAAAGATAAAGTTTACAATTTTATGGTGAATGGACAGACGGGCAAGGTAGCCGGTAAGACCCCGATTTCCATCCCGAAAGTGATTATTACCGTTCTTGGATGTATTGCGGCCATTGCCCTCATTTACTATCTGACGAACTAAAACCGGAATTCTCTGGAAAGGAGATAAAATGTCAT
The DNA here is from genome assembly GCA_963638365.1 of Anaerobutyricum sp. Taxonomy (GTDB): domain Bacteria; phylum Bacillota; class Clostridia; order Lachnospirales; family Lachnospiraceae; genus Suilimivivens. The sequence goes on along the minus strand of CAVHRK010000021.1, from coordinate 14,427 downwards.
TAAATGTATTAGGTCTTACATTTAGTGCGGTTGTCTTTTTAGGGATTTTCATTGCAGCAGCAGTAGCCGGAATGAAAATCTACAGGAAGGTACGGTCAATTTCACGACAGGCATTTGGAACAGAGAATATTTTAGAAGGCTTCCGCCAGATGGAAGTCGAGAATTCCACAACACCGAAGTCCGTTGCAGGAATGACCAGTCTATACCTTCCAAAGATCAAGAAGGATTTTCCTGAATTTCAATATGATGAAATGAAAGTCAGGGCAGAAAATGCCCTGACTTCTTATCTGTTAGCCATCAATGCCATGAATCCGTCGCTTTTGAAAGAGGGGGGACAGGAATTGAAGGATCATCTTTCCATGAAGCTTGCCATGCTTCGGGAACAGGAAGTAAAGGAAACGTATCGGGATATCAAGATCCACCGCACAGAAATTGCAAATTACAGAAAACGGAACGGACGCTGCATTGTGACGTTCCAGAGCTCTTTACAGAGTTTTTATACGAAGACAGACAGAAGCCGGAAGCTTCTTGCAGGAAATGCACAGCTTTATACACAGACGAAATATAACGTGGATGTGATTTATATACAGGATCGGGAGCTGGTCGAAAAGGAAACCGATCTTTCACTGGGATTAAACTGTCCGAACTGTGGAGCACCTATTTCCACGCTGGGAAGCAAGGTGTGCGAGTACTGCGGAACTCCGATTGTGGAATTGAACATCTATGCATGGACATTCAGTAATATTGAAGAGGTATAGGTCGAATGAGCATTTATGATAGCTTAAATGAAGAACAGAAAAAGGGCGTGTTTACTACAGAGGGCCCTGTGCTTTTGCTTGCAGGTGCCGGCTCCGGGAAAACGCGTGTCCTGACACACCGCATCGCCTATCTGATCGATGAACTGGGAGTGAATTCTTATCAGATCATGGCGATTACGTTTACCAACAAGGCAGCCGGTGAGATGAAGGAACGTGTGGAGCGGCTCGTAGGTATGGGTGCAGAAAGCATCTGGGTTACCACCTTTCATTCGACCTGTGTGCGGATTCTGCGACGTTTCGCAGACCGCCTGGGATATGATAATAATTTCACGATTTATGATACGGATGATCAGAAATCGGTCATGAAGGATGTCTGCAAGCATTTACAGATTGATACGAAGCAGATGAAGGAGCGGACGATTTTGTCTGCCATTTCTTCTGCGAAAAACGAGCTTGTGGGTGTGCAGGAATACGAAACGCAGGTCATGGGGGACTTCCGTAAGCAGAAGGTGGCAGCCGCTTACCGGGAATATCAGAATATCCTCAAGAAGAACAATGCGATGGATTTTGATGATTTGATCATGAATGCGGTGGAACTATTCAAAGCGTGTCCGGATGTACTGGAATATTATCAGAAGCGGTTCCGGTACATTATGGTGGATGAATATCAGGATACGAATACGGCACAGTTCCAGTTGATCCGTTTGCTGGCAGAAGGATCGCGCAACATCTGTGTGGTCGGTGACGATGACCAGTCCATTTACAAATTCCGTGGAGCCAATATCCGGAATATTCTGGATTTTGAAAAATACTATCCAGAGGCTGTGGTCATCCGCTTAGAGCAGAATTACCGCTCCACGCAGAACGTACTGGATGCAGCCAATGCGGTCATCCGGAATAATGTGGGGCGTAAGAGCAAGACGCTCTGGACAGACAAGGGAGCCGGAAACCGGATTCATTACCGTCAGTTTGACAATGCATATGAAGAAGCTGAATTTATTGCAGATGACATTAGCAGGAAGATTAAAGACGGCATTGTGGAAGCCGGGGAATGTGCAGTCCTTTTCCGTACAAATGCACAGGCACGTCTCTTAGAAGAGCGTTTTGTGGTAGAAGGCATTCCCTATGATGTGGTTGGGGGAACGAACTTTTATGCCAGAAGAGAAATCAAGGATCTCCTGGCGTATTTAAAGACGGTCGATAATGCACGGGATGATCTGGCTGTAAAACGTATCATCAATGTGCCAAAGCGTGGAATCGGTGCAACGACCATTGCCAAAGTGGATGATTATGCACAGATGCATGAAATCAGTTTTTATGAGGCACTGTGTCATGCCGATGAGATTCAGGGGCTTGGTAAGGCAGAAGCGAAGATCCGGCCTTTCGTCAATATGATTCAGGTATTCCGCAGCCGGCTTTCCTATTATAGCCTGAAGGAATTGATGCATGATATTCTGGATACGACGAATTATATCAATGAAATGGATGTCGATGATGAGATCGAGGCACAGAGCCGGATTGATAACATCGATGAATTGATTAATAAAATTGTTGCATATGAAGATGCCAACGATGAACCCTCTTTAAGTGCATTTTTGGAGGAAGTGGCTCTGGTAGCTGACATTGACCGGCTTTCCGAGGATGATAACCGTGTGCTGCTGATGACACTGCACAGTGCAAAGGGACTGGAATTTTCGCACGTGTATCTTGCCGGTATGGAGGATGGTATTTTCCCAAGTTACATGACGATTGCCTCCGATGATCCGGCAGAGATCGAAGAGGAACGCCGTCTTGCCTATGTGGGAATTACCAGAGCGAAAGACGATCTGACGCTGTGTTATGCCAAAATGCGCATGGTGCGCGGGGAAACCCAGATGAATGCGGTCAGCCGTTTTGTCAAAGAAATTCCACCGGAGCTGATGGATAATAAACCGCCTGCTCCAAAGTATCAGCCGGTTGTGGCAGATAAATCCTCGCGCACAATTTCCGCTCCGAAAAAGCCATACCTTGCTTCCACAGGAATGGGATCTTTCGGAGCACTGGGGATTTCCAAGGGTTCCGAAGCCGTAAAGGGTGGTAAGCCGGATTATGATATCGGGGACCGCGTCAAGCATGTGAAGTACGGAGAAGGTTTTGTGACGGACTTAGAGCCAGGACCGAGGGATTATAAGGTGACGGTTGATTTTGATGACGTTGGACAGAAGATTATGTACGCGGCTTTTGCGAAGCTTGAGAAGATTTGATTGGCTATGATGCTCAGCTATGTCATTTAGTCATACCATTTAGCCATGCTATTCATAAGTTGCCGGATTATATAAATTAAAAGAGAGGTTATATTTTCTCCGGCAACTTATTTCATGTCGGGCATCTGCCCTATAGAAATGATGATACAAAATGCCCTTTGTGAGCGAGCTCCCACGGTCATCTTGTACAATCATTTCTGCATGGCTAATTATTTGTACAAATTTTGGAAAATGACTGTTGTTAAAATACGGATGAAATGATATATTATCTAATAACAAGAGCATACCGGAATAGGAAGTTTCCACTTTGGAAAAACTAGACTGGTAATGATCTGCCGGATTGGTGAAACAATGGTAATGCAGGAAAGGACAGGGTGAGGATATGAATAAGATAGAAGAGATCGCAGCAATGCTGAAGCAGTATGATATCAAGGATTTGAAGAATGTCAGAGACCTCAATGATTTAAAGGATTTTCTGGCACATAAGGAAGAAGAAAAGAAGAAAGAGAAAAATGTACTTCTTTGCATCTTTGCAGTTGTTGGTGTGATTGTTGTGGTTGCAGCAATCTGCTATGGTGTATATCGTTATCTCGTACCGGATTATCTCGAAGATTTTGACGATGATTTCGATGATGAATTTGATGATGACTTCTTCGATGATGAGGACGAGGATAAGGAAGACAAGGAAGAGCAGCCTGCAAAGGACTGGAAGGATGATGTCGAGAAGGAAGACCTTGCAGACTCTGAGGAATAAAGCATATAAAGCAAAGTAATCATTTCATGTCGGGATGTGCCGGTGCACATCCCCTTTTTTTGAGTAGAGCACTCAGTGAAAGCGAGTTGAAGATGAAGCTTGAGGTTCGTGCGAACCATACCTGTGCACTTAAAGAATGCAAGCCGAAGGTGCAGCATGAATTTAGTGCAGCAAGTAGAGTAGGGTCTTTAGGTATTTGTCATATTGGGCATGGAAGAAGAAAAGTTTTAAAAGAGCCCACAGGAGAGGGCCGTGTTGGGTATAGAGAATGAAAAGCTTAAAAAAACCCAGAAGAAAAAGAAATGCTGGGTATATGGAAAGAAAAATATGATAAAAACCCAGTGAAGAGAAAAATAGTGGGTACATGAGAAGAAAAGTTTAGTAAAAACCCAGAAGAAAAAGAAATACTGGGTATATGGGAAGAAGAATATGATAAAAACCCAGTGAAGAGAAAAACAGTGGGTATATGAGAAGAAAAGTTTAGTAGAAACCCAAGGAAGCAAAAAGTATTGGGTATATGAGAAGAAAAGTCAAATAAAAACCCAAAGAAGACAGAAACACTGGGTATATAAATAAGAGAGGAATCAGGATATGAAAAAGGGACAGATCATTGAAGGAGTGGTAGAGAGAGTGGATTTCCCGAATAAGGGGATTGTGAATACAGCAGAGGGAACTTGCACAGTAAAGAATGTGCTTCCCGGTCAGAAAATCGCATTGATGGTCCAAAAAAACCGTAACAAAAAAGCGGAAGGAAGAGTGCTCAGTGTGGATCAGAAGTCTCCTTTGGAAATCGAAAGTCCCTGTCCTCATTTCGGAGAGTGCGGCGGCTGTACCTATATTTCACTTCCCTATGAAGAACAGCTTGCCATTAAGGAGGCCCAGGTAAAAAAGCTTCTGGACAGCGTTCTTGACCGGCAGGAGGAAGACTGGGAGTTTCAGGGGATCAAGGGAAGCCCGGCACAGTATGAATATCGCAACAAAATGGAGTTTTCTTTTGGAGATGCCTATAAGGATGGCCCGTTAAGTCTGGGGATGCATAAGAGAGGCAGCTTTTATGATATTGTATCGGTATCAGACTGCCAGATTGTAGATGAAGATTATCGAAAAATCCTTGTGATGACGCAGGAGCATTTCAAGGATTGCAGTTTTTATCACCGCCTGCGCCATGAAGGCTTCCTGCGTCATCTGCTCGTTCGTAAAGCAAAAAAGACAGGACAGATTTTAGTGGCGCTTGTGACAACCTCGGAAGGAATTTCTAATGTTCCGGGGGAGAATGCATATCATTATGAAGTTCATTCGGAAAATCAAAATGGTATAGAGCAGAAAAATCCGGATTCTTCATGTAATGCTGCTTATACAAGGCAGGAACATGAGCAGCTTGTGGAGGAATGGAAAGAGAAGCTTCTTGCTATGGAACTGCATGGCACCATGACGGGAATCCTGCATATCATCAACGACTCTGTGGCAGATGTGGTACAGAGTGATGAAACCAGAGTGCTTTATGGACAGGAATATATCGAAGAGGAATTGCTGGGACTGAAGTTTAAGATTTCTACGTTTTCCTTTTTCCAGACCAATTCTCTCGGGGCAGAGGTACTCTATGAAACAGCACGGGAGTATGTCGGGGATCTGACACGTAATAAAGACAAAGAGGTTGTTTTTGACTTATATAGCGGGACCGGGACGATTGCACAGCTTATGGCTCCGGTTGCGAAGAAAGTAATCGGGGTTGAGATTGTGGAGGAAGCTGTGGAGGCTGCAAAGAAGAATGCAGAACTAAATGGTTTACATAACTGTGAGTTTATCGCAGGCGATGTTTTGAAGGTATTGGATGACATTACGGAAAAACCGGATATGATCATCTTAGATCCACCGCGTGATGGAATCCACCCGAAGGCACTGACGAAGATTATTGCCTATGGAATTCCAAGGCTTGTATATATTTCCTGTAAGCCGACAAGCCTCATTCGTGACCTTGAGACGTTCCTTGCCAGTGGTTATCATGTAGAGAAGGCGGTTGCCGTGGATCAGTTCCCATGGACAGCAAATGTAGAGACGGTTGTTCTCTTGTCCCAACGAAAGCCGGATGATTATGTTGAGGTGGAATTGGAATTGGATGAGCTTGATGTGACTTCGGCGGAAAGTAAGGCGACTTATGCAGAGATTAAGGATTATGTGTTTAAGACACATGGGTTGAAGGTGTCGAATCTGTATATTTCACAGGTAAAAAGGAAATGTGGAATAGAGGTTGGAGAGAATTATAATTTGCCGAAATCGGAGGATAGTAGGCAGCCACAGTGTCCGGTGGAGAAGGAAAAAGCAATTAAGGAAGCGTTGGAGCATTTTAGGATGATTTAGAGAGGTGAGCACATGGCATTGAACTATATGGTGTATCAGTATGACGGCAGCAGGAACGCTGTTGTTATGACAGATATGGATGGCAGGGAGCTTGTGATTGATTGTGATGAGCCAGAGGATGCGGGGATTCTTGCCAGACTTGCGAGGAAAGAGTCTGCAAGTTATGTGAGTATTGCAATGCGTCCTGGCGGATTGCAGGATTATGTGGATGTGTGGAATGAGTTGAATTAAAAAGAGCCAATGTGGAGTGTCGGTTGGAGCAATCTGACCGGCATTTTTTGTGGGAAGATTATTGGACAGGTGGGTTTGATATAATGAAAATGTGGAAGTGTAGCTGATGTGTTCTTGCAAATTGCAAACTTCAATTTTTGATTGAGAAATATGACAAAAAGTGCTATAATATTTAGAAGTATAAATGTCAGATTGTTCATTGAAATTGGAGGATTAAAATGGCGGTTAATTATGATAAATTATGGGGCATCTTGAATGAGCGTGGGATGATGAAAACAGAGCTTATAAGAGAGGCTAAAATCAGTACAAATGCGATGGCTAAGCTTGGTAGAAATGAAGATGTTCGTGTGGAGATTTTGGTTAAGATATGTAAAGCGTTGGATTGTAAAATAGATGATATAATTGAATATTAATTTAGAAGTGTAACTAACAATATAATAACTGTATTTTTATATTAACATTTGTAAAAGAAATTGTGTACAAAACGGCTAGAAAAAAGGGGAATGGGAAGTGCGTTAAGAGATATAAAAAGGTTTTATATGGTGATATTTTATATTTACAAAGGAGATTTTGATAATGTTTAAAAATTATGATAGAGAGACATTTGACGTGTTAAGGAAACAACATAATATTATGGTTTTGGTTGGGAATGGGTTTGATGTTGCGATATTGAATAAGTATAATACGGGGAGTTTGCCGGGAAAAACATCAACCTACAATGATTTTTATGAATATCTTAAATATTTTCGTTTATGTGATGAAAATAATATTCTGTTTAAAAGAATGACGGAAGATTTATTAAATGGCAGAGAAAATTGGAGTGATTTTGAGGAAACAATTAGTAAGTTGCTAGAAGACAGAACTGTGGAAATAGATGAGATAGAAAAATGTGTAGATGAATTTCAAGCGTATTTCACACGTTTTTTGAATAATTTAGTGGACTCTTCGGTTTTGCTAGAAATGAATGCAGATGTAAAAGAGAAGGCGTTGGCAATACAAAGTTTATCCCACTTTATGAAAGACTTGCCAAATACTTGTGATATAAAGTTTCCGGCAACAACGGATCATTATGATTTATACAACTTTCTTTTTGTGGATTTTTGTTACACATCGTTACTGGATAATTACATGTATTTAGATAAGGGACAATTTGATCCTCATACATATAGAAATGCAGATCGACATTTTGAGTTTTATCCAGAAATGGTATTAACATCGAATCCTACAAGATATTCTTCTTATTTGGTGACAAGTGTTATTCATCCACATGGAATTCAAGATGTTCCAAGGTCAATTTTATTTGGAGTAGATATACCTGATTTTAATAAGGGAACATCAAAAGAGAAGCGATTAATTAAATCATATTGGTCTAGATATGATGTGAGATATAAATCATACTTTGAAGATACAAAGCTATTTATAATGTATGGTATGTCTATTTCTAAAACTGATGGCTGGTGGCTGGATCAGATATTCGAATGCATTAGCAAAAATGGAGCTGAATTGATAATATACAAATATGGTTGCGAGAATGAAGAAAGTATAAAAGAACAATTTGTTCAAGCATGTATAAGGCATAAAAATGTAATAGAAGCAGACATTGAAGAAGTTAAGCGACACATTTATGTTGTTACATTTGAAAAGAATGATACATATTTTCTGGGCTTGGAAAAAAGGAATGCAAGTTGATATAGAAGAAGGAAGGTAGCTATATGACAGGTGAAAAGTTTACATTAATGCAATACTCAGTTAGTGCAATCCTTGGTTTGATTGATGCAGAGGATTTTGTAATTCCTGAAATTCAGAGACCATTTGTGTGGAAGAGAAGTCAGGTAAGAGATTTAATTGACTCATTATATAATGGTTATCCAACAGGATATATTATCACATGGAAAAATCCTGATGTTAAGACTAAGGATGGCGGTAAAGCAAACGGAAAGAAAGTGCTGATTGATGGTCAGCAAAGAGTTACTGCGTTAATGGCTGCTATTGCCGGAAAAGAAGTTTTAGATGATGACTTTAACAAGGACAGAATAAAGATAGCATTTAATCCGTTGGCGGAGGATGAGACAAAGTGTTTTGCTGTGCAGGATGCGTCTCATTTAAAGGATAAGCGTTGGATACCGGATATTTCGGTAGTTTTTGATACTGAGTTTGATTCTTTTGATTTTGCGATGAAATATTGCGAAGTGAATGAAGGTATAAAACCTAATGAAGTGAATAAGGCTGTAACTGCATTAAAAGGAATTGCCAATCGTCAGATAGGTGTTATTGAGTTGGATGCGGCTTTGGATATTGATGAAGTTACAGAAATATTTATTCGTATCAATTCCAAGGGTACAGCACTTAGTCAGTCAGACTTCGTAATGTCTAAAATGGCAGCAGATACAATTCATGCAGGTAGCCTTATGAGAAAGACCGTGGATTACTTCTGCCATTTGGCGGTAAAACCGGATTTCTATTCACAATTAACACATGATGCAGAATTTCAAGCATCGAAATATGCGGACAAAATAAAATGGTTAGCAAAAGATTATGATGACATCTACGATCCGGATTATGGCGATATGCTTAGAGTATCGTTTATGCATCAGTTTAGAAGAGGTAAATTGGCAGACTTGGTTAGCTTGCTTTCGGGACGTGATTTCGTTACGAAGGAATTCAGAGAAGATATTGTAGAAGAGTCCTATGGGAAATTGGACTCAGGTATTATGAATTTTATCAACCAGTACAATTTCTCTCAATTTGTTATGGCGATTAAGGGTGCCGGATATGTATCAAGCAAGCTCCTTAATTCAAGGATGACATTGGACTTTGCATATACATTGTATTTGATGTTGTTAGATGACCCGGCAATTCCGAATGCACAGATAAAGAGATATGTGCAGAAATGGTTTGTTCTTTCAACCTTGACTTCAAGATATATTGGTTCACCGGAAACACAGATGGACCATGATATGAGAACTATTGGTGAGAAAGGATTCCTAACATTTTTATCAGATGTTGAAGCTTCAGCACTTTCAGAAACTTTTTGGACAGTTACATTGCCTCAGAATTTGGAAACATCATCTGTTAATAGCCCGGCGTTTAATACATTCTTAGCAGCACAGATTAATATGAACTGTAATTCTATGTTGATGAATGGTACGAAAGTTGCGGATTTGATTACTATTTCCGGAGATGTGCACCATATATTCCCTCGTAGCTATCTGAAAAGTAATGGTGTGGATAATAAGACGAAATATAATCAAGTTGCGAATTACATATACCTTGATACACAGGTGAATAAAGCGGTTAGCGATGATGCACCGAATGTATATTTTGGAAAGGTAATGAAGCAGTGTGAATGTGGAAATATCGTGCTTGGAAATATTGTAGATAAAGACTTGCTCATGACAAATCTTGAAGAGAACTGTATTCCACAAAATATTATGAATATGACAGTTGAGAACTATGATGAGTTTTTAACTGAGAGACGTAAAATGATGGCAGCTTTGATACAGAAGTATTACGAGAGAATGTAAAGAATTATACCAATGAATCAAAGTATTTTTTTGATTATGAACTTCCGATAATTTTTAATTATCAGAACCTTATACGAAAGGATGGTAGATTTATGAAACCGGAAGAACGAGCACGTGTAAAAATAGATAAGCAATTAAATAATGCAGGATGGGAGATTGTGTCAAGAAATGAGTATGTGCCCAATAGCACCCTAGCAGTAAAGGAAGCTATTATGCGTGGCAATACAGAGAGTGACTATCTACTATTCATAGAAGATAAGGCTATTGCGGTTGTCGAAGCTAAAAAAGAAGATAATCCATTAGGAGAGGCTGTTGAAAAACAGGCGGAAGGATATGCTGTTAATCCGCAGTCTTGGTATGGCTTGTGGTTCGACAATCTTATACCACTTGTGTATATGGCGAATGGTAATAAAATTTATTATAAAAATATGCTTGTACCAGATAGCGAGTATGAAGAATTGACAGAAATGCACTCACCTAAAAAAATGTTACAGATAATTGGTAAAAAATCGGAATTTGGTGCTCTGCCATTGTTGGAAAAACAAGGCTTAAGAGAGTGTCAGTACAAGGCAGAGATAAATTTAGAAAAGTCATTGAAAAGTGGAAATAAGAAAAATCTTGCAATTCTTGCAACTGGTTCAGGTAAAACATATTTAGCTTGTTTAGCCTCTTATCGTATGTTAAATTATACATCCACAAAGAGAGTGTTATTTCTGGTAGATAGAAATAATCTTGCAAGACAAACAGAGAGTGAATTTAATTTATTTGATAGAACAGAAAAACAACGAGCTTTAAGTGATTTATATAAAATCCATCGTCTTAGGAAAGAAGATGATATAAAAGGGGATATAGTCATATCGACGATACAAAAATTATTTGCGGTATTAACAGGTCAAACTTTAACGGATGATAACGAAGATGCTGAGGATGAAAATACAAAAAGAGTAGAGGAAAAAGAACTTGAAGAAGTGGTACAATTAGGGAGTGATTTAAAGCTTCCTCCGGACTATTTTCAGTTGATTGTGGTGGATGAGTGTCATCGTTCTATTTATGGTAAGTGGAAAGCGGTATTAGATTATTTTTCTGGTGCAAAAGTGTTAGGACTTACAGCAACACCAACTCCAGAGGCATATAGTTATTTTAATAATAATGTAATTGAAAAGTATACATATGATGATTCTGTTGTCGATGGAGTAAATGTTCCTGCTCGCGTGTACAGAATTGCGACAGAAGTTACGGAGCATGGAGGTACAATTGAAGCGGGAACGGAGATTGTTGAAATTTTCAAGAGAAATTCAGAGGCTACAACATATGCAGTCGACAATACAATTGAATATGCACCAGTTCAACTGGATAGATCTGTTATTAATAGAAATCAAATGAAAACGGTTTTGGAAGCTTATAAGAATGCACTTTATACTGAATTGTATCCAGAACGAGAAGAGTGCTGGGAATATATTCCAAAAACTTTGATTTTTGCCAAAGATGATAATCATGCAACAGAGATTGTAAATGTTGCGAAGGAAGTGTTCGGAAGTGAATTTGAAGGTGGTAAAGTTCCTGAAAATTATGTGCAAAAGATAACGTATTCATCGGGTGATTCAAATGCATTGATAAGAGATTTTCGTACAGAGAAAGATTTTCGTATTGCTGTTACTGTAACATTAGTAGCAACCGGAACAGATGTTAGACCGTTGGAAGTTGTTCTTTTTATGAAAGATGTGCAATCAGATGTCCTTTATACACAGATGAAGGGACGTGGATGTAGAGTGATCAAAGAGGACAAGTTAAGAGAAGTGACGCCAAATGCACATACAAAAGAATGTTATTATATTGTTGATGCAGTTGGTGTAACAGAACATGAAAAGTGCATTCCCAGACCAGGCAAAACTTCTGGTGGTACGCGTAAGATATTGTCCTTAGAGCATTTGTTAGAACATTTAGCACATAATGAAGTGAGTGATGAGAACATGATGCTTCTTAGAGATTATTGTTCAACAATCAATAGGAGATATGAGGATGATGCATTATTTGGACATCATTTGGATTATTTTATTACATCTTATGGATTTGCTCCAAGAACAATCGCAAATAATATTAACCAAGCGTTCACAGAAGGAATTATGGTGGAATATATAAGCCCATCACATGATAATTTTATGAGAATGGGACTTATATATAGTTTGATTAGCAACATTCCGGCTCGAAAGAAATTGCTTGAAATGCAAAAGGGATATCATATTGTTTCACCAGATACAGACGAGTTGTTATATGAAGGTTTTTCAAAGGAATCTGCCAGAGATTATATTGATAACTTTGAAAAGTTTTTATATGAAAACAAAGATAGTATTGAAGCACTCAGAATTATTTATAACGCTGAGGATGTATTAATTACGCACACAATGTTAAGTGAGTTACAGGAAAGGTTGTTAGCGGAAAGTAAGCAATATGGTGTATATCAGGTATGGAAAAATTACAAATTGCTTGATACAGAAGGTTGTGTTGAAGAATTAGATATAAAAACTAATGTTAACATGCTTACAAATTTGATACAGATAGTTCGTTTTGCGTATCGTAAAAATACGAAATTAACAAGTTTACTAAATGGATATGCACAACGATTTAGTCTGTATTGCGGACAGGCACAGCGTGTGTTGACAGAAGAACAAAAAGAGATTATGAAACAAATTGCAGAGTATATACTCAATGAAGGTGCGATTTCCATTGCAGAGTTAAATGCTGTGGATACAGATTTGTGGCGTAAAGGTGTCATGAGTTTTGGAATTCCGTCGTTGACTAATGAAATACAAACATTATCAAAATTTATATTAAAGGTGGCATAAAGGTATGGCAGATATTATACAAACAAAAAGTGAAGCAGCATTAGTAAAGAAGGTCGGAGATATTGCCAATGTTCTAGCGGCAGCCGGTGTTGGATTCACGGATTATTTAACTCAGCTTACATATATTCTTTTCTTGAAGATGGATGACGAAAAGGAAAATCTAGGACTTGCAAGTTCTATTCCAGAAGGTTATAAGTGGAAGGAACTTTCAGAGTTGAGCGGCACAGACTTGGTTGAAAAATACGAGGAAATACTTAAGGAATTAGCCAAGGATGAGGGATTGATTGGCACCATATTTACCAAAGCATCGAATAAAATTGATCGTCCAGTATTGCTTGCTAGAGTAATAGAAATGGTATCCAGTGAAAACTGGTATATGATGGATGGTGATTTGAAAGGTGCTATTTATGAGGCTATTCTAGAAAAGAATGGTCAGGATAAAAAGAGCGGCGCAGGACAATATTTTACACCAAGAGCATTGATAAAGGCTATGGTAGAAGTTACAGATCCGAAAATTACTGAAACAGTAGCAGATCCTGCTTGTGGTACCGGAGGCTTCTTGTTGGCTGCATTTGATCATATGAAAGTTCAAAGTAAAGAAATTTCAAAGCAGAATTTTTTGAAAAATCATGCTTTGTTTGGTGCTGACAATACACCACTTGTAGTAACACTTGCATCAATGAATTTATATTTGCACGATATAGGAACTACTAAGAGTCCGATTGTATGTCAGGATTCTTTGTTGGATACATCAGATGATATGTATGATGTTATTCTTGCAAATCCCCCATTTGGGGTAAGACCACAGGGTAGTGTAGAGGTATATGCGAACAGACCTGAATTTGTAAAGACTTCGGATAATCAGGTTAATTTTTTACAACATATTATGTCTATTGTAAAAACTGGAGGAAGAGTTGCGGTTGTCTTACCAGATAATGTTCTAACTGATGGAAATGCAACCGCGAAGGTTCGTGAAAAACTATTGAAGGACTTTAATCTACATACGATACTTAGATTGCCAACTGGTATTTTCTATGCTGGCGGTGTGAAGACAAATGTTTTGTTTTTTGAAAAAGGAAAAATGACAAAAGATATTTGGGTCTATGATTATAGAACGGGTATTAAGCATACTATGGCAACTAAGCCGATGACACGAGCACATCTTGATGATTTTGTGGAGTGCTACTGTGCTGGTCATACGGAAGATAGAAAACAAACATATTCAGAAGAAAATCCGAATGGAAGATGGAGAAAGTTTACGGAGGATGAAGTTTATTCGCGTGAACAATTAAAGCTTGATTTCAAATGGATAGATTTAGAGGAAAAAGATGATAGAACAGTTACTGAACTTCTTTCTGATATGGAGGATAAGGCTACTGCTATTGTAGGGGCGATTTCCAAACTACAGGAGATTTTGGGAGGTATTGAGCTGTGATAGAGACAAATGCATTAAGAGAGAAAGTGCTTGATTTGGCTATTCGTGGTAAGTTGGTTCCACAGAACCCAAACGATGAGCCGGCATCGGTATTATTAGAACGTATTCGTGCTGAGAAAGAGCAGATGGTCAAGGATGGAAAACTCAAAGCCAAAGATATAAAGAATGATACAATTATTTTTAAAGGTGAGGATAATTTACATTATGAGAAGTTTCAGGATGGAACCGTAAAATGTATTGAGGATGAGATACCATTTGATGTGCCGGAAGGGTGGGAATGG
>CAVHRK010000020.1:0-19198 GCA_963638365.1 Anaerobutyricum sp. | reverse complement strand
CAGTTTTGAGTGTATAAAAGATGGATGAAGTGTCTACTTTTTGTTGACTAGTGCACCTCATACTGATATTCAGAATTTCTTGTTCGTGCAATTACCATTTGGGGATAGGCGTCTTTAATTTTAAGCAAAGGATCAACTTCACGCTCAAATGTATCAGGGTAACTTATATTATCCGAAACCTGAATATAAATTTTCTCGTTTCGCTTAAGAGCCACAAAGTCAATCTCCTTTTTGTATAAAACTCCTACATAAACCTCGTAGCCTCGTCTGAGCAATTCTATCCATTAAAGCAGGGTTTTTGATTTTATATTTTTGCCTTATATCTCTTAAAATCAATGTGTCAAAAACGTTTTTAATATAGTCGTATTTATCCTCCTGCTCTTTATACAAATAGGAACCTGACATACCGCCTTCAAGCATATAGTAATCAAAGGCCGTGTACTTGTCTGTTAATCCGAAGTAATTTACGTATTCGTCAAAGGAAAAGGGATATACCTTGATTTCAAAGGTTCTGCCGGTAAACAAAGTTGCCAGGTCTGAACTGAGCAGGAAAGCGTTAGACCCTGTGATGTAAATATCGTACATTTCCGTTGCGTGCAGATTATTTATACACAGTTCAAAATTGTCACACATTTGAATTTCATCTATTAAAACAAAATTCTCTTTACTATCATCGCAATTATTTTCTCTTTGTTCATTTAGTGCTTTGTATTCTTTAAGGCTATCATATTTAGAAAGGTTAAAGTTAATATGGATAATATGTGCGTTTGGAATGTTATTTTGAATATAGGCATTGAAAGCTTCCAGCAACTTTGATTTGCCGGCACGCCGCACACCTGTTAAAACTTTAATATGGGGAGTTCCTATAACCCCTATCATTTTATTTAAATACTATTTTCTTTCAATAAGTTTCATAAAAGCACCTCGCAAAATTATCATCCCGTTTCCACTTCCCAAAATCAATATTTTTTCAATTTTGGGAAGTGCTTTTAAAAACACTGAAGTGAAAAACGATTAATAATTCTACTGCTATTAAAAAATAAGATACAACTTACTTTAGTATCAATAAAACATCACACTTTACATTTTCATTGTCTTTATTAGCATCCGTGTCTCCCATAACAAAATAGGATGTTTCTCCAATTGTTACCAGATATATTTTTTAATTCATATCCACCCGACGGTCCGGCAGATTATAGTTTTCCAGAAGATAAGCTCCCAACCAGGCCGAGTTCTTTGCTGCACCATAATAATTTGCATGTCCCAGATCGCACATGTCATCATTCCAGCATAACCCTATTTCATCCACATGATTATTCATATCCAGAAAACTGATTCCTTCGTTCTGTGCCCACACCCATATTCTGGAATATCCTGCTGCCTCGTCTTCTGTCATCAGGTAAGGCGTTACAAGAAACAAAAGCTGCACATCGTTATCCCTGCACAAATCCCTGATTTTTTCCAGGGTATTCCTCGTTTCGTCGGTAATTTCACTCCAAGCTCCAACCGTATATGTATTATAGATTGTTTCCGGTTCGGGTATGGCCATGTCTTTGGAGGTCATGGAATCATATACCAACTGGAACCCTCTCTGCTCCAGCACTTCCCCCTCATCCTCTTTAGCTTCAAATATTTTTTTATAATTTTCATGATACATGGGAAAATAAAAGAAACCATCCCATTTAAGTTCTTCTCCAAGAATTTCCTTTGCCGCATCGTATTTCTCACGGGATAAAGGAAAAGCCCCCACTCCATTCGAAAATTGATTCTTTTTCCGTTCCAGATCATACTGATCTTCCAAATCTGTTCTGACCATAAACAATTCTACAACCGCGACCTGGGGTTTATGCAGATTAAAACTGTTTCTCATGGTATGATATGTAATCGACATGGGCTGTTCCGGACAGGCAAGTGCATATGATGAAATGCCGTATTGTTCAAGCAATACCCCTGGGGCAATGTTGCTATATGCATGACTGCTTCCATAAAAGCACACATCTACGTCCTTCTGCTTCTTATACCCCTCTATCTGATGGTTTTCCGGTTCTATCAGTCTATTTGTTCCCCAAAAGATGCACAACCAGAAAAGTATTACCAGTAAAATGGCTCCTGCTTTTTTTATGTTGAATTTCATTTTTCCCTCCATCACTCATCCTTACAATTAAAATTGAAAGTAAATGAACTGTGCTTTTTGTATACCCGAACCGTATTCTCCGAAGAACAGAGTAAAATACAGGAGCAGAAAAAGGAAAAACACGCCAAACCATCCCGGTCGCATCGCAAGATAATCTCCCAATGTCATGTTATTTCTATACTGCATAATTGAAACAAATAAAAGAATCAATAAGGATACAACTAAAATCAGGAGCTGCATACTCTCCAGACCGAGCCCCATTAATCCATTTTCATTCATCTGCCAGTGTGTAAACATCCTGAAAATATACTTCAAAGCATGGGAAAGGCTGTCGGCCCGGAAAAAAATCCATAACAGGACAATCGCACAAAGGGTTCCTATACGGCCGATAATCTCCTTAAGCCGTGTTCTTCCCTGTTTTGAATGTGCAGCCCGGATGGACGACTCATATGCCATAAGACATCCATGCATTCCTCCCCACACAATATAGTTCCAGCCCGTTCCATGCCATAATCCACTAATCAGCATAGTAATAATTTTATTCACATTGCACCTCAATGCGGAACATCTGCTTCCGCCCAGTGGAATATAGATATAATCCCTGAACCATGTACTTAATGATATGTGCCACCTACGCCAGAATTCTGTAATAGAACGTGAGAAATAAGGAGTCTGAAAATTTTCTGTAAGATTTATTCCTATAAATTTTGCAGCCCCCATTGCAATAAGTGAATAACCATAAAAATCACAATATAACTGCAGGGAAAACAATATGGCTCCAATTAGCAGTTCCACAAAACCATAAAGTTGAAAATTTGCAAAAACCTGGTCTACCAGGACTTTTGCCTTGTCTGCTATCACCATTTTCAAAAAGAACCCCTGTACAAAATAAGTAATTCCATAGTAAAAGTTCTCTTTTATGTCATTCAGACTGTATTGTTTTATTAAACATTGCCTAAGTTGTGGAATTAATGTTCTTCCCCTTTCTATGGGGCCTGAAACCACGGTGGGAAAGAAAGAAACAAATAAAGAATAACATAGGAAATCAGACTCTTTATTTTCAGCATTTCTATAGACATCAATGACATATCCAAGCGCCTGAAATGTAAAAAAGGAAAGTCCCATTGGCAGCGCCGCCTGTGAAAATTTATATGTTCCAAGCACTCCTGCAAGAATAATTACTGCTCCCCATAGAATTGTTTTTTTGACTTTCCGGTTATCGATTCGGCAAAGAATCATTCCGGCAACATATGAAACTACCGTTGTAAAAATGAGAATAATAGCATGTTGCCAGGTATTCGCCATATAAAAACAGTAGCTTGCCAGAAGAAGGTATATCAACCTGATTTTCTTTGGAATTATATAATATAACACTAAGAAAACGGGGAAAAAAAACATAAACTGATAACTGTTAAAAATCATTTTTATTTTCATCCTTTGTAAAATCTATGGTTCCACATCGCATTATATCATTATGTCCTCTTTTTTACAATATTTCACCATCTTCACAAAGTCACCCTGTTCTCCTTACTCTGCATCCACCGGACGTTCCCTTAAGGGATCCCCTTCCATTTCCTCTTTCTCAAGCAGCATCTCCTGTGCTTTGGTATCCTGCGCAATCGCACGCATAATCAGATTCAGGTCCTCCGGTGAAAACATTCCAACGCAGGCAGACAGATCTCCGATATTGTCCCGGTTTACCTTAAGGCATCCTCCTCCGGATAAGGCAATATTGAGCACCTTGGATTTATCGCTCATATCCCCCAGACAAATACTGTTTGTCCTTTCATCGCAGACAAAAGTCACCCCATTATAAATGATGACCCCATCCTGTGCCAGTTCTCCATACGGAACATTGGAATTCTTATGGGAAATCTCTAACGCCGGTTTCTTTCCGGCACTGACCGCTTCATAGATTCTCTTCGCTTCTGCCTTCTCCTTCTGCTGTTCGGCACGTTCCTCCTGCTGCTCCTTAATGTCTTCGATCTGCTGATCCACAGACTCCATGAGCTTTTTCCATTTGGACTGGGTATAGGAAGTTCCGCCTGTCGGAATTTCTTCCTCCGTTTCATTATTCTTAACCTTGTCAAAAATCTCTTTTTTGTAATTGGCAATCAGCTCCATGTAATCCGCATTTTTACTCTGACTGCCCGTAGATGTTTTTCCTGTGTAACGTTCTCCTGCTGCATAACCGTTAATCTGCATTGTTCTCCCTCTCCTGTTCCTTTTCTTCTGTTTTTTACAATTCTTACATGCCTGTTTACATTACCATGCTGCCCTAATAAAAATTCATAGTAAAAGGACAGCAAATATCCTTTGCTGTCCTTAGCTTTTATCGATTCCATTCAATATGTATATCGGTCATTCATGCAATCTCTTTAGTTTTATTTTCAGATCATATCCTTTCACGATCAGAGGCGCACGCGCCCTTTCCTGCGTTTTTCTTCATACATCTTCCGGTCGGCCTTTTTCACACATTCATCAATACCCGACTCATCAAGTACAACATATCCCATGGACGCTGAAAACGAATAAGCCAATGCCTGATCCTCTTCTGCTATTGCTGCCCGGAAGTCCTGGCAGATCTTGTCAAAGAATTCCACGCTGATATCCTGGGCCAGTACACAGAATTCATCACCTCCGATACGGAAGCATTCTCCGATTGATCCAAAATGCTTTTTAAGGTAAGAGGCCAGCTTGAAGATCGCTTCATCTCCCTTATTATGACCATGCTCATCATTGATCACTTTAAGACAATTCATGTCTGCAATCAGAATGATCCAGTCGCCGCCGTCCTTCCTTATCCGTGAAAGTGTTCTTTCATACGCCGTACGGTTCTCAAGTCCCGTCATAATATCCTTAAATGCCAGCTCCTTATAGAAGGAATGTTTCGCTTCCTGAATACGCAGAACGGCAATCTGCCGCAGGGTATCATACCCAAGATATGCGATCAGAAACAGGATTCCGATTCTCATAAAAATAGCGACATGCCCTGACGGGAACAGATAAAACCACGCAATATCCGCCATTCCGAATGAGGTCAGAATCAGCATTGCCTTGTAAATAAAGAAGTCCTTTTCCCCATCCGGCTGTCGTTTCAGCTCCACAAATCCTGCAACGAGTCCTACCAGAATCAGAATAAACAACAGATGTACTACGGTAATCATCTGCATGTAATAAAGAACTCCGGTAATCTGAAGGATCTGCTGTACAATAAAGTTCAGGACCGACAGATAAAACAAGGCTTTCATATACCATTTATCCCGTAGTGACTCATATGTTAAGACAAATGCTGTAATGAGTACCGGAAGCATACCGAAGCAGGCAAACAGTACAAACGATGCCCGCGGAATATTTCCGGTAAAAAGCTGTGTAATTCGTGCTTCCAGTGTACCCCAGACTCCTGTGGTAATCGAAAGAAGTCCCAGATAGCACATACGCGATGCAATAACTCCTTCCCGCCGCATCAGAAGTCCCATAATCAGAATGGCAGCACCTAAAATAAAGGCTATCACTCCCAGTAACAGGAATATAGCTCCCTGCCTGGCAACCATATAAATAAGTCCGGATTTCGTTCCGGTATAAATCACCGGCAGTTCGCCTGCGTATTTATCCACCTCCGGAGTGAGTTCCACCCGGAGAACCTTTCCTGCATAGGAAGACGGAATCCGGATCAGTCTCCAATATGAACCCTCCAGCATGGGAAACGGCAGATCATGCTCCGGATCTTCCCAAATCTTTTTCTGATCCAGATAAACCTTTACATGTGTCTGCTTACAGTAAAACAGGATTGCATTCCCTACAACACTGTTCTCTTCAAGCATTCCCTGAATGGTAATCGTATCTCCGGCTGCCGCCGGGATATTACCGGGAAGTACCGTTGTTTTTTCATTATCCCCACAGGAAACATAAACGCTGTCGGTAAGCTCTCCAACCTCTTCATTATCAAACGCCGTAAGAATACTCTTTTCCGGATAGCCAATCCAGAAAAATATCAGCATCATCAGTAAAAACAAGATTCCGACGATACCACTCCGCCGTCTTATTCTGTTTATCTTTTGCTTCATATTAGATGACTCCCCTTTTCGGTTATTCCCCCAAGTACATCATTTGCTGTTTTATTTCTATTCCCCCGAAAAGAAATATCCCCTGCAAATCTACCCCGACTATATTTCTATGAGATAAGAGGCTGTCCATATGCCTCTTCCTTTCAGTTCATTTTCCCATGCACGGTCCTTCAGTTCTCCGTCATACCCTTTCCTGTCGCAGCGTCCATACCAGGGCTCAATGCAGACAAAGGGTGCATTTTTCTTTGGAGGAGACCAGATGCCGAATAACGGCGCTGCCATACGAATAGTCAAATACGGCGTTCCGTCTGCGTAACACAGTGCTGCCATCTGTGCCTGATGATGCTCGATCACCAGTGCATCGTCATCAAATAAATGCTCTGTAATCGGAAGAATCCCATCCTCCAAATCATAGGCCACCTTCGTATCCATGGCCATTCCTTCTTTACTTAACTGTGTGCTGACAACCTGCTTTTGCTCATCAAATTTCAGAACATAATCTGTCTGCTTCGTTCCTTCCTTTAATGGGCAGTTAAATGCCGGATGCCCACCGATGGCAAAATACATCGTCTCATCCGAAGGATTTTCTACCTGCCAGCAGACTTCCACGCTGTTCCCGTTAAGCTTATAGCCCAGCTTTAACACAAACGCATATGGATATTTCTGCAGGGTTTCTTCATTGCTTTGAAGTTTAAACCAGATTTCTTTTTCAGATTGACTTACCAGTTCAAATTCCATATCCCGTGCGAAACCATGCTGATTCATGGCATATTCTTTTCCGTCTACACGGTACAGCTTCCGGTTAACACCTCCGACGAACGGGAACAGCACCGGTGATGTTCTTCCCCAGAATGCCGGATCTCCCTTCCACATATATTCCTGATTGTCTGACCGTCTCTTTAAAGACTTTAATTCTGCACCATGAGAATCAATTTTGATGGAAATATTCTCATTTTGTAATTCGTAGACTGCCATAAGCATTCCTCCTTTTTATCTGTTCCGATTATTCATCCTCATCCACAATCACGGCATCGGTATCAATAATCTTCTCCTTATTCTTCTTTGTTTTAAACACTCTGGATAAAATCCACATATCGGACAATCCGTCATAAATCAGGAATGCACCGATCAGGCGGACAACCGTATCCACAACGGTAAACGGATTGCAGATCAGTACGACTCCCAACGCAATCGTCAGAAGAGATAATAAAAGTGCCACCCACCAGTTGTCATACTGCATCTTCTTAAGGTCAATCGCCTGCACCGCATTATGAAGTCCGTGAATCACAATGAGAATTCCCACGATCATCGGAATTGCTTTGATAATCGTATCGGGTTTTAATACAATCCAGCCTCCAATCACGGCAAGTACGATGCCAAGCATCATCATACTGTGGGATACCATCGTCTTTTCCTGTGTTGCCAGATACAGAATGATCTGGATTATGCCGAAGCCTCCGAGTACGATTCCCAGAATCATACATACCACCTGGGTACTCTGTCCGGGCCATACCAGCAGAACGATTCCCAGTATGACACAGATCACTGCAGACAGGGAATAATTCACCTTCAGACTCTTAATGTAATTCATTGCAATTACCTCCTTATGAAATTCTGTTAAAAAATTCTATTTATAAAATTTTATTTTCTTTGCCCTGTTCCGGTCTTCTTATTCTTATCTTTCTGCTTCCGCTCCCAGATCCGTTTACGGCGGATTGCTTCCACAATCAGATAAAACAGATACCCCCAGACTGCACCTAAGCAGTTCAGGATAATATCATCCACATCAAATGCGCCAAACGCACTGAACAACTGAAACACTTCAATTCCAAGCACGAATACAAAGGCATTCAGCAGCATGACAAAAAAGTTGCCGGCCTTTTTCCATACATAGGGAAGCAGGAACCCGAATGGCACAAAGACCAGAATATTTCCCACCAGGTTTTCAAAGCTGTTCAGCATATATGCATAATCAATATACATCCGGATGGTTTTAAACGGTGTGAAATTGGCGGTATCCAGTCCCTCCAGAATCACATCCTTGCGCCACGTTGCCGCAATGGCCCGCAGCTGCTCCATCGGATATTTGAAAATAATCAGTTTGATGACAATCAATAAATAAACCAGAAACAAGGCTCGTATCCATCGTATATTACGCTGCTTTTCTTCTTCCGCAGTCAGTTTCCTATTCACGAATAACGAACCTCCATCAGTGTAAGTCCCTTGGCAGGCACAAGCGGCCCTGCCATTTCTCTTTTTTTACTCTCAAGTATTTCCGGAATCTCTTCGGGACTGCGAAGATGCATTCCGACTTCAATCAGTGTTCCGGTCAGAATCCGGACCATATGGTACAAAAAGCCATCCCCGGAATAGGTAATCCGGAGCAGATCCGGCTCCTGCGCCGTGCGCATCACCGAACTGTATTCCTTGGTAAATGTAATCTCATCAATGGTACGGACCGTTGACTTCTTACTCTTCTTTGTTGATGTAAATGCCGCAAAATCATGGGTTCCAAGCAGATACCCTGCGGCTCTTTCCATTGCTTCCACATCGAGTCTTTCTTCTATTCTATGGGCAAACCGCCGTTCAAATACATGCGGAAGTTCTGACTGGATCAACAGATAACAATAGGTCTTCCCTGTGGCATTCAACCGGCTGTGAAACCGTTTTGCCACTTCCTTTACCGAAATGACTGCAATATCTTCGGGCAGGTATTGGTTAACATAATTCAGAATCTCCTGTTCGGACATTTGGGTATCTGCATGAAAATTGGCAACCTGCCCTAACGCGTGTACCCCTGCGTCCGTTCTTCCGGAACCTTGAATTTCAACAGGATCTCCGACCATTTTGCTCAAAATATTCTCAAGCTTTCCCTGAATGGTGTTGTCCGTGCTTTCCTGACGCTGCCATCCCTTGAATCTTGTCCCTTCGTATTGAAGGACCATCTTAAAATTCCGCATCAATTCTTCCCTTATCTGTCACAATTCTTTCATTTGAATCTTTTCTATCTGCAAAGCACCTCAGGGCATCCTTGTTTCATTTTCCTGATTCACCGTTTTAGATTCTTTTCCAGTTTCCTTGCGCTCCTTCGACTTTTTCAGGCGTTCCTGTTCGAGAATCTTATACCTGCGTACCGGCTCCATATCCTCCTCGGTAATATGACGGAAATTACTTGCTCCGGAATACAGAATCTGAATACTCTTAATTGTGGTATCAAATACACCCTCTTCATACATATTAAAAATAATAATTCCAATCGGTACGGCAAGCAGCATGCCCCAGACACCGCCCATCCGGTATCCAATGTACAAAAGGAACAACGTCGGCAGAGGATCCAGTCCCACGGAGTCACCTACAATCTTCGGCTGGATCAACTGACGGAACAGCTGTCCGACGCCCCAGATAATCAGAAGTCCGATCACCATTCCGTATTCCCCGTTAAAGAATTTAATAATGGCCCACGGCACCAGTACCGTTCCGGTTCCAAAGAACGGAAGCAGATCTAAAAAAGCCACGCCGATTGCAATGATAAACGCATACCGGACATGAAGAATCCAGAAGCCGATTCCAAGCAGGATATACATCCAGACTTCAATCTTTAACTGTGCTTTAAAATAGCCGCCTACGGCACGCTTCAGACCACGCTTGATCATATCTACCCTGTCCTGAAGTGCCAATGGAAGTATTTTTTCCCAGATATGATGAATATAATCCGGTTCTGCCACGAAGAAATAGGAGGATAAAAGGCTCATAATAATTCCGATGACAATAAGCGGCAGATTCTTGGCAAAATTACCAACCGCTGCAATCGTCGGAGTGCCAAGTGTTCCTACCCAGTCCCCCCAGAGCGTCTGGAATTTCACAAGAAATCCGTCCAGATTCTGCTGCCAGTTTTTCGGCAGATACTGATACATCACCATCAGCTTTTTCCCGATGTTCTGCAGATCGCCCTGTGCATTCGCCCACATTTCCGGCAGTTCATTCACGAAAGAAATCAACTGCTCCACAAGCCAGGTAATCAGAAAATAACCGCCGCTTACAATAAGCGCCAGAACCGCAATAATGACAACCACAGTTCCCATTTTCCGCCGCACCTTAAGCTTCGTTTCAAAAAACCGTACAATCGGATTGGCAATCAGCGAGATGATCCAGCCGATCACGAACGGCATAAAATACACAACAATCTTTGGCAGTACCAAAAAGCAGCAAAGAATCAGCAATGCCATAATGACTAAATTGACAACAACTTTAACATAGGTTATTCCCGTTCCCTTTTTTTCCATGAAAACCGCCTCTTTCTCCTGTCCGCATCACTTACTCTGTGACGCCATCACCTGTTTTCTGTTCCTGTTCAAGATAGCTGTCCAATAAATTGTAAATCTCTTCTCTCCCCTGTTTGGTCTGTGCAGAATAAGGAATCACGATCGTTCCCTTGACTACCTGCAGCCCCTCTTTGATCATCTTCACATGCTTCTGAACCTGGCTCCGGTTAATCTTATCCAGCTTCGTTGCAATAATGACCGGCTCATAGCCCTGATTGCAGATCCATTCATACATCATCTTATCATTTCCGGAAGGCTCATGCCGGATATCGATCAGCAGGAATACTGCCTTTAACTGTTTGGAGTTGTGCAGATAATTCTCGATCATCTTTCCCCATTTGGCCTTTTCCTGCTCGCTGACCCTGGCATAGCCATATCCCGGAAGATCGACGAAATACATGGCGTCATTGATATTATAAAAATTAATGGTCTGTGTTTTGCCCGGCTGTGCACTGGTTCTCGCAAGAGACTTGCGGTTCATCAGTCCGTTAATGAGGGAGGACTTCCCTACATTACTCTTGCCGGCAAACGCAAACTCCATATATGGATTGTCCGGAATCTTACTGGTAATTCCACAGACCGTTTCCAGACTTACATTTTTAATAACCATGCTGAAACCTCACGTTCTGAATGAGCATCCGGATTGTCCGGAATACTCTCGTTATCATTACTAACATTGTATATATTTTATTACTCCGTCACAAGTGCTTTTTTTAATACATCCTTCATTGTTTTCACATAAGTAATGGTAATCCCGTCACGGATCTCTTCCGGAATTTCTTCGACATCCTTTTTATTTTCAGCCGGAACAAGCACTTCCCTGATGCCTGCCATCTTGGCTGCCAGAATCTTCTCCTTCAAGCCGCCGATCGGCAGTACATTTCCACGAAGGGTAATTTCACCGGTCATGGCAAGGTCACAGCGCACAGGCTTCCCGGTCACTGCGGAAAAGATTGCCGTTGCCATCGTGATTCCGGCTGACGGGCCATCCTTCGGAACGGCTCCCTCCGGAATATGAATATGGAAATCATTTTCCTTAAACATAGACGGATCAATCTTGTGCTCCTTACCGATGGAGCGGACATAACTCATACCAATGATGGCCGATTCCTTCATCACATCTCCCATCTGTCCGGTCAGATCAATGTCTCCCTTACCGGGCATGACATTCACCTCGATCTGTAAGGTGTCTCCACCAACGCTCGTCCAGGCCAGTCCGCGTACAATGCCGACCTCCGGCTTCTTATTGGCAAGATCCGTTGTGTATTTCCGCTTTCCAAGATACTTCTCGATATTGGAAGCAGTCACTTTGATCTTCGTCTCTTCCCTTCCTTCTTCACGGCATTCCAGAATTTCCTTCGCTGCCTTACGGCAGATGTCCCCAATCTTACGCTCCAGTTCACGGACACCGGCTTCTCTCGTATAGGAAGAAATGATCGCTTTCAAGGCACTGTCCGAAATAGAAAGCTGCTTTGCAGTAATCCCGTTCTTTTCCATCTGCTTGTGCAGAAGATGTTCCTTCGCAATATGGAACTTCTCATTCTCTGTATAGCTGTTTACCTCAATCAGTTCCATACGGTCAAGCAGGGGACGTGGGATATTCTGCGTGGAATTCGCTGTTGCTATAAACAGAACCTCCGACAGATCCAGCGGGATTTCCACATAATGATCGCGGAACCGCACGTTCTGTTCTCCATCCAATACCTCCAGCAATGCGGAAAAGGTATCGCCCTTATAATCATTGCTGACCTTATCAATTTCGTCAAGCAGCATGAGCGGATTCTTCACTCCTGCCTGCCGTAATCCTGTTGCAATTCTTCCGGGCATCGCACCGACATAAGTTTTCCGGTGGCCACGGATCTCTGCTTCATCCCGGACACCTCCAAGGCAAATCCGTATGTATTTCTTATTCAAAGCTCTGGCAACGCTTCTCGCAATCGAAGTTTTACCGGTTCCCGGTGGTCCTACCAGACAGAGAATTGGACTTTCTCCTTTCTTTGTGAGACACCGTACCGCCAGGAATTCCAGAATACGCTCCTTTACCTGTGTCAGACCATAGTGTTCCTTTTCCAGAATCTCTTTTGCCTCTTTGATGCTTTCGTTATCAATCGAAGCTTTGTCCCACGGAAGCTCTAACAGGGTTTCAATGTAACCACGCTCTACCGCACTTTCCGAACTATTTCCGGACAGACTCTTAAACCGGGAAATTTCTTTCTGGATTTTCTCCTTTACTTCGGGCTTGGCCTGCAGTTCCTTTAACTTCTCTTCAAACTGCTCACTGTCTGAAAAGGAATTCTCCTCTCCCAATTCCTCCCGGATGTAGTGAAGCTGTTCCCGTAACAGATATTCCTTCTGGTTTTTCTCTACTTTACCTTTTAATTTCTGCGCCAGATTATTCCGGATTCTGGCAATCTGGATCTCATTGACTAAGATGGTGCAGACTGTTTCAAAACGTTCCTTTAAGTCGAAAGCCTCCAGCACCTGTTGTTTCTTTTCAAATTCTACCGGAAGATTCATGGTAATCTGATCCAGCAGACTTCCCAGATCCTCCATGGACTGATACCGCTGTACGGCATTCTTATCAAGCTTGGGATGAAGCGACGCAAATTCGGCAATGGTTTCCTTAAGCTGCCGGAGCATGGCTTCCTCCTCTACAGACGACAATTCTTCAACCGGAAGCTCCTCCTGCGGAACAATGCTTCCTTCCAGAAAGGCTTCATTCTCTTCTCGAATTGCAATCAGCATCGCACGCTTCACACCACCCACAAGAATCCGCAGCATGTGATTCGGAAGCTTCGTGACCTGCCGTACCGAAGCAACCGTTCCTGCCGGGTACAAATCCCCGATTCCCGGATCCTGGCATTCCGGATCCTTCTGGGAAGCAAGAAATACCAGTCCGTCGCCCAGCATAGCATATTCCACGGCATGAATCGACTTTTCCCTTTTTAAATCAAAATGTATAATTGCATCCGGTAACACTGCAAGTCCCCGCATAGGAATTACCGGGATATGTTCTTTATTCATATACAACTCCGTAAAAATAAATAATGATTAGTGATATAAATATGACGAACACGCAAAAGCGTGTCCGTCATGCTTTAGTTTGCTTTAGGCATCAATTCTCTGCGGTAAATCAGCGGTTCGCTCTCGCCCTCTACCGCGCCTTTGGTGATCACGCATTTCTCAATCGTACGATCCGATGGAATTTCAAACATGACATTCATCATCACCTTTTCCATAATGGACCGTAATCCTCTTGCTCCGGTCTTTCTTTCAAAAGCCTGTTCTGCAATGGCATCCACTGCATCTTCTTCAAACACAAGATTTACATGGTCAAATCCAAATAATTTCTGATACTGTTTAATTAACGCATTCTTCGGTTCGGTAAGAATACGGATTAACGCTTTCTTATCAAGCCCTTTCAGTGACACATTGATCGGCACACGTCCGACAAACTCCGGAATCAATCCGAATTTCACAAGATCCTGCGGTGTTACTTCTGCAAGAAGCTCGCTGACTTCCTTACTGTTCCTGCTTACGATCTCTGCATCAAATCCGATGGAATTGCGGTTCAGACGGTCTTCCACGATCTTTTCAAGACCATCAAACGCTCCACCACAGATAAACAGGATATTGGAAGTATCGATCTGCAAAAGTTCCTGATGGGGGTGCTTGCGTCCACCCTGGGGTGGAACACTTGCTACCGTACCCTCAATGATCTTAAGCAATGCCTGCTGTACTCCTTCTCCGGAAACATCACGGGTAATGGAGACATTCTCACTCTTCTTCGTGATCTTATCAATTTCATCGATATAAATGATTCCATACTGTGCACGTTCGATCTCATAGTCCGCTGCCTGAATCAGCTTAAGCAGAATGTTCTCGACATCCTCACCCACATAACCGGCTTCGGTTAAGGTTGTTGCATCTGCAATTGCAAACGGAACATTAATGATCTTCGCCAGTGTCTGTGCCAGATAAGTTTTACCGGAACCGGTAGGCCCGATCATAATGATATTACTCTTCTGAAGTTCGACACCATCCTCGTCCTTCGGTGCTGTCACACGTTTGTAGTGATTATAAACAGCAACGGAAAGAACCTTCTTCGCTTCGTCCTGCCCGATGACATAATCATCAAGGAAATCCTTGATTTCCGCAGGCTTTAACAGATTGATTTCCATTTCCGGCTCTTCTTCTGCAAAAGTCTCTGCATCCTCTTCAAACTCTTCCTCAACGATATCCGCGCAGATCTCCACGCAATGGTCACAAATATATACTCCCGAAGGACCGGCGATCATTTTACGCACCTGATCCTGGGTTTTATTACAAAAAGAACATCTGATTTCGTCAGAATTCCTTCCTGCCATATGACTTTACCTCTACTTTAAACTATTGTGACTACGCCTCTGAACGCTTATAAATCACACGGTCAATCAGTCCATATTCCTTCGCTTCTTCTGCGGACATCCAGTTGTCACGGTCCGTATCTGCTGCGATGATGGAAATATCCTTGCCGGTATTTTCCGCCAGCATTCTGTTCAGCTTTTCTTTGGTCTGTAAAATATGCTTGGCAGCAATTTCAATCTCGGTAGCCTGTCCCTGTGCGCCGCCCAAAGGCTGATGGATCATGATTTCCGCATTGGGAAGTGCCAGTCTCTTGCCCTTCGTACCGCCTGCTAAAAGGAATGCGCCCATGCTGGCTGCCATACCCATACAGAAGGTAGATACATCACATTTTACATACTGCATGGTATCATAAATTGCCATACCAGCCGTCACACTGCCACCGGGGCTGTTAATATAAAGCTGGATATCCTTCTCCGGATCCTCAGCTTCCAGAAACAACATCTGTGCTACAACAAGACTTGCGGTTGTTTCATTTACTTCTTCGCCTAAAAAGATAATTCTTTCTTTTAAAAGTCTTGAATAGATGTCATAGGAGCGTTCCCCTCTGCTTGTCTGTTCAATGACATAAGGTACTAAACTCATTCTTTAACCTCTTTTCTTATTTTGCCTTGGCATTGTTTACAACGAACTCTGCTGCCTTCTTAACAGCGATGTCTTCCTTGATGCCCTTGACACTCTTTTCAGGAAGCATTTCCTTAATCTTGTCAGGCTCCATCTGGTAAACTTCTGCCATTGTTTTGATTTCTTCTTCGTAATCTTCTTCGGTTGCTTCAATGCCTTCCTTAGCTGCAACTGCTTCTAATACAAGTCTAGACTTAATTCTGGTTTCTGCCTGAGGCTTTACCTGTTCCATCATCTTATCTAAAGAAGCGCCAGTGAACTGGAAGTACTGCTCCATGGATAATCCCTGCATCTGCATTCTCTGTGCAAATTCATCAATCATCTGCTTCTGCTGGGTAGTAACCATAGCTTCGGGAATATCCATCTCGGAATCTGCAATGATTGCATCAATAACTGCTGCTTCCTTAGCTTCTCTTGCTGCTTTTTCCTTCTCGATGGTTAAGGTTTCCTTAACGTCCTTCTTATATTCCTCTAAGGTATCAAATTCGGAAACTTCACTTGCAAATTCGTCATCCAGTGCAGGAAGTTCCTTTTCCTTGATTTCTTTAATGGTACATTTGAATACGGCTGCCTTGCCCTTTAATTCTTCTGCCTGATAATCTTCCGGGAAAGTAACGTTTACTTCTACTTCCTTGCCGATTTCAGCGCCAACGAGCTGCTCTTCGAATCCCGGAATAAATGCGCCGGATCCGATGGTTAACGGATAGTTCTCTCCTTTACCACCGTCAAAAGCAACACCATCTACAAATCCTTCAAAATCAAGAACGGTCATATCGCCATCCTTAACCGGTCTGTCGGTTACTTCGATGGTTCTTGCATTGTTTTCTCTTTCCTTCTCGATCTTTGCATCGACTTCTTCATCGGTAACGGTAACTTCTGTAGCTTCTACCTTGACACCCTTATACTTGCCAAGCTTTACTTCCGGCTTTAATGCAACTGTTGCAGTATAGATGAAAGACTTGCCCTTCTCGATCTGGGTAACATCGATTTCAGGGGAAGAAACGATGTCTTCTTCACATTCGTCAAGTGCCTTGCTGTATGCATCAGGAATTAATGCATTGGCAGCATCTTCATAGAAGATTTCCGGACCATACATCTTCTCAACCATCTGGCGCGGTACTTTTCCCTTACGAAAACCAGGTACACTGATTTTATTCTTATTCTTAAGGAAAGCATCCTCTAATGCCTTCTCAAATTCTGCTGCAGAAACTTCAATTGTAAGCTTCGCCATGTTCTTTTCTAATTTCTCTACCTGTACGCTCATCTTGTACAAACCTCCTTAATACGTCCTGTGCATACTCACAGTCATTGTAGGATTATAGCATAAATGCACCGATATGACTAGCTATTTTTCTGAATTTGTATTATAATCTTTGCAAAATCACCTGCAAAGAGAGCATCTTTTCCCAAAGTGGAATTATTTCTGTCCTTGCAGCCCACAATATTCTGAGCCGAAGGAATTCCTGACGTAAAGTAAAAAAGGAGAACTCATTCTATGGAAATCCGTGAAGAGAAAGCCGCCATCATTGGTATTTTTATTAAGGATTTTGATGCAGTTCCGAAGGTAAACGGGATCTTACACGACTATGCCGAAGACATTATTGGCAGAATCGGCATTCCCTGCCGCGACAAGGATCTGCATGTCATCTCTATCATCTTAAGTACCACTCCTGACAGGATCAGTGCGCTTTCCGGCAAGCTTGGACGAATTGAAGGGATCACGGCAAAGGCCATGCAGGCGAATCTATAGGAGGATCTCATTATGAAAATCACAACCAAACAATTAGTGCAGACCGCACTGCTTCTGGCAATCTGTATTGCCAGCCAGTACTTCAAGAACCTGTCCGTGTACATCACCGGACCGATCGTGAATCTTACCATTATTCTGGCTGTTTTGTCTGTCGGATTATGGAGTGGATTACTGTTAAGCATTATCGCCCCGGTAACCGCATTTTTCTTCACCGGCTCTCCCATTATGGCAGCCATTCCGCTGATGTTTCCAGCTGTTATGGCAGGAAATGCCGTTCTTGCCATAACCGTATGGTATTTCCAGGAAAAGACTTCCTTTAAGTGGCGTCTCCCTGCCGGCTTAGTCGCAGGCTCCGTATTAAAGGCTATTTTCATGGGCGTGGTTATCGTCCTCATTATTCTTCCCATCTTCGGCGATAACATTGCTTCAGCGGCTCTTGACACCGCAAAGGTTACCTTCTCCATCACCCAGCTTACCACCGCACTGATTGGCAGTGCATTAGCGTATGTGATCTGGCTGCCATTGAAGAAGTATTTGAAGGCGGAGAATTAAGAGATCGGAAAAGTAATCTCCCGGCAGAATGCGTGGTGTGTTCTGCCGGGAGAATTTATTTCATCCATATGGTATTCTCATCCTCGATCACTTCATACTCACTTAAGTCTTCCCAGTCTTCTAAATTTCCCACTCTCCTAAGATAATTATGCCCTCCATCCACTGCTACGGATTCGCATTTACAAGATCTAAAATCATGAACTGATTTACTCTCTATGATATCACCGCACTTTTTACATCTGATTTTATTAACTGTTATTTTATTCACCTTATTGTCCTCCTATCCTTATCCCTTTCTCGGGTAATGATAAGAGGATATCACTTGTCAATAATAATTTCATTGGACGGTTAGTCCAAAAACATCTGCCCCACTATTTTATAAACACTATTGCCCCACAATCTAATAGAAATCGTACATAAATCCAGTAAATTTTGACTAATTCATTCCTGCCACCCAAGAAAGATATATAAAAATGTGATCGTTTTCACACTTTTATACATAATAATATGAAATCAAGGACTTATAAAAACTCATATTGTTTATCCTACACTTTAACTTTAGTTTTAGCTTTCTTTAGTTGCCGTGGCAGATGAAAAGTATTTTTATCATAGTTTTGTTTCTCCTTGTTTTGCCCGGAATCCCCTGTTTCGCAAGGTTTTCTGGGAATTTTGTTAAATGCTCTGAAATTACAGATTGTGGCAAATCAGAGCAGAATTGAGCATGTTATTACTACCTGTTAGTAATAAAGTTGGTAGTAAAATGAATATTTTTACTACTAAGGATTTTCAACATAAGCCCTTTCATAATTTGCCAATTATAAAGTTCCATATATAAGACAATACTTCTGCAAGTTCACTTGCCTTATCTGGGAAAACAACAAAAAATAATGTCATTGTCGTTAAGATTGCCATTATCACATTCAATTGCAAACTATATGCAGTATTTTTATAATCTGCCAGATTTTGTAAAATCATTTTCTTTTCTTCAAACTCGGCAAGCACCATGTCTATGTCTTCACTTATTTTCCTTGACTCAGAAATGGCATTATCACAAAAATTTTTATGTGAAATAAAGCAATGCTTCAGTGCAAATTCAGCCACCGTGTCACTATACGCATACACATCGGCAAATCTCTTTTTTGATTTATCCCAAATATCATCTCTTTTATACCTATTAAAATCATCTATTTCCATTGAAAAATAATATTTAAGTTTGAGTAGTGATTCGAGATTATTTCTTTTTAATTTGATTTTATCTAATTTATGCTTGTATTCTACAAGTGTTTTTCCTGCCTCTCTAGATAACATATCCAAAAACATAAATTTAAAATAATCTATTGCATAC
>CAVHRK010000019.1:0-4618 GCA_963638365.1 Anaerobutyricum sp. | reverse complement strand
TTACATTTTCGACTGAAAAATGGATATCAATATCATGATATGAGGTTTTCATAGTATTCCCCCTTTCTTATATTTGTTTTATAAACAGAATCAGAATGTCAAAACACCCCAATCCCAGCATGAGAGATCACAGATATTGTACCATAGAAGTTATAATAAGACGACATTTTTTTGTAAAAAACGGCAGATATGATACTAATAATTTTATAAGCAAAGATTATAATTACAGTATAAAATACTTTATTTGAAACGGCCGTGTAAATTTTAGAAAGTATCAGACCCGTAGCAGAGGGAACAAAAGGGACTTACATGTAAAATGAAGAAAGAAGGTATGATTATGGCAGTGAAAATGTTGATGAAGGGAGCTGTGCTTCCGGGAAACAGCACCGTAGAACTAAAGGATTTTGAAATTCCAACACCGGGACATGGACAGGTGTTAATTAAAACAAAAGCGACAACCATTTGTGGAAGTGATATCCGGTGCATTTACAGGGAACATACAGGAAAAGGACCGGAAGGATATATTCCGGGCATGGTTGCAGGACATGAACCCTGTGGTGTTATTGTGGAAGAAGGAGAAGGACTGAAGCGATTCAAAAAGGGCGATCGTGTCATTGTATATCATATTTCAGGCTGTGGTGTCTGCAACGACTGCAGAAGAGGCTATTACATTTCCTGTAAGAGCAGATTCCGTCAGGCCTATGGCTGGCAGCGTAATGGTGGAATGGCACCCTACATTCTCGCTGAGGAAAAAGACCTCATAGCATTGCCGGATGAGCTGACCTATAAGGATGGTGCACAGGTAGCCTGTGGATTTGGTACCGTATACGAAGCAATTGAAAAAATCGGTATCTGTGGAAATGATGCGGTTTTAGTTACAGGACTTGGTCCGGTAGGGCTGGCAGCTTTGATGCTTGCCAAGGCATTAGGAGCCAATAAGCTGATCGGTGTTGAAAGGAATGATTACCGGATTGATCTTGCAAAGAAGCTGGGACTGGCTGATTATGTGTTTAAACCGGGAGAGGATACATTGGAAAAGATCCTGGAGGTCACGGATGGCAAGGGCGTTGAAAGAGCCATTGATGCTTCTGCAAACGATGCAGGAAGACAGCTCGCGATACGTGCGACCAGAGAATGGGGCAAAATTGCTTTTGTAGGAGAAGGCGGTACCTGCACATTTAATCCCAGTCCGGATATTATCCATGGGCAAAAGACGATCTATGGATCCTGGGTAACCTCGCTTTGGAGAATGGAGGAACTGGTAGAGAGATTGGTTCGGTGGAACATTCATCCGGAGGATCTGATCACCCATGAATTTACGATTGACCAGGCAGACGAAGCATACCGGCTTATGGCTGGCGGACAGTGCGGCAAGGTTGCAGTTGTATTTCATGACTCATGTGGAGGAAAAGAATGATTGATGTGATGGAACAAAGCAAAATTCCGACCAGGGAATTATACAGTGGTGAAAAAATTCCCTGTGTGGGACTGGGAACCTTCGGTTCAGACAAATACGGTGCCGATGCTGTTTCAGAAGCAGTATATGGCGCGGTGAAATACGGCTACCGGCTGATTGACTGTGCCTCCGT
Organism: Anaerobutyricum sp.; assembly: GCA_963638365.1. Taxonomy (GTDB): domain Bacteria; phylum Bacillota; class Clostridia; order Lachnospirales; family Lachnospiraceae; genus Suilimivivens. Next base: position 3,029 of record CAVHRK010000019.1, on the reverse strand, counting down.
ATATCAGAATGAGAATAAGATCGGACAGGTGCTCCACAGGCTTTTTGAAGAAAAAGTGGTACAAAGACAGGATTTATTCATTACCTCCAAGGTCTGGAATGATATGCACGGGCAGGGACAGGTTATGGAATCCTGCCGTAAGAGTCTAAAGGATCTGGGACTTGAAACAATAGACCTGTATTTTGTACACTGGCCATTCCCGAACTATCATGCTCCGGGATGCAGCGGAGATGCGAGAAATCCGGATTCCAGACCGTTTTCACTTGAGGAGTTTATGTCTGTATGGAGACAGTGTGAGGAACTGGTGGATCTGGGACTTGTCCGCTACATCGGGATGAGCAATATGACGATTCCGAAGTTAGAAAAGGTGCTTCCACTCTGCAGGATACAGCCGGCAGCGCTTGAGATGGAGCTGCATCCTTCCTTCCAGCAGCCGGAGCTGTTTGATTATGCACGGAAGCATCATATTCTTCCTATTGGATACTGTCCGATCGGCTCGCCGTCCAGACCGGAAAGAGACAGAACATCAGGGGATGTGGCAGACATGGAGCTCCCCGCAGTGGTAAAAGCGGCTAAAGCACATAAGGTGCACCCTGCTGTGATCTGTCTGAAATGGGCAGTCCAGCGCGGGCAGGTACCGATTCCTTTTTCCGTGAAGGAGAGCCAGTACATTTCTAACCTGAAATGTACCACCTGTGATCCGCTGACCGACGAAGAGATGGAGGAAATCCGGCAGGAAGACCGGAACTGCCGTCTGGTGAAGGGACAGGTATTTTTGTGGGAAGGTGCCAAAGGCTGGGAAGATCTCTGGGACGAAAACGGAGTGATTACGACGTAATACGAATTAAGAAGAGAGGTTTATATGTTAAAAGGAATTCCTAAAATTTTATCACCGGAGTTATTGAAGGTTTTATGCGAAATGGGGCATAGTGACAGACTGGTTATTGCGGATGGAAATTTCCCTGCAGAATCCATGGGAAAAGATGCAATTGTCATCCGGATGGACGGTCATGGAACCAGTGAAATCCTTGAGGCGGTTCTGGAACTGCTTCCATTGGATACCTATGTAGAGCATCCGGTGAATCTCATGCAGGTTATGCCCGGAGATGCGGTAGAGACACCGATCTGGGAGGAATACAGCAGAATCATTCGTCAGAAGGATGAACGCGGAGATGCGGCCATTGGACAGATTGAACGCTTTGCGTTTTATGAGGAGGCACGGAAGGCATATGCGATTATTGCGACAGGTGAGGGTGCTTTGTATGCCAATATCATGTTACAAAAGGGCGTTGTGGTTTAGTTAAAAATGGAAGAGGTAGACTTATGTATCAATTGGAAAAATATCTTGAAATTATTGATGATGTATTGGAGAAGGGACCATATAAGCCAACGTGGGAATCGTTATCTGCTTATGAACCACCAAAGTGGTATCGCAACGCCAAGTTTGGTATTTTTATTCACTGGGGGATATATAGTGTCCCTGCATTTTCAAATGAATGGTATTCGAGAAATATGTATATCCAAGGCTCTCCAGAGTATGAACATCATATAAAAACGTATGGTGAACATAAAGATTTTGGATACAAAGACTTTATCCCTATGTTCAAAGCAGAAAAATTTAATCCTGAAGAGTGGGCAGAGTTGTTTAAAACAACCGGAGCAAATTATGTCGTTCCGGTTGCAGAGCATCATGATGGTTTTCAGATGTATCGGAGTGAGATATCTCATTGGAATGCATATGAAATGGGGCCAAAGCGAGATGTGCTTGGTGAAATAAAGACTGCATGTGAAAAATGCGGAATGCAGATTGGAGCTTCTTCTCATAGGATTGAACATTGGTTTTTTATGGGGCATGGAAAAGAATTTGACAGTGATATAAAAGATCCCATGCAGAGGGGGGATTTTTACTGGCCTGCTATGCCGGAACAGGATCATCAGAATATTTTCAGTAAACCGGAGCCTACAGAAGAATTTCTTAAGGACTGGCTGGTGCGTACCTGTGAAATTATTGACCGGTATCATCCAAAGATATTGTATTTTGACTGGTGGATTCAGCACAGCTCCTGTAAGCCTTATTTAAAAAAACTTGCAGCATATTATTACAACCGGGCACAGGAATGGGGCGAACAGGTGGTTATTAATTATAAGCATGATGCTTTTCAGTTCGGAACAGCAGTACCAGATGTGGAAAGAGGACAGTTTGCAGATGTGAAGCCTTATTTCTGGCAGACGGATACAGCAATTGCATTAAACTCCTGGTGTTATACGGAAAATAACCAGTTTCGTCCTGCGGAAGATATTCTGTGCGATCTTGTGGATATTGTCAGTAAGAACGGATGCCTGCTGCTTAATGTCGGTCCCAAAGCGGATGGAACGATCTCTCAGGAAGATCGTGAAATTTTATTAAAAATTGGGGATTGGATGAAAACGAATGGTGAGGCCATCTATGAAACCAAGGTATGGAGAAAATATGGGGAAGGTCCCACAAAAATTGTAGAAGGACAGTTCTCTGATGGAATCAAAAAGAATTTTACCTCTGAGGATTTTCGGTTTACAATATCAAAAGGGAAGTTATATGCAATTGCCTTAAAGTGCAGTGACAATGGAGAGTATTGCATTCATTCGCTGGGTGAACAGGATGCTTCCAAGCAGGCCAATTTTCATGGTATTATAAAAGGTGTGGAAACACTTGGTGCAACGGAAAAGACACAGTGGAGAAGAGATAGTGAGGGGTTGCATATTAAGAGCGGACTTGTAAGTGATTGTCCGATTGCATTTAAAATTGACATTGACTAATTTACACAAAGTTTTATTCGAAAAATCTTCTGCCGGATGGAAAAATGAAATCCATCTGGCAGAAGATTTTAATTCACATGTCTGTCTGGCTTACATTTGTGTATAATAAGTAAATCAGGTTTATTGTGGTAAACATCATAATAAGCCTTTGGGTCGTAGAATATTTATCTTTGTGAGATAAGGAGCATTCCTGTAATTCAGAAATAACGTCAATTGAATAAAAAGAAACCTCG
>CAVHRK010000018.1:0-2076 GCA_963638365.1 Anaerobutyricum sp. | reverse complement strand
TCTGGCAACCAACATCTATATCGTGACTGGATACACGGACATGCGAAAGTCAATTGATGGACTCTGTGCCATTGTAATGGCTCAGCTTAAAGAAGAACCGGACAGTCATTCCATATATATGTTCTGTGGCAAGCGTTGCGACCGGATTAAGGTATTACTCCGTGAACCGGATGGTTTCGTTCTTCTCTATAAAAAACTGGATGTTATAAAGGGCAGATACCGTTGGCCCCGTAATAAATCCGAGGTAAAATCCATCACCTGGCAACAGTTCGACTGGCTGATGTCAGGGCTTGATATTGAACAGCCAAAAGCTCTCCGAACTGCCTAAAACCCTTGATTTTACTGGGATTTTCACCTGCTTTGTGGTATAATGGAAGCATCAGATGAAGGAGAAAAGTCATGGCAAAAAGCAGTAAGGACATTCAGCTTTCTGAGTTGAAAGACATGATCGCCCAACTGAATACCACCATCAAAACGCTGAATGATACCATTGCCAGACAGCAGTCCGAAAATGATAATCTCAAGGCGGAACTTGCCTGGTTCCGGCAAAAGATGTTTGGCTCCTCCAGTGAACGCCGCACAGACGATTTAGCCGGTCAGCTCAGTCTTTTTGATTCTCCTTCTGAGGAAGAAAAACCGGTAGAACTCATTGAACCGGAAATCGTGGAGCAGCCTAAGAAGTCCCGCAGGAAGAAACCTACCCTGAAGGAACAGTTCAAAGATATCCCTACCAGACAGGTTCTGGTAGATACCCTGTCCGCTGAAGATAAGATCTGCCCCTTATGTGGGAGTGAAATGTCAGCAATCGGTACAGAGGTAATCCGTAGTGAGATTGTCTATACACAACCAAAACTGGAACGTATCGAGTATATCGCTACCACTTATGCATGTCCTGAATGTAAGAACACTGAGGAACCACAGTTTATCAAAGATCATGGAAAACCTGCACTGATTCCCGGAAGCTATGCTTCCGAATCGCTGCTTGCATATATCCTTTACAGAAAGTATGGACTATACATTCCGTTGTACAGACAGGAACAGGATTTCCTGCAGATGTCTGCACCCATAGGCAGAACCTCCATGGCGCACTGGATTATTACTGCTTCCCGGGAGTACATACAGCCTATATATGATTACTTCCATCGGGAACTTTTGAAACGAAGATTTCTCATGATGGATGAAACACCCATCCAGGTCCTCAAAGAGGAAGGGCGCAGGGCACAGTCAAAATCTTACTTCTGGCTGGTCCGTACCGGAGAAGATGGTTTAAATCCCATCATTCTCTACAATTACACTTCCACCCGGGCAGGAGAAAACGCAAAACAGTTCCTGAACGGAATGAAACCCGGTTTCTATCTGATGGCTGATGGCTATCAGGGTTACAACAAAGTAAAAGAAACCAAACGTTGCTGCTGTTGGGCTCACATCCGCAGATACCTTCTGGAAGCCATTCCGAAAGGGCATGAAAGGGATTACAGTAATCCCGCGGTACAGGGAATGCTCTACTGCAACAAACTGTTTGAATACGAGCGCACCTACAAAGAAAAAGAGCTTAGTTTCAAACAGATCCATAATCAACGCCTCAAGGACCAGAAACCGGTCATTGAGGGCTTCTTGGCATGGATAAAACAGGTAAATCCTGGCAGTAACGGCAAACTTAAGAAAGCAATCACCTACATCAGGAATCGCGAAGACTTCCTGATGACCTATCTGGAAGATGGCCGTTGCAGTTTGAGCAATAACTTAAGCGAGAATAGCATCCGTCCCGTAACTGTTGGGAGAAAGAACTGGCTGTTCTCCGATACACCAGATGGCGCATCTGCCAATGCCTTATATCTTACCATTGTAGAAATGGCAAAGACATATGGCCTAAATTTATATGAGTATCTGAAATACCTGCTGGAGCATCGTCCCAATAAAGATATGTCAAATGACGAGTTAGCCAAGCTGGCTCCTTGGAGTGAAGAAGTCCAGGAAAAATGTAGCAAAAAGAACGAGCAAAATGTTAGCGTTCAGGAACCCTAGTGATAGGTTTCCTGATAAAGTAAGGGGTACACCCCGAGACTATGCGCTTAC
>CAVHRK010000017.1:0-21224 GCA_963638365.1 Anaerobutyricum sp. | reverse complement strand
GCAGCACCAGTGATCATGTTCTTAACGTAGTCAGCATGTCCCGGGCAGTCAACGTGAGCATAATGTCTCTTGTTTGTTGTATACTCAACGTGAGCGGTAGAAATGGTAATACCTCTTTCTCTTTCTTCGGGAGCCTTATCGATGTTCTCGAAATCTGTTGCTTCATTACCTTCAACTCTTGCAGCAAGTACCTTTGTGATTGCTGCAGTTAAGGTTGTTTTACCATGGTCAACGTGACCGATGGTACCAATATTACAATGTGGTTTGGTTCTGTCAAAATGCGCTTTAGCCATTTTTTAAGTCCTCCTTTAAATAATTGAACAATTAGTTTTCTTTTTAATCAGCTACCTTTAATTATATTAAATAGCTGTGCATATTTCAAGCACTTTTTCGTACTCTCATGAATTAAAAGCACGTTAAATTATTTTGCTTTTGCAGCAAGTACCTTTTCCTGAACATTCTTCGGAACCGGCTCATACTTTTCGAAGAACATGGAGTAGTTACCACGACCCTGTGTCTTGGAACGAAGGTCTGTGGAGTAACCGAACATTTCGGAAAGCGGAACGAATGCACGGACGATCTTACCACCGCCGATATCATCCATACCTTCTACACGTCCACGACGTGAGTTCAGGTCACCGATTACATCTCCCATGTATTCCTCAGGCATGGTTACTTCTACCTTCATAATAGGCTCAAGAAGTACCGGTGCTGCCTTAGCCATAGCGTCCTTGAATGCCATGGATCCGGCAATGTGGAATGCCATTTCAGAAGAGTCAACTTCATGGTAGGATCCATCATATACGGTAGCGTGAACGCCAAGTACCGGGAATCCACCAAGGATACCAGCCTGAGCTGCTTCCTGAATACCTTCACCGACTGCAGGGATGTATTCCTTCGGAATCGCACCACCGACTACGGTAGATTCAAATAACAGGGTAGGCGGATCATTGATCAGGATGTTGGCCTTAGGATCAAAGTCAAACTTCTCGCAGTTTGCTTCCATAGGCTCGAACTTAACTTTACAGTGACCGTACTGTCCACGACCACCGGACTGCTTAGCGTACTTGGAATCTACTTCAACAGCCTTGGTAAATGCTTCCTTGTATGCAACCTGAGGTGCACCAACGTTAGCCTCTACCTTGAATTCACGAAGAAGTCTGTCTACGATAATTTCCAAATGAAGCTCGCCCATACCAGCGATAATGGTCTGACCGGTTTCCTGATTTGTATGAGCACGGAAAGTAGGATCTTCTTCAGCAAGCTTTGCTAAAGCTTCACCCATCTTGCCCTGACCAGCTTTTGTCTTAGGCTCGATTGCAAGCTCGATAACCGGTTCAGGGAATTCCATGGATTCCAGAATTACCGGATGCTGCTCATCACAGATGGTATCACCGGTACCGGTGAACTTAAATCCAACTGCTGCTGCGATATCTCCGGAATAAACCTTTTCAAGCTCTGCTCTCTTGTTTGCATGCATCTGAAGAATACGTCCAACACGTTCCTTCTTATCCTTGGTAGCATTCAGTACATAAGAACCGGAGTTCATCGTACCGGAATATACACGGAAGAATGCAAGCTTTCCAACGAACGGGTCTGCCATGATCTTGAATGCAAGAGCGGAGAACGGTTCGTCATCAGAAGAATGTCTTACAACCTCATTGCCTTCCAGATCGGTACCCTTAATCGGAGGGATATCGGTAGGAGCCGGCATGTACTCAAGGATTGCATCCAGAAGCTTCTGAACACCCTTGTTACGATATGCAGAACCACAGCATACCGGAATAGCAGCACATTCGCAGGTTGCCTTTCTTAAAACTTTCTTCATTTCTTCAACAGAAGGTTCTTCACCTTCCAAATACATCATCATTAAATCATCATCTAATTCACAAATCTTCTCAACGAGTTCGGAACGATACAGTTCAGCATCATCCTTCATATCTCCGAGGTCATCTGTAACAGTGATGTTATCACCCTTATCATCATTATAGATGTAAGCCTTCATTTCAAACAGATCGATGATTCCCTTGAATTCGTCTTCCTTACCGATCGGTAACTGAAGAACGATGGCATTCTTACCTAAACGGGTTCTGATCTGCTCTACTGCACCATAGAAGTTTGCACCAAGGATGTCCATCTTATTGATGAAAGCCATACGAGGTACATTGTAGGTATCAGCCTGACGCCATACGTTTTCTGACTGAGGCTCAACACCACCCTTTGCACAGAATACACCGACTGCACCATCAAGTACACGTAAGGAACGCTCAACTTCTACGGTGAAGTCAACGTGTCCCGGAGTATCAATGATGTTGATACGATGCTCTAATGCACCGGGCATGGGCTTGGTTTCTTTTTCGAGAGTCCAGTGACATGTGGTAGCTGCAGATGTAATTGTAATACCTCTTTCCTGCTCCTGTTCCATCCAGTCCATGGTAGCAGTACCTTCGTGAGTATCACCAATCTTGTAGTTAACACCGGTATAATAAAGAATACGCTCTGTTAATGTGGTCTTACCAGCATCGATATGAGCCATAATACCAATATTTCTGGTTCTCTCTAACGGATATTCTCTTCCAGCCAAAGGTTTTTCCTCCTTATATTAGTCTAGGCACAAGCAAGACTTTCTCCACAGATCCGATTAGAATCTGTAGTGAGAAAATGCCTTGTTTGCTTCTGCCATTTTGTGCATATCTTCTTTTCTCTTTACTGCTGCTCCGGTATTGTTTGCAGCATCCAGAATTTCGTTAGCCAGTCTGTCCTTCATGGTCTTTTCGCCTCTCTTACGAGAAAACATGGTTAACCAACGAAGTCCTAATGCCTGACGTCTTTCAGGTCTTACCTCGATCGGTACCTGATAGGTAGCACCACCGATACGTCTTGCCTTAACTTCGAGAACAGGCATGATGTTGTTCATAGCCTCTTCGAATACTTCAAGAGCCGGCTTACCTGATTTTTCTTCAACGGTTTCAAAAGCACCATATACAATCTTCTGTGCTACACCCTTCTTACCATCTAACATAATGTTATTGATAAGCTTGGTAACCACTTTGTTATTGTATAAAGGATCTGCTAATACGTCTCTTTTCTGAATATGTCCTTTACGTGGCACGGTTCTTCCCTCCTTATTAAAATGAAATAATAAATCATCGGTACTCACAGTGTGTCGTTCTAATTTCACAATTGTGTACGTGCGGGTAGTCCTCATTACAATGAACTGACGAGCAATTCTATATTGTAACAGAATTCCAACACTAAATTAGTTCTGTTTGTGGGTCCAATATGTTCCAAATTACTTGCCTGCTTTCGGTCTCTTAGCACCATATTTGGAACGGGCCTGTTTTCTGTTGGCAACTCCCGCAGTATCAAGTGTACCACGAATAATATGGTATCTTGTACCAGGTAAGTCCTTTACTCTACCACCTCTGATCAGAACAACGCTGTGTTCCTGAAGGTTGTGTCCTTCACCGGGAATGTAGCTTGTTACTTCGATTCCGTTGGAAAGACGAACTCTGGCGATCTTACGCAGAGCGGAGTTAGGCTTCTTAGGGGTTGCTGTCTTAACAGCTGTACAAACACCTCTCTTCTGAGGAGCGGAAGTATCTGTAGCCTTCTTGTGAAGAGAGTTCCATCCCTTCTGCAATGCAGGTGCAGTTGACTTCTTTACGGATGTCTGACGACCTTTTCTGACTAACTGGTTAAATGTTGGCATTCTGTTTCACCTCCTATATATAAAATATGTTATATTATATGGCAGTTTCCGGACAACCTATACAATATGCATACTTTGCCTGGAAATGCACACTAAAATAGTATAAACAATGGATTTTTCCTTGTCAATATCTTCCTTTGAAAAAGATTGAAAAAAAGAAGCCATTCCCTCATTTGTTTCCAAATCTTTCAGGGAATGGCTTCCTTATGCTTTATAAAAGCGGTGTTTCTTATTCTTCTACAGAAACAGTTTCTTCCGTAGCTTCTGCCTCGGCATCTTCTACATTTTCATCGATATCATCAATGATTTCATCTGTTTCTTCTACCTGAATCTCTTCGGGGTCTTCTGCCGGAGCTTCGTCCTTTTCAAAATCCGTGTTGAGATAGGTGTTGCGGTAACGCTTCATACCGGTTCCTGCCGGAATGAGCTTACCAATGATAACATTTTCTTTCAGACCGATCAGCGGATCTACCTTACCCTTGATGGCTGCTTCTGTCAGAACCTTCGTTGTCTCCTGGAAGGATGCTGCAGACAGGAAGGAGTTTGTCGCAAGTGCTGCCTTGGTAATACCAAGCATTACCTGCTTGCCTTCTGCGGGTTCTTTGCCTTCGGCGATCAGCTTCTCGTTCATATCTTCATAGTCAAGTACATCAACCAGTGTACCCGGAAGGAATTCGGTATCACCGTTATTCTCGATACGAACCTTCTTTAACATCTGACGAACGATGACTTCGATATGCTTATCGGAAATATCAACACCCTGCAGGCGGTAAACTCTCTGTACTTCGCGGATCATGTAATCCTGTACGGCACGGATTCCCTTGATCTTCAGAAGATCATGAGGATTTACACTACCTTCGGTAAGTTCATCACCGGCTTCCAGTACAGAACCGTCTGTGATCTTGATACGGGATCCGTAAGGGATCAGGTAAGTCTTGGACTCTCCGTTTTCAGGATCGGTAATGACGATTTCACGCTTCTTCTTGGTATCCTTAATTGTAGCTACGCCGCCAAATTCTGCAATAATTGCAAGTCCCTTCGGCTTACGAGCTTCAAAAAGCTCCTCGACACGGGGAAGACCCTGTGTGATATCATCACCGGCAACACCACCGGTATGGAAGGTACGCATGGTCAGCTGTGTACCGGGTTCACCGATGGACTGTGCAGCAATAATACCAACTGCTTCACCAACCTGAACCGGTTCACCGGTTGCCATGTTGGCACCGTAACATTTTGCACAGATACCATTATGGGAACGACAGGTAAGAATCGTACGGATCTTAACCTTCTCAATCGGATCACCTAATTCATCCACACCTACGGATAAGATCTTGGAAGCACGGCTCGGTGTAATCATATGATTACGCTTTACAATGATGTTTCCGTCCTTATCCATAATATCTTCACAGGTAAATCTTCCTGTAATTCTGTCCTTTAATCCTTCGATGGTTTCCTTACCATCCATGAAAGCCTTAACTTCCATTCCCGGAATCTTATCGGAACCTTCCATACAGTCGGTCTCACGGATGATTAATTCCTGCGATACGTCAACCATACGTCTTGTCAGGTAACCGGAGTCTGCGGTACGAAGTGCGGTATCGGACAATCCCTTACGTGCACCATGTGCGGACATGAAGTATTCCAGTACGTCCAATCCTTCACGGAAGTTTGACTTGATCGGGAGTTCAATGGTTCTACCGGTTGTATCGGCCATCAATCCACGCATACCTGCCAACTGCTTGATCTGCTGATTGGAACCACGGGCTCCGGAGTCAGCCATCATGAAGATGTTGTTGTACTTATCAAGACCCTTTAACAGTACTTCGGTCAGTTCCTTATCGGTTTCGTTCCAGGTCTCTACAACGGCACGGTAACGCTCTTCTTCGGTGATCAGACCACGTCGGAAGTTCTGTGCGATCTTATCAACGGTTGCCTGTGCGGCATCCAGCATCTCCTGCTTCTGTGCAGGTACGGTCATATCGGAAATGGATACGGTCATTGCTGCTCTGGTGGAATACTTGTAACCGGTAGACTTAATCAGGTCAAGTACTTCGGCAGTAACAGATGCGCCATGTGTATTAATTACTTTTTCAAGGATCTGCTTTAACTGCTTCTTTCCTACATGGAAATCAACTTCGGGAAGCAGGAAGTTCTCCGGCTTCGTACGATCTACATAACCAAGATCCTGAGGAAGGATTTCGTTAAAGAGGAATCTTCCCAATGTGGATTCTACGATTCCTGTAACGTCTTCACCCTCTGCATTCTTCTTGGTGATACGAACCTTGATTCTGGAATGTAAGGTGCAGGCACCATTTTCATAAGCAAGGATTGCTTCGTTCACGCTCTTGAAGAACTTGCCTTCACCTACTGCACCCGGACGCTCCTGGGTCAGATAGTAAATACCAAGTACCATATCCTGGGAAGGAACGGCAACCGGTCCACCATCGGAAGGCTTTAACAGGTTGTTCGGAGAGAGCAGAAGGAAACGGCACTCTGCCTGTGCTTCTACGCTTAACGGAAGATGCACTGCCATCTGGTCTCCATCGAAGTCGGCATTGAACGCGGTACAAACAAGCGGATGAAGCTTGATGGCCTTACCTTCTACAAGGATCGGTTCAAATGCCTGAATACCAAGTCTGTGAAGTGTAGGGGCACGGTTTAACATAACCGGATGCTCTTTAATGACATCCTCGAGCACATCCCATACCTGGGTGTCGAGTCTTTCTACTAACTTCTTTGCTGCCTTAATATTCTGTGAAGTACCTCTTGATACGAGTTCTTTCATAACAAAAGGCTTGAATAATTCAATTGCCATCTCTTTCGGAAGACCACACTGATAAATCTTCAGTTCCGGTCCAACGACGATAACGGAACGTCCGGAATAGTCAACACGCTTACCTAACAGGTTCTGACGGAAACGTCCGGATTTACCCTTTAACATATCGGAAAGAGACTTTAATGCACGGTTACCGGGTCCGGTTACCGGTCTTCCTCTTCTACCGTTATCAATCAGGGCATCGACCGCTTCCTGAAGCATTCTCTTCTCGTTGCGGACGATGATGTCCGGTGCACCGAGCTCAAGAAGTCTCTTCAGACGGTTGTTACGGTTGATAATTCGACGATATAAGTCATTCAGGTCGGAGGTGGCGAATCGTCCACCATCCAACTGAACCATAGGACGAAGATCCGGAGGAATTACCGGAATGGCATCCATAATCATCCAGGAAGGTTCATTTCCGGATTCACGGAATGCTTCAACGACCTCTAAACGCTTAATAATTCTGGCACGCTTCTGACCGGTAGAATCCTTTAATCCTGCCTTTAATTCTTCTGCGTCCTTTTCAAGATCAATGGCCTCAAGAAGCTCTTTGATGGCTTCTGCGCCCATGCCTACACGGAACTTGTTGCCCCATGTATCTCTTGCATCCTGATATTCCTTCTCAGACAGAACCTGCTTGTATTCCAGATCGGTTTCGCCTGCATCCAGTACAATATAGGAAGCAAAATATAATACCTTTTCCAATACTCTGGGTGATAAATCCAGAATCAATCCCATACGGCTCGGGATTCCCTTGAAGTACCAGATGTGGGATACCGGAGCTGCCAGCTCGATGTGTCCCATACGCTCTCTACGGACGCTTGACTTGGTGACCTCAACGCCGCATCGGTCACAGACAACACCCTTATATCTGATCTTCTTATATTTACCACAATGACATTCCCAGTCCTTGCTCGGTCCAAAGATTCTTTCACAGAACAAACCGTCTTTTTCAGGCTTTAAGGTTCTGTAATTGATTGTCTCAGGCTTTGTTACCTCGCCTCTGGACCATTCCCTGATTTTCTCAGGAGATGCTAAACCAATTCTGATGGCATCAAATGTCATCGGCTGATACACTTCTTGCTTTGTTTCTGACATTTTGGGTACTCCTTCCGGTTTTATTCATCATATGAGTCTGAATCAATGTCCAATGTGAAATCGTCATCGAAATCTCCATCTGCATCTTCATCCTCATCCGCACTTACAAGCTCACCGCTGTCTGCATCAAATTCCTGTTTCTGATAACCCATGTCGGAAAGAGAATTCTGATCGTAATCATAACCTCTGTTCTCGCCTTCCATCTCTGCACGGTAATCGGTGTCACCGTAGTCAATGGTCTCGGAAATCTCAACCTCGGTGTTATCCTCACGGAGAACCTTAACATCAAGACCAAGAGACTGTAATTCCTTAAGTAATACCTTAAAGGATTCCGGAATACCGGGTTCAGGAATATTGTCGCCCTTGATGATGGCTTCGTATGTCTTCACACGGCCAATGACATCATCGGACTTCACTGTCAGGATTTCCTGCAGTGTATAGGATGCACCATAAGCTTCCAGTGCCCAAACTTCCATTTCTCCGAAACGCTGTCCACCGAACTGTGCTTTACCACCGAGCGGCTGCTGTGTTACTAAGGAGTAAGGACCGGTTGAACGTGCATGGATCTTATCATCTACCAGATGATGCAGCTTTAAGTAATGCATGTGACCAATGGTAACCGGGCTGTCGAAGTACTCACCGGTACGTCCGTCACGAAGTCTTACCTTACCATCCCTGGAAATCGGAACACCCTTCCACAGTTCTCTGTGGTCACGGTTCTTGGATAAATATTCCATAACCTCAGGAAGAAGTTCTTCTTTGTGTTTCTTCTCGAATTCTTCCCAGCTTAAATTTACATAATCGTTTGCCAGATCGAGCGTATCCATAATGTCTACCTCGTTCGCGCCATCGAATACCGGTGTTGCAACATTAAAGCCAAGAGCCTTAGCTGCAAGGGAAAGGTGAATCTCCAATACCTGTCCGATATTCATACGGGAAGGTACGCCCAGAGGATTCAACACGATATCGAGAGGACGGCCATTCGGCAGATAAGGCATATCTTCTACCGGAAGCACACGGGAAACAACACCCTTGTTACCGTGACGGCCGGCCATCTTATCACCAACGGAAATCTTTCTCTTCTGTGCAATGTAAATACGAACTGCCTGATTTACACCCGGAGACAGCTCATCGCCGTTCTCTCTGGTAAATACCTTGGCATCTACAACAATACCATACTCTCCGTGAGGAACCTTTAAGGAAGTATCACGTACTTCTCTTGCCTTCTCACCGAAGATGGCACGAAGTAATCTTTCTTCTGCGGTAAGCTCTGTTTCTCCCTTAGGAGTTACCTTACCAACCAGGATATCACCGGCGCGAACCTCTGCACCGATACGGATAATACCACGATCATCCAGATCCTTTAATGCATCATCACCAACGCCCGGAACATCTCTTGTGATTTCTTCCGGTCCTAACTTGGTGTCACGTGCTTCTGCTTCATATTCTTCAATGTGTACGGATGTATAAACATCATCCTGCACCAGACGTTCACTTAATAATACCGCATCCTCGTAGTTATAACCTTCCCAGGTCATGAATCCGATCAGAGGGTTCTTACCAAGTGCGAGCTCACCTTCGGAGGTAGAAGGACCATCTGCAATTACCTGTCCTGCCTCTACATGCTCACCCTTTACGACGATCGGTCTCTGGTTATAACAGTTACTCTGGTTGCTTCGTGCAAACTTGGTCAGGTGGAATTCAGCCTTTTCTCCATCGTCGCAGGTCATCCTGATTAAGTTGGAAGCCACATGAGTGATCTCACCGGACTTCTTTGCTACCACACAGACACCGGAGTCAACGGCTGTCTTTGGTTCCATACCGGTACCTACAACAGGTGCTTCCGTTGTCAGAAGCGGTACAGCCTGACGCTGCATGTTAGATCCCATCAGTGCACGGTTTGCATCGTCGTTTTCAAGGAATGGAATCAGTGCTGTTGCAACAGAGAATACCATCTTCGGGGAAACGTCCATGTAGTCGAACATTGCCTTCGGATATTCGGAGGTTTCCTCTTTATAACGTCCGGATACGGAGTTGCGTACGAAATGTCCTTCTGCATCCAGGGCTTCATTTGCCTGTGCTACATGGTAGTTATCTTCCTCATCTGCGGTCATGTAAACAACTTCGTCAGTTACACGCGGGTTTGCCGGATCGGACTTATCAATCTTACGATAAGGAGCCTCGACAAAACCATATTCATTAATTCTTGCATAGGATGCAAGAGAGTTAATCAGACCAATGTTCGGACCTTCCGGTGTCTCAATCGGACACATTCTTCCGTAATGGGAGTAATGGACATCTCGAACCTCGAATCCTGCACGATCTCTGGAAAGACCACCGGGACCCAAAGCGGAAAGACGTCTCTTATGTGTCAGCTCGCCCAGAGGGTTATTCTGATCCATAAACTGGGACAGCTGGGAGGATCCGAAGAATTCCTTCACGGCAGCCTGTACCGGTTTGATGTTGATGAGTGCCTGAGGAGAAATTTCCTCTGCATCATGGGTTGTCATTCTTTCACGGACAACTCTTTCCAGTCTGGAAAGACCTATTCTGTACTGGTTCTGTAACAGTTCACCAACCGCACGGATACGTCTGTTTCCTAAGTGGTCGATATCATCATCGTTACCAATACCGTATTCCAGATGAATGTTATAGTTAATGGATGCTAAAATATCATCCTTGGTAATATGCTTCGGAACAAGCTCATGTACATTCTTCTTAAGAGCTTCGCCAAGGGCTTCTGCATCATCACCGTATTCTTCGATGATCTGCTTTAATACCGGATAATATACAAGCTCTGTAATACCAAAATCCTTCGGATTGCAGTCTACATAAGTGGTAAGGTCTACCATCATACTGGAAAGCACCTTCACATTACGTTCCTCTGTCTGAATAAAGACATAGGGAATTGCTGCATTCTGAATCTGATCTGCAAGTTCAGCAGTTACCTTGGTTCCAGCTTCTGCAAGAACTTCACCAGTCTGTACATCCACAACATCTTCTGCCAGAATGTGATTCCGGATTCTGTTGCGCAATGCCAGCTTCTTATTAAATTTATATCTACCGACTTTCGCTAAATCATATCTTCTGGGGTCAAAGAACATCGCGTTGATCAGACTTTCTGCACTTTCAACGCTTAAAGGTTCACCGGGACGGATTTTTTTGTACAGCTCTAAAAGGCCGTCCTGATAATTCGTTGCAACGTCCTTGCCAAAGCTTGCCTCAATTTTGGGTTCGTCACCAAACAGTTCCCTGATTTCTTCATTGGTACCAATACCAAGAGCACGGATCAGAACTGTAATCGGAACCTTTCTGGTTCTGTCAACACGAACATAGAAAATATCGTTTGAGTCTGTTTCATACTCTAACCATGCACCACGGTTAGGGATTACGGTAGCAGAAAACAGTCTCTTGCCGATCTTATCATGATCAATTGCATAATAAATACCGGGAGAACGAACTAACTGGCTGACGATAACACGTTCTGCACCGTTAATTACGAATGTACCGGTCTCTGTCATGATTGGAAGGTCACCCATGAAGATTTCATGTTCACTGATCTCTTCCTTTTCTTTATTATAAAGACGTACCTTAACCTTCAGGGGAGCTGCATATGTTGCATCTCTTTCCCTGCACTTTTCAATAGAATATTTCACATCGTCTTCGCAAAGTTCGAAATCTACGAATTCCAGACTTAAGGAACCGCTATAATCAGCGATTGGAGAGATATCATCAAATACCTCTTTCAAGCCTTCTTCCAGGAACCACTTGTAAGAATCCTTCTGGACTTCAATGAGGTTGGGCATTTCCAGAACCTCTTTCTGTCGTGAATAACTCATACGAATATTCTTGCCTGCGGCAATGGGACGTATTCTGTTCTTTTCCATTGACTATTCACCCCGTTCTTTATGATTTAGTGCCGTAAAAAGCCTACCACACCACAATAGTGCACTATCCATACTACCACAAGAAAATTTGATCGTCAAGAAAAAAATGGAAAAACATCAAAAAAGATTCCCGGACGAAATATCCGGGAACCTCTCTATTCTTTTGATCAGAATTTGTGGCGAAAATTACTTTAATGTAACCTTTGCTCCAACTTCTTCTAATTTCTTCTTAAGTTCTTCAGCTTCTTCCTTGGTAGCGCCTTCCTTAACCATCTTCGGTGCGGAATCAACTACGTCCTTAGCTTCCTTCAGTCCAAGACCGGTAGCTTCACGAACAACCTTGATAACCTTAACCTTTTCAGCGCCTACTTCAGTAAGCTCTACATCGAAGGAATCCTTCTCTTCTGCTGCTGCGCCAGCATCAGCACCTGCTGCTGCAACTACAACGCCTGCTGCTGCAGATACGCCGAATTCTTCTTCACAAGCTTTTACAAGATCATTTAATTCTAATACAGTTAACTCTTTGATAGCGTCGATTAATTCCTGAGTGGATAATTTTGCCATTTTCTTTTCCTCCATTTAAAATGTTTTATTCAATAATTAGTTACATCACATGCAGATCAGATTATTCTGCTGCAGGTGCTTCAGCGGGAGCTTCTTCTGCAGGAGCTGCCTCGGCTGCAGGTGCTTCGCATGCGGATGCGCCACCTTTTTCAGCAAGCTGGTTCATAACACGAGCAAAGTTCGTAATCGGAGACTGAATGCTTCCAAGTAACTTGGACAGTAATTCTTCTCTGGAAGGGATCTTTGCGATGGATTCCATTCCCTTTGCATCGTATGCAATACCTTCTACCACACCAGCCTTGATTTCAAGGGCAGGAGCTGTCTTAGCAAAATTGCTAAGTACTCTGGCAGGGGCGGTTGCATCTGTAGTGGAAACCGCAATTGCGCTCGGTCCTTCAAGATAAGGAGCAAGGCTTTCGAAATCGGTTCCCTTGAACGCAAAGTTCATCATTGTGTTCTTGTAAACTTTGTAAGTAATTCCTGCCTCACGAAGCTGCTTACGAAGAGCAGTATCCTGTTCTACAGTAAGTCCACGATAGTCAACTAATACTACGGACTGCGCATCTTTGATGTTAGCGGAAATCTCGTCTACAACCGGTGTTTTCAGTTCAACTTTTGCCACTTTTCTTACCTCCTATTAGATTTTGGTGCCGAAATGAGCTTATTGAACATCTGCCTGCTTACAGGCGGTATTATAAAAGCCCTTCCGAAAACGAAAGGGCAGAAAATACATCTCTCATGTAAACTCTTTCCTCGGCAGGTGGCTTACGCTCTTACGCCTCACGGCGCCTGCTGTCTTCGGCATGGTCAAAACGACCTTATGTAGAATAGCACAGGTGGAATTCTTTTGTCAATCCCCATTTTGTAAAATATATCCGTCGGAATCAATCTGTACTCCCGGCGAAAGGCTTCTTAAATAAGACAGGATCCGTTCCTTTTCACTGTCATAAACCATCTTCACACGGCAGTCCGACTGAATTGCAGGTACAAACTGCAGGGATTTGATTCCCTCCTGCCCGATACTAACCTTGAGAAGTCCGGTATCAATGGTCTTTGAATTAAACCAGAAATTGCCAAGGCTGTAAAACACCGGTGTATTCCCGCAATAGGTAATCCCCTGCAGACAATGTGGATGATCCCCCACAATCAGATCTGCGCCTGCCTGCGCATACAACGGTGCCTGATCCGTCTGTGCCCAGTCCGGATCACTCTCATTCTCGGTTCCCCAGTGAACGCATACGATCACGAAATCACTCTCTGCCTTAGCCTGTGATATTACCTCGCACAGTCTCTCCGGATTCCAGCACCGGAAGACACCCGGCGAAGTTTCGGTCGCTTCCTTCGTATCCGGATTGTCCAGACGCTCAATCTGTGTTGCTGCGATCAGGGCTATCTTCATATCATTGACTATGAAATAAACGGGTGCCGAAGCCTCCCCGATATTCCTTCCGGCTCCAAGTGCATGAATGGATGCCCGATCCAGGGTGTCCAAGGTATCCAGCAGTCCCTGTTCTCCGAAATCATACACATGATTGTTCGCAACAATTGCTACATCTGCTCCCATATCTCCCAGATATGATACCGCATCCGTATCTGCCCGGAAGGTAAAGGTCTTTCCTTCTGTAGGTGTCCCCCTGTTCGTATAAGGAAATTCATTGTTCACCACGGTAATATCCGACTGGCGCAGAATTGTCAGGAGATCTTCCGATATTCCTTCGTCCAGACTTCCGCCACGGCTTTTTAACTTGGACATAATGGCATATTCATCGTCCATAAGAATGTCTCCGGTAAAGCACAGAGTCACTTCTTCCCCGGAAGAAGCCTCCCACGGATAAATCCGGTTCTGTGCCATATATTCTTCATCTGCAAGAACATTTCCATAGCGTGGATTTTCTTTCAGAAGCTCCGAAGTCACCTCTGCTTCCCCTCCGTTGGAAGAATCTGTATGATTGATTGGAATACGCTCCTTGAAAATGCTGCTCTGCGCATATTCATATTTATTTTTCACATCCACATTAATTTTCTGAAATCCCGCTACAATCAGAAGTGCACAAAGCCCTGCCAGCGTGATTCCTCCCAGGGTAAGCAAAAATACCGTCACAGGTCTCCGGGTACCTTTACGTGATGGTTTCTTTTTTCTTTTATTCATTCTGTTCATAATTATAAAGATAACACACTTCCCCCGTCAGTTGCAAGACAGTGGGATTCGACAAATTTTTATATAAAAATACAGAGCGTGTCTTTCGACACGCTCCATAGTCTCATTCTGTGTTAAATTCAGTAATTAGTACTTAGCAACACTTACTCTTACGCCAGGTCCCATGGTAGAGGTAAGAGTGATGCTTCTTAAATACTGACCCTTTAAGGTAGAGGGCTTTGCTTTAACGATTGCTTCCATAAGAGCATTGAAGTTCTCAGCAAGCTTTTCTTCGTCGAAGGAAGCCTTACCAACCGGTACATGAATAATATTGGACTTATCTAATCTGTACTCGATCTTACCGGCTTTGATATCAGCAATGGCCTTGGTTACATCCATTGTTACGGTACCAGCCTTCGGGTTCGGCATTAAGCCCTTAGGTCCCAAAACCTTACCAAGACGGCCAACAACACCCATCATATCAGGAGTTGCAACAACAACATCAAAGTCAAACCATCCATCATTCTGGATTCTCGGAATCAGTTCTTCACCGCCAACATAATCTGCTCCGGCAGCTTCTGCCTCAGCAACCTTATCGCCCTTGGCAAATACTAAAACCTTAACTGTCTTACCGGTTCCGTTCGGCAGTACAACTGCTCCACGGACCTGCTGTTCTGCATGACGTCCATCGCATCCTGTACGGATATGAACTTCAATTGTTTCATCAAATTTAGCAACCGCGGTCTTCTTAACAAGAGCTACTGCCTCAGCAGGCTCATATGCAACTGCACGGTCAACAAGCTTTGCAGCTTCTACATATTTCTTTCCATGTTTCATTTCGTTATCCTCCTATGGCACTAGTCTTCTACAGTAATGCCCATACTTCTTGCTGTTCCGGCGATCATGCTCATAGCAGTCTCAAGGCTTGCAGCGTTAAGGTCAGGCATCTTTAATTCAGCAATTTCCTGAAGCTTCGCTTTGGAAATTGTAGCAACCTTTGTCTTGTTAGGTGTAGCGGAACCGGACTTAATGTTGCATGCTTTCTTAAGAAGTACTGCTGCAGGGGGAGTCTTTGTAATGAAACTAAAGCTTCTGTCTGCATAAACGGTGATTACAACAGGGATGATCACATCACCCTTATCTGCTGTTCTTGCGTTGAACTGCTTTGTAAATTCAACGATGTTAACCCCATGCTGTCCAAGTGCAGGACCAACCGGGGGAGCTGGTGTAGCTTTACCAGCAGGGATCTGTAACTTGATGTATCCTTCTACTTTCTTTGCCATTTTGGCACCTCCTATATTTACAAGAGTGTTCCAGGAAAAAGAACACCTTGCATTGTGGTATGGCGCAGGATGACTCCTGCTTCCACGGCTCACAAGTGTGAACCTATTAAAAATGTTTCCTGAAGTTCTGCCTGTGCAGAAACTTCATTAAGACATAAGTCTTACTTCTGCGAAGCTGATCTCGACAGGAGTTTCTCTGCCGAACAGTTCTACATTGATGGTTGCTGTCTGCTTGCCGTAATCCATTCTCTGAACCACACCAACGGTATCCTTCCAGACACCTGCAACAACCGCAATGGTATCGCCCTCCTTGAAATCTACGGAGATGTTCTCCACCTTGATTCCAAGCGGCTTCATTTCTGCTTCGGATAACGGAACCGGCTTACTTCCGGGTCCTACAAATCCGGTTACACCTCTGGTATTACGAACTACATACCAGGTGTCGTCATTCATTACCATATTAATCAGAACATAGCCCGGGAACATCTTCTTCTGAACCGTCTTGCGTGCACCGTTCTTCATTTCAACAACGTCCTGCATCGGAACACGGACTTCCAGGATCTCTTCCTCTAAATGTCTGTTCTCAATGGTTTTCTCAATATTCGCTTTAACCTTATTCTCATATCCTGAATAGGTGTGTACTACATACCAGTTTGCTTCTGCCATACATTCACCTCATTCTACAGACTTGTCAGGAAATTAACGCCGTACTGCATTGCGACATCAAGTACCGCAATAATAGCTGCTACTACTACGGAAATGCACACAACTGCAACAGACTGTTTAACGAGTGAGTCTTTATCAGGCCATGAGATCTTCTTATACTCAGCCTTAACGCCTTTGAAAAAACCGGGTTTCTTTGTCTTTTCATTCTTTGCGGATTCTGCCATGATAACTCCTTTCAAACAACAGCGTAATTATTTGGTTTCCTTGTGTAAAGTATGAGTTTTGCAGAATCTACAATATTTCTTGGTTTCCATTCTGTCCGGATGATTCTTCTTATCCTTCGTAGTGTTGTAGTTACGCTGCTTACACTCTGTACAAGCTAATGTGATCTTCGTACGCATTCTCTATTCCTCCAATCTAATATCCGAATTTTAAGCACAAAAAAAAGACCTAAATTGCATCTCGTTTGATAACTATAACACAGACAAGTCTCTCCGTCAATACAAAAACGAATATTTCAAATTTAAAATTTTACTAATGATCTCGGGTCACAAACCGATATATAATAATAGGAAATTGATAGTTCTATTGCACTACTTGAAATCTGTCTGTCAGCGTGTTACACTTTACTCATAAAAGTAGGTTTTTATGCCCTGATGCACACATTGACTTAGCAAATATAACATGGATGGTTCATATTTGCAAGTAGATTACAGGTTGTCTGGTCATTTTTGCAGGACCGGATCGGTGCATTTAATTCACGGATGAAAGGAGGGGGCAGTTATGGCATACAATTCGATTATGAATACCGTCTATAATCATTATCTGACGACTTATGCGCCGAAGAAAACATCTTCGCAGTATGACACGCATAAGAAAAGTGAACTCCGCAGTATCTATAACTCCATGGTCAAATTAAATAAAGACGCTCCCCTGTATCTTTTCGATACAAGCCGGGAATCCCGTGAATTCGCAGTAGGCTTAAAGGAAAACGCACGTCTCTTACGTAACACCATCGTTTCCTTAGGCGGTGTGGATGATGACGAGATGTTTCAGAAGAAAACGGCTTATTCCAGCAATCCGGATATGGTAAATGCCACTTATATCGGTGAACCGGATGAAAACGCCGAGGTTCCTTCCTTTACGATCGAAGTAACCGGACTTGCAACCAGTCAGGAGAATCTCGGAAATATTCTTCCTTCCGATGATAAAATCAACCTCACTCCGGACACCTACTCCTTTGATATTACGATTAATGATCTCAGCTATGAGTTTCAGTATAATATTCACGAAGGTGAGACGAACCGTGATGTTCAGGAACGTCTTTCCCGGCTGATTAACAAAGCAGACATCGGTGTAAATGCTGATATTTTAGAAGACGGCAGGGGAAACAGTGCCTTGCGCCTAACCTCCGCTTCCGATGGCGTGAAAGCCGGACATGATATTATTTTTCATGTATCCGACACACATACCAGTAAGGTTGCCGGGACCGTAGATTATCTGGGCCTTGATTTTGTATCACGCAAGCCCTCCAATGCGGAATTTCTGTTAAACGGAGAGCCAAGAACCGCATCCACGAACCACTTTACGATTGACAATACTTACGAGCTGACCTTGAAGGGTGTCCATACCACAGAAGGGGATGCTGCTATCGTTGGACTTAAAACCGATCTTGAATCCTTAACCGAAAATGTCGGTAATCTGATCGGTGGATACAATTCCTTCATCCGCTCTGCTTCCCAATATCAGGAGCTGCATCCGAAGAGCAGCCAGCTCATCAGTGAAATGAAACGGATGTCCGCACATTACCTTCCGGGACTTGAGAAGCTTGGGTTGTCTTTCGAGGAAGACGGACAGTTATCCATGGATGAAAATGCATTCCATCAGGGAATTCTTGCAGATGAGAACTTTTCTTCCCTTTCAAATATGAAGGACTTTACGAATGCCGTATTGCGGAAGACGAACCAGATTTCGCTGAATCCGATGGCGTATATTGACAAGACCATTGTGGCCTATAAGAATCCCGGACATAATTACTCGTCACCGTATGTAACCAGTAATTATAGTGGGATGTTGTTTAATAGTTATTGTTAGAATTGACTTAAGTTTAGGTAGAATCGGACGGACGCTCAGAAGAAAAATATAACCGCAGACACGCGTCGTTTTCTAGTCGCTTCGTGCGCTGATTAACCGGCATTCGCACAAACTCGTCCTTCGGACTCAGACAGTGTGCTCGGTGCCGGTCGCTAGCACAAAGCGACTGACGAAAGCCTCGCGAAAGGTCTGCTTGTCATATTTTGTCTTCTGAGCTATTTTTTGACGATTAGAGACTGAATAAGCTTCATATAGTCATATAGATTAATATATAATTACATTCACAAGTAGAAAACAAATTAATATGTTGAATGGTGTTGTGAATAGTTATGTCCAAGCAATATATAGATTTGAATTATAAAAACATAGGAATAGTACTTATTTTTAGTACCATTCCTATAATTGTTTACAATAATTAAGTTAACACTATCAAATCAATTCTGCGCTTCGCACATCTCCCAGGCTGCTTCAATGACTTTATCCATGTCATAATATTTGTACTGGCCAAGGCGGCCGCCAAATAAAACATTCTTCTCTTTCGCAGCCAGTTCCTGATACTTCTGATATAACGCATTATTCCGTTCATTGTTCACGGGATAATACGGTTCATCGCCCGGATGCCAGTCAGCCGGATACTCACGGGTAATGAGTGTTCCCTCTCCCTTACCGAACTCAAAATGCTTATGCTCAATGATCCGGGTGTAGGGAACTTCCCGTTCGGTATAATTAATCACGGCATTACCCTGATAATTGTCACATTCGGGCATATCCTCCTGTTCAAAATGCAGGGAACGATATTCAAGGTTACCAAGGGAATAGTCGAAATACTCATCAATCATTCCGGTATAAAGCACCTTATCATAGGTAATGGCATCTGCTCCGTTTGCAAGGGCTGCCTCCTGTTCCTTCACAAAAGAACGATATTCCGTGTTGAGACGAACCTCGGTTCCATCCAGCATCTTCTCGATCATAGGCGTATAACCGCCAATCGGAATTCCCTGATAACGGTCGGTGAAGTAATTATTGTCATAAGTAAAGCGCAACGGAAGCCGCTTAATAATAAAGGCAGGAAGTTCACGGCAGTCTCTGCCCCACTGCTTCTCGGTATAACCCTTCACCAGCTTCTCATAAACATCCCGGCCGGCAAGCTTCAAGGCCTGCTCTTCCAGATTCTGCGGTTCATCGATAGCAAGCTCTGCGATCTGTTCTTCAATCTTCGCCTTTGCTTCCGCAGGTGTCTTAATCCCCCAGAGCTTACTGAACGTGTTCATATTAAATGGAAGATTATAGATCTCATCCTTATAAATTGCCATAGGTGAATTCACAAAATGGTTAAACTCTGCAAACTGCTGTACATAGTTCCAGACCTTCGAATTTGAAGTATGGAAAATATGTGCGCCATATTCATGCACCTGGATACCACGCACTTCACGCGTATAAATATTGCCTGCCAGATGATCCCGCTTGTCAATCACCAGACATTTTTTCCCCTTTTGTCTCATCTCGTAAGAAAAGACCGAGCCAAACAGCCCGGCCCCTACGATCAGATAATCGTAATGCTTATTCATTAAGCCTCCTTGTACTTGTCAAGCTGAACGTAATCCTCCATCATTTCAAGGATCTTCTTGCGTCCTCTCTTATTTAACTGAATGTAATACTGCATCACTCTGTTCTCAAGCAGCTTCTCGCCAAGGACCTCTCCCTTCTCTAACGAAGAAAAGTCTACCGGATTCAGGCTTAATTTATCACAGATACGGATAACCGTACCGTATGCCATTCCTTCAATTCCTCTGTCCAGTGCAGTTACCAGTGTGCTATACGGAATCTCCATATCGATTGCGAACTGTCTGACACTCTTATACTGCTTTAAAATTTCTGCCTTTAAAATCTCTGCTTTCGTCATCTCATAGCCTCCATTGTAATGTAAAAAATAGATAAGTGTTCTGCAAACCACATGCAAACACGTATGCATCCGATCAAATCTTATGCATTTCGCACGGCTAGTATATCATATAACGAAAACAATGTCTATCGAATTTCGACCGAACGCGTGTATTTTTACGGTTCACAAATTACATTTTTTCTTTAATTTATGATATTATCAGTCTCACAAATCATATTCCGATGCACTTATCCTTATAGACAATCCATTCTCACATCTATTCCAACACACTGTTCCTATGCCCTTATTTATCCTTGCAATCCGGACTGTAATGTGATATGTTATACAAGCTATTTATGTCGAGTGTTCGAGACCTTCCACTCGTAAAACAAAACTAAAGGAGAAAACAAATGAACAAGAAAGTATTGTACCTCGTACACGGGGCAGTTATCGCTGCTCTCTATGTTGTGCTGACCTTATTAGCCAACGCTCTGGGACTGGCAAACTATGCCATTCAGGTCCGCTTCTCAGAAGCCCTGACCATTCTTCCCGTATTCACCCCTGCCGCCATACCCGGATTATTCTTAGGCTGCATCATCAGTAATACCCTTACCGGATGCATGCTGTTAGACATTATCTTCGGAAGTATTGCCACGCTGATCGGTGCAGTCGGCACCTACCTTCTGCGCAATAAGGCAAAATGGCTGGCTCCCCTCCCTCCAATCATTGCCAACACCGTTATCGTTCCTTTCGTATTGGCTTATGTTTATCATGTGGAAGGAGCCATCTGCTACCTCATGCTGACCGTCGGTATTGGAGAGATTATTTCCTGTGGCATCTTAGGTATGCTGCTGCGCACCGTTCTGCAGAAATATCGCGGACAGATTTTTGATGTGAGAAGATAAAATTGAAATGGGTAATTGTGAGCAAGTATCGCAAGGTTCACAATTACCCCAAGTCAAACTATACACATTTTTATGATAATTAAATCATATAATCAACAGATTTTCTTAGTTCTCTGCACCTGCATACTTATCAAAATACATCTGTGCAGTCTGCTCATCCATAGAAAACCAGCGGATC
>CAVHRK010000016.1:0-11163 GCA_963638365.1 Anaerobutyricum sp. | reverse complement strand
TTCTGTTTGTAATTGACTTTCCCCCTCACACGGGAATTTCAAAAAATTATTGAGCGAAATTTTACTACCCCAAATACTAATACATACTTAGGCAAACATACGATTTGGTTGTTCTTAACATATATTTTCTTTTTTATCAACAGATTCTTGTTGCATTTTACCAGTCAATAGTGTATAGTACTACCTATCAGAGAATTATCATTTTCTCAATAATACATAATTCAGGAGTCCAATCCTGATATCCATACCACAGCCTTGTGGTATCCACGGCTGATTCAGCCAACCAATTTCACTCACATCTTTAACCCATTACGAAGGAGGATTTCCATGCAGAAAAACACACCTATTCATTCCCTCTCATCCGGTTCTATATCTCCGGCTTCCATCAACATTCCACAAAGCGGTGCTTTATTTGTACCCATGACAAATGATTACCTGTTCCGCGCTCTTTTACAACGGAATAACCTTGTCCTAAAGGGACTGATCTGTGCTCTGCTGCATATGAAGGAAGCAGATATTTCTTCAGTAGTCATCACGAATCCCATAAGGCTTGGCGATTCCATTGATAACAAAACTTTCGTACTGGATATCAATGTGATCCTGAATCAACACCATATCATCAATCTCGAAATGCAGGTCGTCAACTTAAACAACTGGCAGGATCGTTCCCTCAGTTATCTTGCCCGGAATTTTGATCATCTAAAAAAAGGCGAAGATTATGAGCTCACTCATCCGGTAATTCAGATCGGGCTTCTGGACTATACCTTATTTCCCAATCATCCGGAATTCTACTCCACCTACCAGTTTCTTAACGTAAAAAAACATACGTTATATAGTGACAAGCTGCGTATATCTGTGTTAGACTTATCTCGTATCGATTTAGCAACCGAAGAGGACAGGCAATACCAACTCGATTACTGGGCTGCCCTCTTCAAAGCAAAGACATGGGAGGAATTACAAATGCTTGCACAAAACAATAATTACTTTAAAGAAGCATCTGAAACGGTCTATCAGCTGACGCAGGAAGAGCAGATCCGCCAGCAATGTCTTGCCCGCGAAGATTACAACCGAACCATGAAAGGGATTGAAAATAACTTTGCTGCCCAAAAACATGAAATTTCTACTCTGAAAAAGGACCTTGCAAATGCTAATCAACAGCTCTCTGAAAAAGATGCCCTGATTGCTTCTCTTCAGGCTCAGTTGGCAGAGAAAAATGCTCATAAAAGCTAAATTCGGTTATAGTTAATCAGACATCCTTTCAGGATGATCTGGCGTTCTTCGTCTGTAAGTTCTCCAAGGCGGAGTGTGAATTCGTGGAGTCCATCCCCGTCAACCTTGTAGGCTTTGATCGTATCTGCCTTGGTTTCAACGGCGGTACGAATTCCCGGGAAGAACAGGTAATCGAGATTCCGGAACGGAAGCTCTCCTTCTTCGATCAGGAACGGTAACATACCCCAGTTGATGAGGTTGGAGCGGTAACGCTTGGTTGCATATTCATTTGCAATGTTGGCCCAGCCACCAAGTACCTTCTGGCAGGAAGCTGCCTGCTCTCTGGCAGATCCATCACCCGGCTTTACTGCAAAGATGGTCGAACCGAAGCCGATATTGCTGTGGTTCACATCCGGATAGGACTTTTTGATCGTCTGGATTACCGGCTTTAATTCCGGCTTTGCTTCTGCGGCACATTTTCCTTCCATTAATGCTTTCTGTGCTGTCTGAATATCCTTGGCAAGTCCCACATAAGCAGGATCCTTACGGGAAAGTGTGAATTCCGCAAGTCCTAACGGATTGGAACGGTAGGAAGAGGTTTCTCCGGAAGGAATGAGTTCGTCTGTCGTGGTAACCGGATCGTGGATCTCAGATACGACACGAAGAACGAGGTTTTCCGGAAGTGCGGTCATCTCCGGCCAGTCCTTGATGTTGGGGCCAAAGTGGATCTCAACACTTGGATCAGCCACGCCCTTGGAGTCAAACACTCTGTTTGCATAGATATTGGAATCAAAAT
The DNA here is from genome assembly GCA_963638365.1 of Anaerobutyricum sp. Taxonomy (GTDB): domain Bacteria; phylum Bacillota; class Clostridia; order Lachnospirales; family Lachnospiraceae; genus Suilimivivens. Next base: position 9,158 of record CAVHRK010000016.1, on the reverse strand, counting down.
GATACTTGTACTTGCCAATCGTTCCGTCAAAATCCGTTGCAGGAGTAAGAACACCTTTATTTGCTGCCGTTGCGGCAATGGATCTGGCATCCATCAGGGCTACCGATGCAATCTGTCCATTCTGTAACTTCGATCCCTCACGGTTCGGGAAGTTTCTTGTCGAATGACGGATACTGAATGCATTATTTGCAGGAGTATCACCTGCGCCAAAGCAAGGTCCGCAGAATGCGGTCTTTAATACCGCACCGGTTTCCATTAAGGTTGCTGCGCATCCGTTTTTAATCAGTTCCATATAAACCGGCATGGACGCAGGATATACGCTGAGTGTAAAGCCATCCGAACCAATATAGGTTCCCTTCATGATGTCTGCCGCTGCGCAGATATTTTCGAATCCACCACCGGCACATCCTGCAATGATTCCCTGATCCACCATGAATTTGCCATTTACGACCTTATCCTTTAAGGTATAAGATACGGCATTGTCCAGGGAAACTGCCGCACGCTTCTCTACATCATTCAAAATATCATCCAGATTTGCATTCAGCTCTTCAATCGTATATGTATTACTTGGATGGAACGGCATTGCAATCATCGGCCTGATGCCTGCAAGGTCAATCGTAATCATTCCATCGTAATAGGTTACTTCACCCGGATTTAATTCTTTATAATCCTCACTTCTTCCATGGATCTCATAGAATTCCTTAATGGTATCATCGGTTCTCCAGATGGAAGAAAGACAGGTTGTCTCTGTCGTCATAACATCGATTCCGATACGGAAATCAGCGCTTAAGGAAGAAACACCGGGACCGACAAATTCCATAACTTTGTTCTTTACATAGCCGTTGGCAAAAACAGCACCGATAATCGCAAGGGCCACATCCTGGGGACCAACACCCTTTACCGGCTCTCCGGTCAGATATACACCAACCACTCCCGGCATATTGATGTCATAGGTCTGGTTCAAAAGCTGCTTAACAAGCTCGGGGCCGCCTTCGCCCATTGCCATGGTTCCAAGCGCTCCGTAACGGGTATGGGAATCGGAGCCAAGGATCATTCTGCCGCCGCCTGCAAGCATTTCTCTCGCAAACTGATGAATCACGGCCTGATGAGGCGGTACATAAACGCCGCCGTACCTTTTGGCACAGGTAAGACCAAACATGTGGTCATCCTCATTAATGGTTCCTCCTACTGCACAAAGGGAATTATGACAGTTAGTAAGAACATATGGTATCGGGAACTTCTCAAGTCCTGAGGCACGTGCCGTCTGGATAATTCCGACAAAGGTAATGTCATGACTGGTCAGCTTGTCGAACTTAATCTTCAGCCTGTCCATGTTTCCTGACGTATTATGATTCTCCAGAATTCCGTATGCGATCGTTTCCTTCTTCGCCTGCTCTTTGAAAATCTCTTTGCCTGTCTTTCCCTTGATCTGTGCTGCCGCTTCCTGTGAATCGGGAATGATTTCGGTTCCGTGAAGCAGGTAAGCGCCACCCTCCAATAATGATACCATTTCTTTCCTCCTGTAATGTTCTGGTACATTGTTTTCAAAATAACCAGTTTATTTTCTTCCAATGATATCATTATAGCGAATCCTACAGGATAAGACAACTATTCACTCACACTTTGTTCCTCTCACGATTCCTTTTTCTTCTTTAAGCCTGGGTTCCACCTTCCAGAACAAAATTAATAGTGCACATATGATATACACTATGGTCTCTGTCCAGATATACCCCACAGAGATAGTAGTCCGTACAGCTTCCGGCTGGATCACTATATCTGCTGTTGGTGCTGTATATCCGGACAGATTAAGCATTGCCATGAATATTGCATTGCAAATTGGTGTTGCTGCTACCATAATGGAACTGTAAAGTGACATGGTAAGCCCATCTGTACGAATACCATGTTGATACTCAATATATTCAATAACATCTGCCAGCATGGCCAGAATCAGATAACCGGCCGGAGCAGATCCAAGGCATTTTAAAGCCACACCTATTGCTACCGGAATTATATGTCCATTACCAAGACCAGCAATCATTCCTCCGGCTACTCCAATCATCATTCCGGCGAACGTAACATTCCTTTTACCGAATTTATTTGCAAGTGGTATTACAAGCACTGCTGCAACGGCCATTGGAACCGCGCCCAAAATGGACAATAAAGATTGAGAAATTCCATAGTCCCCCGCAAATTGAGAATTGTCAACTACCCATTGGCAAAAATAACTCATAGAACCATTTTTCATGGCACCACTCCACTGGAACAACAAATAAAAGATTATGACAATCCACCACCACTTTTCGGATGTCACTGCCCGAAGCTGCTCCCTCAGAGAAACCATCTGCTCCGGACTTTCTTTCTCTGTCATATCTGTTATTCCTCTTTTTTCCTCTGTAACACGTTCCCGTGTAAATTGATACTGAAAATAAATGGTCAATGCAGAGAAAAGCGCAATGGCTGCCATTGCAATCAGCCATGCATTCTGGTTTTCCTTCAAGACATTGGAAACTAAAACAGGAAACACCATGGAACCGGCTCCCATAACTCCCATCCCTGCTACATTATTAATGGAGGCCAGTACCCCCCTTTCCTTACTGTCTCTTGTAGACAAAGAAATCAGCATGGAATTCGCTGTATTGTAAATCGGATAAGCAATCGCATAATACAGATTATAGGCAATTGCAATCCAGATCAGCTTTGCTGTTCCATCAAACGGAACAAGAAACATGAGTACACTGGACACACTTAACGTCAACGCTGATAATAAAATCCATGGTCTCGCCTTTCCGTTCTTCAGTTTTGTCCGTTCAATCAATTGTCCGACAACAAGATTGGACGCAACAATAAAAATTGTAGATACTAATTGAAGAACCGATAAAAATCCCGGACTCATCTGCTGCACATCTGTAAAGTATTTATTTAGAAAGCTTGTGAAAACTCCCATGGAAAGCAGTGCACCGAACGGACCGATAAAATACCCCAAGACCATTTCCGACAATTTCACCTTATCCGGTTTCTTCAGCGAATCCGAAACATCCGCATTGCAGCTTCCTTCTTTCTGTTTTCTTTCTTCATCCTTCATATGGAACTGTGAGCACTCCCTTTCCAAATCTGCTTTTTGCCTGAATTGTCACTTCACCCTCCGGCTTAATAACTGCCATAGCTTCTCCGTAATAAGTATCCGTCGTATCAGTCAGATATCCGCTTTCATTGTAGGAACAGGCATTTCCCAATGCCAGCAGTTTACCGCCATTCACCTGAACAGTGATCTGACCTCTTTCCAATGGCTTCACTGTCCCATTTCTGTCTGTATATTGAAGATGAACATATAGCAGATCATCCTTATGAATTCGTTCCAACTCGGAACTCATATGAAGATGGGTTTCTTCATCAGCAGTAAAAAGGCTGGTTCTTGCTTTTTCTCCAAAATCATCGTATACAACTGCAGTCAGCTCTCCCGGCTGATATGTGACCTCAAACCATACTCTCTTCTTCTTTGACAAGCTTTTTCTCTCCAGTGTCTTTCCATTGAGAATAAGCTCAACCTCTTTTCCTCTGGCATAAACTTCCACTGTGGTTTGCATTCCCTCACAGCCATTCCACGACCAGCTTTCTATTGCGTTTGTCATGCGCCATGCTGCCGGTGAGTGAGACTTATGCGCATACTTCACCGGAATAACACCTATCTTAATCGGAGCTTTTTCATATGCCACCTGCATATATGCCATCTGACAGGTTTCCTTACCGATCAGATCCAGCATTCCCGCTCCGGCAGTAAGCCAGTTTTGATTATGTTCAAATTCCGGTGCGTAATCCTCATATTCCCATGCACCAATACCAGTTTCGCCCAGATAATCAATTCCTGCCCATACAAAGTCCCCGATTAATGCAGAATGATTGACTGCAAGATCATAAAAATCAACTGCATCTATTGCAAAAGTTTCGCTGCCCAAAATAATACGTTCCGGATATTTTTTCAAATCCTTTCTATATCGCTTCACTCCATAGTTGTAACCGGCTACATCTAATTTTGAAAACACCTGTCTTGTCTTGATGTCACTGCCATGCAAAGTTGCACCAAACTTCATGAAATCTGCTCCGAGAAGTCCTGCCAGGTTGTTAAAAAATTCACTTCCTACTGCTCTCTTTTTTTTCTTTCCCTTATTCTTTTCTGTCCTTACTGCATCTTTCCTGGCCTTCTTATCTGAATAAACACCCAGACCGACCGCGCTTAAATAATTAAAGAAAATATTGATTCCGCATGTTACCGGTCGATCGTCCAGCTCATGAAGATAACATACCATCTTTTCAGCCAGATCAATTCCTCTCCTTCTGGCGGATTCTCCGACCTCATTTCCAATCGAATACATTACAGCAGATGGATGATTCCGATCCTTCCACACGAGCTGCCGCAGATCCTTCTTCCAGTTTTTTTCAATATACTCTGCATAGTCGTATTCCGTTTTATGCATATACCACATGTCCGTATATTCATCGAGTACCAGCATGCCTTGCTCATCGCAGGCATCCAGAACCGCCTTGCTGACCGGGTTGTGGGCACTGCGGATCGCGTTAAATCCCGCATTCTTTAGCAGCTTCACCTTTCGCCGCTCTGCAAAAGGATGCCCGACTGCCCCCAGCATTCCATTATCATGATGCAGGCAGGCTCCCAACAAAAGAATCCTTTTCCCGTTAATACAAAATCCCTGCTTTGCATTACATGAAATCTGGCGTATGCCAAACGGTACTGTTTGAATATCCTCCCCATAAATTAAACGGCATTGATACAATTTGGGAGTTTCATGACTCCAAAGCTCTGCATCAGTCAAACAAAACTCCACCTTGCCCGATGTCGTTGATTTTTCCTCCAAAATAACTTCACCATCCAGAATCTGAACCTTCACATGATCTCTATTCACTTCATTGCCGCTTGTCCGAAAGCTCACATTTACAATTCTGTTCTTCCAGTCAGATGTCTGTATCCATATACTTTCCGGTTCTATATGTTCTTTTGGAAGTGTATACAGCCATACAGGCCTATAAATCCCAGTTCCAGTGTACCAGCGGCTGTTTGGCTGATCTGCATTATGTGCGATCACGCATATTTCATGCCGGCCTGCAGTAATCGGTATCTTGAAACCGAAATATCCATTTGGATGTGCTTCCATTTTCTTTCCATCCAGAAAAACCTCTGCTCTGTGATAAACACCTTCAAACTCAATATGGGAGGACTGTTCCGGAGCATCAAACGTCTTGAAATACTCATGATCTCCTGCCATAAACCAGCCTGTATTGGTACCACCAGCACTTTCCTGACTTCGTTTTTCTCCAAGCATTGCATCATGCGGTAACGAAACCGGTATGCCATCGCAATACCAGTTTTCATTAAATGAAATTTTCTGCATGGTTTCTCCTTTTTTAATGTTCCATACCTTTGTAGTTGTCTCTCCTTACATAAAACCGGATAGTGATGCCTATCCGGTTTTATGATTTTTCAAAAATGCAGCTTATTATTGTTTCTTCTGTTCAAAAAACAATGCCAGAATAGAAAGTATCAGACCTAATCCTGTTAAAATAAGGCATTGCAGAACCATCTGATAATTTCCGCCCAAAAAGCTTACCCCATTAACATGATCTGAAATTACATATGAGCCTTGATTAGCAATAATTCCTAAAGTCAATGCATACATCACCGTTACTCCCAGCGGCAGAATTTCCAGATTAACAAACTGATACAGAATCTCAAGCAATATTCCAATCACTGCACATATTACAATGCTTGATGAAAACGTATTCTTAACAAGTCCTTTGGTGGTACATCCAATGATGACTGCCACAGCAATAAGTACTGCTGCCAGTATCTCTGCATAAAACCACACCGTCTTTCCCTTTAACATGTCTCTCATACTACTTGTCCTCCACTGAAATCTTATTTTCCTTGCGATACAGATTCAACAGATACATGGCAAGACAGATCGCTGTCAAGATTCCCAATACAATATCCGCTGTGATAATTGCTGTCTTCCACCACGGTGTCACGGTGACAATCTCTGTATCCTTACCGATTCCGTTCATCAAATTACTGTTTGCCATTGCATAATAATATCTGTGATTAGACTCTTTCAGGCACTCCAGAAGGTATCCATCATCATTACTCTGGATTTCTGACAGGATCTGCTCACCATGGGTTGGAGAGAAAAATTTACCGATACACCACATATCCGTTCCGGCTACAATTCCTTCTACTGCATGCTGATACTGATAAGCTGCTGCGTCCGAAATCGTTGCTCCCTGAAAGCCCCACTCATCACGTAAAACACCAGTCAACGTTGCACTGTCCATTCCGACATAAGTACATCCGATTCTGCTGAAAGAGGTCATAGTTCCTGTAATTTTACCTTTTGTAAAGCTTCCTTCAAAACCTCTGAGACATACCTGACGCCAGGTCTGTTCTGTCATAAATGAACTTACTCCATAGCGGTTAGTCTCCTGATCATTTCCTGCAAAATGCTTGATTGAGACGTTGACACCCTTTTCCATCATAGCCTGAGTTTCCGGAATTTGAAGCAGATAAGATAAATTTGCATCCTCTGAATAGTATTCAAAGTTACGTCCGGAGAACGGTGTTCTATGGATATTACCTCCCGGACACCACAACTGGCTTACCTTGGCATACAGACAATCCTCACCCAGGAAATATCCTCTTTTTGCAAAAGCCTCCGTATCCCAGCTGCAGGCTGCAATGCTTTCTCCAATATAGGCTGTCGTTGTTCCATTTGCATCGGAAGCTCCATTTGGTCCTCCCATCACCTTGCTCTTATCCAGATAGAAGAACTGTGTTCCGTCCGGTCCGTCTCCATTAATACTGGAGGGTTTGCCGATCTTCATCACTTCATCATTTCCGTTTGACTCATCAATACAACTTAACAGCTCTTCATAACTTAGCTGATCAATAAAGGTGTCCCATAATGGATCATCAAAATCCACACCGATCATATCTGCGAGTGTAATCCCCTGATCTGCATTCACGGTCATATCTGCTGCTGATACTGCATCAGCCGGTTTCGTATAGGTATAACCATCAAGAAGGGTAATCATTTCATCGGTAGCTGATAATTCAACCGGCTCTGCCCACGTATCATCCCAGTCCTGTCTGCTTAAATATTTCACTGCTCCCGGCTGGAAATAATTGATATCCTTATCTTCAAACAGATTTGTTACCTTATTTCCGGTTTCTGCTGAATATGCATAGCTTTCCGTATCCATCTGTTCCAGATTCCAACCATATGCCTTAGCCGCATCACCTGCGACCGGATTTCCTTCCTCATCATACATTCCGGCAGCACCCTTTGCTGCAAGAATATTATTTAATGCATCATGGGCATTTTCTCCGATTGCGCAATAATAATCACCTTCTCCAAGCACATACCCTTCTGCTCCGTTCGCATCATAGCTGGCAAGCAGATATTTATCAACGGTTACAGTTACTTCTTCACTTTCGCCTGCCTGCAGTTCACCTGTTTTGGTAAATCCTGCTAATTGAACTGCCGGCTTCTCAATTTTATTTTCCTTATCATACTCAGAGTACGGTGTCTGTGCATATAGCTCTACCACTGATCTTCCTGCAACAGATCCGGTATTCGTCACCTTTACCTTTGCTGTAATTTCTGTATCTGTAACCTGAACATCTTCCAATTCCTGCTCAAAGCTTGTGTAACTCAGGCCATAGCCAAAAGGATATAATACTTCATCCGCATAATTCCATGCACCTTCACTTGCATAAGTTCCCTTTGTGCTGTCCGCATTACCCTGTCCCAGTATGCAATCCTCATACCGGGTCTCATAGTACTTATATCCGGTATAGATTCCCTCCTGATATACCACATAATGAATTAATTCCGTACCGTTATCCTCCGTATCCTTGCAGGCACTGATAATTTCATCCTGATTGGTATATGTAAAATCGCCAAAGTTCTGAACTGCCGGTGAAGACAGTGAATTGGTTGCATAGGTATCCACAAGCTTTCCGGATGGGTTTGCTGCTCCTGTCAGCAGATTCACAGCCCCAACCGTTCCTTTGATTCCAAGAGTTCCAACATACAGACAGGCATCTACACCATATTCTTCCATCCAGCCCAGTTCCAGAGCATAAGGACTGTTATCAATTAAAACTACCTTTTTAAATACACCCTTGTCCTTATACTCCTTGATCATACTGAGCATATCTTTTTCATTTTTGTGAAGTGCAAGCTGACTGATTCCCTCATAGTCAGTTGTCTTCATATCCATGCCTTCTCCGCCTTCTCTGGTAAGAACAACTACTGCCACATCTCCATAATCCGCAAAGGTTTCCTTTAATTGTTCTGTGTAAAAGGATGCCGGCTCCTCTCCAATATTCTCAGTCTCTCCTCCGGAAGGTGTTACTCGTTTTGTTGAACTCGAAGAATAAGCATTATATAATGTATCGTTGATTTCAAATCCAGCGTCTGCAAATGCTGTGTAAAAGTCAACCTGTCTGGACGGATCATTATTACCTCCTCCACTGCTGCAGGTATACAATGGATCAACACTTGCATGACCGAATAACGTGATTTTTTTCTCATTATCCGCTAACGGAAGACAATTTCCTTCGTTTTTTAATAACACAGCTGAGCCTTCCATCTCTTTGATTACAAAAGCATCCTCATCTGCTGTCAGCTTCGCTACATCCTCTGCTGTCGGATTAACAACATCACCATAATCGCTCTGATACCATGCCGTATCCGTATCCTCATCACCTGTTTTTACCAGCTTTGTACTCTTAATCCCCAATGCTGCATTAATGGAACCATCAATACTGAATGCCACCGTACTCATACATATGGCAACGGTCAGTACACTGGAAAAGATACCGGTGCATCCTCTCCAGATTCTTTTTTTTCGGTTACACATATTTCATTCCCTCCCATTAATTTCTACATAAAATCATTTTATCCGGCCGGATTTATTGTTAACTATATCTTATACATCGAGCCTGATCTGTACAAGTCCTTCCGCACAGCCTGTCATTTTATCTGCATACTCTGTCATTTACTGCAGATTTTAATGCAATTTGGCTCAATAGTCACCCGAGTTTCCCGTTTTGTAAACGAGTTTCACATTTTGAAAGCGACCTTCAA
>CAVHRK010000015.1:0-19579 GCA_963638365.1 Anaerobutyricum sp. | reverse complement strand
ATCCATGCTTTTAAATCACATTCAAACAATTGAAAAGGCGGGAGGAAGGAAAGCAGACATTGGTTTATGTGACTTAGGTGAACATTTATATGGAACGTTGACTGGTCCACTTTTTATCTTCCCGCAAAGGGAGGAAGATATGGGAGAAGTAAAAGTAACCAAAGAAGTGACAGAGGGAGTAACAAAAACAGCAGAAGTAACAGCAAAGGCAGTAGAAGTAGCAGGGAAAACAGTCAAGGAAATAACAAGAGAAGCAAAAGTACAGAGAAATTACAAGGACACGGTAAGCCGGATGCTGTTTAGGGAACCAGAGAATGCGCTGTCTCTGTATAATGCTTTGAATGGGACAAGTTATACGGATGCTTCGCAGATTACATTTAATATGTTAGACAATGCAATCTATATGGGAATGCAGAATGACATTTCGTTTTTGATTATGAACGAAGTGAACCTGTATGAGCATCAGTCCACTTACAATCTGAATATGCCCTTACGGGATTTATTTTATGTAGCAGAGCTGCTACAGGTCTATGTGAAAGATCAATCGTTGTACAGTTCGAAATTAATTAAGTTACCAACTCCGCATTTTGTGGTATTCTATAATGGAGTAGAGGATAAGCCGGAGAAAAGGATTTTAAGACTATCGGAAGCATTTGAAGTACCGACAGAGGATCCGGAACTGGAATTAAAGGTAACGATATTGAATATTAATACGGAAATGAATGAAGACTTAAAAGAGCAGTGTCCGGTATTAAAACAATATACGCAGTATGTAGAACAGGTTCGGCACAACAGTGCAAGTATGCCATTGGAGCAGGCAGTGGAAGAAGCGATTGAGTACTGTATCCGACATGATATATTGAAGGATTTTTTGTTGAAGCAAAGGGCTGAGGTAGTTAAGATGAGCATTTTTGAATATGACGAGGAACGTGAAATGGAACTGATTCGAAGAGATGAACGGGAGATTGGGAAAGAGATCGGGGAAAAGATTGGCATAGAAAAAGAGCGGCAGAGAGCGCAGGAGGAACTGGATAAAAACAGGGAGAATACCATTCGATCCATTATTTCCATATGTAAAGAAATGGGCGGAGATCAGGAAGTGGCGGCTCAGAAGCTGATGAAGAACTGCAATCTGGATGAGGAGCAGGCAAAAGAGAAGGTGGCATTTTACTGGGAATAAAAGAAAGTCATAGGATGCAGAAATTAGGACAGAAAAGAGAGGAACGACAGATGTATCAGTGTACTTTAGAGAAGGAAGGTTTTCTTGGCACGTTTTATGAGAGTGCAACTCCTACGGAGAAAGCTATTATTTTTGTTGGTGGAAGTGGGGAAAACCGGGAAAATGTAGAGCAGCGTGCGCAGGCCTTATGTAAGGAGGGGTTTCATGTACTGTCATTGGGATATTATTTGTGGAAGCCCTTATCACCGCATACGGTATGGATTCCGGTCGATTACGCAGAAAAGGCCGTAGCATTTCTGAAAAGCTACGATGCAGTATTGATCCGCAAGATCGGCATGACCGGACTTTCACTTGGTGCAGCATATACGTTGTTGTGTGCGTCTTATCTGCCGGAAATTTCCTGTGTGGTTTCCGTGTCCGGCTTTGATTTTGTGGTTGAGGGTTGTAAGTACTTCTTCTTCCGGCAGCATAAATCCTATTTTTCCTATCATGGAGAAGACGTTCCTTATGAACCGGCAGAAGCCTTGTCACATCTGGGGAAAACGTTGCGTACATGGAAAAAGGATCCGCGCTATGGATCGAAAGCAATGAACCGCTTTTATTATAATGAGTGTTTCAAGAACCGGACGGACGATAGCCGTATTAAAGTAGAAAATATCCATGGGGATGTTTTATTACTGGCACCGGCATATGATGATACCTGGCCTTCGGACCTGGCTTTTCCACGGATTATGAACGTATTGGAGGAGAAGAAGTTTCCCTATCGCCATGAATGTGTCATTTATGAAAAAGCGAGTCATTATCTGGCCGTTCCACCGGAATGTCTTTCTTATAATGGAAAAAGCGAAGAAGCTACCCAGAAGATCCTTCAAAAGATTATGACCATGGAAGCAGAGTATCCGTTGGAATGCCGGAAGGCAAGACAGGAAAGCTGGAACAAACTGGTTTCCTTTTTCAGAGAGTGGTAAAAAACAGGCTGTCCGTATCACGGGCAGCCTTTCTGCTTGACGATATTAGAAGATCAATACAACCAGTCCTGCAACAAGAGCAGCACCGACAACCCAGATTAGGGAAAGAAAGATGCGCTTCTTAAACATATCGCCCCAGGATCTGGTAAAGGGCATATCCTCAAGACCGGGCAGGATCCAGAAGGAGCTGTGGCCTACCCAGACTTTATCAATGAAGATTCCGTCATACCAGTTCATTACCAGAAGGAACAGGAGTGCCTGTAAATAAGCTGTTTTAAAATCGGATACCTGATTCCAAAGACCAATAATCAGAACCAGGGACACGAGCATGATGATATAGAATGCGCTCATAAAGATTTTGCGCCTTTTATTCATGCGTTCTTTTGTCATAAGGCCGATTTCAATGGCGCGATCCTGCACCGATTTGGGATAAAAGTATAAGCCGTTCACGGCTCCACCGATTACCGCGGCCTTTACAATACAGGTAAAGATAAGACAATAAAGAATTAACTGAATGATAAGCATTTGTATGTACCTCCGTTGTTTTTTGCAGTTAGTCTATACTAATCTTGACATGGTACGGAAAAAAGTTCAAGTGTCTTATTGATGAAATTGTGCTATACTGGAACTACTATGGAAAAGAGAATTAAAACATACCTTTTATTAACTGAAGAATGGCTGCAGAACAAAGACAAGTTAAGTGAGCAGGAGAGGGAGAAATTCCGGCAGGAATATCTCGTGCATCTTTCTTTTTATCAGCATGAACGGCTGGTGCATCTTCTGGTAACCATTTTGTTTGCGATCCTCACTTTTTTGTCGATTGGAATTGCAATTGTGGGGGAATATCCCGCCATGTATCTGGTTACGGCAGCACTGCTTGTTCTGCTGATTCCTTACATCCGGCATTATTATTTCCTGGAGAATTCCGTTCAGAAAATGTATGACCTGTATGAGAAACTATAACGATTCAGAGCCATCATTTATATGACGTATGCGGTTCTGAATCGTTCCAATATTTAAGAAAACGGAGAAATGCAAATGAGAGAAATTAACGACAAAACCTATAACGAAGAGGCCCCACATGATATGCAGGAACTTCTGGAAATCATAGAAGTGCTGCGCAGCCCGGATGGATGCTCCTGGGACAGGGAGCAGACGCATGAGTCTTTGAAGAAGTGTTTCATGGACGAAACGGAGGAAGTCATGCAGGCGATTGATAATCAGGATGACGAGAATCTCTGTGAAGAACTGGGAGATGTGCTGTTACTGGTGCTTTTGCATACGGAGATTGCCAAAGAGAGAGGAGCCTTTACTTTTGAGGATGTGGTGCAGGGGCTTTCCGAAAAGATGATCCGCCGTCATCCGCATGTGTTTGGGGATGTGAAGCGTCCGGAGACGCCGGAAGAAAGCCTGGCACTCTGGAAGGAAGTCAAGAAGAAAGAAAAAGAAAAGAAGCAGCAGAAAACAGAAGCTGCCAGGTAATGCGAGAGGTTTGGAGAAAATGATTAAGAATATTGTGTTTGATATGGATGGCGTGCTCATTGATACCGAGGCGGTGTTTATGAGATGCTGGAAAAAGCTGGCAGAGGAGTTGAATCTGCCCAATGTGGAAGAGGTTGCAAAGCAGTGTATCGGAATTACAGTGACGCAGACGGAGGCGCTGTTCCAGAAAGCGTATGGAAAGGAACACCCCTGCGAGAGTTATGTGCAGGCAGCCAATGATATTTTTTATAAGCATGAGGCGGATGAGGGAATCCCTGAAAAGCCTGGGGTGCATGAGTTATTTGCTTATCTGAAAAAGGAGAACTACCGGATCGGACTTGCCTCTTCGACAAAAGAGGAAGCGGTACGCCGTCAGATGAAGACAGTTGGTATTCTGGATGACTTTGATGCGATTGTCTGCGGAGATATGGTGACGAAAAGCAAACCGGATCCGGATATTTATCTGAAAGCCTGTGAGCTTTTAAAGGTGGATCCAAAGGAATGCTATGCCGTGGAAGATTCCTACAATGGAATCCGTTCCGCTCATGCGGCTGGAATGAAAGCGATTATGATTCCGGATCTGTTACAGCCAACCCCGGAAATTCTGGAACTGACGGAACAGAAGCTGGATTCCCTGCTTGATCTGAGGGATTTTCTGGAAAGTCAGAAGGAAAAATAAGCGGATCTCGTAAATAAGGCATAGTAAATAAGGTACAGTAAATGGATCATGCCCACTGTTTACATTTTGGAAAAGTCGGGGTATGATAAGCCATATTGCAGATGTAGTTCATCGGTAGAACATCAGCTTCCCAAGCTGAGGAGGCGGGTTCGATTCCCGTCATCTGCTCTTATTATTTGGATGCGGAAACCTGTAAAATCCAGGCTTCCGCTCGTTTTTACATTCAGAAATACAACAAATATACAGATGATAAGGAAAACTGTGAGAGAAAAGGGTATCGTTGTAAGGTTGTTAAAACAGATAGGATTTATTTTAATTTTAGGAGGAATTTACCTTGGTGTTGTTTTAGCCACAGGTTATGGGATTCCCTGTTTGTTTTACAAAATAACCGGGTGGAAATGTCCGGGATGTGGAATGACTAGGGCTATCGTGGAGATTTGGAAAGGAAACTTTAAGGAGGCTTTACAGTATAATTTTCTAAGTCTTACTATATTACCACTTATATGCCTGTATTTGCTTTACCGGTTAATTCGTGAAGAATTACATAAGGGTGAAGAATTTTATACATGGGAATATGTCGTGTTAATCGGATTACTGATTGTAATCAGTGGGTACGCATATGTAAGAAACACAATCTAAGGAGGCGGAGAAAATGTTTTGTTCAAAGTGTGGTCATCAACTGGATGATGGTGCAAAGTTCTGTTCGGTATGTGGACAACCGGTAGCAGAAAAAGAACAGGAAGCAAATTACGGAGAGGAAGCTGCTGGAAGTACAGTTCATGAAAATGCACAGCAGGAGAGCCAACAGCAGTACCGGCAACAATCTTTTTATACGGCTGGTGACGGAAGCGGTCCGGAAATGTCTGGAGAAGATGAAAAGATCAATTGGAAAGAATATCTGACGATGGAAAATATGGAAAGATTTGCACCATTTGCAGCATTAATGCCCTTGGGACTGTGGGTTATCACAGGGATCCTTGGGGGATTATTTGGAGCAATTCCGGGCGTCGGAGTTGTTTTCAGAGTGATTGTAGCTGTTTTAAAAATTATATTTGTAATCGTGACAATAGGAGCAACTGCAGGACTTGTATACATAGCAGTAAAAAAGAAGGATATGACCAAGATTTATACATGGATTGCTCCGGCGGGAACCTTTCTGGCAGCGTTATCCTGTCTGGGAATTGCATTGGGATGGAGTGTTATGGCAGGAATCTGTGGTCTTGTATCTGTGATTCTTGGATTGGAATTTCTTTCAAGAATTGTTATCGGAAATCAGCCTATGGATTCTCCGTTTAACCCATCGGAAGCAGTTACTTCTTATAAGAAATATTATCAGGATTATAAAGCAAAGTATGCAACAACGAAAGACTTGGAAAGAGCAGGAATAGTAGATCCGGAAAATTCCCAATTTGATGGATCGGGTCTGGAGTTATTGGGATATACGCTTTTATCGACTCTGGTATCGGGAATTACCTGTGGTATTGCAGCACCGTGGATGATTTGTAAGGTATATAAATGGAGAGTCAGCCATACGGTAATCAATGGAAAACGTCTTACCTTCACAGGAACCGGGGCTTCTTTATTAGGGCATTGGATTTTGTGGGTAATTCTTACGGTTATTACACTGGGTATTTATTCGTTTTTTGCACATGTAGCATTAAGAAAGTGGGAACTGAGTCATACCTTTATCGAAGGAGAACCGATTGTAGAAAATGGAAATGAATCTTATTTTGATGGAGGAAGTTTTGCTTACTTTGGATATGGATTAGTTGCAGGACTTTTATTGATGATTACCTGTGGACTTGCATTCCCCTGGGTAATGGTAATGCTTCAGAAATGGGATACCAAGCATCAGGTGATCAATTGCAGAAGATTGATCTTTAGTGGTACGGGTCTGGGATTCCTTGGAGAATATATTATTATATTATTGTTATCCCTGATCACCTGTGGCATATATGCACCTTGGGGAAGGGTTCGTATGAATAAGTATATTGTTAGACATACCGATTTTGAAATTTAACCGGACTGGATATTGACAGAGGGCTCATGGGCAGAAACTCATGAGCCTGTCTTTTTATTTTATGAGGTTTGAGGCGGAAGCCTGGTGTTCTGTTTCCCATATCCTCGCTCCAGCCACCGCCTCCATATCCTCCGGCAGCGGAGCCGTAAAATGCAGCTCTTCTCCGGTGATGGGATGACGGAAGGACAATTTCCAGGCATGGAGTGCCTGACGCCTGATGAATTCCATATCGGGATTATAGAGATAATCTCCGATGAGAGGATAGCCCAGATATTTCATATGAATCCGTATCTGATGGGTGCGGCCGGTCTCTAAGATCAGGGAGACCAGGCTGTGCCCGTTTTTTTCATCCAGAACCTTGTAATGGGTGATGGCATTTTCTCCTTTTTCAAAATCCACGGTCCGCTCAATGATCGACCCCTCTTTTCGGGCAAGGGGCGCGGTAATGGTGCCTTCCGGCGGAGTGACGGATCCTTTTACGATGGCAAGGTATTCCCTTGTGATGCCGGAGGTGGTCTTGTTGGCAATCATTGTGGAGAGCATTCCACCGCTCGCGGAGTGCTTGGCAATGAGTGTAAGCCCGGAGGTATCCCGGTCCAGACGGTTGATGCAGCGGAAGACAAAAGGACAGTTCTGCTGTGCAAAGTAGTAGGCAAGTCCGTTAGCGAGAGAGTTGTAGTAATTGTTCATGGAAGGATGGATCGGCATTCCGGCAGGCTTATTAATCACCATCAGATCTTCATCCTCATAAACAATATCCAAAGGCAGATCCATCGGAGGAATCTTTTCTGAGGAGTGCTCTTCCAGAATGTGAATCGTCAGTACCTCTCCCGGCTGCAGTACATGATTCATGAAACAGGGCATTCCGTCTGCCAATACGGCAGCAGGATCCTTTTTTAACTGCGTGAGGCTCTGCATGGAGAAGCCCTTCTGCCTCAAAAACTGACTGACCGGCAGGGGCGGTATGGAATTGTCGATTTTGTAGGTAAGTGTCCGTTCCATGAAGAACTCTCTTTCTAAGTATTCTATGTCCATATGGTCGTTTACCTGGCGCTCAGGCACTAACATCATATCACAATTCAGATGAAACCGTATATGCTCCGGAGCAAAATCGACGTAACAGGTTTTCGTCAGAGTAACGGTTGTACAAAGAAGCTACATGATTTATACTGGGGGCATAGCGTTTAAAAGTGGAAATGCAAAGAGAAAGGACGGACATACATTGAACAATCTTGTTTTGATCGGAATGCCCGGTGCGGGCAAAAGTACAGTAGGTGTTGTGATTGCCAAAAAGCTTGGCTATCACTTTATGGATAGTGACCTGGTGATTCAGGAAAGAACCGGGAAGATGCTTCACGAAATCATTGAGGAAAAGGGCACGGATGGATTTTTGCAGGTGGAAGGCGAGATCAATGCCTCTCTTTGCTGTGACAGGACTGTGATTGCGACAGGGGGAAGCGTGGTCTATAGTGCGAAAGCAATGGAGCATCTTAAGGAGATCGGCAGCGTGGTTTATCTTCAGCTTTCCTATGAGGCGGTGGCAGAGCGTCTCGGCGATCTGCAGGAGCGCGGTGTGGCATTGAAAGAGGGGCAGACGTTAAAGGATCTTTATGAGGAACGTACACCATTGTATGAGAAATATGCCGATATTACCCTGAATTGTGAAGGAAAGATGATCCGGGAGGTCGTTGCCGAGCTGGCAGAAAAATTTGTCTGATTGGTTTTTTGATACATTTGCGCGTTTTTTAGCGGTTGCAATTCAGATGGTATTTTGTTATCATCGTATGGATATTGTTATCTTGAGGAGAGAGAATAGGTATAAAAGCCATATTCATATTATAGGAAAGAATTGTGAGGAAATCTATGTCAGGAATCAGAATTGCTGCGTTGGGATTAGGCGCGGTTCTTATAGCAGAGGCGGTCTGCGGAATGCCGTTACAGGCAGCGGGAAAAGGAAGTGTGAAACAGACTCCGGTACCGACGGCAACAGTAAGTGAGGAGCCTTTGGCGACACCGGAGCCGGGAGAGCTTGGAAATCCGAGAAGCAGCTATAAACTTGGAAGTGCAAAGAGCCTTGAGGGAAAGAATTTAGTTTACAGTCTCTTTGTGGATACCCCGGATGCAAAATGGACAGACCGGGATAAGAAGAAAGCATTAAAGAATCTTGAAATTGCCAAAGAATACATTGAAACCGAGGCGAAAAGCTACCATAAGAAAGTCGATCTCGTGGTTGATTTTGAAGAATATGAAGATCTGACAGGAAGTGCACGGATCAACTTTTCCCTGAAGGATGGGGAAGATTACGAAGAAGCACTGGATGAGGAGATTGCCGGATGGCTCGAAGATCAGATTGATTATCAGGCACTCACTAAGGAATATAAGGCAAAAGGAATTGCAACGATTGTTTTTGTCAATCATAAGGGAAGTACCTATGCGATCTGTTATGATGGTGTGGATAACCCACAGGAAAGCCTTGTGATGTTTGCAGGGGAAGTTCCGGCAGTCTATGCACATGAAATTCTGCATCTGTTCGGGGCGCATGACCTGTATGAGGATGCAGAGTATACGGAAGAGGTTTGCGAATATGTGAAAAAGGCTTATCCGGATGAGATCATGTACACCGTAAAGGATGGAAAAGGACGCCTGAATAACAGTGAGATTCAGAATGAACTTTCACCGATTACCGCATATCATTTAGGCTGGGTCAATTATATAGAAGAAATTGATGTGTTCCCCCAGTTAAAACGGTAAGGTTAAGCCGGAAACAGAAGTGGCAGTTTAGGAGGAAGGCATGAGGAAACGTGCGTTGATTACAGGGGCATCCAGAGGGATCGGAGAAGCAGTGGCAAGGCGTCTTGCTTTTGAAGATTATGATCTTTGTCTGGTGTGCAAAAATTCCATAGAAAAGCTCCGGCAGCTTGCAGAAGAACTGAAGGAAGAGTTCGGTATTTCCTGCGAGGCTTATGCCTGTGATGTTTCGGATCCACAGCAGGTCACTTCCATGCTGCAGCAGGCCGGACAGATTGACGTGCTGATTCACAATGCCGGAATTTTCCATATCGGACTTTTGAGTGATATGACGCTGGAAGAGTGGAACCGTGTGATCGATACAAATCTCAATTCGTGCTTTTATTTAAGCCATGAGCTGATTCCACAGATGATACACCGGAAAGAAGGGAAGCTTTTATTTGTTTCTTCGGTATGGGGAAATGTCGGTGCATCCATGGAGGTCGCATACAGCGCCTCGAAAGGTGGAATCAACAGTTTTACGAGGGCGCTTGCCAAGGAACTGGCACCGAGCAATATCCAGGTCAATGCGGTGGCGTTTGGGGTGATTGATACAGAGATGAACCGCTGTTTTTCGGAAGAAGAGCGTGAGGCATTGAAGGAAGAGATTCCGGCTGACCGGATGGGAACCTGCGCCGAAGCAGCAGAAATGATTTCGCAGGTGATTCATTCACCGGCGTATCTGACCGGTCAGGTGATCACGATGGATGGCGGTTGGATTTAGAAAGAAGGGAACAACATGTATGATGTAGTAATCATCGGAGCAGGTCCTGCGGGACTTGCAGCTTCGATTTATGCAAAAAGAGCAGGACTTAGTGCCATTACGGTAGAGCAGAGTACCATGAGCGGCGGGCAGGTCTTAACAACCTATGAAGTAGATAATTATCCGGGCTTTCCGGGAATCAACGGCTTTGATCTGGGGATGCGCTTCCGAGAGCATGCGGACGGACTTTCCTGTGAATTTCAGGAGGCAGAGGTGCTCCGTGTGGAAGAGATCGGAGACGGATATCTTGTCACCACCTCCAAGGGTGAACTCAAAACGAAAACGGTTGTGGCAGCGATGGGCGCAGAGCATGCAAAGCTGAACATTCCGGGTGAAGAAGAGCTTGCCGGAATGGGCGTATCCTATTGTGCAACCTGTGACGGAGCCTTTTTCAGAAACCGTACGGTGGCGGTTGTCGGCGGCGGTGATGTGGCAGTCGAGGATGCCATTTTTCTTGCAAGAAACTGTGCGAAGGTCTATCTGATCCACAGAAGAGACGAGCTTCGTGCCGCAAAGTCTTTACAGGAAGCACTGCGGGCCCTTTCCAATGTGGAAATTCTGTGGGATACGGTTGCAACGGAAATCAAGGGTGAAGATCAGGTAGAGGCGCTTGCGTTAAAAAATGTGAAAACGGAAGAAACACAGGATCTTCCGGTGGACGGCGTATTTATTGCCGTTGGCATTGTGCCGGTAAGCCAGTTACTGCTGGGAATGGATGTCTGCGACGAAAAGGGATATCTCATTGCAGGGGAAGACGGTGTGACGAAGAAGCCGGGAATCTTTGCCGCAGGTGATATCCGGACGAAAAAGCTCCGCCAGATTGTGACCGCCATTGCGGATGGCGCTAACGCCATTACCTCCGTAGAAGCCTATCTCAATCAGAAGTAAGTGCTGGAACATTTTACCAGCATTTGACATGGAAGAGGAAAAGTGTTATATTTGTTAACGAACGTAATAATTTTGTAACAATTATAACAGGGTTTATGAATATTATGGAGGATATCATGCAACAGAGAAAGAGAAAAATGCCGGTACGTTTTATGGCATTTGGCTTTGCATCCATGCTTCTGTTAAATGGCATGACGATAGATACACAGGCAAAAGAATCTACCGGACTTCCTTCTGCCGGAGTGGATTTTTATCTGGCATCCGAGGGAACGAGCGTTAAGAACATACAGGATGAAAAGGACGATACCGTCAGTAATAACAGTATTCCGAAAACTTCCCGTAAGGAAGTAAAGGAAACCGCTGAAGCAACGACAACGAAGACCGTTAATGAAAAGGAACGGGAAATTGCAAATAAGAAAGAAGAAGAGGGATTTAAGTCTCTTGTAATCGCACAGGTGAATGACTACGTGAATGTGCGGAGCATTCCGAGCGAAGAAGGAGAGATCCTCGGCAAGCTTTATGATAAGTCCGTCGGTGAATTCATTGAAGAAGACAACGGCTGGTATAAGATCACATCCGGTTCCGTAACCGGTTATGTTAAAGCAGAATACTGTGTCACCGGTGATGACGCTGTTGCCCTTGCAAAAGAAGTAGGCAACCGGATCGCAACCGTTACGACAACGACCTTAAAGGTTCGTGAAGAGCCTTCGTTAGATGCTACCGTACTTGGTCTTGTTCCGATTCAGGATCAGCTCCTTGTTACGGAAGAATTAGATAACTGGGTTAAGGTTAATATCGAGGAAGGTGATGGCTATGTATCCCTTGACTACGTTACCTTATCCACCGAATTTGTAAAAGCAGAATCCAGGGAAGAAGAGGAAGCCCGTCTTGCCAAGGAAGAAGCAGAACGTAAGGCCGCTTTAGAGGCTGCACGGAAGGCAGAAGAGAAGAACCGTAAGGCAACACAGAGTGAAAGCTCCTCTACGACAAGTGAAGCTCCGGTTGTTTATGCAACAGGAGGAAGCGCACTTGGCCAGTCGGTTGCAAGCTATGCCTGCCAGTTCGTCGGCAACCCGTATGTATACGGTGGATCGAGCCTGACGAATGGTACGGACTGTTCCGGATTCGTTATGAGTGTCTATGCGAACTTCGGTGTAAGCCTGCCGCATTCATCTGCCGGTGACCGAAGTGTGGGAACCGCCGTAGACGGACTTGCCAATGCACAGCCGGGTGACATCATCTGTTATTCCGGACATGTGGCAATCTATATTGGTAACGGACAGATTGTTCATGCGTCCACCGCCAAGACCGGTATTAAGATTTCCGATGTGAATTACCGTACACCTCTTGGTATCCGCCGGATCTTCTAAGTCGGAATTTTAAATAGCAGGATTAAGTACAGCCTGTCTGGGGCAAACTTCAGACAGGCTGTTTTTTATCTTTCTTTTGTCACTTATTTTTGTAGAAAAGTCTGAATTCTTTTTTCCCATCTTTTTCCGTTGACAAACGCGAGTCTATACATGTTGACTAAAAGAAAATGGCACTGTTTTGGTGGAAAAATGTTTTTCCATTTATGACCGAAAATATTATCCACAGAAATAATTCCATAAAACAGCCCAAAACTAATTTATACACGAAGTTATCCACGATATCCACCAACGAAAAAACGAGCGCAGAACAGAAAAATCAGGGAGAGCAGGAACGGATGTTTTGTGAAATACGACAAAGATCGGGAGGAAGGAAAGAAAAATGCATTCGTTTTTGGAAAAATGAATTGTCCGAAAACTATTTGAATCTAAAAACAATAGAATTGAATTGTTGCAAAAATGAAAGTAAGTGTGTTATAATGTTTATACAATAATCCTGTCGGACAGGTTATGAAAGGGTGATGAGTATGAAATTTATAATTATTGGCAAAAACATCGAGGTTACACCGGGGTTAAAGTCGGCAGTCGAGGATAAGATCGGTAAGCTCGAAAAGTATTTTAATCCGGATACAGAGGTTCATGTAACCTTGAGTGTTGAGAAGGACAGACAGAAGATAGAAGTTACCATACCGGTAAAGGGCAGTATCATCCGTTCGGAGCAGGTAAGCAACGATATGTATGTTTCCATCGATCTGGTAGAAGAAATCATCGAAAGACAGTTAAAGAAATATAAGAATAAATTAGCGGATCAAAAGCAGGCAGCCAGTGTATTCAAGAAGGAATTCATCGAGAAGGAATTTGAGGATGAAGAAGAGATTAAGATCATCCGTTCCAAGAAGTTTGACATTAAGCCGATGTATCCGGAAGATGCCTGCATCCAGATGGAACTGTTAGGCCATAGCTTCTTCGTATTCTGCAATGCAGAAACCGATCAGGTGAACGTGGTTTACAAGAGAAAAGGCAACACCTACGGTCTGATTGAACCTGAACTGTAAAGGGCAGAGGTAATCTGCCAGAACTGAATAAGTAAAAGCAAAAAGATGTGTGGCACTCCACACATCTTTTTGTTATACTGAGACTATGTTTGTCATTCATATTATAACGTTATTTATTTTCATATTGGCACTGGCC
The DNA here is from genome assembly GCA_963638365.1 of Anaerobutyricum sp. GTDB lineage: Bacteria > Bacillota > Clostridia > Lachnospirales > Lachnospiraceae > Suilimivivens. Next base: position 6,254 of record CAVHRK010000015.1, on the reverse strand, counting down.
TGTGTATTCCATAAAAGCTTTGTGGAAATGCTGCCGGTTGGGATAAGCAGTCTGGTACTTTTATTGTATGTGCTGAGTTTCAGCAGGCACTTAACCTGGATCGATGGAATCGCACCACTTCTGCTTTGCGGAATCGTTTTTTATTTCTTTACGAGAAAAGGAGAACAGCGGAAGGAGCTGTTAAAACGAGGTATTGAAATTCTGAAGGATCCGTCGGCCATAGCAGGACTTGTCCTGTTGCTTCTGGTGGTAATCGGGGTATCCGGTAAGGTCGTAAGCTGGTGGGATGACTATAACTTCTGGGCAACGGATGTGAAGTCGATCTTTTACCGGAATGGATTTGCGGATAGATACGCCAATGCAGCACCGGAGTTCGGGGATTATCCGCCGGGCACCCAGATGATGAAGTGGTGGTTTCTGCATTTCTCGCCGGGACAGTTCCGGGAGGGACTTTTATTTGCGGGATATTATGTGTTTAACCTGTCCTTCCTGCTTCCGCTGCTGCACTATATCCGGAAGAAAACGCCGCTTAGCATGACGCTGGGAGCTGCATTGCTCTGGATTTTCCCGACGATGACCGAGGTATTCTGGTGCGATGGAAGCTGTGCGGATTTTTCCATGGCGGTGGTGTATGGCGCATTTCTGGTGGCAGTCATTGACAGAAAGGGGACTTCACCGTGGCTTTATTACGGACGGCATGCGTTGTATCTGATGGTGCTTGTACTTTGCAAAAATACCGGCTTTGTCTGGTATGCATTTGCCGTGTTGTTTTCCATCGGCGTTCAGATTTTAAACCGGAAAAGGGGAGAAGCCCTGTGGCAGAAAAGAACTGCCGTACGGGGGATGCTCTCGGTGATGGTTCTGCCTTTGTTGAGCGGTGGAGGTTGGTTTGTGTTCTGTTATCTGCACCGTCGGGTGGCAAAGCTCACCGGAGCAGCCGTACAGATGGTAACCGGAGGCATGAATATCCCGGAGGTCAGGGAACAGATGCTTCAGGCCTTTGGCGAAGCATTCGTAAAATGGCCGCTGCACCGGAGTCCGACATGGTTGTTTGATTTCAGCCCGCTTTTATTGCTGTTATTTTTACTGGCAGTTTATATTCTGCTGATTGTGCGTAAGAAGCTGGACCGGAGAATGGGATGGTTCCTGCTGATTTATACAGCCGTAACAGCAATTTTATTCTATACGCTGGTACTGATCAGTCACTTAACCGTTTTTGCTGTGGAAACACAATATCTCGAGCCGTATGGCATGGTAAGTTCCATTTCGCGGTATGGGGCGCCGTTTACGATCGGAGGGCTGTATCTGCTTGCATATTTTGTTATGCGCAGCTTTACGGACAACCGCGGTTTTTACCTATGTGCACTGGTGGTACTGCTGTCATCCGATTATGCAGGCGCGTACCGTGCGATCTGGGGATACCGGACCGGGGTACAGGAGGAACTGGCAAAGCGCGAAGAAATTCTGGACGATGCCGCATATGAATTTGCAGAAAAAGTGGGCGCAGGAACGGACTCGGAGATAACCAGAGTATTGTATGTGCGTGACAGCTCCGATGTGAGCTGGGTGCGGAACACTTACCTGAACTTCGAGGCGGCACCGGTTTCTGTGATGTATGCGAATGTGGAGCTTGCAAGTGTGAGCCGCGAAGAGCTTCTCCGGCTGATGGAAGAAGCCCATGCGTCCCATCTTTATATGGAAGGAACACTTTATACGGCAGAAACACTTTATATGGCAGAAGAGCTTCCTTAGTTTTCCTTGTTTAAGACCGGGGCATCCGGATTTAATTGCAGATAAGAAGTTACCGAAGGATCCTTCATGTGAAAGGTACGGAACCATTCCTTGGTTTCCACGTTCTTTTCCGTGAGGGATCTGTTTTTGTATAAAAATCGGGTAAGGTCATAGCAGTCAATCCAGATCTCGTTGTTCCCCTCCTTCTGCGATTCGTCAAAAATGAGCTGCAGGCCAAAATGCAGGTGGACCGTCTCGATGTTGTTCACATTTTCCTTGGTGCTGTAGCCGGTATGCCCCATGTAACCGATGACGTCACCGGCGGTTACCACGCTTCCTTCTTTTAAGTCCAGTGCATAAGGGAAATTCTGGCGAAGATGTGCATAGTAATAGTAACGCTTTTTATCAAAGCTGCGGATTCCGATGCGCCAGCCGCCATACTGATTCCAGCCAAGGGCTTCCACGTAACCGGACTCTACAGCAATGATGGGAGTACCAATCTGGCCCATCATGTCGTGTCCTAAGTGAGGACGCTTGTAGCCGTAGCTCCGGGAAGAACCAAAGTCATCATAATCGCTGTAGTCAAAACCCCGTGCAATGGGGGAAAAGGCTTTCAGGCCATAGCGTGTTTCGAAGCTGCGTGTGCCGTCTTCGGCTTCTGTCTCCATTTCGTATTCACCAACCATGCCGCTAAGGACGGCTTCGTAGGCTTCCAGGTAGTAATCATAATAGTCCATTTCACGGGTGAGTTCTTCCAAAGTCACAGAACCATCGGATAATTCTTTCCCCAGTTTATTTAAAATGGAAAGGCTTTTCTTATCAAATTTTCCACCCGTTTTAGCGGCCGTATAGGCGAGCAGTTCGATCCAGTTTAAGGGATGATCACTTTCGTGGCTTGCCACATCGAGCTCATACGCGGTGCAGAGTGCATCATAGCTTACTGTGAAATCCACCCATTTGATATAATTGCCATTGGCTCCGGCGGCGACCTCGATGGCAGAATCACCGCTATAGGGATCCGTGGACGCATCAGAGCGGGAAAGGATTTCATGGACGCTTAAGATGAGTGCGGTAGAGCACAGGGCAAGAAATAATAATTTCCAGTAAAGGGAACAGGGTTTACGATACATAAGCAGAATAGTTCCGAGTGATGTTACAGAAGTATATGAGTTTCGGTGGGAAAAAAGTACAGAGGATTTTCTGATAGCTACATGGGAGGTTTTATGATACACTGAGACTATTCAAAGCATACAGCTCCTGTTAAATGAGCGAAAGAGGCAGGATAACTGTAGGGTGAATAACATTAAAAAGGAGAACAACATGTTTGGCAAAAAACAACAACAGACAGGCAGCGGACCGGAACGATTCCGGGAAGAAAATGTAGGAAAGAAGATTGCGGGAGGAGTCAGTATCGCGGTTGTCGTGATCTTTGCACTGATTCTGTTAGGCGGCAGCTTTTATTCCCTGAAAGAAAATGAATATGCGGTGATTACCACCTTCGGAGTGCCCAAGGTAGTAGAGGAATCCGGTATTCATGTGAAGATTCCGGTGATACAGGAGCTGAGCCGGGTACCGAAGACCATCAATGGATTTACAATCGGATATGATTCAAGTACCGGCGAATACATTGACCGGGAGTCCTTCATGATTACCAGAGATTATAACTTTGTAAATGTGGACTTTTATGTGGAGTACCGCGTGACCGATCCGACCAAGTATCTGTATGCATCGGAGGCTCCGGTTTCAATTTTAAAGAACCTGACACAGAGCTATATCCGTGATACGATTGGTCTTTATGATGTGGACAGTGTGATTACAACGGGAAAGAATGAGATCCAGGCATCCATCAAGCAGAAAATCATTAACCGTCTTGAAACCGAGGACATTGGTGTGCAGCTTGTAAACATCACGATTCAGGATGCCGAGCCGCCGACAACCGAGGTCATTGATGCGTTTAAAAATGTGGAGAATGCCAAGCAGGGCAAGGAAACCTCCATTAATAAAGCAAACCAGAAGCGGAACGAAGACATTCCTGCAGCCCGGGCACAGGCAGATGAAACCGTAAAGACGGCCAATGCACAGGCAGAAGAGCGGGTGAACGAAGCCAAGGGCCAGGTTGCAAGACTCAATGAGCTTTATGCAGAATATCAGAAATATCCGCTCATTACGAAACAGAGAATGTTCTATGAAACGATGGAAGAGATTCTTCCGGATATGAAGGTGATTATCGAGCGTAGTGACGGAAGCACACAGACGATGCTGCCGTTAGAATCCTTTGCGGATCTTAACACGTCACAGGGTAATCAGTCAGGAAATTCTGCAGGCAGTGCAGAGGGAACGGAGGAATAAGCATGAAAAAGGGAAAATCAAAATGGATCATTCTGGCTGTGATTCTTGTGGGAATCTTTGTGGCAGCCAACTCATTTTTCGTAGTGACCTATCCAAATGAATATACTGTAATCAAGCAGTTTGGAAAGATTGTGGATATCCGGCAGACACCGGGCTTAAGCTTGAAGATTCCGGTGATCCAGACTGCGGAAAAGATTGAAAACGAAGTGCTGCTTTATGACCTTGCGGTCAGCGATGTCATGACAAAGGATAAGAAGTCCATGATTGCAGACTGCTTTGTATTATGGAAGATTGATGATCCGTACAAGTATACGCAGACCTTAAGCGCACAGAAGAGCAATGCGGAATTCCGTATTGATACGATTGTTTATAACAGTTTGAAAAACGTAATCAGCAGCAAGAGCCAGGAGGAAGTGATCAGCGGCCGTGACGGGGAGCTGGCGGCAGCAATTGTTGCTAATATTGGTGACACCCTCGGGCAGTATGGTATTACCCTTCTTGCCGTGGAAACGAAGTCCCTGGATCTTCCGGATGAAAATAAGAATGCGGTTTATGAGCGTATGATTTCCGAACGAAACAACATTGCCGCAACCTATCAGGCAGAAGGCCAGGAGGAAGCCAAGCAGATTTCCAATAATACGACCGCGGAGATCATTGTCATGCAGTCCGAGGCAGATGCCCAGGCTGCCGAGATCATTGCAAAGGGAGAAGCAGAATACATGCGGATCTTAAGTGACGCCTACAACGATCCGGATAAGGCGGATTTCTATATCTTCCTGCGTTCTCTGGATGCGGCGAAGAAAACCATGACCGGTAACAATAAGACGCTGATCATTGATGAAACTTCCCCGATTGCACAGATTTTCTACTAATTCATAAAATCAGGCAGGATAGGGAAAGAGAATATTTAAATAGGAATCTGTAAAGTGAGGATCGTATGGAATGTATGATCCTCATTTTGATAATAAGATTTTAAATCCCCATGATATCTGGTAACGATTCGCTGAATACTTTTCATGCCATAGCCGTGCCGGGATTTATCCTGCTTTAAAGAAACCAGAATTCCGTTGCGAGTGTAGGGATTTTCCATACAGGAATTTACCATGGTTAAAATGACATATGGGGTATTGGGCTTCCGATTCACTTTGAGTTCAATATAGGAGTTGCTGCAATCAGCAGCGGCGCGCATGGCATTATCCAGTAAATTGCAGAACAGGGACGTGAGTTCACTTTGCAGGAGAAAGGATACGGTATGATTACGGATATCAAAGTGAAGCGAGATATTATGGCTGATACATTCCTGACTATATCTGGAAAATATAATGTTAAGAAAATCGTTGTCACAAACGAGGATTGTCCTGTGAAGATCAAAGGAAGAGGTGATTTGTGAGATATATTGTGTGATTTGTGCAGAATTTCCCTGATCATTTAATAATGCAATGGCTTGCAGGTGCTTTTTTATATCGTGAATTAAAATATTCTGCTGTTCGTTCTGCGTGAGTAACATCTGATAAAATTCTGTAGAGGCATTTTCTTTCTGCAGGGAAAGCTGCATTTCCGTGAAATCTTTATTTTTACGTTGAATATAATGGTAGATAATCCAGATCAGCATGTTTATCAATAGAATTAATAGTGCACTGATAAGGATCATGTGATCGGTCAGTGGCGTAGCGGGAGTAGTGTGGCAGATCACTAACAGGGACATAATCAGTCCAAAAGAGGCAAATGGAACACATACAAGCCATACGGTTTCCTTACTGTTATAAAATTGTGATTCTTCAGAGTGTGATAAAAGGTGTAAAAGCAGATACATGAATGCGCCATAGATCGACTTGGTTAAAATGGCGTAAAGAAATAAAAAGGTCGTGTCGGAACGGGCAGTATAAAAGTGATTTAAAAAACCGGAAAACATACCGCCGGCAATCAGTTCTCCCAATCCCATCATAATGAGGGAAATTCCGGCATGAAAAGCACAGGATGGAATGTTTCTTTCAAAAAACAGGAATATAAAAATAAAGTTTATGGTAAAAAAGGCAATTGCATTTAACCAGAAAAGATCCAAAGTAGAGAGAAAAAATAAAATGCCATATAAAATAATCAGGGCAGAGCAGGCGATCCATTTCTTTGATTTGCGTTGAAAAAGATGACCGGTATACTGCCAGATAATAAAGGCT
>CAVHRK010000014.1:0-2403 GCA_963638365.1 Anaerobutyricum sp. | reverse complement strand
ATATAGTAAGGCAGGAGAGAGGTTACATATGAAGATTAAATTTAACAGAAAGATCGTTATGACTGGAATTATTGCATTTCTTGTGATTGCAGCTTCCATCTGTTTTTATTATCTGATATTCCGCAGTGAGGCATTTTCCGCAAAGATTAAGTCTTTTTTTTCCATATTAAGCCCGGTCATCTATGGGATTATCATCGCTTATCTGTTAACCCCTATTGTAAATTATATTGAACGTAGATTTCTGACTCCGTTATTTACAAAGAAAACTCCGGAGATCACCGCTAAAAAGAAAAAGTATATGCGTGTTATCTCGGTCATTCTTTCCTTGCTTTTGATTGCTTTACTCCTTTATGCCTTTATCAGTGTCATTGTTCCGGAAGTGAGCCGCAGTATTATTGCCATTTCCTATCAGTTTCCATATTATATACGAAATCTGACACAGTTCTCTAATAAACTGCTGCAAGATAATCCAACTCTGAATGATTTATTTATTCAGTTTGTAGATGATTACTCGGGAGAATTTTCGAATTTTTTAAACAAAACGATTATTCCACAGACACAGGAAATCCTAAAGCATATTTCCCTAAGCCTCTTAAGCTTTTTAAAGACACTGTGGAATGTGGTTATCGGTGCAATCATATCTGTTTATGTGCTGTTTAATAAAGAATTGTTTGCCGGTCAGGCAAAGAAAATTGCATATGCCTTATTAAATACCGAGCATGCCAATACGTTTATTAAGGATATCCGTTTTACCAGCCAGACCTTTATTGGATTCCTTACCGGCAAAATCATCGATTCCATTATTATCGGAATTTTATGCTTCATCGGTTTATCTATTTTAAAAATGCCCTATGCAATTCTGGTAAGTGTGATTGTCGGTGTCACCAATGTGATTCCGTTTTTCGGTCCATACCTGGGAGCGATTCCCAGTGCATTACTTATTTTGTTGGTAAATCCGTTAAAGTGCCTGTATTTCATTATTTTTATTCTTATCCTTCAGCAGCTCGACGGTAACGTAATCGGACCTAAGATTTTAGGACAATCCACGGGCTTATCCGGATTTTGGGTTATTTTTTCCATTACCATTTTCGGAGACTTATGGGGTGTGGCCGGTATGATTGTAGGCGTTCCGCTTTGGGCCGTAATTTATGCTCTTGTAAAACGTACAATTGGACGTAAATTAAAGAATAAAGGTCTGCCTTCGGAAACCCAGGAATATTTAAACGTAGAAAAAATCAAAGACAAAGAATTTATCATGCTGGATCCCGATACTGCAAAGAAATCCAGAAAAAAGATTAAACAAATGAATAAAAATTCGGATGCTCATAAGCCGGTAAATGTATCCATTGAGGAAACCGGACAGGTATCTCTGTCGGAAACTACCGCTGCGGAATCCGAAATACACGATAATACAGAAGAAGTAGTAAAAGAAGAGGATCCGAAAGCATGAAATTTGTAATTCAACGAGTAAGTCGGGCAGAAGTAGTAGTAGAAGAACAAACAGTAGGAAAGATCGATCAGGGACTTATGGTACTTGTTTCGATCTGTAACAGTGACACCAAAGAAATTGCAGACAAGCTGGTCAACAAGCTCATTCATTTAAGAATATTTGAGGATGAAAACGGTAAATCCAATTTAAGCGTTCAGGATATTGATGGCAACTTGTTAATTATTTCACAATTCACATTGTATGCAGATTGCCGTAAGGGAAATCGCCCAAGTTATACCAATGCAGGAAATCCTGATCTGGCGAATGAATTATATGAATACATCATTGCACAATGCCGGAAAGAATTTCCAAATGTCCAGCATGGCATTTTCGGTGCACATATGAAGGTTTCTTTGTTAAATGATGGCCCTTTTACGATTATTTTTGATTCCGAACAAATGTGTTAACTAATTGATTGATTCATTACTTATAATTTATTATGATTTATTTTTCTCTATAATTTATTGTTGAGGTTTCTATGAAATTACTGATAACAGTTATTGTCGTGTTTTTAATTATTGTATATGGATATACCTACATTCGTTATAAGAAAAAACGCAGACAATCAACAACAGATCATGTACATGAATTCCATGAAAAATATAAAAATAAAAAGTCGAATATAAACAAAGCTGCTTCAGATCATCAGTTATCTGCAAATACAGATATAGATACCGATACATATCAGCCAATTGACTTTATGGATAAAGATGAATTTGTATCAGATATCCAGTCCGAAGTCCGTGAACAGGCAGAAAAGTATAATACTCAGACTGTTTCAAAGAAGAAATTACAGTTCTAAAAAAATCATTGGTTAACATAAAAATATTACGTAAACCTATATGAACTATTCGTTAAACAAGGGTTTTGCGAATAGTTTCGTCTGTATTTCCTCAAAGCACTGTGATTAGTTT
>CAVHRK010000013.1:0-4978 GCA_963638365.1 Anaerobutyricum sp. | reverse complement strand
ATACAATAAGATATATCTTATTGTTATAGAGCCGATACAGGCACCGCATATTGAAGGGGAAAAAGGATGGATAATGGATGAAGATTTATGTATAATTGAACTATAAGAATTGGCACTATATTCGCAGTATAGAATAAACTCGGGGATAACCTCAAAATAATTTGAGGTTTGAGAGCTTTGCTAATTCAGAAGGGTACAAAACATTAGAAGTATTGAAAGTCGATCCTTGTCGGTTTGAGAGCTTTGCTAATTCAGAAGGGTACAAAACAAGCGTTTGACTGTCCTATGTGTGGCTGTGTTTGAGAGCTTTGCTAATTCAGAAGGGTACAAAACATATTGACTACTGCAGAGGTACGGCACAGGTTTGAGAGCTTTGCTAATTCAGAAGGGTACAAAACGTTTGGTCTGTGTTGTGTGTTCATCATTGTGTTTGAGAGCTTTGCTAATTCAGAAGGGTACAAAACATAACGCGAAAAGAATCAAGTACAAATACAGTTTGAGAGCTTTGCTAATTCAGAAGGGTACAAAACAGCGTCTCATGATTATACAAGACCGCTGCAGTTTGAGAGCTTTGCTAATTCAGAAGGGTACAAAACACAGCACATTTTAATCATGTTATAGTAAAGTTTGAGAGCTTTGCTAATTCAGAAGGGTACAAAACGAGTTTGACATGTTAAGTAAAAAGATATAGTTTGAGAGCTTTGCTAATTCAGAAGGGTACAAAACACTGGTTCAGCATATTGATGATACCCTGAGTTTGAGAGCTTTGCTAATTCAGAAGGGTACAAAACAATAACCTTGGTAACATCCACGCCTTGATCGTTTGAGAGCTTTGCTAATTCAGAAGGGTACAAAACGATAATGTCGCCGTTCCCGTTTACATACTCGTTTGAGAGCTTTGCTAATTCAGAAGGGTACAAAACTATTTACGGCTTAATAGCCTTGTTTCATGGTTTGAGAGCTTTGCTAATTCAGAAGGGTACAAAACTAAATATCCCTGGTTATCCACTTCCTGTAAGTTTGAGAGCTTTGCTAATTCAGAAGGGTACAAAACTTATCCGCAACCCTTACGATCTGTTCCAGGTTTGAGAGCTTTGCTAATTCAGAAGGGTACAAAACTGCTCCCTGCTACATTCTGCCGTTTTCAGGTTTGAGAGCTTTGCTAATTCAGAAGGGTACAAAGCAGTGAAAAAGGCGTTTTCTTAAAGGCTGTCGTTTGAGAACTTTGCTAATTCAGAAGGATACAAAACAGCTGACGTTGCGATATCGCAACCGGAAAAGTTTGAGAGCTTTGCTAACTCAGAAGGGTACAAAACGAAATCAATGATATGATTGATAGCCTTACCGTTTGAGAGCTTTGTTAATTCAGAAGGGTACAAAACCTACGACAGCTATAAGACCTTTGACTAACGTTTGAGAGCTTTGCTAATTCAGAAGGGTACAAAACTACATGCTAAGAGGTATTGACGTTTCACATGTTTGAGAGCTTTGTTAATTCAGAAAGATACAAAACTGAACCGATTTTAAGATTGCGACCACGGTTGTTTGAGAGCTTTGCTAATTCAGAAAGATATAAAACCTAAAAGGTCGTAGTATCTTTATAGGCATGTTTGGATGTATTATTGCAGTAGTAGCTATTTTACTTTGATACAAGAAACAGTCAAAGGTTTTAGAGGGGATAAACACGATGTCTACAAAACCAACAACTCTTGAAATAATAGACAAGCCAGGCTTACAGAAATCAGGAATAAATCAACCATCCGACTGCACCATTCCAATTGATAACGGGCTCGTTAACATCCGGGTAGGGGCGATCATAAGGAAGGGAAATCAGTTCCTTATGGTTGGCAATAATCAGCAGGACTATTTATATTCTGTGGGAGGAAGGGTGAAATTTGGAGAAACGGCCGAAGAAGCAGTGATAAGGGAAGTATTTGAGGAAACAGGAGTGGAAATGAAAGTAGATCACCTTGGCTTCATTCAGGAAAACTTCTTTTATGGAGAAATGGGGATTAAGAAGGACAAGCTGATTTATGAAATTTCCTATTACTTTTACATGAAAGTACCCGAAGACTTTCAACCGAAATGTGAAAGTGTTACCGATGATAACTGTAGGGAAAAGTTAGTCTGGGTGACGGCAGACTGTAAGCAGATGTTGTATCCGGAATTTTTCCGGACAGAACTGGAAGATCCAAAGCCATATGTAATACATATTGTGACAGATGAGCGGCAGGCTGAGGAAGGAAAGGAAGACCATGGCACTGTTTAAGAAGAAAACCATTCCGCATTCCTATGATAAAGAAAATGAAAAACCTCTGATTAAGGCAAGTATCTGTAATGGAGAGCAGGTTGCGGGATTTAAGAACCTGCATACAGGGGAGTTCAGAGAAGTGATGTTGATCCGAGGTTTTGAGGATCTTGAAATATTTAAGAGGCAGTATGGAATTCAGGATCAGATCGCCAAAGAATATTGAAAAATCAAGGCAGAAATAAAAAACAAATACCACGAAAGAGAATATAAATATTATGAAAGAGAAAGGAATCCAATCATGTCAAAACCAATGTTTATTAGTACTGATTCTTCTTACAAGCCGATTTTCCGGCATGTGGAGGAGGCAGCAGATGCAGGTATGGTAGAGAAGATTTGTCAGGAAGCCAATGAAGTCTACGAGCAGTTGTTTCAGGCGCATGCTGATCTGAACAGTGCCGCAATGGTGCACTGGAAACAGTGTTGTGAGCGTGCGGCAATTTATCTGACCTTGAAAAAATACTATCCGGAGACCGTGATGGAATGGCTTAATGAAGCATTGCGGGAATATGGGATACATACGGGAGCTTCGCTGAACCGGCTGCTGAATCACCGGATAATGAAAGCGCTGTTTCTGCCGGTGATGCGGATGGCTGCAAAGACTGCTTTTGGACCAAAAGGAGGTTTTAAGAATCAGTTTGGTGTGATGAATAAGCAGGAGGCAAATTTTGATATTCTGGAATGCCCGTACTGTAGATATCTGCAGGAACTTGGATGTCCGGAACTGGGACCGGGCTTTTGTAAGAGTGATGAGTATGTATATGGAAATCTGGATGCATTCGCGTTCGAACGCACCCAGACATTAGCTACTGGTGGAAAAAAATGTGATTTTTGTTTACGAAAAAGATGAAACTAAATCGTGCCATCCTTTTCGGCCTGGTCAACTTCCATGGCAAGCTTCTTTACATGACCGGAAAGCATAAATAGGGCAATCAGGTTGGGAACTGCCATAAGTCCGTTGAAGGTATCGGAGATATCCCAAAGCAGTCCTAAGTTCATGGTAGCACCAACGATGGAAACGAAGGAATATACCACGAGGAACGGCCGGACGAACTTTTCGCCGCCGAGAAATTCGATGCAGCGGGAGCCGTATAAGCCCCAGCCAATGATGGTACTGAATGCGAAGCAACACATGGCAATCGCTGTGAGGATGGATACCCAGCCGCCATAGGTCGCGGTAAAGCCGGAGATGGTTAATGCGGCGCCGGCTGCCTGTCCGTAAGAAATATTCGGAGCGGCGAGCAGAATAACGAGTCCGGTCATGGTACAGATCACAATGGTATCCATGAAAACTTCGAAAATTCCGAACATACCCTGATGAACTGCATTGTCGGTATCGGCACAGGCATGGGCGATGGATCCGGTACCGAGGCCGGCTTCATTGGAGAAGATTCCTCTGGAAACACCCTTTTTCATACTAAGGAACATGGATCCGATGATACCGCCGGTTGCTGCTCTGGGGGTAAATGCACCACTGACGATCTGGGCAAAAACTCCAGGAACACGTGGAAGGTTCAGGAGGATGACACCAAGGGAGAGGATGACATACAGAACTGCCATAAAAGGAACAAGCTTTTCGGATACCTGTCCGATTCGCTTGATTCCACCAAGCAGTACCATGGCAACCAGTGCAGCGATAAAGATGCCGAAGATCAGATTGACATTGCTGTTGGGTTCACCTTTTAAGATATTAAAATTCATAAGTGCAGTATTTATGGAAGAAACAATGGTATTTACCTGAGTGGCATTACCGGTTCCGAAGACAGTCAGTACACCAAAGACTGCGTAAAGGACAGCCAGGAAATGCCATTTTTTAGAAAGTCCGTTTTTGATGTAATACATAGGTCCGCCCACATATTCGCCGTTTTTGTTCTTTTCACGGAAATGAATGGCAAGGGTTACTTCGGAAAACTTGGTACACATGCCTAAGAATGCAGAGCACCACATCCAGAAAATAGCACCCGGTCCGCCAAGTGCGATGGCACCGGCAACGCCTGCAATATTTCCGGTTCCAATGGTTCCGGCAAGGGCTGTACACACCGCCTGAAAAGGGCTTATGGAGCCGTCCTTGGCCTGCGTTTTGTCAAAAATCTTCCCAATGGTGTTCTTCATGGAAACGCCAAACTTGCGCACCTGAATACATCTCGTTCTGACAGTTAAAAGGATGCCGACGCCGATGATGCAGATCATGGCGGGAACACCCCAGATGAAACTGTTTACAACACTGTTGATACTTGCGATTTTTTCTAACATATTCTTCTTTTGTCCCCTCGTAAAATTTTTAAGCTATAACTTAATTATTATGACATAGAATTATAGCGGTTTACAAGAAAATTTTTGAGGAAAAACAGAAGCCGGAAGAAAATATGACAAAAATCCAACATAATCTGACATTATAATAGGAAAAAGATATTTGATTCGATACAATGATTATATGATTTAACAAATATCCAGGGGGGGATTAGCAGATGAAGTGTCAAGTATGCGGAGCAGCAAGCGGAAAATATCCATTGTGCCGTGACTGCAATAAGAAAAAAGAAGAAGGAAAAGTATTTAAGTGCCCCAAGTGTGGAAAGTGGCATGATATAGAAACGCCTTGTTCCGAAAATACAGAGTGAATATTACGGTGCGGCAGAGCCGCCAGTCCGGTGTGGCGAGAGCCACCTGTCC
>CAVHRK010000012.1:0-10866 GCA_963638365.1 Anaerobutyricum sp. | reverse complement strand
GCAGGTGCCAAACTTGGTCTAAAGTGACCTAGTTTTCAATGAGCGGTTGACCGAGCCTGTGAAAGTTTTTCTGTAAATAAGTATTAGCTGATAGGTCTTCTATGATAAAATCTAAATCATAGGAGGCCTATTTATTATGGCAAGAGAAAAGAAACCTGTTCACAAAGTACAAATGACCGAAGGAAAACGGAATATCATTCATCAGCTTTTGGAAGAATACGATATCCAGTCTGCTGAAGATATTCAGGAAGCTCTCAAAGATCTACTGGGCGGAACGATTAAGGAAATGATGGAAGCTGAGATGGATGATCATCTTGGATATGAAAAATCCCAGCGCTCCGATAGTGATGATTACCGGAATGGGTACAAAACCAAACGTGTCAACAGCAGTTATGGCGCTATGGAGATCGAGGTGCCGCAGGATCGCAGATCAACATTTGATCCTAAAGTCGTTCAAAAACGTCAGAAAGATATTTCTGATATTGACAGTAAGATCATATCCATGTATGCAAAAGGAATGACCACCAGGCAGATATCTGAAACGATTGAAGATATTTATGGTTTTGATGTGTCCGAAGGTTTTATTTCTGATGTGACTGACAAGCTGTTACCCCAGATTGAAGACTGGCAGAACCGTCCTTTAGATGAAATCTATCCGATCGTCTACATTGATGCAATCCATTATTCAGTGCGTGATAATGGCGTAATTCGAAAGCTTGCTGCCTATGTTATTCTTGGCATCAATACCGAAGGAAAAAAGGAAGTACTTTCCATCCATGTAGGAGATAACGAAAGTGCCAAGTACTGGCTTTCTGTTTTAAATGAACTTAAAAACCGTGGAGTAAAGGATATCCTTATTCTCTGTGCCGATGGACTTACAGGAATCAAGGAAGCAATTACTGCAGCATTCCCCAAGACGGAATACCAACGGTGCATTGTCCATCAGGTAAGAAACACTCTGAAATACGTCCCTGACAAAGACAGGAAGGCTTTTGCCACAGACCTGAAAACCATCTATCATGCTTCAGATGAATCGAAAGCCAGAGAGGCGCTGGAGAGGGTCAATGAAAAATGGTCCATGAAATATCCCAATTCCATGAAACGCTGGTATGACAACTGGGATGCTGTTTCGCCCATTTTTAAGTTTTCCGCAGCTGTGAGGAAGGTCATTTATACGACGAATTCCATTGAATCACTGAATGCCACATACCGCAAACTGAACCGGCAGAGGAGCGTATTTCCGAGCGATACAGCCCTGCTAAAAGCATTGTATCTGTCTACCTTTGAGGCTACAAAGAAATGGACAACAACGATTCGGAACTGGGCACAGGTATATGGAGAACCGAGTATCATGTACGAAGGACGTCTCCCGGAATAATGCTATGAGAAGCAGGTGACTAGGCCTGTGTTCTTGACATGCAATTATTTCACTGTTATATATAAAAACAAGGCGGAAAGCTTATTCACAAGCCTTCCGCCATTCATTATCATAGAAGATCTAAACATTTACAGAGATTTCTTCACACACTCGCAATGAAATGAGAACTGTTCTGCTTCTATTCCATAATAATAATCCAGTTGTAATATTTCACTCATTCCCGGCTCCTCCTTTCTACTGCGTATTCTTCCATTTAGACCTCTTAATTCTACATTTCTAAGTTACTGAATGTAAAAAGTTGCTACCATAATCCATTATTTTCCTATTCCTATAAGAATCATACTTACTATCGCAATTACGCCAAAAAGCCTGCAGAATCTTATCCTGCAGGCTTTCGCACTAATCATATTAAAATTAATCCTATTCGAAAATGAAATCTAAAATATCCTTCTGAATAAAGAGTACATCTTATGTAATATCGTTAATGCCGTGTTGGTCACAAAAAAATTTGTATTTATACATCTCCTCCAGCATATGCTCATATTTTTCATTCACTTTTTCTAAGGACAACCGGGATTCAGAATCTGCGCATTGGTTTTCATATACCCACTTAATCAGGAATTTATACTCTGATGATTTCTGAACCGTATCTATAAACAGCTGCTTTTTAAACCATTTGCTGACATGATATCTTTTAATCTCTTCATTGTCCTTACTGTTCTTCTCGTCCTTACTATTCTTCTCCTCCTTACTGTTCTTCTCGTCCTTACTGTTCTTCTCCTCCTTACTGTTCTTCTCCTCCTTACTGTTTTTCTCCTCCTCCATTTCACTCGGATCTACCTGTGCAAGTTCCAGTATCTTTCTGAAAAGTTCATAACTGACCGGAGCGATCAGATACTCATTATTTAATCCTTCCTCCAGAATCTCTCCCGGCAGGCAGCGGACTTTCAATGCATTGTATTCATCCGGTTCACAACTCACATTCTGAGCCACATATTGTTTATTGCTGGCAAATCGGAACGCTTCACGGAAAAACTCCTCTTTGGAAATCTTCTTCTGTGGCTGATACTTCCTGCTTTTCCTTAGGTTCTTCACCGCCAGATATACCCGGCTTTCTTCATCTTCATCAATCGTAATTTCCCGAGACTCCATGTATCTGCTCATCTTCTGTAACATATCACAGATTGGAGGATACACATATAGTCTGGTTCCATCTTTAATAAGCTGGTTGTATAACAGTTGAATTCTCTCATCCATCAAATCACTTCGCAAATCCAGACTATATCCATCCTCTTCCCTGCTGTCCTGAATGGGAATTGAGAAAAACGTATATACCGGCTGATCTTCAGATTGCCTTTCTACATTCAGAAGATCTGATAGTCCCTGCAAAACTTCTTCCGTTGCAGTTGCCTCATTCCTGATTTTCCTGCCTGATACTATATTCATCCTGATCCATGCAGGTTCATAGTGCCTTTTTTCCCATAAACTGATAATTTCATTTGCCTTTTCCTTATCTAAAAGTTTTATGGCCAATAAAGCCATATCTATCATGGATAAGCATGCTTTCTCGTCATACTTCATCTCGTAAGGCAACTCATTTTTCTTTTGCAGGAATTTAATCATCGATTCCACATATAAAGTCTGATATGTGTTTACAATATTCTCAATATGGAAATCTTTCATGAAGTTATTTCTTTGGACATCCAGAACCTCTTCTGCACTTTTCCCCATCACATCGATGCATACCGATAGGAAATCTGCTCTCTGCACATTTACTGCCTGTGAGGCCCCGTTCCATACACGCACATTTCGATAACATATCGGATTCAGCAATTCCCTTTTTGTTTTGTCCAATCCTTTTAACTGATATGGAAAACTCATAATACAGGCACTGATATTGTCCTGCCGATCCCAGATACGGAAGGTCAGATCCTTGGAGATATTATATAAATACTTTTTCCCTTTTACCTCACTTTCAATCCATTGGTTCCATCCATTTTCCTTCCCATCCCCTGTTATATAACCAAAACCTCCTGCTTGGGAAGCAAACGGACTCCGATATGTATAAATCACTTCATTACTGCATTGCATGTCCCCTTTCTTCCTGTCTGAGCAGATACAAATAGGAACCAGCGTATTCGGAACATTTTTCCTGACATAGTACTCCAGAAAACGATATACTCCCTTTATTATATTGTTTGTTGAGAAATCCGCTTTTTCTGCGCAGTTTTCCATTGTCAGGGAGATATTATTATGAAGAACTCCGGAATCTTTTTCTTTCCCAAACTGCCGCTTCGTTGCCTCACCCTTTTTCCCCATTAATTCAGCAATATCAAGTAATTCTGCCGTACGCACATACTCGTAGATATCGCTGAGCTTTACATTAAATAATACCTTGGTTCCACTTCTTCTTGCAGTTCCACAATTCCATCTCTGCTTGATCACACTTCCACCACGCTGTGGTGACAACAGATGTACCTCGTATCCTTTCGTCTCCTTATCTGATTTCGAATAAATCACTACCTCTTCCGTAAGCATAAATGCAGATAATAAGCCAATTCCAAATCCCCCTGTCGGTTTCAGCCAGTCCGGCATGTTCGTAATCTGTTCCCGATAAACTGCTCTCTGTTTCCAGCTTTTCCCTACAACAGCAAGTCCATCAATACATTCACTCTCCATCCCGATTCCCCAGTCTTCTATCCGGATAGATACCTGCTGATTTTCCATATCCAACCATGCCCCGATCTCTATCTTATATTCCTCGAATTCTCTCTTTTCCAGATCATATGGACATACCATGTTCACTTCGATCTGCTCCGAATTCCTATAAGCGATCTGCTCCTCTTTTAATCCCAGCCATATATCCATCTTACTGGCATCTAATGCATTCTGAATATATTCACGCAGGCAATCCATTGTAGAACTATACAAATTAAATCCGGCCATAAGATGTAAGAGACGATTCTTATCTATCTCATAGCTCTGCATCAAATCGGTTTTATAAAGGTTATCCCCATAATAAACCTCAAGCTTACACCTCTGCATCAGACATCCTCTTAGATTTTCCGGTACCAGCCTGTTCCAGTCGCAGATCAGACACTTGACTTCCCGATCCAGCATCTGGAACCATCCACTGGTTAACCGGCAGACTTCCTCTTCATCCGACACGGCCCGTGCCTCAATCAACCGGTTAGTAATCTCAAAATGTGCAAGTGCTTTATGCTTTTTCAAATGCAGGCTGCTTGAATGAGGAAGAATTCCAAAATGATCGATCGCCCTCTGATCAAACCGGTTGTTATCCATATCCAGAAGATCACCAAGACGCAGCATCGCTGCAATGAACTGTGGATGCAATCTCTCCGTGTCAAACCCGACCTCACTATAATTGAGATTCTTATAGATATCCTCAAAATTTTCATTATGCAGAAATGCAATTTCTGCAACTATATTATACAATCGTTCCGGAATAAAGCTCACAAATGCAGACAAATTGAGCTTTGCATTAATTTCCTGCATTTTCTCCTTGCTTCTCATCGAATGATGTCTTCTGATATAGTCTGTCATAAGCAGTTGAACATATCTTTGTAACTCAATCGGCCAACTGTCCATAAAGTCATCGGTCATACTGCCTTCCAGTCCCTCTTCTTCTGGCCGCTCATTGATCAGATTATCAATTCTCTTATAATATTCATAGGCTTTCTTCAGATCAATATCATCACTGGCAGCCTTTTGATTCAGGAACTGTTTAAACCGGTCATCCCTCCAGAGTTCAACCATCTGCTTATAAGTAATTGTCATACCAATATCATGAAAATATGCACATTCCAGCATTGCCCACAAGTCAGCAACAGACAGCATCTGAACCCTTTTTCTTCCTAAAACCATTTCAACATAATTCAATATATTAATAGAGTGGCTTGCATCATGTCTGCTGTAATGTTGGAAATCATAAATCGTTGTCCTGATAAATGAGCAGTAGCTTTCTTTTCTTGTTCTCCACTCGTTTAATACCTTTTCTCCCTGACTGATTCCCTGGCACCTCTGTTCAAAACACCATTCAAAATATGTGGATGCCTGCGAACTCGGATCCTCTTTCATCCAACTGTTATAGTTAACCTGTAAATTATTCACCTGCATGCTCACCCTCCGTTACCTTCTCATTGTCCATCTTCTTCAAATTTTTTTCACAATATTCACGTATTGCTTCCCCAAATGCATCTCTCAGGAATTCTGCTTCCTTCTTCAAGTCGTAGCTTTGTCCCTTTCCCATATATAAATTTACATAATACTGATTCATTATCTTTTCAAAATCACCTGGCACTTTATCTGCGCATACCTTTATATCCTCTGTCTCACAAGGCCAGTTTAACATATCTGCTATTAATTTTTTTTGCTCCAGATCATCCGGCTTTACATAATATAATACCCAGATCGGAAGAATGACTTCTTCCAACAGCTTTTGTTCCTCTTCCTTGAACCAATAAATATACAACCAGAATAATTTTGCAAATTCAAAAAAAGATGATTCCCCATCAACAAGTGACGGGAACCATCCTTTCATTCTGCATTCGAAACCATTTTCTTCTGTTTTCACAAATTCATCCAGAGTCTTTGAAATCACCTCATAAGTAATTTCCTCATTTACTTCATCTTTATTATTGCAATGACATTGTAAATAAATACACAATATCAATGGTTTAATAGCAAATATTCTTTTATTCTGATTAATCGGCCCTCCATTCAAGTGGGATATCCTGATGTATTCCACTAAGAATCTGTTAATCTTATTCCACATTTCCACCCATTGTTCACTATTATCTCCCATACTCATCCTCCTTGGGGTTCATTTGCACACTTTTCTGCCAACCAGACTGCATAATCATGCACATTTTCCTCTTGCTTACTTAACCGATCAAAAATGAACTCTTTTCCCATGATATAATACTTTGCATCGTCCTTATGCTTACCAAACTGCTTTGCATAATCTATAAACGATTCTTTAATACGATCATCTGATAATATTCCTAATTTAAACAGATCCTCCCCTGCTTCTTTCAAAAAATCCACTATCTTAGACGAATACTGTTCTCCTGCCATTATATACAAAGCCTCTGCGCAGATATAACAGCATCTGCCACCTTCCGGAAGTAACAATTGTGAATTTTCTCCATGCCGGAAGCCTCTCTGTATTTCTGTATTTGTAATTTTTAAATAATTTCCAAACACACTGATTTCAAGCATAGCTAAAATAATACTGGTCGTATATCTTTCAAATTGAGTGAATGATGCAAACTCATAGTTTTTCTTTATAGAATTTTCTATCTCATCAATTGTTATCCAGTCACCAGATTTTTCAGATGCATCTTTTTCATTTCTATCTATCACCAGTTTATGAACTGTATTATACACATCCGTCATTGAAGGCACATTTCCACCTAATAGTACTTCAATCCTGTCTCTCTCTTTTAAGGATATCTCATTCAGCTTTTCTGTCCATTTCGAAATAGCATTCTTTGAAATGATATCATCCATCGTCTCCCTAAAAAGAGATTCACTGTTATATTTCATAATATCCTCATCATAATATACCTGCGTGATTCCTATTTCTTTAAGATACTCTTTACACTTTTCCCCTACATATATACTAAGGCAGGAAATCACTGCACGGACCATTGCCGTCCATGCAAACACATCTTTCTTATCTTCCTCAAGCTTTCTATTCAATTCTTCTTTATAATCGGTACCTTCCAGCAATGTATCAAAAAGGGGGTGAAGTCCCTCTTTCTCTATTGACCGGACTATAGCAAAGGGAACTAATGCCATATGATACATTCCGTCTTCCGTAATGTTATACTTGCATTTAACAATCATACTGTGTAAGAAAGACTTCTTCAATCTTTCTACCAACGGATTAGAATAAACCAGATAACTGCATTCAATATCATAATCAAGATATCCTTTAATCTCATGCAGCGGATCCATAGGATCACCGGATACATATCTATTTGAAACAAACTTCCATTCGTCATTTCCCTGAGTGAACTGATAGAATCTCGACTTATCCATCACTATTTCATCTGTCATAATCTTTCCGTCCGGCTTATTTACCATCATTGGCAGATTCACTACCAGCGGGCATAGCAGCTGCTGAAACAATTCTGTTTCAGCCAGGCATAGTCTGGAAATATTATCCGGGGTCATATAACGGAATCCTCTCGTCCTTTGGGCAAATTCCTCATACATATTCGGAAATCCCTCATCAACAGAACCATCTTCTGAGTCATATACTTCCCCCACGATCTTTTCCATCTGTTTTTCATTTTGTCTGCCCAGTTTCGGGAATTCCGTACTCACTGCATACACATACGGAGATACACTCTTAGCACCATAACGTTTCAAAATGCAATAATAGCGAAATAGACTGTACCCCCTTGTTAAGGTATCATCTACCAGACACACCCTTTTACCCTCAAAAAATTTGCGATCTAATGCCTTCGTCAGATAACGATCTGAATATTCATAGGGTTCATTTACATTCGCCTTAATCTGATAGTTATCTGTAAGGATTTTATACATCCAGAATCCTTTTCTCGTAACAACAATAAGGATATCCCATCTATCATCTTCCTTTTCTACGCATAACGTTTTATAAAAATCCAGTAAGCGACTCGTCTGTGGCTTCTTTAAAAAAACCTTTATGCTTTCTTCATTTTTCATTGTCCCAATTTTCTTTCCTTTCTTTTAGGCGCACATTTACCACGTCGCAGTGTTGCACTTGTACCGCATTAACGTGGATGGGTTGTTATAAAAATCGCACAATTTTCGCCTTTCATTGTGCGATTTATTGTGCGAATCATGCAAATTTTCTCCAAGGATCAAAGAAAGGTTATATAATTTTACATAACCATTTATATATAATGCCCTTTTTACAATTATCGTAACATAGCCTTTACAAGAGGCAAGGACTTTTTTTTGTAATGGCAGAAAAATAACATCCGTTTTTTTGTAAAATTCATCTTTTCATACAAAAAAACACATGCTTTCATTCGTATTTTATCATAACTTCCAGAATAGCTTCCAGAATCTTTTTGTCTCTTTCAGACAACTCAGGAAATCCCAATGCTTTCCCCTTCTGATCAATGCCCATATCTGTTATGTCAATTCTCTCTATAAAGGATGTCAGGGAAACATCCAGTGCTATACATAACTGTGAAAGTGTATAAACGGTCGGAGCTGTATCGCCTCGTAAAATACTATATAAATTTGATATACTGACTCCGGCTCTATCGGCAAGCTGTGCTTTTTTTATACCCTTCTTCCGGATTAACTCTTGTAAATGACTCGAAATTCTCTCGTTGATTTCCCCATGTGAACCTCTTCTTTCTTCCGTCACTTCCATGGCTGTCATTCCTTTCTTTTGAATCCAATATCTATTCTTCCCGGTTTGCGTTATTTTTATTTGATGCAGCCAACAATTGCCACTCTGTCGTCCTCTGATGTCACTTTGCTTATATGTCAGTTTATGAACGCATTACAATTAATATTCCCATACTTCATTTTCGCAATCATCCCCGCCACTTTCAATATAGCCACCTGCGTTTTTCCATCCGTCAGTGTGCCATCCATTACCTGCTGCACAAGCTCCTGTAAAGGGATCTGCTCAATATTCAGGAATTCATCATCATCCAGGCTCTGACTGCCATACCTGAGTCCACGGGCAAGGTACAAGGTAATTACTTCGTTGCTATAGGCCGGTGCCGGGCGATACTCCCCTAATTCTATCCATTCCTTCGCCGATATTCCTGTTTCCTCCTGAAGTTCCCTCTTTGCTGCCTGCAGGCGGTCTTCCTCCGGATCGTCCAACTTGCCTGCCGGGATCTCCAAAACAACCTCTCCAACAGGATATCTGAACTGCCGTTCCATGATCACATTTCCCTCATCCGTCATCGGAACGATGGCTACTGCTCCTATATGTCTGACATACTCACGCCTTGCCGTCTTCCCGTTTGGAAGAGTGACCGTATCGCAATAAGCATGCAGCATTTTTCCAGCAAAAACTTCTGTTGACTCTTTAGTTATCTCTGTAAGCTTCTCATAAGTAACCACGGCTGCCTCCTGTAATCTCTACATCGTTGCCACATATAAATCAATCGCGACTGTATAAATCTCTAGTGTACACCTTCTCTTTGACATCATTCAGGCATGGATCATATCGGTTGGCAATAATACACTGCGATCTTTCTTTGAATTCCTGTAAATCATTCACAATCTTCGAACCGAAGAAAGAACTGCCATCTTCCAAGGTTGGTTCATAAACGATAATTGTTGCACCTTTCGCTTTAATACGCTTCATAACTCCCTGAATACTGCTCTGACGGAAATTATCTGAATTCGACTTCATGGTAAGTCTGTACACTCCAACTACCACTTCATGCTCCTTTTCTCTGTTATAATCTTCCGAGTTGCCATAGCAGCCTGCAATTTCAAGTACACGATCTGCAATAAAATCCTTCCTCGTCCTGTTGCTCTCTACTATTGCCTCTATCATCTTTTCCGGGACATCTGCATAATTAGCCAATAGCTGCTTCGTGTCCTTCGGCAGACAATATCCTCCATATCCAAAAGAAGGATTATTATAGTGTGTCCCGATTCTTGGATCCAGACACACACCCTCAATAATTGATCTGGTATCAAGGCCCTTACTCTCAGCGTACGTATCCAACTCATTGAAATAAGCAACACGAAGTGCCAGATAGGTATTGGCAAACAGTTTTACCGCTTCTGCCTCTGTCAATCCCATAAAAAGCGTATCAATATTCTCTTTTAAGGCCCCTTCCTGCAAAAGGGAAGCAAAAACCTCTGCCTTCGCTCTCGTTTCCTCATCACACCCAACGATAATTCTGGAAGGGTAAAGATTATCGTATAATGCCTTTGATTCCCGTAAAAATTCCGGACTGAAAAGAATGTTCTTCGTTTTATACTTTTGACGGGCATACTCCGTAAAACCAACCGGTATCGTAGATTTAATTACCATCATCGCATCCGGATTAGAGTCAAGTACCAATTGAATCACAGCCTCCACAGCTGAAGTATCAAAGAAATTTTTCTTCGTGTCGTAATTGGTCGGCGTTGCTATAATTACATATTCTGCCTTCTTATATGCGGACGCTCCATCCGTTGTAGCTTCCAGATCCAACTCTTTCTCCGATAAATATTTCTCAATATATTCATCCTGTATGGGACTGATCCTCGCATTCAGCTTCTCAACCTTCTCTGGAATCACATCCAAGGCAATCACCTTGTTGTGCTGTGAAAGAAGCACAGCCAATGATAGTCCTACATAACCTGTTCCTGCTACTGCAATTTTCATTAATTTCTTACCCCTTTTCTTTACTTAAACTCACTGTATTTGAGTTGAACCAATTTTCTTGACTGAATATTACGGTGCGGCAGAGCCGCCAGTCCGGTGTGGCGAGAGCCACCTGTCC
>CAVHRK010000011.1:0-2314 GCA_963638365.1 Anaerobutyricum sp. | reverse complement strand
TAGTTAGGCGAAGTACCCAGAAAAGCTGATCGGTATGGGTATGAGAAAGAAAAATGAAATGGAATACCCAGAGCAGTTGATAGGCGTGGGTATAAAATAGAAAAAGAGTTCACGATACCCTCATAATAAAAATCGCGAGGGTAAGATGATGAAAAAGTTTTCTATACCCACAAAAATATGAAACATGAAGCAGGACAGAAAAAGCATAAAGAGCAGAAATATTGCCAGGTGAGTAGATCACAGGTTAATTTAAAAAGAAAGTTGAATGGAATCAGCAGGATCATAAGTGATTGAATGAATTTCCACAAATAAAGAAAGAGAGTACGAGAAAACCACTATGAGTATGGAACATAGGAAATATCAAAATAGCAAGCAGAAGATTGATAAGAAGCAAGAGACAGATAGAAAACAAAAGACAGATAAGAAATATAAGACAGGTAAGAGTCAGGAAACAGATAAGAAATATAAAGCAGATAAGAAACAAAAAACAGGTAACAGGCATGAAATATATAAGAAAGAAGCAACGAATGGAAAAGATAACCGCATTCATTTAGGTAAGAATGCAGTGCAAGAGAAAAAAGAAATTCGAGACAAGAAAAAATTGCAAGGCAGAAATCAAATTCAACATCAGTCACCAATGCAACAACCAAGTACATCTCTCATGTGTCCGGTTGAAAAGAAATGTGGAGCCTGCAATTATCTTTCTATGGATTATGATAAGCAGCTTAAGAAGAAACAGAAGGACTTAGAGCAGTTATTACATCTTTTTGGCAAGGTTGAGGGAATCATGGGAATGGAAAATCCCTATCATTACCGCCATAAGGTGCATGCGGTATTTGATCGTGACCGTAAGGGAAATATTCTGGCAGGTGCTTATCAGGAGAATACGCATCAGGTGGTTTCCACAGAGGGCTGTCTGATCGAAAATGAGAAAGCCGGTGCAATTATTCAGACGATTAAGAAGCTGCTTCCTTCTTTTCGGATTAAAACCTATGACGAAGATACCGGTTATGGTCTGCTGCGTCATGTGTTGATTCGTGTGGGGCATGCGACAGGACAGATCATGGTAATTCTGGTATTAGGATCGCCCATTTTACCTTCCAAGAATAACTTTGTCAAAGCGCTTCGCAAAGAGCATCCGGAGATATCAACAGTTGTTGTGAATGTAAATGACCGGAAGACAAGCATGGTTCTTGGAGAAAAAGAACAGGTGATTTATGGGCCGGGTTATATTCAGGATCGTTTGTGTGGACTCACTTTTAAAATTTCCCCGAAGTCTTTTTATCAGGTGAATCCGGAGCAGACGGAGAAGTTATACCGAAAGGCGATGGAATATGCAGGCTTGACTGGAAAAGAAAAGGTATTGGATGCTTACTGTGGAACCGGTACGATTGGCATGGTAGCAGCCAAACAGGCGCAGTCCGTCATTGGAGTGGAACTGAACAAAGATGCTGTGAAAGATGCAATTATCAACGCCAAGCAGAATGATATTCACAATATCCGCTTTTGCAATCAGGATGCCGGTGAATTCATGGTAGAGCTTGCAGACAAAAAGGAAAAGGTTGATGTCGTGTTTATGGATCCACCGCGAAGCGGCAGTGACGAGAAGTTCCTGTCTTCATTTGTAAAATTGCAGCCTGACCGTGTAGTCTATGTTTCCTGCAATCCCGAGACCCTTGCAAGGGATCTTAAGTATCTGACGAAGAAAGGGTACGAGATGAAAAAGGCTGTTGGGGTTGATTTATTTCCAATGACTGTTCATGTGGAGACGGTGTGTCTTCTGTCAAGGAAAGCCCAATAAATCAAAGGTTTCAGCAATTTTTGGAGAAAGATAGATGTGTGTTTCTGTTTCCAAATAGCGGATATTAGGGAATTGATTTACCTAGGGGGATAATGATTTGATAGTTAAAAAATATCTTCTAGCGCAAGTCTACTATTTGGCAAAATAATAGAAGAGTAAGCTATTTCATATTACAACTTCTAAGTTCAAAAAGAGACCTTCGACAGTTTGGCAGAGGGTGATAAGGAAACATTCTGAAAATTGACCTCAGTCAAGTAGACGGGTAAGAGAAAAGCTGTGTGAATAGAAAATTCATTTACACAGCTTTTCCTTGTATTAGGAAAACCACGCGATAGTCGCGTGGTTCTGTAGAGCTTTAGCGGTGTATTCAGTTAAAAAACTCCTAATGTGTATAATAAAAACGTGACCTGCCAGTTACGTAAATAAATACACATTAGGAGGACAGTAAAATGAATGAACAAAATACTGACATTAAGAGTTTAGCACATACGAAATGGAACTGTAAATATCATG
>CAVHRK010000010.1:0-93202 GCA_963638365.1 Anaerobutyricum sp. | reverse complement strand
ACCGTAACCAGTGCAAATCCTGTAATACTGACCGAATACAAAAATACAAACAGATTCATACCAAACAACAGAAAAGATGCCACTAACAGCTTATGCTTCTTCATCGGAAACAGATATAAAAGGAGTGCCATCCAGATAAAATATGAAATATGAAAGACATTAGGATGCGGAAATCCCATACTATAACGAAGCAGGAACCCAAGACCGAATTTATTATGTGCCAGAATACAGGCATCCGTCACATCCGCAATATGAAACAGGAACATTCCGTAAAATGTAACCGTCCATATTACAAAGGCAAACCGCAGCAGCCGTTTTACAGGAATATTCTTCATTCCCAATATGGTGAGTACGGTAATAATAACTGCCTTTTCACCGGTTGTACGATATGCAAGGAAGCTGATCAAGGTAAATAAAACGATGATTCCCCATTCCTTCAAAGTATAATCCGTCAACAGAAACTTACAGCCAAGGAAAAATACTGCGAGCACTAAACAAACGTTAAATAAAGGCATTCCCTCATATAGGCCAATTCCCTTTGCGATAAGAAGAATTCCAAAAAAACCAAAATATGCAATTTCCTGTAAATTTGTTTTCATTTTCATACGAATTAACTGTTCTTTTCTTTTTTGTAGTTATTTATTGTAACTCTTTTATACGCTCCGTAACCGCCTGACTCTCCCTCTGTGGAATCATCTGATACCAGTACATACCGAGTAAAAAGAGCAAGTAATTTCTTGCTATATACACAGAAACAAAATGCGCTTCTACAACGGTATAGAGCGTGATTGATAAAATCATGACAACGGCCATATACTCTTTCTTTTTAAAGCAAAAGTACAATAAATACAACAGTGCCAGTATAAAGATCACTGCCGGAATAATGCCGTACCAATAAAACAGACGCACCCAGCCGAGGTCAAAATAGTAATTACTCTGCGGAGTAGAAAATAATCTCCAGGTTTTCAATGTACCTTCTCCGGTCTCTGTACATGCCAATGTATGGAGACGACCGGTTAATAGCTTATCTAAAAACACATATACCTTTGTCGTTGTAGAAAAATCCCTGCTCCAGTAATAATCAGAAACTCTTTGTGCATTTGCTGCCCCAAGAACAGAAACAATAATACAAAATACATATCCTGCAAGAGATAATCCCTGAATCACCTTACTTTCCTTCATTTTGGGCAGATATTGAAACATCGCTGCCAGAACAAGAGAAAACAACACAATCAAAATTCCGGTCGCTGTCTTTGTCAGGAAAAACATTCCCAGACAGCCGGCGGCAAGGCAGAGATACGTATACCACTTCATTTTTTCCGGATATACATACATTCCAAGAAGCATCAGCACCCAAACCATACAATACAATGTATTCGGATGCCCAAAGCCTAATGTAAACCGCGTATCAGGGGTGCCGGCAGCCTCATAAGTCTGTGTGACTGATATTTCCCCAAATATCCCGATGAGAGAAGCTGTTGCAATCACAAGACACCCTGCAAGTGTTACCCAGAACAGGGTTTTCATTACCTGCTTCATATTCATATCTTTACATGCAGCAAGAAATACCACGATTCGCAATATTTCGTTTCTGCCGGTCACCAGATAAGAGACTGTTCCCAGCATTCCAAACAAAACAATTGTCAGCCATTCCTTTTTGGAATAATGTGTCATCAAAAGTGCCGCACCAAACAACAAAAAGGTTACCCGGAACAATCTTCCCTCGTAAGGATTAATAAATGTGCTTTTATCCCAGAGAACAATCCCGATTTCAATCAGCAGCCCCAGATAAAAACAGATATTCCTGATCTTATTTCTTATAAAAGTTATTTTATCAGCATCTATCATGCCTGCAATTTTATTCATACCTGTAAATCCCTAAATATATTGTAATTATTCAGAGCCATGCAAAATTGCTTTCTGTGAATGCTTGCATTCATACAGAACAGCAATTTTATATGGCGAGGTAACTGCATGAGTAAAACTTGAGCTGTGAAACAGCGGTTTTACGAATGCAGTTCTGAATATTTACAATATGTTGTAATAAATGCGATATCATTGTACACCTGTCCCTGCGGATCAATAAAAATCCAGTCCTTCCACAGATCCTTCATCTGTGCTTCATCAAATACCTGACTGTTTTTCTGTTTGGTCGGACGAATCATAATTTTATCTGACCGGTCATTCAATCTTGCCCCCCAGAAGCTGAAGGTGGAATTGGCACAGATATTGCCCTCACACTGGCTCATCAGATACATATCATAAAAACTGTCACCGCCATGGTTTATATCCACAATCGTATATTCTTCCCCCTGATAATGCTCTTTTACATAAGCCGCATCATCAGAGAAAATGAAGAATTGAGGAGCTTTGATCTTTTCCTTCATGCAGTTCAATGCGGACTCATAATATTCCTCTGTGCAGATATTACCAAACATTACCGCATTTTCCGGCTGGAGATAGTCGCCTCTGCGAATATGCACACTGACTGCATGGCTGTTCCGGATCTTCCTAAGAATCTCCTCATTTGCCATTCTCTTCTGTGCATCCACAATCTCCGGAAAACGAATCAATTCCCGTAATTCCGGCAGAATATCTGCATAATATTTCTCACAGGCGAAGTAGCCTGACACATACATATCCCTGTAATTCAAAAGTGCCGGATCATACAGCTGCTTTTCTTTATACCAGTGTACCGTCTGTGGAAGCAGCCTTCTGCGTAGCTTCCCTGCAAGCCCCTGTGAGCCGGTCAATGCCGTTTTTTCTTCCCCGGTACAGCTTTCATAAGGCAGGTGATCAAAAAAATCCAATTCACATTGACGATTTGTTGCAATAATCCCGTTTTTCCGTTCTGTCGTTTTGAATTGTTCAAACCACGACAGATCCAGCTTCGCTTCTGCTCCAAGACTTTTAAATTTCTGATATAATGCATACTGCTGGAGCTGGTTTCCCAGGCCCCCGGCAAGCTGTATAATAATCATATTATATGTTTCCCTCTTTTTGATCTTCATTCATGACAAATAAGGATAATGCCGGCCCCAGTGACCATGGATAACTTCCGTATACCTGTGGATACATGCTGAAGCCCTGACATTCTGCCAGTGCATTCGGGACTTCCCCATCTGTTACAATACTCTGTAAAGCCTCAAGCCCACGCAGCATTCTGGATTTATGAATACCGATCAGCACCTTGGTATTGAGGGATCGTGAAATGGCATACAGGATCATCGCCGTTGCAGAGGTATCCACCGGCCCCTCCTTGGCAGGAAGCTGCCAGGTATACCATCCACCGGCAAGCTGATAAGCCTCTACTTTATCCACCATGCGGCGGTATGCCTGTTTCATTGCTTCATAGCTTGGTCTGCTTTCTTCTAACAGGGCAAGTGTTTCCGCCATTCCGATCATCAGCCAGCCGACCGCTCTTCCCCAGCCAATCACTCCATATTTCATACCGCTTTCCAGTTCATAGCCATGATAAGGTAATCCGGTCTTTTCATCCATACCATAGGCAATAAAATTCGTAATCTGTGTGACTGCAAGATTAATTGCCGTGTTGCTGTCATAGGTAACTCCATACTTGCAGAGAAACGGACACACCATTCCAATCATGTCTGCAAATATGTAACCGTTCTGCTGTGCCGGGCGGTAAAGCAGACTTCCGCACTCATCCGTTTCATGCTGAAACAAATATTGCGCTACGGTATCTGCTGCCTGTTTATATTTCTCATCCTTCGTGATCTGATGCAGTTCAATAAGTGCAAGCCCACTTAACGCATCATCTAAATAATACATTTTACATTTTCTATGAATAAACCGGTCGCAATACTTTTTAAGGGCATTCTGTATCTCTCTTGCCTCTTCCGAATTCTGATGTGCATTGTAATAGTCAATTAATGCTTTTGCAAGCAAACCATTGGGCCAGTTAAAGCTGTCTTTTGGCGCCACCTTTTGTCCCAATAACTGACGTATCATTCGTTTCACTTCGGCCCCCGTGCTTCTCCCTGTATAATGAAGCAACTGGTCCTGTGCTTTTCTGACCATTTCTACCATAGGCTACTCTCCTTCTTTATATTTTTCATTCCATTCTGCTCTGGGAATTGCCACAACAGTTCTCTTTTCATAAAAATCCGCAATAACATAATTGGACCAGGCTGACGCATCTCCCGTAGCCGGCATCTGCATCAGCGGCCCCTGCCAGTCATTAATCATCGGAATAATAACATCCTCTTCCTCAGAATCAAGTAATAAGCTTGTTTGTAAGTCCATCTGCTCTTTATAATCAGCAGCCTGTCCACTCCTGATATAATCATAACAGATATAATCGGTCGTTTCCTTTATTCCATGCCGGCACACAAAAACTGCAACGCATGCAGCAAGCAGCCCCGGAACTACCAGACGGGCATGAGCTGCTGCCTGTTTGTATTTTACAACCTCTTTGAGTTTTGCTGCCAGAATCAGCATAATGCAAAACAGGGTAAGCAGCAATACCTGAAAATTCGTATTTCCAACTCCCTGCGATACCTCTACACCGGCATATAATGCAGGCGCCTGCATGGCACAATAAAGACAGACAAGCAGGATACAGCCAGGCCATGGGGATCGTGCCAAACCGCTAAATCCATCTCTGTCTGGTCGAACCTCCTTATCACCGCTTACACGAATCGGCATAACATCCAGTAAAAGCAGAAACAATACCAGCATTCCAATCAATACCAGAGGTTGTTCCACCAGATAGACACCTGCATCTTTAAATCCCTGAACAAAGCACATCCCGATCGTACCAAGCAGCTTTCCGGCAGATAGTCCAAAGGATTCTCCTCCTCTTGCCTTATTTCCGGGAGCCAGCATACTGACAAGGAGTCCTGCCAGTTCTGCGGCTATTGGAATTAGAAGCTGCAAAGTCTTTTTATTTTTCCCGCAGGAATAATGGTAAATTCCATAATATACCGCAAAAAGAAATACCAGCAATGCTGCCTGATAGTTCGATCCACCAAGTAAGGTCATAAACAGTAAAACCCCAATAAAATAGCGCTTATAATAAGTTCTTCCCCATTTCAGAAGCCAGGTAAGGACAAACTGGCACATCGTGAACGGAATCATATAATGGGCACAGCCATTAAACCAGTAAAGGGAAGATTTCTTGCCCGGTATAAATTGAATACTAATGAACAGGAACAAAATCGTAATCAGCCGGTAACTCCACTTGTCCATCTTTATATGATGTATCAATATTTCCCGGAACAAATAAAACGTACTTCCAATCCATAAAAGAAGCATCAACGGTGTTACCATAATATACGCTTTATCATGAAACACCTCCGGCTGCAGCGTAAACAATGCAACGCTGAACCACGTTCCCTGCCAGCCATAATAATATTGCCGTATGGTCTGGCCAATGGCCTTGGCTACTTCAATCAGGGAATGTGTTGCTGCCCAGGCAGGCCTTGTATACTTTCCATACCCATAGTCGTCTCCGGATGCCCGGTTTACTACAGTCAGATAAAGAATCGGAAGTAATGACAGTAAGAATGCGGCAAACGCACCGATTGCCAGCTTTTTTACCGACAGCCACCGGCTGAATTTATTCCATAATTGTACGAATTTTTCTTTCACCTTCATGTTCATACCTTGTTTGTATCATATTTTAACTGTTTCTTACACATTTCACAGTTATCAAAAAACTGCCACATTCCTTAGGATCTACGAACAATCTTCCTTCTCACAATCCCCCACAGATACTGAAACTCCTGCGTTCTGCCGAATACAAGCAGAAATACCCCATTAAAGATCACGCAGATCACAACAAACATAACCGCAAATGACGGAATGCTGATCTGTGGCATGAGTATCCTGCGGATTCCATACAGGATCGCAAATGTTCCGCCAAGTACCGCAAGGAACCTGGCAGAATCCAGGAAATAATCCTTTGCTTTGATCTCAAAACAGACACGATAAATAATAATCGGTTTCGTAATATTGGCAATGAGTCCGGATACGATCGTCCCGACATACACTCCGGCAAGCCCGATCCGCTGTACCAGCACAATGGATATCACCAGATTCACCGCTCCCTGAATGAGTGCAAGATACTTATCCTGTTCAAACACCCCTGCTGCCGTCTTGAAATTCGACAGTACAATCCGTTCTCCCTTAAAGTAATAATCAATTAAAATACAACTTACTGCTGCCGCAGGGAGAACATTGTCAGGTCCCAGCCATAGCAGAACAAGCGGTGTCAGTAATAGCAAAAATCCGGTTGCAGAAAATCCATAGATCCAGCAGGCGAAAAAGCGGTACACCTTAAAGATTTCATACTGCTTCTGCCGGCTTTCCGTTGCGATGAGATTACCAAAGCTGGATAAAACCGAATTAAATATGATGTTCACAAAGTTCGAAATTGAGGAAATCACCAGATTATAGTTATCTACAATTCCGCTTAATGTTACATTAATAAATGCGGAAATAATCATGGCATCTGTCTGAAGGCGTGCAACATCTCCCACCTTATGAAGAACAAGCGCCTTTGTTTTCCTGACAACTTCCCCGACCTCCTCTTTCGTAAGGGGTTTAATATCCTTTTCTTTCAGGTAAGGATACATATTGTTCAGATAACGGCTGACAAAGATCTTCTGCAGCAGTTCTACGGTTGCCGCGGTCAACAGGTACGCATAAAAATTACCTGTTGTCAGAATCACAATGATCTGCAGCGTCACCGTAATCATTTTGGTCACAGTGATGATATTCGTCTGAATATAATTCTTCTGCTCGGCATTCACCAGACTGTACTTATATGCCACAAAATAAGAACTCACCGTATTAAACAAAAAGATCAGATAATACAGCGTCAGATCCCGAAGCGTGACACCTTCCGGCTGTTTCACAAGATACGGCAGGAACGGTACAATCACAAGTCCGATTCCTGCTACCACGAACCC
This sequence comes from Anaerobutyricum sp., assembly GCA_963638365.1. Taxonomy (GTDB): domain Bacteria; phylum Bacillota; class Clostridia; order Lachnospirales; family Lachnospiraceae; genus Suilimivivens. Next base: position 86,267 of record CAVHRK010000010.1, on the reverse strand, counting down.
GATAATCCGGTATGCCTTCTTATATAGAAGCATATAGGATTTGATCTTCTCGTAATCCTTATGAATCACCGGCTTATATAAGCTGTAGTTCAGTGCCGTACCAATTCCCAACTCTGCCATGGATAATACGGACAAAATACCGGTATATAGGGCATTTACACCATTCAGCGTCCGTCCTAAATGCTGGATAAAGATGGTACGCAGAACAAACCCGAGTAACTGGGTAGTCAGGTTGCCGATGTATCCGAATATGATGTTTCTTGCTGCTGCTTTAACTCTTCCCATAAATGATTAATCTCTTCTCCTGTCCGGAGTGCCTGTTCCTGATAGTGCGGTATCTTTCTTTGCAGATGCTCCCGGATCGGATTCTCCTGCTCCATCAGCCACTGAAAGCCCTGAACCAGATCCTGCGGATCCTTAAGACTCTGTACCGGAAGTACATAGTGTTCGGTACTTCCAAACAGATCCTGTGCAATTCCGGCCGCTTTGACGGAATAGCCAACCACCAGTGTCGGTACACAGGTGGAATATGCTGCAATCGTTGCATGCGTCCGTGCCCCGACAAAGAAACGGCACTGACTGATATATCCCTTCAGTTCTTCACAGCTTCCGTCCGGAATCTGTAAAAGGCGCTCAGTCGATTTATATTTTTCATAAAGCTCGGAAAGCGACTTCCGGTCATCATTATTCTTCCACACCACATGCGGAATTAATGCAATCTGCATATCCGTATGCTCAATAATCCATTCAATAAGCTCTTCATAGCACTTCATCGTAATTCCCTGTACGGATTCACTTTTCTGAATGAGTGGACTGACATTCACACCTACCGTATTGCCCTTCCAGAATCCATCAGGAACCTTCTTCCTGACATATCCCAGGGTAAAGGCCGGATCCGGTATCTGAACAATTCTGGGGATATTCAAAGTATCCGGTGTCTTCCTGTTATTGTTGTTATTGCTATGATTTCTCTCTTCCTGTCTTTTTTCAAAAGCAGCACACAAAGCCTCATAAGTCAGGGACTCCCTGGCAATAATCAGATGGTAATGGCCTAAATCCTCTAAAATCCGGTTCGTCTGTGCCTCCTGCCCACTTTTTAACAGTTCCGGCTCAATGGAGCATCCCAGTAAAACGGTCTTCGTTCCTTTCTGTGTAAAAGCAAGATTTGCAAGACACAGGTCCGAAAGCATGCTGTCATAACAATAGTTATCTCCTCCAATGGAAATAGCAAGCGGAGACATCGGCCGCTTAAAAATATCCTCATAACGGTAACGCAGGAAGCTCGCTGCATCCTTCGTAAGCATACGATACGCATAATAAGCTATATGTGCCAGCTTATGCTCCTCAAAGCTGCGTTCCTGTTTGATTTCACACAGATCCTTCAAGGTATACTGCTCATCCTCATTCCCCCGGTAGGATACCAGTACGGCATCTTCTTTCATCATGTGGCACAGGCTGTTCACAATCGCCTCGCAACCGTGATTGCCGCTGCCTGCATGCATATATAAAATAATCTGATTCTGATGATTCCCCTTCATATGATTCCTTCTTCTTGGTCTTTATTATTACACATTGCAATGATTAACCGTCTTCCATTCAAAAACATCTTAATTATGATCACGTAAACAAATTTCATTGATCAAAATTTGAGATGATAACACCATAAATACAACTTCGGTGCCATCGCAAAAAATCTTACTTTAACCCGATACCCTTTAGAAAGCAATTTCACAGCTTCCCGGTCCTTCCGTTCTTTCAAAAGTTTTTGATGACATTCTTTGACATATGTGTCATATTGTTTCCGCTCCGCGCCAGGCAATCCTGCCAGTTTTCCAACCGTCAGCATAATGGAAATTAATAAAATCGAGGTCGCCTTGCTCCCGCACTCCGGCAGAAGATTGCGCACCTGTTCTCTCGCAATTTCCCAGCATCTGATCTGATCCATATATTCCGGACGGAATGTGCGGTTCATGGCTCCCTGTGGATTCTGATAATATCCATAACCCCGGAAATCAATCTCAGCAATCGTTCCTGCTTCCGGCAGCAGATCCATCAGAAAGAGCATATCTTCCCCAATGGTCATTCCTTCCCGGAACCACTGTCCGGTATGCATCTGTTCTAACAAGGATTTCCGATACAATTTGCTCCAGCACCGGCTGTTTCCACACAAAATCTGCTCCCTTAGATATTCCTGTTTCTCATATACCTTATGCGTCTGCCCATTTACCGGAACCGAGTTGGCTGCAATCTCCCATTCCCGCTCTGTATTCCAGATGGTAAACTGACATCCGGCAATATCACTTCCGGTCCGTTCCATTACATCATATAACCGTCGAATCATCTGCGGATGAATTCGGTCATCTGCATCCACAAAGGTAAGCAATTCACCCTTTGCCAGTGCAATTCCATAATTTCTGGAAGCAGACACTCCAAGATCCTCCGTTGTGATGAAGGACAGATTCTCATAGCTTTGTGCAAGCTTCTCACAGACTTCTGCTGTTCCATCCGTAGAACCGTCATTAATCACTATTATTTCCAAAGGCTCATAGCTCTGTGCTTCAATACTCTCTATGCAGTTTTTCAAATACAGTTCTCCGTTATAGACGGGAACAATCACACTAATCAGTGGCTGCATTCGTTTCTCCACAATAAATCAACGTAACTACTTATATATAATCAATTAAAATTTATATGTTCCGATGTCTTTAACGGTAATACCAGATCATGGCCATCCGCAGTACCCGGATCATAAATGCATTCGGATGCAGAAGTACCAGATAAAGAAGTAAATTGGACTTTTCATGAATCTCAACTACCGTCTTCTGTACCAGCGCCTTCACCTCCGGATCATTACAGATCGCCCGAATGTTCTTTTTATATCCGGATGGATTGCCTCTCGCTTCATTCTTAAGGGCAAGCAGCAACAGGAAAATATACTCCCGGTCTGCCTGATCCAACATCCATGCATAATCCGGCATGGGAATTTCGTTGGTATTACAACACTTGTCTTCTAAAATATGGTTAATAATTTCCCGTAACTTCCGGTTATTCTCATAAAGTCCCTTATCATACTGGTGTGCCATGGACTCTGTCACATACAGATAATGATAATATGCCTTATGATCCATGACTACCAGATGCTCGCAATCCAGCAGACAGGGCAATAGTAATGTCAGGTCTTCTCCCATCCGGATATCCGGTTGGCAGTATTTCATATTATCTAAGACCAGTTTCCTGGAAATCAGCTTCATACAACGGGAAATCGTTACATACCGGTGCTCCTGCCCCAGCACAAACGGCAGCACCTTCTCTAATAAAGCCTCCCGGTTATACTCTCCGTGGGCAAGCTGCTGATATACGGGTTCACTCGTTCCGTTGTCCCGTTCAATCACATAATCACTCGATACAATCTCTGAATTACTTCCCGTCACATACGGAATCATCTCCGCAACCATCTGCGGTTCTACCCAGTCATCACTGTCTACCATACACAGGTATTCACCCGTACTGTGTTCCACCCCATATTTCCAGGAGGACACAAGGCCTCCGTTTTCTTTATGGAAAACCTGAATCTGCGGATATTTATTGGCAAACCAGTCACACAATGCCCCGCTGTCATCCGTGGAACCATCGTCCACAAGAAGGATCTCCACATTCTGATACGTCTGTGCAAGCAGGGAATTCACACACTTTTTCAAATATTTTACCGTATTATAAACCGGTACAATAATGCTTACTTTATAATTTTCTTTACTGCTCATCCTAACTACATCTCCGGATATTTTCTTTTATTGTAACTAATCAGTTCCCTTTGATTTACAGTAATTGCTGATATATCTTTACCAATTCTTCCAGGCTCTTTTCAATGCAAAATTCTTTCTGTACCTTTGCTCCCGCATTTTTTCCTAAGCATTCACACAATTTCGGATCTGACAATAATTTTTGCAGTGCCGATTTCAGTCCTTCCGGATCTTTTGGTTCAATCAATAATCCCGTCTGTTCCTGCTCAATCATCTGTGGAATTCCTCCCACCTTAGTTGCAACAATTCCACACTGATATGCCATGGCTTCTAAAACAGATACCGGCTGTCCTTCAAAATAAGTAGGAAAGACAAAAAGATCACTGATCTGCAGATAATCCTTCTTCGCTTCTCCCTGAAGCCACCCCAGATCGGTCACATATTCCTTCATCCTCTCCGCTTCTGCACGAAGTTCTTCATCCTCCCAGATACCCCCTAAAAGTAAATGCATTTGTGGAAACTGCTCATGCAACTGCGGCAGGATCGAAAACAACTCCCGCAAGCCCTTTTCCTTACAAAGTCTTCCCAGAAACAAAATTCTCTGTTTCCCATATTCCTTTTCGATATTGGAAGGAACCGGTACTGCATTCGGGAACAGAATCACCCTGGCAGGATCCAGAATTCCTTTAAAAAACTGTTCCAACACAGGCGAGAGTACCAGAAACACATCCCCCATACCAAGCACCTGACGGATCTTTTCTCTTCCCCTGTCATTCTGTTCCTTTTCATAAAAGGTTTCAAAATCGCCGCCATGCTGGTGAATCACGATTTTCTTTCCGGCACGCTTTGCCGCCTTAATGAACAGGGATTTCCGGTAATAACTGCTGTCCGATGCCACATTCACATGCACAATCGGATATTGGGGCAGTACCGTCAGAAACTTCACATAGGCTTTCACCGCCTGCCAAAGCTTGCGGAGCTTGCTTCCCTCAACCATCGTTCCAATGTAGTTAAGGTCCACTTTTTCGGTAATTCCGGCATCGTAATAATTATTCACTACTCCGGATATTCCGCCATGTACACTGCGGTCCGGTCCAATCATTAAAACCTTCATTCGATCATCCATCATTTGGAACCTTTCCCTGCAAATACCACCCAGATGGTCTTAAACAGGATCTTAATATCAAGATGTAAAGACCAATTATCAATATACTGTAAATCATACTTCACAACATCGTCGAAGTTCTCAATTTCACTCCGACCGCTGACCTGCCACATTCCGGTAAGCCCCGGTGTCATACTGATTCTGCGGCGGTAGTACTGGTTATATTTTTCAAATTCATCCTCTGTAGGTGGTCTTGTTCCCACAAGGCTCATATCACCCTTAACCACATTATAGAACTGTGGCAGTTCGTCAATACTCGTTTTCCGGATAAATTTTCCAACCTTCGTGATACGGGGATCGTTTTCCATTTTAAACATCAGCCCCTTAACTTCATTCTGGGACTGCAGTTCCTTCTTCCGTTCCTCTGCATCGATATACATGGAGCGGAATTTATAAATCTTAAACCGTCTGCCGTTTCGTCCGATCCGGATCTGGGAGAAAAGCACCGGTCCCGGTGAATCCAGCTTAATCGCAATTGCCACAAACGGGAAGAAAACCGCCGTGATCAAAAGTCCGACCAGACCTCCTACAATATCCATTACACGCTTTATCAACAACCGCTTATAACTGCTGCGGAATCTGGTATAGGTGATGACCGGATAATTGGCAAAGCTGTCGATCTTCGTCCGGTTGCTGTCCGCTCCCGGTAGTTCCACACAGAAATGACAGTTGACACCCATTTCATCAAAGCTTCCTATGATCTCCTGTACCTGCTTTTGCAGCATATCCGGAGCATAAATAAATACCTCATCCAATGCCATCAGAGTTGCTTCTTCTAAAAAGTTCGGCTTTAACTTCTCCATACATACCGCGTCAACAATCTGATAGCTGACATCGAGTTCCTTTTTCAACTTCTCCATAACTTCGGTAAGAAGTGACCTCTGTGTAATGACAAGCACTTTAATCCTCGTTGATTCCGACTGGTAATGAAGCTTTACAGCCTTTTTAATGATCAGATGGATCAGTAATGTGATCAGAACATTCACAACAGGAAAGATAATCATCACTGCACGCGAAAACTTATCCGACCACTTCAGGAAATACATGATCGGCTGTACGCCAAGAAACATAATAATTTCATATTGGACAATGGCTGCAAATTCCCTCGCCGTCTTTCGCTTCACAAAATCCCGGTTCCAGTCAAGGAAAAAGGTATAGATGGTGCAGACAAGCAAAAGCAGGAGACACACCTGAAAGTGAATCCCCTTGTCCTCCATATCCCGGAAATTCCGAAATCGGATATAAGTCGCAAGCACAAAGGAAATCCCAATTCCGACAAGGTCTGCAAACCATAATCCATATACTGTTGCAATCTTATTTCTCTGATTCATTCCTTACCTCCTGCGGCAGACACGACGAATCTTTCTCCGTACTTTACGGCAGAACCGTTTTACCGGCATCCATACTCTGACCCACGCCTTTCTGCTTTCACTGATTGGCGGCATAATCAGATAATCGTACTCCGCCCGGTGATCCCGCAAATACTGTGGATAAGTATCATCAATTACCGCCCAGTTAAATCGGGCATTTCTTCCAAAAATATCCTCTCCCAGAATCAGGCGGTCCTTTACTTCTGCCAGAATGTCTTCCTTGTTGTACTCCTGATGGGCGGCCGCAACCACCTTTTCACCGACTCTTTTAGAAACATCGGTTTCATGACAGCTTCCCATATAACCAAAATGCCATCCGCCATCTGCTACCCGGACACTTCTTTGATCGGTCGGTGCCACTTCCCGCAGATCAATAATTCCGCTTTCCGGAATATTTCTTTTGGCAAACACCTTTGTTCCGAGCCACATTCTGCGCTGCACATCAGGAAATTCTCCCGTTATGGAAAGCAGGTTTCCGGAAGTCTCCTCCATGTTGAGATAACAGTAAAAATTTCTCTGTGCCAAATGGTATACTTTATCCGGATCAAATTGTTCGATAATTTCTTTTAACACCTTCGGATTGGGGATTTCATCCACATCACTCAAAATCAGAACATCCTCGTTTGAAACCTCCGTAAGTGCTTTCGCTAATGCATTTTTCTGAAATTTATCCCTTTCATGGGTAGATAATTCTTCCGGAGAATTATCTACTATCAGATATGTGATTTTAGGGAGAAATTCTGCAAACATCTGCTTATTTTTTTCAAAACATAATTCCTTCGGCATCCCCGAAAAGGTATGTGTCGCTTCTTCAATCACAAACCGGTCCACCAACGGATCCAGAATATGAAGACGAAGCTTCAGAATATCCAGTTCGTTAAAAAATGGCACACAATCAATGACCATACGCTAACTCCAATCTCTCCAAAACATCAGTTTACGCCGGATGGCTTTCATGATAAGCCAGATCTTTGTAATGGGATTCTCAAACCTTGGAAAATCTTTGTTTTCGCCCCACCACTTATGAAACAGAAACGGGGTTACTCCCTCTGTCTCCGGTATGGTATGCTCTCTTCCAAACAATCTTGCCACCTCAATTGGCGCAAACTTCATACCGGCCTTCTCGATTTTCACTTTATTCATACAGCACAAAAAGATATCTTCATTATAAAATCCATCGGATGCCGGCTTCCATTCAAGTCCGGCCTTCTTCGGATATTCCAGCAGCCGTTTGCTGCGCAGAGATACGCTGTTTCCTACGCGGCACACATTTCCATCCTCATCATAATAGGTAGAATGCTCCGCTGTCGGGAGCGGCCAGGGTGATCCGATATAATCGTATTCAAGAAATTCCTTTCTCCACATTTCCGGATGCACAATAAACCCATCATAATGCACCAGAATGATATAGTCGGTATTCACGTAGGCGCCCAACTCATATGCCATAAGATAGTTGAACTTATCAATATCGGTAATCTTCTCCGTATGCTTATACGTAATTCCTTTGGGAAGTCCCAGCGGTTTTCTGTGGGTTACCAGAACAACTTCGCCAAATTCAATATCCCGCATACTATAGGTCAGCGCCTTTATGGTCTCATATATTTTTACACTTGTAACAGCAATCAGTGTTACATTCGGTAATTTCAGGCTTTTTTCCATAACCGCTTAACCTTTCTCTTTAATCCACGGCATAACCGCAGGCAGCGGTAATTAAAGTAACGCAGTCTGCTCTTTACCTCTTCCCGCTTCTTCGCCATTCCCTGCAATGGCTCATTCAAATGCTTATAATAAACAGAATTCTGCCTGTACTCCTGTAATTCCTTACGGCATTCCTCACTGGTAAATACCCTTCCCTTACGATCCTGATAATGCCAGCCTTCATAAATATTCTGTTCGGAGGCCCAGTAGCCATTCGATACATTATGCCGCGCCCAATACTTCGGGGCGATGATATACTGTACCGTTGTACTGGTAAATGCCGGAAAATACGCAAAGGAAGAATTGGCAAGCAGTAAATACCTTGCGTTCTTAATAATCGAATAATCCTTTGCAAGGTCAAAATTATAAGCCGGAATTCCGGGCAGAATGCGGGATGCCTCTTTCACGTCATTCGTAATAATCATAAATTCCATATCCGGACGGATCTTCTTCATATTCCGGATGCCGTCCATCCAGTATTTCTTCCGGAGATACAGTTCCGGACAGTCCAGATAGTCGCTGCAGCGCAGATGAAGAATACACAGGTTGTCCCTACTGAATTCCTTACAGTCATATTCTTCCTTTACCTTAAGCCATTCCCGGATCTCTTCTTTATGTTTGATATAGTAGCGTTCTGCCTGCATATTCCCCCAATAGAGAGTATTCTCTTCCGGGTGAAGAAGCTTTTCATCCACTCCGGTCACGTAACAGCCATGAGTCAGATCATGTTTGGAATTTCCGATAAAAATCCGGTCTTCCTTCTCGTTATAACGTTTCATCTGATCCTTAGGAACTTCTTTTCCATAATCCAGATTCATAAAATACAGGCCGCAGTTACTGTGTATATTATTGGCCATCGTTTCACTTCCAACGATTCCCCAGTCCATGCCGTGATCCAGCGCCATACAACGCAGGGTAATGTATCGGAACAACTGATTGCCCAGTCCGTCGCCCACTCCAATTTCCGTAGCTATCATAATGATGTCTCCACAATTTTCTCGTTTTCAACCTTATAAATGATATCGCACTTCTCGATGGTATTGAGGCGGTGTGCAATGATCACCATGGTCTTCTTTCCATGGAAGCTGTTAACAGCCTCCATAACGGCTGCCTCTGTTTCATTATCCAGTGCTGACGTTGCCTCATCAAATACCAGAATCTCCGGATCATGATACAGTGCACGTGCAATTCCGATTCTCTGTCTTTGTCCACCGGACAGACGGATTCCCCGGTCTCCGATGGTCGTATCAAGACCTTCCGGAAGTTCTTCTATAAATTCCTTTAACTGTGCCTCTTCAAGCACCTCCCAGATACGTTTCTCATCAATTTTATCCGCATCAATACCAAATGCAATATTATCGCGGATGGATTCATCAATCAGATAAATGCTCTGCGGAATGTAACCGATCTGCGCCAGCCAGGACTCATAATTCTTAAAAATATCCACGCCATCACAGGTGATCTGACCTTCCTGTGCATGTAAAAGACCTAACAAAATGTCCACAATCGTAGATTTCCCGGCACCGGAAGATCCCATGATACCAACAGACTTTCCTCTCGGAACTACCATATGGGCATCCGTGAAAATATTCTTGTCGGAATCCGGATAATGGAAGGAAATATGATTCAATTCGATCTTATCATCCAGTTTCAGTTTCTCTTTCTGGGAATTTGCCTTCCGCTCTGCAAGCATGGCATCCGTCTTCATCCCCTGCTGCAGATTTTCATATACAAAGTTAAGACTTGGCGTTGTATAGGCGATCTCGGTAATATAAGTATTAATACGGTTGACACTCGGAAGCACGCGGATCGCTGCCACACCAAAGGTAGCGATTGTTGTCATCATCTCTGAAACATCCCCACCACCATTGATGTAAATGGCAATGTAGCCTAACATACTGACAATAAAAATCGTTTCAATCAGAAGACGTGGTGTATTATTCAATACTGCATAATTTCTGGCAACATTCGCACCAATCTTACCGGTCTCATAATAGTTTCTTACAAAGAATTCTTCCCTGTTCAGAACCTTTACATCCTTCAAGCCATAGGTTGCCTGAATACGCCACTTTGCAATTCTCGACTGAATGGCCTGGTTTTTGGATCCGATCCGGTTCAGCCTTGGCTTCAGCACCTTGACAATAAGCAGTGTCAGAACACCGAATACCAGTATCACAAACAAAGTCATCTGCACATTCTGAATGAGCAGCACAAGGAAAATAAGACACGATACTACAACTTCGGATGCCAGCGATAGCAATGCGAGCATCAACGCAAAGGTCTGTGGAATATCACTGTCCGTAATACGGAACACGGTGGGAATATCCGCTCCCAGATATTCCTCATACGGCCGGTTCAGGAACTCAGCCATTACCCGGCTGATCATATTATTCCGATTCTGGGTGATAAAGGTATTCTGCCGGTAAACCAGAAATAACAGATAAACGTTCTTAATCACATAGACTGCCATTAAAAGCAATAACAGGGATACCGCTACCTGATTCACACTGGTAATATGCAGCGTGGTACAGATTTTGCTTAAAAAGTCATATTTATCAATATATTCCTGCACCTTTTCCGGTGTCAGAAGTACCGTAACTACCGGAATCATCGTACTGACACCAAGCGTTTCCAGGAAACCTCCAATAAAAATCATAAAGCCAAGAAGCACCAGTTGACGCTTCTGCTTCTTATCAAAAATTTCATTTATCTTCTGTAACAGGTTGGGCTGTTTCATGATTTTTCTACCTTTGTTTCTTTCCGATTTTTAAAATTTCGAGATGCTGCATAAATCATAATATTATACCATAGCCGCCATTATTAAGCAAATCAAGGCGGCCAGATTGCTCTGCCGCCTTCTTTTACTGTCGCAATGGAATCACAAATTTATCATATGCACGCACCAGAACATAATAGAGTCCCGGTGTATGAAGCGCAATATGCATTCTTACCTTATCTCCCGTTGTTACATAACTATTTTTATAGATTGCCTTAATTTTCTTCTGATCTTCCCGGAGCATCTGAATCAACTGCCATGCAGATTCTCCCATTTTCCGCTTTTTAAAATCAAGAAAGTAATAAAGCATTCTGCGATAAAACTGGTAAGATGCTTTATCAGCCAGTTCCTTCATTCCTACTCCATACAAATATCCCTGCTGTTCCTTCCAGAACGGAATTTCATCGTTAAAACGGCGTTCATGAATGTTCTGATTCATAATACTGTCTTCCCGGTCTACCACATAATTATAATAAGGAGTATCCAGAAACACACACTTTTGTGCATTAATGAGTGCCTTCGTGGTATAAGGAATATCTTCCGATTTATGCCCGACCGGAAACATGACATCTTTCACAATATCCCGCCTGAACAGCTTACTCCATACCGCATTATAAATATGATATGGTTTATTATCGCAGATATATATTTCAAGAGCCTCTTCCCTTGCTAAAGGATAACGCTTTCCGCTAAACGAATTCTTCTCTTTTTCACTGCCAATCTGCCGGTAAGAACAGATGGCAAGCTGTGCGTCATTCTGCAGGCAGGCATCCAGCATATTTTCATACATATCCGGTTCAATATAGTCATCACCATCCACATATCCAATATACTCTCCCGAAGCTTCTTTCAATGCAGAATTTCTGGCTCCGGATAATCCCATATTACTCTGATGAATCACCCGGATTCTGTCATCCTTTGCAGCATATTCATCACAGATCTGTGGTGTCTTGTCCGTGGAACCATCGTCCACCACGAAAATTTCAAGATTATGGTAAGTCTGACTGCAGATACTATCAAGGCACCTTGCCAGATATTTTTCAATATTGTAAGCTGCTACAATCACGGAAATCTGTATATTTTCGTGTATCATTCTTCCGATATCCTTTCTTTATGCCGTATCACTCCATGCGGATTTATCCGGATCATTCCCTCCGTATAAATATCCCTGCATTCCCGGTCTCCGAACCATGGCTCCGGGGCAACCACCAGCTTATCATTATTCCTGTTGAGCCATGCTCCCCACCAGCTGAAACTGGAATTAGCCATAACCTGATGCTTACACCGGCTCATCAGCATCAGATCCAGATATCCTGTTTCTTCGTCCGTTCCCTGAATCAGGGTAAAATCTCCCAGAAAGTTTTCCTGAAGCCACTTTGCTGTCCAGACGGGATCATTGGTAAACACAAAGAATTTCGCATCCGGGTGACGCTCCCTGATATAATGTACTCCTGCCCTGTAGTATTCTGTGGTACAGCTCATGCCATACATTTCCGGATGGTTCAGATAATCACCACGACGCACATGAATCGCGACAGATTGCGAGTTTTCAATCGCATACCTATATTCCTTAATCTTATAAAGCAGGGTATCCTGTAAATTCTCATAAATCCGTCCGCTAAAATCCAGCTCGCTGCGCAGTTGTTCTTTAATGTCTGCAAAATATTTCTCACTCTGAAAATATCCGGTCAGATAAACCGGCGTTTTCTGAAGTACCTGCGGGTCAAAATTGCTGTCTGCCTCTGCATACTTTTTCGTTCTCCGCCCGGTAAGTTTTCTGCGAATTCTGGATGGCAGATCCATAAATCCATCGGTCAGACAGTTGATTTCATCCTGCGTAGCTTCCTCATAAACGGCATCAAACGCCCACAGCATCTGCTGTCTGTCGTGCTCTCTTCCATATTCGGTTGTCACATCCATCTTCACGCATCTTCCCTGAGACCGGAGTTGTCGGTATAGCGCATATTGAAAAAGCTGATTCCCCAATCCGCCTTCCATACGAATAATATCCATTTATTTTACCCGGTGTTCTACCTTACCCTTTCCGTTAATGAGAACCATTCCCTCTGTATAGATCTCTTCTCCCTGGGAATTGTTCATCCATGGTGTCGGTGCTATGACAATTTTATCCGGATATTCATTCAGCCATGCCCCCCACCAGCTAAAACTGGAATTCGATATGATATTGTGTTTACATGACTCAAGTAACAATAAGTCAAGGTAAGAGGTATATTCCGTATTCGTCTGCACCATAACAAATTTCTTCCGGATAGCAACGATCTGCTCTCTGGTCATTTCTTCGGTAATCTGGCTCTTAATCAGATCCTTCATCCAGCCCTTGATCCACTTTGGTTCATTACTGAAAATATAATAGGTTGCATCCGGATAACGCTCCTGTATATAGTTTACTGCAGCCCTGTAATACTCCGGTGTGCAGATGTTCTCATACAATTCCTCATTCGGTCTCGAATCGCTCCGCCGGATATGTATTCCAACAGCATTTGTCTCCGTAATTCTGCCAAGCAACTCCACTGTTGAATCATAGATCGGCTGCGGGAGATGCATGTCCGCAAGATCCGAGAACTGAAATGCCTTCCGTACCTCCTCCCTGATATCGCCAAAATACTTTTCACTCTGAAAGGTTCCGTCCAGATATCCCTCCTCCATAGCAAGTACCTGTGGATCAAAATATCCTTTTTCCCGGTAAATATTCGTTCTACGTCCTCCCAAAATTTTTCTTAAACGATCCCACATTTTCGTAGAACCATCCGTAAATACATTAATCTCATCCCATGTTGCCCGCGGGTAAGTCAGTCCAAATACCGAAAGCATGATCGGTTTTGCCTTCTCATCCCGATATTCATTAATATCATCAAATTTTACTTCGCGCCCCATTGCGGTAAGCTTTAAATATAAAGCATACTGGAACATCTGACGTTCCAGGCCCCCGGACATACGAATGATTATCATGGTGTCACCTCGCTCAGTGCCGCATAAATGCTGTCATAATCATAATGGTTAAAATAATCTGCTTCTTCCGAAAGCTTCTGTTCATAATTGTCTTTCGTAATAAGTCCGGTTCCTTCCTTCATCCAGTTCAGAATCATGGAGCTTACTTCTGCAGAATAATGTACCGTATCATTGTAATAATCCAGATTACAGATTACCTGTGTCTGGTCAAAGAAATTATACAACTTTACATTTGGACATTGCAACAAAAGCTCTGTCGTGAGTTGTTCTGCTTCCAGCTGCTTCGTCAGTGCATTTTGCAGATGCAGTCCATCAAAATAGCAGATACTGTAGGGTGGATAATAGAAATAAAACTCTGTATCCGGATAACGGTTGACCAGATCAATGATGTTCTTTGTAATGTTTTCCTCCACCATCCTGCGGTCTTCCTTATTAAAGAAAGGATCCTCTACCGGCTGCTGGTCTGCCCTTGTATAAGATGCCAGAATATGTTCAAGGCCGGTTTCCCGCACCCAGGCAGAATACTCATCCATGGTAGTTGTTGGCTCTCCGCTTAAGGTTCGCAGCAGATCTGCCACCACCCCATGATAAAAAATCGCTTTATTCCATACATAACGTGTGTCATTAAATATATTGTTGTCATATAGATAGGTCGGGTATTCATCATATTTCTGCCAGTCCGCATTCTGAAGAAGGGCATTGTAATCTAACGGCATCACCACCATCTTAACCTCCTGCCCATACTGCAGCGTTCGGTCCAGATTCTCACTCAGTTCCTTAAATCCGGCTCCGGAAAACGGTTCCTTTACCGAATGTGTTCCAAATAATTCATCCAGTTCGCTTGTCTTAAAGTTCTGGGACATGGATGTGCCGGTAATTACCGCATCATAGGTAAAATGCCGTGAAATTCCGTCATTGACATAACGTTCTTCATAAATCCGGTAGGATAAAAAGGACAGTGGCTTGTGATAATGAAAATAAGGATCCACAATAATCACAATGGCTGCAATGCCAATAAGCAAAACTGCTGACCATGCTAATGTACTGCAAAACCAATGTTTCGCCTTGTGATCATTCTCATCCCCGGTCATTTTTGTATGATCATCTGATGATTGAGTTGTTTTCACCCTGCTGTCCTCCTTTCCAGAATTGATTAAATCTCACCTCTTGTTTTATTTAACAAGTTAATATTTGTTAAAGTTAAATTCGAATTTAATTTTATTCATCCTGATCCATCAATACTTAGAAATTTACATATAAAAACTGTGTAATATCTGCAAGGGACATCACACTCCAGAACAATAACCCTGCCGTCACAAACATCTTCCATGCATTCCACTTCATCTGCTCTGTCTTCTGTGTGGTATTTCTCATCACAAAGCAGGCAATCAGAAGTACCATGGTCATCACCACCGCCGGTACTCCCGGATGTCCTGAAAGAAACGGCAAAAGCTTCATTCTTACGAGAAGCCGGATTTCCATTGTATCATTAAAAACACTTGTTATTTGTTCGCTGATCTTACCAATTCCACCGGTGAAAAGGCGGTTCCAAAGCTGTCCTGCCTGTGTCAGGGACTCTGCCCGGAAGATACTCCATGCAAAAGTCGTAAGTACAAAGGTCCATGCGACTTTCAACGCATGGGGAAGCTTCCACTTCTCATATCCGGTGACCCGTTCAAAGACCATGCACAGGCCATGAAGTGCTCCCCAGACAAGGAAGGTCCAGTTCGTCCCATGCCAGAAACCACTTAACAGGAAAATAATCATAATATTAAGCAGGGTTCTTGCTGTTCCTTTCCGGCTTCCTCCCAACGGAATATACACATATCGCGTAAAGAATCTGGTCAATGTCATATGCCACCGATCCCAGAATTCCGAAATGGAAGCTGCTTTGTATGGTGAATTAAAGTTCACCGGAAGATTCAGGTTTAACATCAGGGCAATCCCGGATGCCATATCGCAATAACCACTGAAATCAAAATAAAGCTGTAGTGAATAGCAGACCATAACAAGCAACGCTTCTATTGAATTTAAGGCTGTCACATCCGCATATCCCTGACTAACAATTTTCGCAAGAGAATCTGCAAGTAAGACCTTCTTTCCAAGCCCAAGCGCAAAGCTGTAAAGTCCTCTTCCTAAATGATCATAGGAAAGAACGCTTCTGTTTTCTGCCCGGAGCTGTGGAATAAAATCCTCCTGCAGCACAATGGGCCCCTGCAGGAACCGTGGAAAGAAGCACATAAACTGCAGATACTCAAAGAGGGCCTGGTCTTCACACTTTCCACGATAGGTATCCACAAGGTACGCAATTAACTGAAAGGTATAAAAACTGATTCCAAGAGGAAGCTTACCGGAGAATTTAAAAAAGACCAGAACTGCAACATCCAGTAAAATTGCTGTAGCAAGCCCACCTACCTTCTTCTTTTGTCTGAGCAGGATAACGAATCCATAGTTCATAAAAATAAGAAACACAAAAATCACTGCATTCCACGGATTTCCATATCCGCAGAACCACAGTGTCATTCCAATGATATAAATAGCTGCCGCCTTTCGGTATCCTCCTTTCTGCAACAGGAAATATCCGGTCACAGAAAGAGGAAGAAAGAACAGGATAAATACATAGGAATTAAAGTACATAACTCATCCATTCCTGGAGCATCAGAACATACCAGATCTGAATTCTCCATTCATCTTTTTCGATAAAGTCTGTCCACATTTTCCAGACAACATCCGGATTGAGAATCCCCTGCTTAATCAGTGTCTTCCGGTCAATCAGATTTTCCGCCCATTCACGGAGTTCCTTTTCCTTCAGCCATTTCTGAATAGGGATGGAAAATCCCTTTTTAGGTCGTTCCATCATTTCTTTCGGGACATAGCGGTACAGGACATCTCTTAAAATCCGTTTTCCTACACCGTTCTGCCGTTCAAACTCAACCGGAAGGGTCCATGCAAACTCTACCACATCTTTATCCAGCATGGGAACACGGGTTTCCAGTGAAACAGCCATCGCCGTCCGGTCTACTTTCACAAGAATATCATCCGGATGATACATCAACATATCCATCAACATAATATTATGGTTTGTTTCTTTTAAAAATCCGGGATCGTACTCGGTGTATTTATATGGAATTTCTTCCTTAGATAACGTAATATCCTTAATTAACGGTTCCCTTTCCATGGATAACCGGTAAAGATCGGATGGACCCTTGGCTCCAAGGAGTGTTCCTTTGACCCGGTAAATTTCCTTATTGGAAAGTGGGCTATGCAGTACCAGTTCACTTGCCAGTTTCCGGATTCCATATGGCACACTCTTCATTTTGCCCCAGATCCGGTCCACTGACGCATAGGAATTGTATCCGCAGAACAATTCATCCCCGCCATCTCCGCTAAGAGATACCGTCACATGCTCCCTTGTCATCTTACTTACGAGATAAGTCGGAATCTGGGAAGAATCTGCAAACGGCTCTCCAAAAATAAAGGGAATCTTCGGGATAACGCCCTTGGCATCCTCCTCGGTAATGTAAAGTTCAGTATGTTCCGTTCCCAGATGGGCGGCAATTTCCTTCGCATAAACGGCCTCGTTATACTTTTCATCCTCCATGCCGATGGTAAAGGTCTTAACTTTATCCGGATGCAGGGACTGCATCAGGGCAACTACCGTACTGCTGTCAATTCCGGCAGATAAAAAGGCTCCAACCGGCACATCCGCCATCATCTGATCCTGAATGGATGCCTTTAATAGGCGTTCCAGTTCATCCACCGCCTCTTCATACGCTCCATGGAACAGATGCTCCTGTCCATGTTGTGCTACCTCTTTGATAGACCAGTAGGTCGAAATATCGTATTTATTAAATGGTGATTTAATTTCTAATATGCATCCCGGTTCTAATTTATAGATATTCTCATAAATGGAATAGGGGGCCGGAATATATCCATGAATAAAGTAAATGCCCAATACATCTTTATGAATGGGATTCTGAAATCCATCCAGGGCTGCAATGCAGGCCACATCAGAAGCGAACACAAAGGTATCGCCCATAAAGCCATAATACAAGGGTTTTTCCCCAATACGGTCACGTAACAGATACAGCTTCTGTTCCTTCGTATCATAAAGAGCAATGGCGAACATTCCCTTACATTGTGCAATCGTTTCTTCCACGCCATAAGCTTCAAATGCTTCCAGAATCACTTCGGAATCGGAGGTTCCCCGGAACCGGTCCACTTTCTTCTCTTCCAGAAGCTTTTGAGAAAGCTTCTTATAATTATAGATCTCCCCATTATAAACCATAACATAACGACCGCTATGGGATTTCATGGGTTGAAGGCCGGCTTCAGAAAGATCCACAATGGACAATCTTCGGTGTCCCAATGCCACCTTACCATCTTCTGAGACATAGCTTCCTCCTGCATCCGGACCTCGGTGAAGCATTCGTTGTTTCATTTTTTCCAAATTTTCTTCCTGCATTTTCACGGACCCGTGAAAATTACAGAATCCAGCGATTCCACACATATTTTTTCTCCGTTTTTCGTCTTGAGATCATTTATAAACCGCTTCCGGTTGCTGATGTTTACTGGATTATTTGTTTTTCCTTGTCACACTCATCAGATAATCCATCCACTCACGATAAACAATTTCCTCACGATAAATATCTGTTGTTTTTCTCGCGTTCTGTCCCATTTGATATGCATTTTGCGAGTCATTTAATAGAAATTGCAGGTTTTCTTTCATTTTCTCCACATCATCAACCGGAGTCAACAAACCATTTCTGCCGTGGTCAATCAACTCTCTTGGGCCACCACATGGACAATCTGTCGAAATTACCGGTATCCCCAAAATCATGGCCTCGATTAATGCATTTGGCATTCCCTCTGATTTGGATGGCATAACAAAAACACCTGCTTTTTTAATATGTCCTACCACGTCAGACACAACACCTGCAAATTCTACTCTATTTTCAATCTGCAAATCCCTGACTAATTGTCGCAGCATCCCTTCCTTTTCACCCGATCCATACAATATTACCTGATAATCCGGGTATTCTGAAGCTAATAAAGCAAATGCACGTATTAAGAGTTGGTGATTTTTCTGTTCATCCATTCTTCCAACTACTATAATGGTATGTTCTCTCTCCCCGTTATACGGTTCCTCAAAAAACTCTGGGTTAATGGGATTACGTAAAATTACTACTTTTTCTTTTACCGCATCAGGGAAAAACTGTGCGCACTCTCTTGTTTGTAAAACAACTCCTGCCGCTTTTCGGAACAAATGTCGCGCTGCAAACCGCATCCATCTGGATGGGTACTCCTGATTTGGGTCTGCTCTCACTGAAACAACCACCGGAATATGCAATCCCCACGAAGTAAACAATGTCATAATATTATTTTTCCCTATGAACACTAAGATGACATCGGGCTTTTCCATTTTCCATATGTTTCGTAATTTTCGAAAGCGTCTGCAAAAATTTAGCAGACGGCTTTTTCCCACTTCTTCCGGTGTAATATCCGATATAATTCTTTTCACCTGACTATTCAACGGATATTCGTCCTGCTTTTTATATTGAGTAACTAATGTAACCTGATGCCCTTTCTCCACCATATAGCTCATTAAATTACGCATAACGCGTTCCGAACCGCCTCGGGCCAGTGACCCAATCATACAAGCAATATGCATCTTATTTATCTCCTATAGGTCTCAAACCACTGTTGGAACACAAAAAACGCCCACATCAGCTTGGAATAATTGGCACCGGTAGACGGGCCGGCATCCTGCGTTCCAAGATACTGCATAACCCTCATCGAAGTATATTCCGGGTCAAAGATTCCCTGTTTTTTCAAAAAATCTTTATTCGAATACAATAACAGTTGTTCTTTTAATGGACCGTGCAGCCATTGATCCATTGGTACGGCAAATCCTGTCTTCGGGCGCTCTAATAAATCCTTTGGCAGATAATCATATGCAATATCTTTCAGAATTTTCTTCTTAACTCCCTGCTGATATTTCATCTCATGGGGAATCCTGAAGGAATACTCCATAACGTCTTTATCCAGAATCGGACACCTTGCCTCCAGAGAATATTTCATTGAGGCGCGATCTACTTTACAAAGAATATCGCCCGGCAGATACGTATCCATATCAAGCAGCATCCGGCGAATCTGCCAGTCCTTTACCACATAACTGCTTTCTACCGGATAATGGCAGGATATTTGTTCTCCTAAAACCATTCTGCGGGCAATGGGCGCATATTTATTATAAGCAAACTGTGTTTTCGTTTCCTTAGGGCGGTTACCAGCAATCGCACGCACGGAAAACGGAAGCTTTTCTTCCAGTTTCAAGGAGCGAATTCCCGGAATGTTGCAAATACCATGTGTCATTCCTCCCAGCCAATCCAGTTGCTGTGCCTGATGAACCTTGTCATAAACATTATAACCACAAAAGAATTCATCGCCCCCATCACCGGAAAGGGCGACCGTTACCCGCTTTCTTGCAAGTTCCGATACCAACATAGTCGCAATTTGAGAAGAATCCGCAAATGGTTCATCATAATATGTCGGAATACTGCTGACAAGATCAAACATCTGATTTTGATCAATATACAGCTCTGTATGATCCGTTCCTAAGAATTCAGCTACTTCTTTCGCATATTCTGCCTCATTATAGCGTTCTACCGGAAAGCCTATCGTAAAGGTCTTTACCGGTGTATCCGAAATTTCCTGTGCAATGGCTGTCATTAAGGAAGAATCATAGCCTCCACTTAAGAATGCACCGAGAGGTACATCGGCGATCATTCTTTTCTTTACCGATTCCTTTAAAAGTTCCTTTAAGGTCTCCTTTGCTTCTGCATAGTCCATTACGGGCTGCTGCCGCATTTCGTGGTAAACCTTCTTAATATCCCAGTATTTCCAGGTTTTCACCTCTCCATAGCAAAAGGACAGGATTTCTCCGGGGCATAATTTATATACATTTTCAAAAATAGTATCCGGTTCCGCAATATATTGCTGATAAAGAAACCGTGGCAATACGTCGGTACGGATCTCTTCCTGAAATCCGGGACGTTTCATTAATGGCTTTAACTCTGATCCAAAGTACAGATTACCATCCTCAATCTCATAATACAGAGGCTTCTTGCCAATACGGTCACGAATCAGATATACTGTATCTCCTTCCCGATCATACAGACAGATCGCAAACATACCGTTAAAATGATCCACGCAGGAAATTCCCCATTTGAGATAAGCAGCAATAATCACTTCCGTATCACAATCCGAAACAAATGGATATCCCTTCAATTCCTCACGAATCTGCCGGAAATTATAGATTTCTCCATTATAAACAACGCTCACTCTTCCATCTGCTGAATGCATCGGCTGATGCCCCAGCGAAGATAAATCCAGAATGGCAAGGCGGCGCTGTGCAAGTCCAATGGAATATCCCTGCTTCATCGGATAAATCTCCACACCGCCATCATCCGGACCTCGATGAACCATGGTTTCATTCATTGCATGGAGTTCATCCCCTGTAATATTCTGTTTTGAGATAAAGCCGCATATTCCACACATGCCAATGCTCCTTATTACAAACCGTTAATAGGTACAGACATGGTCAAAAAACCAATCCTTATATTCCCCGAAATCCTTGCATTCATTATCAATTCCATTGATAAGTTCTGCTGTCTTTTCCTTCATCAGAGCTTTATAATTATTGAAATTATCATATCCTTCCTTACACCATGCAAATGGATGTGTCAGGATCTGTACTTTATCATAGCCGGTAATATTTGCTTCATCCGGATAACCGTATCTCCAAATGTGATTGGCATCGGACATATATTTCACCTGTACCGGTGTATCTTCTGTTACATTCTCTGCGAAAGTAAAGAACTCATCCTGATAAGCATTCAGAA
Source organism: Anaerobutyricum sp. (assembly GCA_963638365.1). Taxonomy (GTDB): domain Bacteria; phylum Bacillota; class Clostridia; order Lachnospirales; family Lachnospiraceae; genus Suilimivivens. The sequence continues at coordinate 64,647 of CAVHRK010000010.1, read as the reverse complement.
TACCGGGCAGTTTGATGTTCTCCCGAAGTACATCCTTGGACGGTCTGTGAAACGAGAATGTATCAAAATGAAATCCATACATTTCCGTCAGCATATCCATCTCTTTGACAATCTGCTTCCGGATCTGTTCCATATCCGTCAGCCCGTTCAGTGCAAAATGAAGTCCGATCTGATGTCCCCGTTCATGCATATCCTTAATCAGCTCCATATTCTTTCTGGAAAGGATATTATAGGTATTGTTGGTCCACTGGAAGAAATATGTTGAAGCAAAATCCATACTTGTTTCTACTTTGGCAAGCTCATAGGCTCTCTCCACGCTATATTCTACATCGTGGCGCATAATTACAAACCGGTCACTGTTTAATGCTTCCTGATATTTCATTTGTCTTCCTGTTACCTGTACAATCCGAATAATCTCTCTGTAATCCTCATATGAAAACATTTTCTTTCTCCTTTTGCTTTATTCTTTATAGGTACAACTCTCCATCCATTCACTTTAATAACTTACACCCTGTTCCATGCCTGAATCCGGTCCTCAATGAAATCACGCCATTGTTCAAAAATGGAGGATACATTAACACGATCCGCAATTTTTCTCGCTTCCTTCCCCAGACGCTCTGCCAATGCCCGGTCTTCAATTAACCGGTTGATTCCCTCTTCCATAGCCTTTGCGTTTTTAACAGGAATTAATAAGCCGTCTACTTCATTCGTCATGATTGTTGCAGGCCCGCCACACGGGCAGTCTGTTGCAACAATCGGGAGTCCTAATGTCATCGCTTCTACAAGTGCATTCGGCAGTCCCTCCCAATCCGAAGAAAATGCATAAACGGATGCATCAATCAGATCTTTTTCCAATTGATCCGAGTCTCCCATAAGGAAAATATAATCCTTTGCTCCATAGTCCGCTATTTTCTTAAGTAATTTTGCTTTCGTACCATCCCCAGAATCTCCGCCAAAAAACTGTAGAATATAATCCGGATGTTTCTCATGAACCTTCACAAAAGCATCGATCAGCATCGCCTGATTTTTAAAATCTACCAGACGCCCCGACTGCACAACCGCTTTTCTACGATTTAAAGGCTGTTCCGCTTCGATATACTTCTGGTTCACTGCATTTAAAATAATACAGGAATTATCCTGCAAGTAGGGTTTAAAGAAATCACGTTGTCCATATGTCTGAAAAACTGCACCTGCTGCATGCGGAAAAAGTAATTTAATCTGAATCTTGTCCGATTTAGAATCGTAGTGTCCAACAGGATCTGTACGGCAGCATACGATGACCGGAATTTTGGTCCCCCATGTCGCTGTCAATGCACGGTAGATTGCCCGGTGTGCAAATGCAATCACCATATCCGGTTTTTCTTTCTTAAGAAATTTTCTTAAATACTTGATTCGAAGCAAAAACTGGGTGGCTCTGGACTTTTTCTCATCACCAGGCTGCAAGCCTACTATCTCACGTCGTACCTGTGGAATAAGAGGAAATTCTTCTTCTCCCTTCCACTCAGTAGCTACAATAACCTCATATCCTTCCTGTCCAAACTCATTGGCCAGATTCGATACCACCCGCTCTGCTCCGCCATGTTCCAGACAGTTCAAATGAAATACGATTTTTCGCTTTTCCATTTTACGCACTCTCCAACTTTCAGAATAATATGAAAGAAATCTTCAAATCCTTTAGGAAAAAATATCCCCTACGCCAATTTCCTTCTCACACTCATACCGGTCAATCAGAAGCGATCCATCCACGGTACGGATGATGAGCTTGCCATCAAACAGATCAATCACTTCTCCGGGTGCATAAGCAGAGAAATCAATCATTTCATCAAATGGATGAGCCTCCCAGATCGTAATCTTATCTTTTTCATTGACATACGCATAGGCTCCGGGAAACGGTGCCGCTACTCCACGGATCAGATTATAGATATTACGTGTTCTGTCATGGAAATCTACTTTTCCATCTGCCGCGGTCCTCTTCGTATACCAGGAATCAAAATCCTTTGACTCTGTCCGAATCTGGATATTTCCCTGCTGATAGGCAAGTAAAAGCTTACGGATCAGATTCTTGGAACAGATCATATTCTTATACTGTGCCGTCCGAATATCATCGTGTGGTGTAATGGAAAACATCTCCGTTGCAAACACATTCGGACTGTCTGCCTTTTCATCATAGCGGAACAGGTTCAAATTAAACCGGGTATCCCCCAGAATAATGGACCAGTTTAACGGGGATCTTCCACGACCAAAGGGAAGATAACCACTGTTTCCATGAAATCCATAAATGCCATATTGAAAGCAGTTCAGAACACTTTCCGGAATCAGCCTCTGCCATCCCATAGAAATTCCGATGTCAAATTCGTTCTCTTTCAGAAACTTCTGTGTTTTCTCATCCGTCAAAAAATAACTGTCCGCCTCATGAACAGGAATTCCATACTTCTCTGTCAAAACAGAAAGTCCCTTATACCCGGATACCTGATTCTTTTTCGTAACCTCCGGACTGATGGTAATTACCAGATCCACCGGACAGATCTGGCTTTGAATAAATTCTACAATATTTTCCGAAGTATCTTTCACTCCAAATACGACAACTTTATATTTCATTTCTTATTAAATCTCCTCATCATCCAATATCTTGTTTTCCAGATATCACATATCAGATAAACTCCTGTGCAGGATCTTCGCTTACTCTTAAGTAAAAATCCTGTAACCGTTTGGCCAGATTCTTTACATCAAATCCAGCCTCCTGCATCTCTTTTAATGTATTTTGTCTTTCATAATGTCCACAGGCCATGATCCGGTCTGCCCAGACTTCTGCCGGCTCCTGTACATTCCGGAATTCCATCAAAGAAGTCATCGCTGTTTCTGTCGTGATCGCATCGGACAAGATTCCCCGCAGGCCGCTTGCCTGTGCTTCCACTGCTACTCCCGGTAATCCCTCATAAAAGGACGGGAGCAGGAAGAAATCCATTGCCTGATAAAAAGGCACGACATTCTTCTGCAAGCCGGTAAAAATCACGTATTCCTGAAGCTGAAGTTCCTCCACCTGCTGCCGCACGGTTTCCATCAACGGACCTTCTCCAATCAGAATCAGTTTTGCCGGGAAATTCTTCTTTCTGCATTCTGCCAGAATCTCCACCGCATATTTCTGATTTTTCTGTGGATCAAACCGGCCAACCTCTCCAATCAGGAACTCTTCCGGCTGAATGTGAAGTTCTTCCCGTTTCTGTTTACGCACTTCCGGATCAAAAGTAAATCTCGCTGCATCAATGGCATTGGGAATGATCGTTACATTTCCCTGCTCCATCGCTTCTTTTCCAAACACAGCTTCCCCTGCAAGCTTTGAGCAGGCAAAGCAGCGGTCACATTTTTCTGCCAGATTCCGACGCAGAAATTTCGTAAGCTTACCCTTTATTCCTTTATCCACACCGGCATTTCTCGAATGTGCGATCGTAAAAACGCCCTTTTTGTGTACAATCGGCAGATAGATGGATGCCGTACTTGTCATATGTCCATGCGCAATCCGGATCTCCGGATGTTCCCTGATAAACTGTTTCCATGCCTTGCAGTAGGAAAAATAATTCCAAAAACGAAAAGGAGGAACGTGATAAACCTTTCCTCCTAACTGTTCGATTTCCGGTTGAAAATCACACACCTTGGTCGTGTGCTGCATAAAATCAAACTGTACCTTCGCACGATCCACATTCCGGTACAGATCCATAACACGGCTTTCGGCGCCGCCACGGTTTAACTTGCCAAACACATGGAGAACATGCAGGATTTCATTCTGTTCGGTTTTCTTATTTCCTTTTATTTCCTTCATGGAATTCCTGTTCCTCCACATCCTGTATCTTTATTTTCCGGCTGCAATCTGTGTAAAATAACTTTCGTACCATTCAACCAGCGCATCAATATCGTATCCTGCCCGGGCAATCCGCTCTCTCTGGCATTTTCTGGTAAGCTCATTATTCTCTCTGACCATTTGAACTGCCTGTGCTGCCCACTCTGCCGGTGTTTTTTCCAGGGAAAACGGCTTCACCAGTCCCTCTGTCACAATTACATCGCTTGTGATGCTATCCGAAATCAGGCAGGGCAAACCCGCTGCCTGTGCTTCAATCAGGGTAAGCGGAAGCCCTTCATAGACCGATGGGAATAACAACACATGAAACGCAGACATCAATACCGATACATCCTTACGGACTCCCGTAAGAATGACGCTGTCCTGAAGCGAAAGCTTCTGTATTTCTTCTTCAATTTCCTTCTGCATGGTTCCCTGTCCGACAAAGAACAGCACTGCTTCCGGATCCTGTTTCTGAATTTCTTTAAAAATATGCAGCATCAGCAGGTGATTCTTCGACCATACAAAATTGCCGACATGTCCATAAATATGACGATCTCCAAGCTGAAATTCGTCCCGGATTTTCTCTTCTTTTTCTTTTGAATACTGAAAGGAAGAGATATCCACTGCATTGTGTACCATGTCATAATGCTGCTTTCCAAACATCCATTTTCCTGCATTTACGGAACAGGCAATTCTTCGCTCTGCCGCAATCTTCATCAATGCCTTACCAAGGATATGAAACACCTTCTGCTTATCTGTCTCACTGTGTGCATGACAAATCGTGTGTGCACCGGCCAGACGCGCTGCAAGAAGCTGTGGTGCAATGAGAGCATTCGGTGTATGGCGGATGACAATATCATAATGATTCTCCTTCACCAGCCGGTAAATTCCGCGGAGATTCTGTATCGGATGGCGCGTCAGACGTGGAAGCAGATAAATCTGTCCTCCCAGTTCTTCAATCCGCTCTGTGTAATCTCCCTCCTGTTGCTTATGCACAACAAAATCAAAAGGAAAACGTTCCCGGTCAATATGCTCGTAAAGGTTCATTACAAAATTCTCGATTCCTCCCGGATGCATGGATCCGACAATCTGCAGAATTTTAACTGGCTTGTCCATTCCCGATTCTCCCTTACAGGTTTTCCTTATACCAGTCAATGGCAAGGGCAATTCCCTTGGCAAAGTCATAATCCGGATCATATCCGAGCAGTTCCTTTGCCTTGCTGATATCGGCATTGGAATCCCGGATATCTCCCTTGCGGTCCGGGCCGAAGTTCGGCTCAACCTCTTTATTCAAAGCTTTACAGATATTGTGATAAACATCAATAAGGAACTCTCTGCCGCCTGCACCAATGTTAAATGCTTCGCCGGCTGCTTCCGAAGAAGCCTGACATGCCTTTAAGTTCGCTTCTACAACATTTTCAACATAGGTAAAGTCTCTGGACTGCTTTCCGTCTCCATTGATCGTAGGCGTCTCGCCATCCATTAACTGTTTAATAAACTTCGGAATCACTGCTGCATACACGCCATTCGGATCCTGTCTGCGTCCAAATACGTTAAAATAACGCATTCCATAAGTATCGAGGCCATACAGCACCTTATACAGTCTGCCATATTCCTCATCCACACGCTTTGTCAGTGCATAAGGGGATAACAGCTTTCCTTCCTGTCCTTCCTTCTTCGGAAGTACCGGATGATCTCCATATACGGAGGAGCTGGATGCATAGACAAATTTCTTAACGCCATTCTGTCTGGATGCTTCCATCATATTTAAGGTTCCACGGATATTGATTTCCTCATATAAAAGAGGCATCTCGATGCTTCGGGGTACACTTCCCCAGGCAGCCTGATTCAACACATAATCCACGCCCTTTGTTGCTTCCATACAGGTATCCAGATCCCGGATGTCTCCTTTAATAAAGGTAAAATGGGGATTCTGTGTAAACGGCTCAATATTTTCATATTTGCCGGTAGAAAGATTATCCAGACACCGTACAGTATAACCCATATTCAAAATTGCTTCGCAGAGGTTTGATCCGATAAAACCGGCACCACCTGTTACTAAAAATACACTTTCTTTATCAAATACAAGATTCTGATATCCCATTGGTTTATCCTTTCTGCATGTTTGTTCAACCATGCCGCATTCATAAGCTGCCGATTTTAATTACTGTTCTTTCGTAACTATTCAGAACTCCATTCGCAAAACCGCTGTTTCACAGCTTATGTTTTGCTCATGTAGTTACTTCGCCATATAAAATCTGTCAAATATGCTCCGAAATGCAAGCATTTCGATCATATTTATCAGATTTTGCATGGCTCTGAATAGTTACCATTTTATCACATTGGTACGTTCTAAGCAACTCTGCCGCCACCATGAGATACGACAGGTAGAAAAGGGAAAATCCATAAATCATATAGCGTGACAGGCACATAATGGTCAAGGCCACTGCTGCTGTATTCCCTGCAATGAAAAGAAGGGAAAGACACATCATGGGAATGGCATGACTCTTCGGGTTTCTCTTCCACAACCATATAGTAATTGCAATTGCAGATACATAAATCAACACTGCCACAACATTAATCAATGGATTTACCACCGCAATGCTCCGGATCAGTCCGTAATACACAATCCCACAGTAGGTCAGCAGCCAGTTTTTAAAGCATTTCGGGAAGATCCCTTTCATGATTGCTGCAGCCTGTTCATCGGCTAAAAGATTCTGGGTAATATAATCCGTTGTTACATTTCGATCGTAGTATTGATAAAAAGTGTCCTCTATACAATTGAATTTAATATCATCATGTTTTTGTTCTATATGCTCTGCACGCTGGCTCAGGGAGCTTCCTGCAAACTGATAATTGCCTTCGATCTCCCATGCCTTATCAAAAATTTCATAGAAGAACGCTCTCGTCTGTTCATCCTTGATATTTTCTCCATCTTCACGATCGGATGCATAGATCATATCCGTTACCAGATTCACATTTCCATAGGTATTGTTGATGAATCTTCCATGCACCGCAAGATTATAGCATCGCACCGTCAAGGTACGTACACCGAAGGCCGCTGCCACCAATAAAACCAGACCAAGAACTGAAATCAGTATTCTTTTCTTTTTACAGGAAAAAATAATTCGGTACAGTTCCACAAAAAAGAACACCAGAATCGTAACCATCATCTGTCCACGTGTGAGACTGAGCAGAATTGCAAGTACCAGTGTCCCCACTGCATTCTTCCTCTTTCCTTCCCATAAAAGTTCCAGTGTATTCATCGCCCAAAGTGTAAACAATGGAAAGGTGAGGGCTTCACTCATGACTGAATTGGTAATGAAAATACTCATTGCAGAAAAATACTTAATCAGCAGATGCGGAAACACCTGAAGCAACGCCAAAAGGACCTGCCAGCCAAAGGAAAGGGAAAACTTCCATGCAATCGTTCTTGTCAGGAGCCAGATGGAGACTACCATCAAAAGATTCTGCAGGATGCCCATAAGGATCAGGTAATGTTCCGAAGTACACAGACGCAATACCCATAAAAACAGGGGGTACAACGGTTCCCGGTGAATATGCATCTGCAGATACTGTTCCGAATCGTTATATACCCCCGGACCATAAATCAGAAACATTCCTTCAAAAAATAAGAGCAGAGCCACCGGTAACAGAAAAGGAATCCACCGTTTCTTATTACTGCCCGTCTGCTCTGCTCGTTTACTCATTTTATAATCTCCAATAAATATAATCATCGGAAAGATATTCTTTCCTGTCAAGGATTCCCTTGATATCCATCAGCACCTTCTTCTCATAGGAAGGATTGAAGAACTCACTGATCTGATCTTTGGTATAGGAAAGGAACTGCTTATGTGCTACTGCAATGACAACCGCATCCATGTCCTTCACGGCATCCATGGTTTCAAAGGTAATTCCATAAAGGCGCTTTGCTTCGTCTGTATCCGCTGCCGGATCTACCACAATCGGAGTGATTCCATATTCTTCAAGTTCTTTATAAATATCAATGACCTTGGTATTTCTGGTATCCGGACAATTCTCCTTGAAGGTAAATCCTAAGATGGCTACTTTCGCTCCTCTTACCGGAATCTCTGCCTTAATCAGATTCTTAACAAGGGATTCTGCTACATATTTACCCATATCATCATTGATCCGGCGTCCGGATAAAATGATCTGGGAATGATATCCAAGGGATTCAGCCTTATAGGTCAGATAATACGGATCCACACCGATACAGTGTCCTCCGACAAGTCCCGGCGCAAATTTCAGGAAATTCCACTTGGTTCCTGCTGCTTCCAGTACGGACTTGGTATCAATGCCCATCTTATTAAAGATCATGGACAATTCATTCATAAATGCAATGTTGATATCACGTTGGCTATTCTCAATTACCTTGGCTGCCTCCGCTACCTTAATGGACTCCGCACGGTATACCCCGGCTTCCACAACCAGTTCATAAACCTTTGCTACCGTATCCAGTGTCTCTTCATCCATACCGGATACAATCTTCGTAATGGTTTCGAGACGATGTACCTTATCTCCCGGATTGATTCGTTCCGGGGAATATCCGATCTTAAAATCCACACCACATTTGAGTCCGGATTCCTTCTCCAGAATCGGTACACAGATGTCTTCGGTAACCCCCGGATAAACCGTAGACTCAAATACGACTACAGAACCTTTGCTAAGATTCTGTCCCAAAATCCGGCTTGCACCTTCTACCGGTGTTAAATCCGGTGTATGATCATCATTAACCGGAGTAGGAACTGCTACAATATGGAACTTTGCTTCCCGCAGCTTTGAAGGATCTGCTGTGAAGTCTACCGTTGTATTCTTAATCACTTCATTTCCTACTTCATTCGTTGGATCAATGCCATTCTTATAAAGTTCAATTTTGTGTTCGTTTAAGTCAAATCCAACAACCTGAATTTTCCTTGCAAAGGCAACTGCAATCGGCATGCCAACATAGCCAAGTCCTACCAAAGACAGTTTTTCTTCGCCACGAACAATCTTCTCATATAAATCCATTGGTGTATTCCTCTCTTTTTCTTTGTCCTATTTATTTCGTTTGTCATTAATGTTTTATAACTATTCAGAGCCATGCCGAATGGCTTTCTGTGAATGCTTACAACAGAATAGTTACATTTTTTATTTAGTCTAACACTTTTTTAACAACCTGTAAATAAGACGTCGTAACCTCCCGACGGTCAAACTCCCGTTCCATCTTCGCTCTTGCTTCCTGCCCCATCTTTGCTCTGTCCTTAAGGGAAAGCGATAAGAACTGTTCCATAGCCGCAATCAGTTCCTCTGATTTGCCGGGCGTAAAGCCAAATCCGGTAATTCCTTCTTCAAAGGCTTCCTTGCATCCGCTGATCCGTGATGCAATCACCGGTCTTCCCGTTGCGGAAGCTTCAATCAATGCATTCGACATTCCCTCATGGAAGGATGCAATGACAATCGCACTCGCAGCCTTTAAATAAGGATGAACCTCGGTATGGAAACCGAGTTGGGTGAGCACTCCCTGCTTTTCCAGGTCATCTAACTGCTGCTGGTAATCTTCATCACAATACCCCAAAATTGCAAATTCCACATTTTCACCGTGAAGCTTCTTCGCAGCCTCCAGGAACTCCACAATGCCACGTTCCTTCATTACACGCCCCACAAACAGGAACTGGCATTTTTCATCCGTCGGATAAGGTTCAAAGGTATGCCGCATAAGATCTACTCCCGAACCATTCACCAGACATTCGCTCTTCCCTTTAATTCCAAAATCCCGGAAAATCTGTCGGTTTTCGCGATTCTGGAAGAAGATGCATTCTGCCTTCTTCATTCCGATCCGGTAAAGGTTAACGATAAGTTTCAGGAATAATCCCTTGCGGTCAAATGCGCCTCCAAGTCCGGTAATGGTTTCAATATAGGGAATCCTCCGGCTCTGTGCCGCCATGCCTCCGTAAATATTCGGCTTGATCGTATAGGTAGCCACCAGATCCGGTCGAATTTCTTTCATAAGCTTCCGATAGGCTAAAAAAAGCTTAAAATCTTCGACCGGATTTACTCCGCGACGGTTAATCGGTGTTTTAATGATTTTACAGCCCTCTTCTGCAAGTTCTTTTGTCTTCACCTCATCCGGGAGGCTCACATACACCTCATAATCCTTCAGAAGTCCAAGTACAAAATCATTCCGGAAATCATAAAGTCCTCCGGAAGAATTCGCAAGTATCAGTATCTTTTTCATAGAGTTCTCCTCTGGATTCGATTTATAACAACTTTCTCCATACCATCGAATTTAATCTACATAACCCGTGACTGTTACACGATGTCTGCCTCCGGAATTCTGCGGATCATGACTTCATTATACTTCATCATACAGATTCCTTCCTCGTAATCCCCTATGGTAACCGGATTTTCTTCTCCCCGGAGATTCGTAAGCACCTGCCTTGGCATATTCACACCGGCTTCATAGGCATGCGGATACCCACCGCCAAAACGGGGATTTACCTCAGACAGATAATAGGTACCGTCAATTTTGAAAATATCAATATCGATCATTCCCCGGAAGCCACACGTTTCCACGAAGTCACGGATCATGGTAAACAATGTTTCGTCCTTAACCGATACCGACTTATCCGTTTCACCGGCACGCATTTTGATTTTCTTTTTGGCAAAGATGGAAGTACACTTTCCGCTTAACAGATCGATATATACATCCGCACCGTACTCCTGTCCGTCCATAAATTCCTGAATCATTAAGCCATCATAAAGTTCAAACAACAGAGCAATCTCTTTCATGGAATTCACTTTATTGATGTTGATGCTGGCACTTCCTCTTGCAGGCTTCACAAATACCGGGAACGTAATCTCTCCCTTCGCTACGGCCTCTTTGAAAAGTTCCTGATCCACGAAACATTTCCCTGTCGGAATCTGCATTTCACAAAGCTTCTGATACATCTGGAACTTATCCAGACACATCTCACATAACTCATAAGAAGAAACAATCGGTGTCGTTCCGATTGCAAGAAAACGGTCACGCTCCTTCGCAAGCAAAGACAATTCCGGATCAATCAGGGAAAACACGCCATCCACATGTTCCTTCTCACAGATTTCCAGAATCTTCTCGATATATCCCGGCGCTGTCATACGCGGTACAAGAAAAAACACATCCGCTTCATAAACTGCCGGTGCCACATTTGAACAATCTGTCGCAATCACCCGATCCCCCGGCTGCATATTCTGTTTGAAATACTGTACGACCTTATCTCTGGTCCCGGCACTTAAAATCAATAAATTCATTCGGCATTTTCCTCTTTTCCCAATCGGTCAAAAAATAACGGTGTACCGCCTGTATGGATAAACAGAAGCTTCCGATCCGTAATCTGATTATCCTTAAGGTATTGCAGCATTCCCGTAAATGCTTTCCCAACATATGTGGTATCCATGGGAATTCCTTCTTCTCTCATCATACGATCAATCGTCTGCGCAACATCCGCACTATAATTTCCATATCCGTCACACCGGTAATGATCTGTAAAAACAAGATCACTCTCACGGTACAGTGGCGCAAACCTCTCTCCAAGATAGTCCCGAATGCTCTCCTTAACTACTTCCCTTCCTCTTTGTTCCGTACGGGCAATACTGATTCCTACAATCTGTCTTTCGGAAGAAGTCTTCTCCAGCAGTTTCCCACAAACCAGTCCTGCCTGGGTAGCTCCGGTACCGGATGCATGAAAAATATAATCAAAGTGAAACTCTTCTCTTTCTTCCTGGCTGCAAATCTCGCGATATGCTTTTACATATGCCTCTGTTCCCAGATTGCCGTGTCCGCCACCCATGATAAAATAGGGATGTCTTCCTTCATTTCTATATGCCGCAAGCCTCCTGTCAATCACAGAAGCCACTTCTGTCACAGGACAGGTTTCTATCGTTGCTCCGAATTGTTCTACCAGTCTGGTATTATATAAAACCGCACGGTTCTCCTCCGGTGAGATCACATGGCAACAAATTCCCATTGCACTGGCCATGTTCGCTATAATTCTGCAATGATTCGAGCTGTTACTTCCATACGTCACAATTACATCGGTATCGGTCTTTATAATATCACGATAAAACTCTGCTGCTTTACGTGCTTTGTTTCCACCAAAGCTGAATGGAATCATATCATCACGTTTGATGTAGATCTCATTATTTCTAATCTTCAAATTCAGCTTCTGAATCGGTGTTTCCTTTAATTTCTGTTCAAAAAAGGGGATTGTCTGCATCTATTTCTCTCCGTTCCGGTTCTGTTCCCTTCGATATACATCAAAGTCAGCTACTGTCTGATCTGCTCCGGATAGTGTACCTGAACGCTTCAACACTTTTCCGAGCGTCATGCCAATAATTTTAAGATCCATGAAAAAGGTACAATGATTGACATATTCCAGATCATAGGCAAATCTCTGTTCCCATCCCAGGGCATTCCGTCCATTAATCTGCGCCAGTCCCGTCAGTCCCGGACGGACGTCATGGCGGTGATTTTCTTTCTCCGTATAATATGGCAGATACCGCACAAGTAAAGGTCGCGGTCCGATAAAGCTCATGTCTCCTTTTAAGATGTTAAAAAACTCCGGGAGTTCATCCAGACTTGTGGAACGCAGAAACTTGCCAAAGGAAGTCAGCCTGACTTCATCCGGGAGAAGCTCCCCGTTCTCATCCCTCTCATTGGACATGGAACGAAATTTATATAATTTGAAAATTTTCCCATTCTTTCCCGGTCTTTCCTGTGTAAAGATCGCAGGACTTCCCAGCTTTGCTCTTACCAGAATAAAAAGGATCAGGTAAAGCCAGGATAGCAGGATGATTCCGATTAAGGATAAAAGGATGTCCAGTAAGCGTTTGATGCAGTTTTTGTACATAGAGGGTGTCCTCCTATGGCATAATTGAATTCTGTATAATCAATTTCTTGATGTTATATAGTGCTCCGGCACAACATACTTGTTCCAGGGCGAATCTCCGGTGCTAAGAAGTTCTATTTATTTCGATCTGATATATTAAATACGGACACAACCGCATCAACGAGCCATCTAGGCTCGATTGCTGCTTGATTGGACATCCATGTCCAATCCTTGCTGCTGACATGCGAAATAAATGAACTTCTAAACACCTACGCTATGCCTTGAAACTAAGTATGCTTGTGCCGTAAATTATGATCATTTTAGTTTCCGATTAAAAGCAGCCCCTAACAATCTTAATAATTCTCTGCATATCTTCTTCGGTATTCTTGATGTCGCTCGGCAGGCATAAACCTCTGCGGAAAATGTCACCGCTCACGCTTCTGTCCCAGTCTTCACCGTTATCGCCCTTTACTTTTGCGGTATTAATCTGCTCACCATCTGCGGTAAAGAATTCTGCGCCAGCGTAAATGGGCTGTAAATGCATCGGTTTCCAGATCGGGCGGGATTCAATATTCTCGGCACCAAGTGCATCCATGATGTCGTTTGGCGTTACCCTGCTTCCCTCTTTGATGGTGATGCAGGAAAGCCAGTTATTAGCATCTCCATCCGGGTTTAAAGGATTCATGGTAATTTCGTCAATATCTGCAAAGGCTTTTTTATATTGCTGATAAATTGCCTTTTTCAACGCTTTATGTTCTTCCAGATGAAGGAGCTGTCCTCTACCGATTCCTGCAACAACATTGCTCATACGGTAGTTATAGCCGAGTTCTGAATGCTGATAGTATCTGGCCTGATCTCTTGCCTGTGTGGCAAGGAAAAGGGCTTTCTTCGTAATCTCTTCATCTGCCGATAACAGCATACCGCCGCCGGATGTGGTAATAATCTTATTTCCGTTAAAGGAAATGATGCCGATCTTTCCAAATGTTCCGGTCTGTTTCCCGTGATAAGTACTGCTTAGGGATTCCGCAGCGTCTTCAATGAGGGGCACATGGTGTTCCTCGCAGATTGCCATAATCTCATCAAGCTTTGCCGGGGTTCCGTAAAGATGAACCACAATGACGGCTTTGGCATCGGGATGCTTTTCAAAGGCCTTACGGAGAGCTTCCGGATCCATATTCCAGGTATCTCTTTCGGAATCAATAAATACCGGTGTTCCCTTTTCATATACAATCGGATTGCAGGTAGCATCAAAAGTAAGACTCGGTGCAAATACAAGATCCCCCTGACCAATGCGTAAAATACGCAGTGCCAGATGAATGGCTGCTGTTCCGGCGCTCAGCGCACAGGCATGAACACCACCCATATAAGCTGCCATTTCCTGTTCCAAAGCATTGACGTTCGGTCCTAATGGAGCCACCCAGTTCGTTGCAAATGCCTCATTAATAAATGCCTGTTCCTCTCCATGCATGGTCGGAGAAGAAAGATAAATCCGCTTCTTTTCCATACTGCATCCTTCTTTCTGTTATCGTTTCTATTGTGACTGTTCAGCATACACAATCTGTATCGCCCTCTGTTGCTATTCAGCCCTGCCCATTCATAAGCTGCCTCCTGATTCTCTGTCTGAATTTGAATTGTACTTCTTCTCTGGCAGCTTATTTCATGTCGGGCGTCCGCCCTATAGAAATGATTGTACCTGCTTCCCTTTGTAAGCCAGCTTCCTCGATCAGCATGCACAATCATTTCTGCATGGCTGAACTGCTATCGGCATAGTGATATGTCGGTACGATTTCTTTAACCAGCGCCCGAATGTCATTGCTCTCATCCTTCGACTCTTCTTTGAGTTTCTTCAACTGTGCGAAGAATTCCGTTTCATCCAGTTCGATGGGCTTCCCAATGTAAATCAACTTATTATCGGTTTCCTTAAGTCCCTCTTCCTCCATCAGAAGTTCTTCATAAAGCTTCTCACCGGGGCGTAAGCCGGTAAATTCAATCTTAATGTCCTCTCCGACACGGTATCCGGAAAGCTTAATCAGATTTCTGGCAAGATCCAGAATCTTAACCGGCTTTCCCATATCAAGGACAAAAATCTCTCCACCCTTTGCATAGGCACCGGCCTGCAGCACCAGCGATACTGCTTCCGGAATCGTCATAAAATACCGGATAATGTCCGGATGGGTTACCGTAACCGGTCCACCTTCCATAATCTGCTTTTTAAATAACGGAATAACACTTCCGTTACTTCCGAGTACATTTCCGAACCGTACCGCTACAAATTCAGTATCAAAGTGCTTATTAAACGTCTGGATAACCATTTCACAAATGCGTTTGCTGGCTCCCATAATATTGGTCGGGTTTACCGCTTTATCCGTAGAAATCATAACAAAACGCTTCGTTCCGTTCATGGCAGCCGCATAGGCGGTCTTCCAGGTTCCAAAAACGTTATTCTTTACGGCTTCATTCGGGCTTGTCTCCATCAGGGGAACATGCTTATGTGCCGCTGCGTGGTAGACAATTTCAGGTTTATAATGGTCAAAAATCCAGTTCATACGGTTCGTATTACGGACCGACGCAATCAGCACTTCCAGATTCAGATCCGGGAAATGGGTTTTCAACTCCTGCTGTACATCGTAAATGCTGTTCTCATAAATATCCAGCATAATAAGCAAGGATGGCTTATGAGAGGCAATCTGACGGCACAGCTCGCTTCCGATAGATCCACCGGCTCCCGTTACCAGAACACGCTTGCCCTGTACATAGGAAAGAATCGATTCCAGATCAACTTCAATCGGATCTCTTCCCAAAAGATCTTCCACTTCCACATCACGAAGCTTGCTGACACTGACTTCTCCGTTCACTAACTGATACATTCCGGGAAGGGAACGCAGCTTACAGTTCGTTTCTTTACAGATATCCAGAATACTGCTCATCTGGGATCTGGAAATGGAAGGCATTGCAATAATAATCTCATCAATATCATAGTGTTCCGCACATTCAATGATCTTATCACGACCGCCCACGACCTTGATTCCCTGAATAAATTTCCCCCATTTTCCCTTATCATCGTCAATGATACAGCGGATGACCATGGTAGAAAAATTACTGTTCACAATTTCCTTGATAATGACATTTGCAGCCTCTCCGGCGCCCACAATCATGACAGAAATCGCGTTTTTCTTATTCTGGCTCTTATGTTTCAGGCTTCGCAGAAACCGGTAAGAAAAACGGCTTGCAAAAATAAAGCTGATCAGCAGGAACATGTAAAGGAAATAATAACTGCTCGGCACCGCCTGTCTTCCCGAAGAACGGAAGAACTGCAATCCAATTGCCTGCAATGCGGACGAAATGATGCATGCACAGATCAGATTTTGTAGTTCCGTCTCTCCGGCATAGGCCCAAAGGCTGTTATACATGCGGAAAATATAAAGAACAATCAGTGTAATCACAATACTCAACGGCAGGAAATTCGTAATCGGCTTTATGAAATGTTCCGGAATTTCCGCAAGAGAAAATCCGTAGCGGATCATCAACGCCAGATAACTTGCCAGAATGACACTGATAATATCATAAATGACAAGAAACGTTCTTCGATAAAATTTTTTCACATTAAATGGCTTTTTCATCTTCATAATCACTTTCGTAGTTTTGCTTATATAATAATGGTGCCAGCACCAGCATCAGTACCAATCCGCTCGGGCTGCTCAGATGGAAAATCCATTCCACCATTCCGGCAACTGCAAAGGATAGGATCATCACCATTGGAAGCGCTGCGCAGGCAACGGTTTCTTTCTTTTTGATATAAAATACAACCGCACAGACAAGAGATGCTGCACCAAAAATCACAAACAGGATGCCCACCCCGATTCCATGATCGTATGCCACCTGCAGATAAATGTTATGCGCATGTACCGCAACCTCTCCATCCGGGAGGGTGGCTCCCATTTCGTCGTGGCCGGTCATATTCAACTGATCAAAATAAGACTTAAAGATCACCGTCCGTCCATTGGAATAATCTTCCTCATCCTGTATGTCTTCCGGAAGATCTGCTGAACTTTCCGCATATACAGGCTCCACATAGGTCGGAATAAAGTCGATTGACGCTACGAGTTTTGAAATTTCATTCCCATTTTCATCATGGGTTGCCTTATATTCCGCAATTTCTCCATAGAAGTCAAAGGTGCCTTCGGGTATTCCAAAAATCTTGTTTGCAAATACATCCACAAATCTTCCGATCCGCATATATCGTATGGAAGTCAGATTATGCCCCCTCATTACCTGATCCGGCCATTCTTCAATTTCAAACGGCACCGGCTCGCCGACAATACCGGGAATATTTCTCTGCAAGGTGAATGTCACAGGGAATAGTACAAGTACCGCAAGCACCATAAGTCCCAGATTGGTAAGGAGATTGCGGACACGCAGCATTCCTTTTCCTCTTACAATCATAATCCATGCAGCCAAACCGGTAAGTGCTACTGCAAACAGGCCGGTACGTGCCATGGTAAATAACATATAAGAAGACACGATACCGAACAAAATCAGTTCTTTATAGATTTCCCGTAACTTCGTTGTACGATACAGCTTCATCAAAAGCAGTACGATTACTGCACATTCCACAGTCGTAAGGTAAGTCGCGGTTGTCGTTACCGTGTGGAAAACGAACGGATAACGGGCATACCGGTATGTGAGATAAGGGCGATGTAACAGGGCATATCCCATGGAAATCAGAAAATGAAGCACAATTCCCCACAAAACATTGGTAAGAAAATGGCTGCGGTGCTCCCACATTCCGTAGCTTAAGTATAATAAAGTGAAGCTGACTGCCAATACAACCGTCCACCATCTGGTATTCCGGAAAATCACAATACTTGCAAAGAAAAGCAGCGTAAGCGCCCCATACCAGTAATTGGGCTTAGCCAGCTTCTTTCTGCATAGGCAGATCAGGGTACGCAGAAGAATAAAGCCGAATAAAATGGCAATCAGTACAGTATTCCGCAGTACCTCCACATTCATTCCGATCTCTGATTCTACTTTAAATTCCCGTACTGCCAGGGCACTAAGTCCGTTACGGTAATAAATTACTCCGGCAATGCCTGCTATAATCACATAAAGCAGGGTATAACGGTTCAGAATTTCCTTTAAGGAAAACATGGTCAGAATCACCAGTGCAAAGAACAGCATTTCCCTGCGTTGTGCCACCTGATGGTGAATTTCATAAAGTCCGTTCATATAATCGCAGCATGCGGCAATCGCACCTGCAATAAACAATATCTGTAATCCATCTGCCAGATGCTCTCTGATAAAGTCCCCGGTAATCACTGTTCCCTGTCCGTCCCGGTTATGATTAATGGCATAGAATAAAATCACGGCAAGGAACAGAAGGCTTATGGTATAGAAAATATTATCCAATGCATAATCGCTCAGCTTCCCCGTAAAAACCATCCCGAAACCGGCAAGTAAAAAAAGTGCGGCAGTCGGATTCGCTGTGAACCGGAACGCCCGTTCCACAGTAATAAGCGAATCCTTTTTGTGATCCTTATAAATCCTGCGAATTACAGATAAGAGTAATAGCACAGCAAGAATGATTCCTCCCGCAAATGCCAGAGTACGCTTATATCCAATGGGTATACTGTAATGATACTCTGCTGCCAGTCCGGCTCCATAGATCTGTTCTCCATCGTAATAGAGAATTCCGGCACCAGGCATCGTATCCGGTGTAATAAATTCATAGGCAAAGGTAACATCTGTCGCCGGAACATCCTGAATCTCTGTCTTAATATCCATTCCATCCGGTCTTGTCCCCTGCAGGTTCAGGAAATAGGTCTTCCCTTCCTCCATGATCAAATCCATGGGGACATCCACATAAGAAACGACATCCTCTTTAGAGACAACTATCTGTTCCTTGGCTGCTACCTGTTGCTTTTCATTCAGAATCGTCACATAAAAGCAGCCATCTGACTGTACACTTGTCGGATAAAGGCGCAAGAAAGCAAGGTGATCCCCCTGTGACAAAAAGGTCTGCATCACCGAACGCTCTTCATTTACCACTTCTGTACAGGTTCCGGTTGACGGATCAACCGAAAGAGTCACATCCTTCTTCCACAGGCGCATCGGCCAGAGTGTCGAAAGGACGATCACTGCTGCAAGCAGGATGATAAATTGTATCGCTGTACTTTTATAAATAACCTTTTTCATACTTCTTTCCCTAATTATGACAGGCAGGCAAAAACAGCCCGCATTTCATCGTTGACTATTAAGTATAACATAGATTCTTACTGCAAGCAACGGCACCAGTACCCACCAGAACACCACATACCGGACAAGATAAGTTGGTCCAAGTAAAAATGTCAGGAAAATCAATATAGGAAGCAGGAATGGCAGAACCACTTCCAGGTATCTTCCCTTCTCCTTCTGATCCAGCAAAAATCCCAGTCCGAACATCATACACCAGAACAGAAAACCCGGTGAAAACAGCATGGAAACAAACGGAACTTTCTGCTGAAATACCGTAAGGGACATTCTCCGGTAAAGTTCGTTAAGCGCCGGCAGAAAACTTTTCCTTACTCCCGGTTCTTCCACCTCATAACCAAAATAAGAACTGTCTTCATACGTATAAGTAAACACCGTGTTTCCACGATATACATCAATGATCGTATCCGGATACCAGAATCCATACGAAGTCATCAGCCACGCATTCACATAAGAAAACGGATGATGGAGCAGCGTCTTTCCCCACAATTTCCAGAAATCTCCGGAATTTTCTTCATAAGCCGTATTGGAAAAAGAAATTTTCACTCCGTCGGATACCTTCGGCGTGTAATGCTGCAAGGCTTCCTCCGGCAGATACCGGAACAGCACTTCCCTGTCTTCCTGTGAAAAGGCATCCGGCTCATACGCATAGGTCCGTGCAAGCTGCATAATCGGAACTGTCAGCATTTCCTGATGCTCCCCGTCACTTGCCTTTGTAATAAATGCAAGTCCTTTATTCAAAATCAGGTACAGGCAGATCAGCAGCACTCCGTAAAGCAAGGTCTTCCCTGCCAGTAACCCAGTCGCTTTCTTTTTCATAAAAGCAGCCAGAAACGGAAGGAACACCAAAAAGGCGTAGCATCCGTTATGGCGGAACAGCATCATCAGTATGGCAGATGCTGCAAATAAAAGAAGCTTTTTCTTATTTGTAAAAAATGCTTCCACATCCTCACACAGATCCAGCAAAAGCAGTACCTGGATAAGCAGCATCCCCATGAACAGTCCGTCTTTGGCTGAACACAGGCTGAACATGACAAGCGGCGGACAAATGCCAAGATAAAAAGTCAGGATCCACTGCCCCCGTTTCCGAAGTCCATGTTCCTTCAGCTTCCAGATGAAATAGGCGAAAATCAGTGACAGAACTGCCATCTGGAACAAGGTATATGCTGCAATCCCGAGATTGACCGATCCTGTCAGTTTATAAACAAGCTGGACAATTCCTCCCATCATCAATACATGAAACAGAGGATGATGCGTGGTAAACACACGCGTTACCACTTCCAGATATTCCTCCTGTGCATCATAGACGTAAAATCCAGGATAAACCGCCAGAAAGACCACAAAATAAAGAAGAAAAATCACACCACTCGTCCGCAGCAGAAAAGATCTCCATTCTTTTGATTTACCTTTCTTTGCTCCCGATATTTCATGAATCTCTGTGGAATCTTTCAAATGTTGTATCGTCTCTTGGGATTGCGCCCTCTGCGCCATCGCATTCCACAGTCCGCTGACCACCAGAGTCATTACGACTGCAAAAACAAGAATGGAAAGCCACATCCACGGATTCGTGAAGGGAACGCTGCCCTTCTGATCGAGCTGTGCACCAAATACCATGCAGATTGAAAAGCCAAACCCGAATAACGCAGAAACAACGGTCGGCTTTCCGGGACGAATCTTCCGGATCACCATAAACACAAGCAGCGCAAGCAGCACCGGTAAAATGCTGTTGCTGAAGTCCAGATAATTTTCCATCGGAAAGATCCATGTTCCCATTGCTATTCTCCTGCTTGAATTTCTTCAGTGTTGTCTTCCTGAATATTCTCACCCCTTCGCGTCCCATACTCCCTGGACGATTCCTCTTCGAAGGTGGTCTGGCGGATCACATACTGGGGGGAATTATTCATGGAAACATACATTCTTCCAATGTATTCTCCCACAAGTCCCAGCATCAGCATGAGCATTCCTCCCATGAAAACCAGAACAGACATCAGTGCACTGAATCCGGTAACCAGTCCGGGCGGGTTAAAGAATAACTTTTTAATAATGGTATAAATTCCATACAAAAAACCTGCAATAGCACAAAGTGTACCAGCTGCGGTAGCAATCCGCAGTGGCTTCACACTGAATGCCGTAAAACCGTTAAACCACAGATTCAGAAGTTTGCCGAGCGTATAACCGGAAACTCCTGCTTCCCGGTCACGATGATTCACATCCACATTCGTAATATTCTTCGTGGTACGCAGCACAAGCCCAATCACATAAGGAAATGCAAAGGTATAACGGCACATTTCATCTACCACAAAGCGTCTGGCTGCAAAATAGCTGGACACATAGAGTTCCTTCGGCTTCCCGAGCATCACTCTCGTCATCAGTTCATTCACATGACTTCCCCAGTTGCGGAAACCGGAATGATGCTTATGCGCATATCTGGCATAAACCACGTCAGATCCCTGTTCAATTCCATCAAGCAACTTTCCCACTTCATTCGCCGGCGTCTGTCCATCATCATCAAGACACACTACAATGTCTCCTGTTACATAATGAAAACCTGCCATCAATGCACTGTGCTGTCCGAAATTCTTTGCAAGATTGATTCCCTTACGTTGCGCCTCCGGACGGTTTTCGGGTGCTGCACACAACTTTTCGATCGTTGCAAAAGTATCATCCGGTGAACAGTCATTGACCATGATAATCTCATAGCAATAGTCTTTCATCCTGGACATCGTATCATCAATTTCTTTTACCACATGTGGCAGCGTCTGTGCTGAGCGGTAACAGGGAATCACAAAACTGACCTTCTTCATTTCTATCTTCTCCAGATCTTTCATTAAGAATTTATCTATTCAAATCCATATCATTCACAAGCTAACGGGCGATGCAATCATTTCTGCATACCCGAACTGGCATCGTACAGGTACGCCATCAAAATCACATCACAGAACTTTCCATTTAAGAACACGTCATCCTTTAAATAAGCTTCCTTATGGAAGCCTGCCTTTTCATAGCTTCTCTGTGCCCGCACATTCTCAGCCAGCACACGAAGCATCACTTTATGCAGATGCAGGGTTTCAAAGGCATATTGCAGCATGAGTTGGGCTGCTTCTGTTCCATAGCCCTTCGAAAGAGCCTCTTCTTCTCCGATGAAAATCCCATATTCCGCTTTATGATGTACCTCATCAATATCACGCAGATAGACACTTCCAACCGCATTTTCCACCTTACCAGCTTCATACGGGCAGATCATAAACTGCACAACTTTCCCGGTGTTCACCATCGTTTCGATCCAATGATGATGGGATTCTACCGTAAAAGGCTTCTGATAGATAAAATTTTTCCTCACGAAATCGGTATTGCGCCACCGGATAATATCTGTTGTATCCCTTTCCTCCATTGGACGGAGCGCAATCCGTTCTCCATAAATCACCATTGTCTGATTTTCCCTTTCTGATTCTGCCTGCATTTATTCATAAACAACCGAATCTCTATACCATTATACCGGATCCTGTCACAAACTGGCAGGTTCAATCCGATAGATTTCAAAAACATCGTCTATCGTTTCAACCAATGTAATCTTTATGTTCTCACCATGGCTTTCATAGTAATTGGAAAGCCAATGCATGTCCTCTGCCTTTTTTCTTACAAAATAAACATTGTCCATGGAGAGCAGTCCCTCTTCCATGTCAGGGATCTGATAGGCTTTGAGTTTCTTACGATAAAGCGGACTCTTGCTCGCCCAGCCACCCATAATATCATAATTGTGAATGCCGTTATCCACATTGGCAAACATCTTTTCCGAATAGCTCACCGAAGAATATACGTCCATAAAATAAAAGTTCTCCGGATGGTTCGCAAAGTACTCATAAACCTGCAGATAAGGGTCATTCTGCTGTTCACGGTACTTCTGATCCTGTGAAACCTCCTCGATCTTTCCCGGTAAAAGCAATACAGAAAACAGTCCGAAACAGATGAGCATCGTCATCCGTACAAGCTGCGTTCTGCCATGTCCATGCTTTTGCATAATAAGGCTAAACAAGATGCCTGCAAGAACTACAAATTCCATAAAATACAGGGAATGGGTAATTCTGGCCGGGAAACGCTCTCCCATCAGAATATACATCCAAAGTACGCTCCGGACAGCAAAAAGAAAGCAAAGCTTCCAGAGAATGGAAAATCCGGTCACCATGCGATGCTTCCAGATTCCGTAATGTCTCTTATCTTCCGTGTTCCAACCCTGACACAGTGCCAGCAGGAATACGGTAATATAAAGAAGTATCGTCATATAATTCCAGGGGTAATCACTTCCCGCTGAAACCGGCCCCCCTAAGAAACGATACACATACAGTTTGAAATACTTCTGGAACTTGGGAATAAAGGGTTGTGCTTCCTGATTCAGTTCTCCGGCATAATCGGCAATCTGCCCCATGATGGTTTCATCGATCTCTTCATCAATTCCAAAATTATAATTGTCAAACAGAACCTGTTCACTTTCACTGATTCCGATACGGTCATAAAATTCTTTGTTTGCCTGATAGGAAGGTATTTTCTGAAAATCATAAAGTTCCGTGCGGTTATCAAACAGCGTGGTAAAGGTTTTCCACTCTTTACTTCCATAGGCAATCCGGTTCGTGCCCTCGCCAATCAGGAGGCTTAACAGAATCAGTCCGATCACACCAAGATATTTCATGAAATTCTCTTTGGTGAAAACCTTCTCTTCAAAGCTCCACTTTACAACCCCTGCGACACAGATCATCGGAAGTACTAACAGGAGCATTTCCGACCGGATCAGATACGCCAGAAACACAAGCAGAATCGCCGGAATATTGCTTCGGATAAATTTAAATGGTTCCTTCTGCGGTTTCGAAGTCAGAAACCAGAATGCCGCAGCGGCAGCCAGCATGGTACAGGTAATCGTATACTGTACTGCCACGAGATGCTCCATCATCATGGAAAAGAACAACAGTGTTTCTACAAGTCCTACCGTAAGCTTGGCCTTCCGGCTGGTACAGATTGCAAAGCTCCGGTTCAGAATCAAAAGCAATGCCCCAAACTGACAGGTGCACAGAAAAATACCATACCACGGAGCAATCCGTACGATACGGTATAGCAGACTGATTGCTGCACTTATGAGCCACAGCATCTGAATGTTGTGCCCTTCCGGCACTCCCGTATAATTTCCACTTAAAATTTCCTTCATCAGGACATCATCGTTTAAATCATAATAATAATCAAAACGACAGGCTAGTGCGATCATCGGGATCAGCAGGAATACAACGGAAATTATAAAATTTTGTCTCTTCGAAACAACTTCCTTAAGCTTCATAGAATTCCTTCACTTTAGAAATAATGTAATCCGTCTGTTCTTCCGTCAACTGATAAAACATCGGCAGTCTCACCAGACGCTCACTTTCTTTTGTTGTATAACGGTCTTCCCCATGAAAACGGCCGAATTTGAGACCTGCGGGTGCCGAATGAAGCGGCACATAATGGAAGACGCAAAGAATCTCATTTTCCTTCATAAAAGAAATGAATCTCGTACGCTCCTCCAAATCCTTACACTTCATATAAAACATATGTCCGTTCTGCTTACAGTCCCCGGGAACTACCGGCAGGGTAATCTTTCCGGCTTCCTGTAACGGCAATAATGCATCGTAATACTGCTGCCATCTGGAAAGACGCGCCTCATTAATCTCATCTGCAATTTCAAGCTGCGCATAAAGATATGCCGCATTAATTTCGCTCGGAAGATAAGAAGATCCATAGTTTCTCCAACAGTACTTATCCACCTGTCCGCGGAAATATTTGCTTCGATCGGTCCCCTTTTCACGAAGGATCTCGGCTTCTTCCACATAATGCTCATCACGGATGAGTAATGCACCGCCCTCACCCATGCTGTAATTCTTCGTTTCATGGAAGCTGAAACAGCCAAAGTCACCCAATGTTCCAAGTGCCTTGCCTTTATAGCTTGCCATCACGCCCTGCGCAGCATCCTCTACCACCAGTAAATGATGGCGCTTTGCAATGTCAAGAATGGTGTCCATTTCACAGGAAACACCTGCATAATGTACCACGGCAATGGCCCTGGTCTTCTCGGTTATCGCATCCTCAATCAGGGTTTCATCAATATTCATGGTATCCGGACGGATGTCCACGAACACAATCTTTGCTCCGCGCAGCACAAAGGCATCTGCGGTTGATACAAACGTGTAGGACGGCATGATGACTTCATCGCCTTCCTTAATATTGCAAAGAAGCGCTGCCATTTCCAATGCATGGGTACAGGATGTTGTTAAGAGACACTTGCCCGTTCCGGTCTGCTCCTCAATCCACTTACTGCATCTCTTTGTGAAATCACCATCCCCACAGATATGCATACTTTCTACAGCCTGTTTCATATAATCCATTTCCTTCCCGGTAAAGGGAGGTACATTAAATCGGATCATTTCTCTCTCCTCCTGTAAATCGGCATTTATTTCTATGACTATTCAGAACAATTAAGCAAACACCACATATTTCTCATTTCCAAAGACCATCTGGTATCCATTCGCTGTCATAAAATCCAGAATAGCCATTAATTTCTGCTCCCGGACGGAACTCTCTCCTTCGATCCCGTTTTTTTGTAAATCAAGCACCTGTGCCATGATTTCTTCCGGGAAAATAACAAGCGGACGATCCGCTTCGGTCATCGATTGGTTCAAAGTATCCAGATCCTCTACCAGCCGGTCATAGCTGTTCGTATCAAGGTCTGCCCACGATGTATAAATAGCAGGCGCCTTATGAAGATAATAGGACAACCCAGGAATATTTCCATACAGAATCACCTTTTTATTCTGGTATTCCGTATTATTTTCAAGCATAAACGTATTCAGTTCTTCAAGTGTTTCCGCATTTTCGGCACTGGTTTTCATTCCACGCAGAATCCGGCTTCCTTCTACTGTCGTATCCCGTTTCCGTCCATCTTCTCCATCGAGGAAAACATAATTGCAGCCAATTCCGACCGCCTGAATCAGGAACGCAATTACCATAGCCATTGTCATTGCTTTAACGGAAAAGAGAGGAACCTTCCCGGTCACATCCAGATACGGGCGTCCCCATCTTGCGAAACGATATATGATCCAGAATGTAATCGGTGCCACAAAAAACAGATTATTCAAAGCCGGCCACACATAATTGTTACTGCCAAGCGGTGTAATCAGAATCACAACAAGGCTCATCGCCGCAATCAGCTTCCATTCGCAGTCCTGCATTCTGCTAAACAGCATCCACACACAGATCCCCAGCGACAGAATCAGGAAAATCACGCCCCACTGGAGGGCAGCTTCCTTCTGATAATATTTAAAGTTAAACATGCCCCATCTGCCAAGTACGATAAATAAAAACACAATGCAGATACAATATACCACTTTGCGGAGCAATGGAAAACGTTCCTTCTGTATCGCAAAAAACGGAATTCCCGGCAGGATACACAGCACCATATAAGCCATCCATCTCGCCCCGTGCAGATAAGCATCGGTAATCATCCATACCATTTCTCCAAAAGTATAATCGGATGCAGAGCCCGCCATACCGAAAACACCTTCAATCATCGTTGTGAATGTTCCCGTTCCGTAAAGAAGCATCATTCCGGCAAGTACCACTACAAAGCCTGCTGCATAACCCGCCACACACAGTCCTGTTTCTTTCGCAATTTCCGCCAAAGTTTTTTTCTTCAAATAACCATAATACCACAAAGCCAGGATCAATAACACTTCCAATCCATTATTGGGGAAGCGTACAAAGGTATTGAGCCCCAGAACCACGCCTGCTGCCACAAGGCATCCCGGATGCTTCCGCACCAGTCCACGGAACAGCAGAATGACTGCGGCGAGTAATAACGCATAGGTCATATAATTATACAAAATCACGGATGGGCACCAGCACATGCCAATCGCCGCCAGTTCTGCCAGAAAGGCAATGGCCGCCGGCATTTTCGTCCGGAAAAAGCGGTATCCCAGTAACGCCATGGCACTGATCAGCAGGGAGGAATACACCTTCATGCCAAGCATGGTTCCTCCGAACGGAAGCTTCGTAAAGAGAAATCCAAGGACATTGGATAAAAACGTCAGAAGCGTCCACAGTACCGTACTTTCTCCAAAGAACGCATAATTTCCAAGACTGTATGCGGTATCCGTCAGGTCAATTCCCTGATTTACTTTATATAAGGGAAACAGAACAAGGATTACCGGAAACAGAATTTTCTCTACAAAATGATAAAGAGGTTTTAATCGTTCCGCATATGCTTTCATTTGTTCCCTCCTCTGCTTTCCTTGTCATCCAGATCTTTCAGCCATTTTCCTAAGGCTGTCTTAGCTAATCCGCTTCCAATCAGATGAAACGCCTTTTCTCTTACAAAATCTACCATCAGCCCTGCAATACATACCACCAGCAGGCAGAAAATCCATTCTGCAAAAAAGGCAGATACACCGGTGTTTCCGGCAGGATTCACAAGTGCTTTCAACCACCCATACCAGTTACCGCGGATATCGATATGTTCATGTAATAAATAAATACCAAAGCATAAGCTTCCAAGCCGCCGGAGCAGATCTGCTGCTTTTCCTTCCCGGATCTGTACGGAACGGAACAGATAAAACAACCCAATTGCTGCCGTAAGTACCGTAATCGTATTGTAATGATACGGCACGGAAAAATAATATTCACAGGTATTCTGCAACGAAGGCAGGAAGCTTCCCAGATCCTTCATCAGAAACTGGATCGCCATTCCGACCGCGGCACTCAGTAAAAAGAGAATCGCCGCATTTCCCCTGCTTGTTTTAAACCGGTGAAAAATTCCGTTTTCATCATACTTTCCCGCATAGGCTGCGAGAAGATAAACGAAAACAAACCAGGTCAGGTCATAGCCATACCGGTCTGTTGCAAAAGCCACTGGTACAATACTCTTAATTCCACTTAAAAACACAAAAAGTACAACAAGTGCCGTCTGATACGTTTTCTTTGGAAGATGCTGTGCCGCCCGGTTTAAAAAAGGCATCAGCAGCATCAACAGCAGAAACGAAGTTGCAAACCAATAGTGTTCTGTCTCAATTGGAAACAGATACGGAAGAATTCCATAAATGCCATTCTGAAAGCCGGTGCCGATTCCAAAACACATCAGAACAAGGGGAATCAGCAGGCTGTAAAACCAGATCTGGCAAAGGAACCGCAGAACTCTTCTTACTTGTAATGATCCCCGGTATCCAAAATAACCACTGATAAACACATAGACATTCACTGCCGCAAGGCAGAGATTTTCAAGGATCGTTCCTAAAGCAGCAGGAAGTTCTGTCGCTTTGCCCGGTTCTAAAAGATTGCCAGAATTTGCCAGAAAATGCATGGTAACAATCATCATCATGGCAACCATACGCAATAATTCAATTCCTGCCTGACGTTTTCTTCCTTCCATGCAGCTTCCTTTCCCATTTACAATGACTCTCTTTATCGTTCTCTTGTAACCTTGCCATCTTCGACACGATAAACAATGTCGCACTTCTCGATCGTCTGTAAGCGGTGTGCAATAATCACCATGGTCTTCCGTCCATGCAGACGGTTGATCGAATCCATAATGGCCGCTTCCGTATCATTGTCAAGGGCTGAGGTTGCCTCATCCATAATCAGCACTTCCGGATCTTCGAAAAGAGCCCTCGCAATGCTGATTCGCTGTCTCTGGCCTCCGGAGATACGGATTCCACGCTCACCGATTCCAGTATCGAGTCCTTCCGGAAGGCTTCTTACAAATTCATCAAGCTGGGCTTCCTTAAGTGCCGCCCAGACCTTTTCATCATCAATATCTTCCTCTGCATAACCAAACGCAACGTTCTTGCGGATCGTATCATCAATCATAAAAATATTCTGTGGAATATATCCTACATTTTTGAGCCAGGACTGGTAATGATCGCGGACCTCCACGCCATCTGCTAGGATTTCTCCCTGCTGCAGCTTTAAAAGTCCGAGCATGATATCCACAACGGTAGACTTTCCGGCACCGGTTGTACCCACGATTCCTACCGACTGTCCAATCGGAATCACCATATCCGCATGATCAAAGATCAGTGTCTCCGTGTTCGGATATTTATAAACAATATCCTTTAATTCAATCTTATCCTTGATCTCCATCTTCTGCACATTGATCTTCTGACGATATGCTTCCTCGTCATAATTCACGTTCTTATCCCGGATATCATCCTGTAAGTGATCGCTGACTCCCATAAAGAACGGCTCAAAATAGGAAATCGAAGTCAGATGATTGTTAATCCGGTTTGCACACGGCACAAGACGCATGGCAACAACCGCAAGCGCACTCAGCTGGGTAATGACTTCACTTGCCTCAATGCCGTTTAACAACTGCAGCATCATAAAGATAATCATTCCGGCCACGGCCACGGTTTCAATCAGGAGTCGTGGAGTGGCATTGTACAGATTATAGCGCTGTACCGCACTTACATAGCCGTTTCCACACTTGGAGTATTCATTGATAAAGTAACTTTCCTTATTCGCAATCTTGATTTCCTTGATTCCCATTACCGACTGATCAATCCATTTATAAAGACCACTGTAATAATCCTGATTCTCTACACCGGCTTTTTTCATAATCGGCTTTAAAATAAACATAATAAGCAGAAGAACCGCAACTAGAAGCGCTGCTACGATAATGGTGATTTTGATTCCGCTGATAAATGCCACCACAATAACAAGTCCTACGAAAATGACCCCTTCGCTGAAAAGCTGCAGCATCGCCAGAATCAGTCCATACATGTTATTGACATCAGAAGTGATACTTCTCTGGATCACGGAAGTGTCGGCATTCAGGTAATATTCATACGGCCGCTGCATAAAGTTGATCATCATACGTCTTGAGGTTGCAAACTGATTGGTATAGACGAACTTAAGCTGTGACTTCTGCTGAAAGAACAGAAAGACATTCTTAAGTACAAACATCAGAATCAAGGCCATCATCACAAACACCATAACGGCCATCGTGTTCTCCTGATCAATATGAAAAATCTCACAGATCACCTGAAGATAACGGTGCTTTGCTACCGCATTTTCTTCCAGAACCACCTGCATTACCGGAACTACCATCGAAATACCGGCAGTTTCAAGAATTGCTCCAATCAGCATCAGAAATAACTGAAGCACCATAATTCGTTTCTGACGTGCATCAAGAAGCACCATCATCTTTTTAAAAATTTTACCCATGTTTCTGTGATATCCTTATATTTTATACCTGTAACTATTCAGAACCCCATTCGCAAAGCCGCTGCTACACAGCTTTCCCTTTGCTCATGTGGTTACTTCGCCATATAAATCATTTCATATGTCCTTACGAATGCAAGCATTCGACGCACATATCTCATGATTTGCATGGCTCTGAATAGTTACAGTGTATCACAACTTCTCGACTTCGTCTATCATGCAAAATCGTAGTGGCGGACGGCGAATATCGTCCGCAGATATCTCTTTGCAATCCGATGATAGATAAGGTATACTTGAATTGCTATATAAAGAGAAAAGGAGCATTTTTCCATGAGTCATAATCTTGCAATGATTACTGCGCGCGGAGGTAGCAAACGCATTCCGCGTAAAAATATCAAGGAATTCTGTGGGAAGCCGATTCTTGCGTACTCCATTGAAGCCGCACGTTCTTCCGGAGCCTTTGAGGAAGTCATGGTATCTACCGATGATCCGGAGATTGCCGAAATTGCAAAGAAATATGGCGCTTCGGTTCCTTTTTTCCGATCAGAAGCAACGGCAAATGACTATGCATCTACCGATGATGTCATTATGGAGGTACTGAAAACCTATGAGGAACGCGGTGCGCATTTTGACAATTTCTGCTGCATCTACCCGACCGCTCCCTTTGTCACCGGCGAACGGCTGAAACAGGCTATGGATCTTCTTGCAGACTCAGATTCCGTAATGCCAGTTGTGCCCTTTTCCTATCCCCCGCAGAGAGGATTATTAATTAGTGAGGAAGGTTTCTTAAAACGCCAGTTTCCGGAGTATGCCCTTGCAAGAAGCCAGGATTTACAAAAGATATATCACGACTGCGGACAGTTTTATGCCTGCCGCACCGATGTTTTCTTAAAAGAAGGAACTACCGATGTTCAGGGACAGGTGCCTCTTGTTTTAACTGAAATGGAAGTTCAGGACATTGATACCTTAGAGGACTGGGAGATTGCCGAAATTAAATACCGCAGGCTTCATTCAGAGTCTTTATAACGATTCAAAGTCATGTAAATTATGACAATATAGACATCGGCTATCATTATACTCACAGAAAGGATTTTCTATGAATCATACGATACAGATCGGGAAGCGTACCATCAGTGCCGCTTCTCCTACCTTTATTGTGGCAGAGGTTTCTGCCAACCACAATCAGAATTATGACCGCGCTGTGGAAATCATCCATGCGGCTGCCGAGGCCGGTGCGGATGCCGTCAAGCTGCAGACCTATACGGCCGACACCTTGACAATTGACTGCCACGATGACTGTTTCATGAATAAAGGTGGATTGTGGGACGGCATCTCCGAATATGACCTTTATAAGCAGGCCTATACCCCCTGGGAATGGCAGCCGAAGCTCATGGAAGAAGCGCATAAGCTTGGCATGGAATGCTTTTCTTCTCCCTTTGACTTCACGGCTGTGGATTTTCTGGAAGAGCTTAACGTTCCCGCCTACAAAATTGCCTCTTACGAAATCAATGACATTCCTTTGATCCGTAAAGTTGCAAAGCTGCATAAGCCCGTGATCTTCGCTACCGGTATTGCTTACCCGGAAGATATTGAACGCGCCTTTGCGGTATGTAAAGAAGAGGGCAATGAAGATGTCATCCTGTTAAAATGCGTTTCTGCCTATCCGACACCCTATGAAGAGGTAAATTTAAACGTCATTCCGACTCTTGCGAAAACCTACGACTGTCTGACCGGAATTTCCGATCACACCTTAGGAACCATCGTTTCTGCCGGAGCCGTTCCTCTTGGTGCTAAAATGGTAGAAAAGCATCTGACCCTCCGCCGTGCAGATGGTGGCCCGGACAGCGGATTTTCTATGGAACCTGAAGAATTTAAGCAGACGGTAGATGA
Organism: Anaerobutyricum sp.; assembly: GCA_963638365.1. Classification (GTDB taxonomy): domain Bacteria; phylum Bacillota; class Clostridia; order Lachnospirales; family Lachnospiraceae; genus Suilimivivens. Next base: position 32,583 of record CAVHRK010000010.1, on the reverse strand, counting down.
AATCCGTATTTTAGATAAGGCACTCGGTTCTTCGGAATATGTTCTGACCGAAAAGCAAAAGCAGGAGCATCGCGGTTCCCGTTCTCTTTTCGTTGTCAAAGACATTGCAGAAGGCGAAATCTTAACCCCCGAAAATATCCGTTCGATCCGTCCCGGGATCGGACTTCATACCATGTATTATGAAGAAGTGCTCGGCAAAAAAGCAAAGCATTTCTTAAAGAAAGGAACTCCTCTGGCATGGGAGCTGATTCAGTAATTTATATTCGAGCAGATGGAAATACCGAGATTGCCACCGGACACTTAGTGCGGTGTCTTTCGATTGCCCGTGCATTAAAAAAAGAGTTACAGACCGCAGGTACAATCGTTACGGATCCGGATGAATCTCCCATCACTTTCCTTGTTTCCGATCAGGAAAGCAAAGCTTTGTTAAGCGGCTTTTTTGACTGCAAAGAAGAATTTCCGGTTCGTATTCTTGAAACCGCCCGGTATGATGATTTGGAAGAAGAACTACCGGAGCTGATCTCACTTATAAACAAGTGCAAAGCCTCCAAGCCGGTTTTACTGGTGGATTCCTATTTTGTAACCGAAAACTATTTTTTATCCCTTAAAGACCATGTTACTCTTATCTATCTGGATGATCTGCGCTCCTTTGATTATCCGGTTGACCTGGTCATCAATTACGATATTCTAACCCCTGAAACGCAGCAGGAATATGAGTGTTCCTATACCCTTGCCGGAAAGAAGCTGTTAGGCGGTGCTTATGCGCCGCTTCGTCCCCAGTTTCAATCTGCAGGCAGAACCCTGTCCTCTGTGTCAGACGGCAAAATCTGCCATGTTCTGATTGCTTCGGGTGGCTCTGATCCATACCATACCACACTCCATCTTACCGAATACCTGCTTGCCGAATGTCCTCCAGGCTACTGCTTTCATCTTCTTTTAGGCAGCATGAATCCCGACCGTCAGGCACTGTGTAAACTGGCAGACAGGCAAAATTTGTGCACCTCGGCTTCACCCTCTGCAAAAGCTTCCACTGTTATTCTCCATCAGGGTGTTTCGGATATGGCTTCCCTGATGCAGTCCTGTGATCTTGCACTCTCGGCTGCCGGAACAACACTTTACGAGCTGTGTGCGGTTGGCGTTCCCACCGCAAGCTTCATTATTGCAGATAATCAGATTGCTTCTGCAAATGCCTTTGCTCAGAATGATGCCATTCCCTGTCTCGGTGATGTCCGTACGGACGAAGAATCCATAAAAAAAGAGGCAGCCCACTGGGTTACCTCCATGAATCCTTATGTCAAAAATCAGGCTGCTTCCGTACGTCTCCTTCGCTACCAGAATGTTTCCAAACGAATGCAGCAGCTTGTGGATGGGAATGGTGCTGTCCGCATTGCAGATGCGTTGCTCGCACTGCTTAAATCCCGTTCCTGAATCATATTCTTACGCAGCCTGACAGCAAGTGTCTGGCTGCTGTATAAACGGCAACATATAACCTCTTATTCCATAAACGCTCAACAATCAATGCATAAAATATCGGAATACTTTAAGACATAGATTTCTTCCCGTTCCTCCTGCCAATGACTTTCGTTTGGCTTTCCTTCCAGATTCCTTAGAATATAAGAGGGGGTATCCACACCGCAGGCATAAGCATGCGGGAATCCTCCGCCAAATCTCGGATTAATCTCCGACAGATAGAATGTTCCATCTTTCTCAAAAACATCCATATCAATCGGACCAGACAGTTTCAGAGTAGAAGCTGCACGATAAACAAACTCCTTCAAAGCCGGATCGTTGCAGGTAATGGACTTCTCCGTCTCTCCCGCACGCATCCGCAGCTTTTCTTTTGCAAAGATGTCCACCACTTCACCACTTACAAGATCCACATACACATCAATTCCAAATTCCCTGCCATTACAGAATTCTTGGATCAGTAAAGGCTCTTCACTATACGCAAACAACGCCTTCAAAAGTTCCATACAGGAAACCTTCATCACGCCAACACTTCCAGCTCCCCGGACAGGCTTCACAAATACCGGAAAACCAATCTTCCCTGCTTCATATGCCTTTTCAAACTCTGCCAGATCAATATAGGAGTTCAGCACCGGAATCTTATGTTCTGTCATATGTTCAAAGAAACGATATTTATCTCTGCAGATCTGCAAGGTTTCTACCGGTGAAACAATCGTCCGGATCCCCTCCTGTTCAAACAGTTCCCGGTTTTCCGAAATCAAATTTAATTCATCCTCCTGCAACGGAAGAATTGCCGTAATCCTTTCTTTGTGACAGATTTCCAGAATCGCATCAAAGTAACCCTCTTCCTTCATTCTCGGAATCAGATAATATTTATCCGCTTCATAAAGTGCCGGTGCAAGCTCGCTGCAATCTGCACCAATCACCCGCCCCAAATCTGCCTTTTTAAAGTAACGGACAAGAAGGTCTCTTGTACCGCAGCTTAATATTAGAATGTTGTTTGACATATGAACGTTATTCCTTTCGTAGCAAGTCTAACCTTAATCCGTGTTACTTCAATCCCTTTTCATAATTCTAAATGATTCATCAAAGCCCAAAACACTTCTCAACGTTTTCCTAATGCACAAACATACTTAGTCCTTGCAAATAGCGCAGGAACTTAGAAGTTCTTCTATTTCGCACACAGTCAGCAAGGATTGGACACGGATGTCCAATCAAGCAGCAATCGAGCCCGGATGGCTCGTTGATGCGTTTGCGTCCCTTTTCAGCCAAACACACCGAAATAGTTAGAACTTCTTAGTTCCGGAGGTTCTTGCAAGGACAAGTATTTTGTGCATGTTTGACCACTGTATCAACATCGTATCAGCATTATCTCATCTACCACACATTCCCCTGCACATATTCCTTCGCCGTCCACTTCTTGCGGACCTCCGTCATCTGCTCTCCATTTCGTACATAAACCGCAGGAAAATACTGAATAAACAACGGATTCAGACTAATGGTATATCCACCGACATTCTCATAAATAATCTGATCTCCCGTCTGAAGTTCCGGCAGATTCTCCATTGTAAAGAGACGGTCACATTCCATACAGGTATAACCGGTGATCTCCTGCCTTTCCATTACAGGCGCGGATGGATTCTGCAGCTTCGTATGGTACAGGTACGAGGATTTAATCATGGTTGCATCAATATTAAACCGGCTGCCATCGGTAATCAGATACCGAGTATCCCGGATATCCCGCACATCAATCACGCTGGTCACAAAGAAAGATCCTTTGGAAATCAGGGAAATTCCGGGTTCTACAACCAACTGTGTCTGTTCCGGATCAAATTCCTTGTGGAGTTCTTCTGCAATGGCCGGGAAATAATCCGGATATTCCGGTCTGCCTTCCATTCCACCACAGTAACCACCTCCGATATCCACATAGGATAACGTAAGATCAAATTCCCTTTTCAGCCTGCAAGCCATCTGTGCAATACTGCGGAAGATCTGCACGCTGCGGCTTTTACTGCTGGAGTGAAGATGGAGTCCTGTAACCTTTACATGCGGAAGGGCTCTTACACAAGAAAGTGCTTTGGCAAACTCGCCATTTTCATAAGAAAAGCCGAACCGTCCGCTTGTTTCTCCCATCGTGGTTTCCCCCGGACACATCTGTTCCAGATTGAAATTCACACGAATTCCCACGCGTATTTCGCTTACTTTTCCATTTGCTAATTCATCAGAGAGCTTCGTCAGCCATTCCAGTTCCCATTTGGAATCCACATTCACATATCCTCCGGCAAGTACAACATCCCGGAAAGACTGCTCGTCCTTATAAGGACCATTATAAACAATCTCCGAATCCTGAAATCCAAGATATTTGGCCAATCCATATTCGTCCCTGGACACGACTTCCGCATAGGCCCCCTGCTTCTTATAAAAATTTACCAGCCAGGGGAGCGAGTTCGTCTTAAAAGAATAGCCGATCCGGTAATTGGGCCAGTTCTCTTTTAATGCTCCCGTCAGCATATCAAAATATCTCTGTAAAATTGGTTCATCCAGCAAAAAATATGGGGTTGGAATTCTTTCTGTCATGTCAATCCTCTTCCATCACTTTCATTTTCATCAAATTATATCTCGTTTATTTTTATAATTTTTTATCATATTCCAGAACACATTAATAATATTCACCGCTATCATCAGATACATTACGGTAAACATACCTGAAATAAGACCATATCTATAATATATCATCAAAAAATCTGCCGAAAACAATAATGCAAATCCAATTCCATGCCCTATAAGGTACATTTGTTGTCCTGGCTTCTTATCACAAAGACGGCCTGCATTTTCTCTCAGAAATAATAACAATACCAACAGATAGTAAACAGATGTATATTCATAATTGGAAGGAATAAAGTGAACCAGAATTGCCGTTAAAAATAAAGCTTCCTGCCATTTTCTTTTTGCCAGAAAAAACATAAAAATCATTCCGAAAAAGAAAATATAATTTATGCTGATTCCAAATGTCTCAGCAGCTGCTTCCGGCATATTCAGTTTCATGCCCAGCCATTTTGCCATACCACAAACCGTATTGGCTCTGGAAGGATCAATATAAGTAGCAAATCCTGTTAATGTTTTGTACAGTGCCTTTAGGCCCGTACCCCCCCCCCAATGACTAAAAAGGGTGCGAACACAGTTGTAATTCCGTAAACAATAAGACGCCCTGCCTTTTTCCATTGCTTTTTCTTAATAAATACAAGTCCAAAAATAGCAGGATACAGTTTAAATCCTGCACAGCATGCAAATAACAATAGCGCAATCTCCTGTTTCACTTTACTTGCATCATCCATCCATAACCATGCAAGGGTAAATAATATTGCAACAAGAAGACATACATTCCCTCTCTGTATGGAAGTACACATGAATGGATAAGACACCACTAAAGCCAACGGAAAAAGAACATCCTGCTTAAAACCTGTCTTTTGAATGTATTGTTTCATGCAATATAATAGCAGAATAATACAAACAATGTTATACATCACAAAAACCACAAGCATGTTATCGTACTGACGATAATTCTTCCAATTCAAAATACTCTCACTATCCTTATAGGGATTTAAGCTCCACAAAAGAATATACATCAAATAGCAAAACGGAGGAAAGGAATAAGGATCCCCATAAGAATACATGATAGCGGTATCCGAACTTCCTGCTATATGATAAAAGAAATCAGAAAATAAAAATGTACTATCCATAACCAGCTTTTTGAAATATTCGCCCTGATTCAATGCATTTCCAACTAAAAAGCATAAGGATATCCCCAGACTAACCACAAGAAATACATCCAAAATCTGTATTTTTCTAATTCTTTGCTTCAAAACATTATCCCCCATTTTTAATTATATCTATCTTTTTATAAATGTTTCTGTTTAGGCAATTTTTCTATTTTTTAATCTTACTTTCTATTCTGATGTATCCCTGTACAAGCAGATCCGTTACGACCAGTACAATTACCGACCATAAGATGCATGTTTTTACATCAAATCCGCCAAACGCAGTGAAACCGCCAATGGCATAATATACTCCGATATGTACGGCATACATCTTCGAGATCTGCTTCGAATAAAAGCAAAGCTTGTTATATCCGAATTTCCACTTTTCAATCACCGGCATTATCAGGAAGGAAAGTGCAAAAACAAACAGAATCGTACAGAAGCTCCCAATGACCTTCAACAGTCCTGGTGTCCGGTATTGATCCAGCATATAATTAAAGAAGTCATCCACATTGGGATGCAATGCGATACAGCTTATAAACCAGACTGCAGCGATTACTCCGCAGGTGATTCCACTTTTTTTGTAGAAATCTCCCTTTTCCTCTTCCGGGATTCTCCGGATCACCTTGGCAAACACATATCCTAAAAATACATAACTCAGGTACGGGAAAAAGCAGAAGCTTGTTTCACCTTTTCCCCCAAATGTCATATCCAGAATCCAGTTAAGGGCCGGATTGTCCGAAACCAGCAGTTTGGTAAACGGCGTTACAATTCCTACAACGATCGCACTTACGACATACCCACTCAGTTTTACATTTAATTTTTTGTACAATGCCAGCACCAGATAGCACATACCGGATATGAAGAAGATATTCACGAAGGTAAGTGCGGCGTACAGGTTTTCCTGATATAGTTCCCTGCTGCCCGGCACTTCTCCTGCAATGAGATTCCTTAGGTAGAAGCTGATCACAATTGCCGCGGCATAACACAGGTTACTTAAAGCCTGGAAAATTAACAGTTTTATCCCGTTTTTCACCATATCCTTAGGTTCCGAATGTCTTGTAAAAACACTTCCAAATCCCATCGCAAACAGATACAGGCAGGCTCCTGTCGGCATAAACAGTGCAAACAATATTTCATGTGCGTTTGAGGTTACCGTATCAAGGTTCCCGATCGTCTGAAAGGAATGGATCAGTATGATCATAATCATCAGGAATCCTTTTACCAGATCCAACTCCCTCTGCCGTCCTACATTCACTTCTTCCTTCTTTAAAGAAAACATTTTTATCCCCTTTCTAATGTTAATCCCCTTTTCTTTAGTAGATCTGCTCATTCTGTCTGTGAATTTCAGGTGCTTCGTACCTGTCCATAAAGTCCTCCCCCAGGAACAACTTTTCTTTCGCAAACAAAATGGCATCGGTTACGGTAAGTACCGAAATTACACGGTCAAATTTAAGATCCTTTATATAATTCAGAATTTCCATCGGGAATTTCTTATCCAGAATAATATACTGTGAAAACTCTTTCTCATAATCCAGCACATCACGGGGATGCGGCTTCATCAAAATCTGCGCCGGTTCTCCATCAATGGTGCCATACTGTGCAATGATATCCTGAAAAATCCGTTTGCGTGTTTCCAGATCGCACAACGGCTCGGTCAGAACCAGTACCTTATGCTCATGGTTCATACCCTCACGAAGTGTCGTTTCCAGTTTGTCTTTATTCTCAATGAACATACCGACCACGGTATCCTTTTCATCATCGGTCAGATCATCGGTAAGCTCCTTACGCGGCTTCTCCAGATATTTCTCACAAGGATAGGGAAGAACCGAAACATCGTTCACTTCCATATCAAGACAGTATTTGTTATAACCATTCTGGATAAAAATCAGATTGTGCTTCGACATCCATGCCTTAAGTTTAAAATGTCCCCGGTTATCGTAGCGGGCCGTATCATAATAAAGGATGCAGTTCAGACCATCCTCAACCGCATGATAATAGATTTTATGGGTACTCAGATAGTAACCGATCGGATCGGAATCACAGAACACATAAATATCATCAAACTTCTTAAAATCAACCGGAATATACGGTTCTAATAATTTGCCAAATTCCTTAGTGAAACGGATACGCTGGAGCATGTTTTTTACGAGATTTCCGGTATCGGTACGGTACTTTGCAAGCTCCGGGAAATAAGTCTCTTCCTTTTCATCAAACGGAAGGACTTCCGTAAACAAGCCGGACTTCTCCGCGCGTTCCTTTAAATTGCCGAAATCATTCGACATACTGCTTAAAAGGAGTACTGCCCCGGCCTGTTTCTGCACCGGATCACGTTGAATATGAAGTTCCTTCAGACAGGTAATATAGGCATGATAAAAGGTATGACACACATAAATTCTGCTTCTTCCCAGACTACTCATCTTTTTCTCCCATCGTCACTATGTTAATCATCTACTTCTACATGCTTGAACGCTTACGCAGCTTTCGGTAGGTCCACAGCAATTTGTAATAGATCATAAAATAAAGCGTTGACTTCTGCTGCATGGCGATCAGCTTCCGCTCTTCCGCATGGACTCTCTGCTCATAATACTTATTTTTCTGAAAATCGGGAAAGGTATTTCGCATTTCATCCCCCAGTGCTTTTACGAAACGATATTCCTTCCTGCCAGAACCTGCCAGATAGGAAAACAGGGTATTCACATAAAACAGGGTGGTAAAACTGCTTTCCAGCTCCGGATAATAGGTGTCAAAAAACCGGAATTCCTTTGCTTCCCTGACCATGATCCGGGCGGCCTCCATACGGTCCTCACACCGCTTTTTCGTAATGGTATGCACCGTCGATGCCTCATGCTGATAATAATAATATAACGGTTCTTCCAGATATTCAAAATGCTTCGCCCGGAGCATCCAGGAATTGCCGATTGCATTATCTTCGTAAAAAATCCCTTCCGGGAAACGGTTCGGATAGTCCAGGATAATATGTCTGCGGTAAATCTTTACGACCAGACTTCCGCCGTCCAGAATCAGGGAACGATACTTTTCTTCATTCAGAATGCCTGCCTGTTCCGGCGTATTATTGTGTACGATCTGTCCGATTTTCATGCTGTGTTCCGGTGTCAGATGATAATCACATCCGACCATATCCGCACCGGTTTCTTCCGCTTTATTCAGAAGCTTTTCATAAAAATCCGCGGTCACCCAGTCATCCGCATCAATGAACCCGATCCAGTCTCCCTTTGCAACAGACAGCCCCAGGTTCTTCGCACCGCCCTGCTTCCGGTTATCGGGAGAGGCAATTACAACCACCTTATCGGGATACTGCTTTTCATAATTCCGCAGAATGGATAAGGAATCATCGGTCGAGCAGTCATTGACTGCAATGATCTCGTAATCGGAAATTGTCTGCCCAACGAGGGAATCCATACACCATTTCAGTTTATCATCCGCTGCCATATTAAAAACGGGGACTATGACGCTTAATTTCATGATCTACCTCACCTTGTACTATTCCGGTTTCTTTGGAAACCGCGCTCTCCACGAACTACTTGCTGTAATACGTTGCAATCTTCGTAACGGCTTCAATCACATCTGCCACATCCTGATCGGTCATGGAATAATAAAGCGGCAGGGTAAGAATTTCTTCATATAATTTCTCCGCCTTCGGACATAACCCTCTCTTATATCCAAGCTTCTCATAATACGGGAAGTAATAGGTCGGGATGTAATGCACGTTGCAGCAGATATTTTCTGCAGCCAGTGCATCAAAAAACTGTCTGCGGTTAATGGAAAGCTTCTCCGGATTGATCCGCAGAATATACAGGTGTCTCGTGGTATCCGACTCCGGAATTTCCTTCTGTACCACAATCTGCGGCAGCTTGGAAAACGCATCATTATACTGCTTCACAATTGCTTTCCGTCGCTCCATGAACATGGGAAGCTTCTTCAACTGGCTGATGAGCAATGCAGCCTGCATATCGGTCATACGGTAATTCATGGCAAGGGTAAGCTGCTCATAATACCACGGGCCATCCGGCTCATGCTCCATCAAAGAAGGATCCCGGGTAATGCCATGTGCACGGTAAAGTAATAGCTTACGGTATAATTCTTCGCTGTTTGTCAGTACCGCACCGCCTTCTCCACAGGTAACTGTCTTTACAGGGTGAAAGCTTAAGGTGGTCATATCGGCAATGGAGCCGTTGCATTTTCCTTTATATTTCGTTCCGATCACATGCGCACCATCTTCGATCAGGGTAATGCCGTGTGCATGGCAATGCTCCAAAAGCGCATCCAGTTCTACCGACTGTCCTGTAAAATCTACCGCTACAACGGCTTTCGTCTTATCCGTTGCCAGCTTCCTTACATTCTCCGGATCAATATTGTAGGTCTCCTCATTAATATCTGCGAAAACCGGTCTTGCTCCGCAGTAAAGCGCACAGTTTGCCGAAGCCGCAAAGGTGATCGGTGTCGTGATTACCTCATCTCCCGGCTGTACTCCCGCTGCCTGACAGGCAATATGAAGTGCCGATGTTCCGTTGCTGCAGACAACCGCAAACTTCGCACCCGTCACCTCACAAAGTGCCTTTTCCGCCTCTGCAATCTTCGGCCCACAGGTCAGATAATCACTTCGAAGTACATCTGCAACTGCCTGTATGTCCTCTTCATCAATATACTGATGTCCATATGAAATTTTCGTATCCCTGACGGGTGTTCCTCCACAGATTGCCGGTTTCTTCATCTTACTTTCTTCCTTTCCCTCTATAATTTCTCGAATTCCTCGATACTTTCTAATACATTCTCATAATTGCCATTCCGGATCCGGTCAGCCAGGATTGCAATATATTCACTGTTGGTCGGACGAATCTCAGAATTGTCCCTGTGATAACCAAACAAGTCCTCAAATCGCTCTTTCTCTCCCTTTTCCCAGGATTTTTCGATCAGATGCCGGAGCGACCGTTCAATCTTTTCCGGTGTTGTCTGAAACTGCTTTGCCAGATCCGGATACAGCAGTTTTGTGACACTTCCTGCCCGTTCAAATTCCCGCGCCGTTACAGCAATTGCATAGGATAACCTCTCAAAGCCCTTTTCCTGTCTGGTTAAACCAAGTTGTTCCAGTAATTCCACTATTTCCTCAGACACAATAATCGTCTGCATCAGATACTTCCCCCTTGTATCCTGCTATCTTTCCCAGTATACACCATATGCCCTGATTTTGCCAGCCGTCACTATTGTTCTTCACATGAAGGAAAAACAATCGTAATCGTCGTCCCCTCTCCCTGATTACTTACAAGGCTTAATTTTCCTTTGAGCCGCACCAGAATATGTTTTACAATCGCAAGTCCAAGCCCTGTTCCCCCCGTCGATTTACTTCTTCCTTTATCCACGCGATAGAACCGTTCAAAAATCCGTTCCTGACATTCTTCCGGGATCCCGATTCCGGTATCCTGCACAATCAGAACAGCGCAGTCGTCCTGTCTGTGTACTTTCACAGTGACACTACCGTTTTCCTTATTATAGCGGATCGCATTGTCACACAGATTATAAAGCACCTCGTCCACCATCTGTCTGGTTCCCCAAAGAGAGGCCTCCCCGCCTTCAAACGTGAGGGTAACATCATGCTTTTCTGCATTGATCTGCAGCATCTGCACACAGCTTTTCGCTGCAACAGAAAGTGGAATCTTCTGAAGAACCTCTTCCTGTTCCTCATCCAGTTCCGAAAGACGGATGACATCATTAATGAGGGTAATGAGCCGTCCTGAGTTGCTATGAATCTCGCCCGCCATTCTGCGGATTTCACTTTCTGATGAAATCATACCATTTTCAATCAGCTCTGAATAACCGGATATTGCCGTGAGCGGCGTTTTCAGTTCATGGGACACATTGGCTGTAAACTCCTGACGCATCTTTGCGTTCAGTTCATTGTCCACTTCTTTTCCAAGATGAAGTTTCTCTCCGAACCGGTGAGACCAGATTCCTGCAAGCAAAAAGCAGAGTGCCATAATTGCTGCAATGCCGATCATCAGCACAAGGATCATCTTTTCCCGCTGCTGTTCAGACAGATATTCCGGATTCAGGTAAGAAAAACAAACAGCCACCACCAGCAATAATGTTCCCAAAATTGCCAGGGCAGCCATTCCCATCAATTCATAATAAAATCTCTTCTGCATATCCGTTCCCTTTATGTCTCAAACAAATAGCCTACATTCCGCACGGTTTTAATCCGGTTTGCACTGTTTCCAAGCTTCTGGCGAAGCGTTTTAATATGCATATCAATTGTCCGTGATTCTCCTTCAAAATCGGTTTCCCATACTTTTTCAAGGATTTCCTCCCGCGGAGTCACAATCCCGGCATTATTCATTAACAGCTTTAACAATTCATATTCTTTATATGTAAGTTCACAGCGTTCTCCCTCAATCGTCACCTTGCGGCGCTCCACATCAAGGGAAATCTCCCCAATGGTAATAATGCGCTCATTTAAGCCCTTCATACTCCGGCGTAAAAGCGCTTTCACCCTGGAAATCAGTTCCATGACACTAAACGGCTTCGTCAGGTAATCATCCGCGCCACTGTCAAGTCCCCGTACCTTATCCAGTTCTGTCGTCTTCGCAGTCACCATAATAACCGGAAGGCTCCGTGTCATGACATTCTGCCGTAGCTGCGTCACAAGTTCAAGGCCATCGGCATCCGGCAGCATCAGATCCAGCAGCAGTAGATCCGGAATTCTCTCATTAAGCTTTTGTTGAAACTCTTTAGCCGTTTCAAAGGAAACCACCTGGTATCCCGCATTATTTAATGCAATTTCTTCAATTTCACGGATATTCCGGTCATCCTCCAATACATAAATCAACGCCATATCACATCCCCCTTATGCATATGTTCAGGCACCACTTACGGTAATTGATAACGGGTACGAAGACGCTTATACTCCTCATTAAACTCTTTGTTATCCGAAGCAGAGATATTCTCCTGATACATATGGGTATCAAAATTATCCTCATTCAACTGCAGCAGACATAATGCAATGTTTGAGCAGTGATCGGAAACCCTTTCATAATTGGTAGAAATATCCGAAAGGATAAATCCCATTTCAATTGTACACTTACCCTTGCGAAGACGCTTGATATGACGCTTCTTGACTTCCGCATTGAGGTGGTCAATCACTTCCTCCAACGGTTCCACCTGAAGGGCAAGCTTCAAATCCTCCTCCTGGAACACCAGAATGGAAGTATTCACAATATCTTTAATCGCACCGGTAAAAATAGCAAGTTCTTCTTCTGCCTTTTTTGAGAAAGAAAGGTTCTTGTCGTTCATTTCTCTTGCAGATTCCATAATGTTAATCGCATGATCGGAAATCCGTTCGAAATCTCCGATACAGTGAAGGAGTACCGAAAGCTCCTGACTGTCCTTCTCACTTAAGTGACGGCTGCTTAATTTCACCAGATAGGATCCCAGCTCGTCCTCATAATGATCTACAAGTTCCTCTAAGTCAATCACCTTAGCCGCATTCTTTTTATCAAACTTACCAATCTGGTCAATGGCAAGAAATAATGCTTCTTTGGAATAATTTGCCATATCAATGGCTGCATTCTTACACTGCTCCAACGCATAGCCCGGTGTATCCAGGAAACGGGTATCCAGAATCTGAATCTCGGATCTTGCGGGAATCTTGTCCTCTTCTTCGCTTTCCAGCTTCGGAATGGTCAGATAAGCCATTTTCTCAAAAATGGAAGAGATAGGCGTAAAAATGATCGCTGCCGCAATGTTAAAGCTGGAATGAATCACTGCAATTCCCACTGCGGTTGCCGGCTCGTTGGCAAAAGCAAAATGGAAAATGGCATTAAAGCAATAAAACAGCAGCATAAAGGTAACGGTCTTAATAATATTAAAATAGAAATGTACCAGTGCGGCACGCTTCGCATTCCGGCTTGCGCCGATACTGGAAATCAGTGCCGTTGTGGTGGAACCGACATTCGCACCCATAATGAGCGGAATGGCTGACAGATTGGTGACCGCTCCGGTAGCGGACAGTGCCTGTAAGATACCTACTGCCGCGGAAGAAGACTGAATCAGTATGGTAAATCCGCATCCAACCAGCATACCAAGTACCGGGTTCGCAAACATCAGCAGTACCTTCTGAAATTCCTCAGATTCCGCAAGAGGCTCAACAGCCCCCGACATCATCTCCATACCAAACATCAGAATGGCAAAGCCCAGCATAATGGTCGCTCCATCACGTTGCTTTTCTTTCTTGCTGGTCATCAGGATGGCTACACCCACAATTGCAAGGATCGGTGAGAAGGAGGATGGCTTCAGTAACTGTAAAAACAGGCTTTGTCCTGTAATTTCTGTCATACTTAAGATCCAGGCCGTGACCGTTGTACCGACATTCGCTCCCATAATAACACCGACTGCACGGGATAAGCTCATAATGCCCGAATTTACAAATCCGACCACCATAACCGTTGTTGCCGAAGAAGACTGGATTACTGCCGTAACTCCGGCACCTAATAAAACAGCCATAATCTTATTGGACGTCAGCTTCTCCAGAATCATTTCCAGCTTACCGCCGGAAGCTTTTTTCAGACCGTCGCCCATCATCTGCATACCATATAAGAACAACGCCAGACCACCGATCAGACTCAAAACCATAAAAATACTCATACTGTCTCCTACCTCTTGAAGGTCCTCTTAACTTTTGTCATAAACCGCATCTATTTCTTAGTCTACACTATTTTGCAGGAATTTCATATAGAAATTACATATTTTTTGTAACAAATCAGCCATGCAGAAATAATTGTTCAAGATGACCGTGGGAGCTTGCTCACTAAGGGCAGCATGTACAATTATTTCTATAGGGCAGATGCCAGACACTCCTGCATACCCTGCAAAAGCTCCTCGGTATAGGCAAGAAGCTGCCTCTCATCCTTTTCTACCATGCCGCACTTCTGATAATGGAATACAAAGCAGCGCATCTTCGGATTAAACTTAAGATGCTCCACCCCGGCAAGGAGAAATGGAATATTCTGCACCTGAATCCGGGCATCCTCCTTTAAGGTAAACACGATCTGACTGTTTTTCCCTTTGATGTCGGTCATATCCAGTTTATGTGCTGCCACACGGATCAGGGCAATCCGTAAAAGATTGTCTGCCTCCATCGGGATTACGCCAAAACGATCCAGCAGTTCTTCCTTCATATCATCACACTCTGCCTGATTCTCGATACCGGCAATCCGCTTGTAAATATCCAGCTTCTGTACCTCATTCACAATATAGGACGGCGGAATAAAGGCATCCACATCCAGATCCACTGTGGTAAAGAAATCCTCCTTCGTTGGAATCCCCTTCAGGGTTTTCACTGCTTCATTCAGCATCTTACAGTAAAGATCGTAGCCGACAGCCTGCATATGTCCGTGCTGGCTCGCTCCTAAAAGATTTCCGGCACCACGGATTTCCAGATCTCTCATGGCAATTTTGAAGCCGCTTCCAAGGTCCGTAAATTCCCTGATGGCCGCAAGACGCTTCTCTGCCACTTCCTTCAGCATCTTATCCTTCTTATACATGAGGAATGCATAAGAAGTACGGTTGCTTCTTCCTACTCTTCCCCTAAGCTGATAAAGCTGGGACAGTCCCATATTATCCGAATCGTGGATAATAATGGTATTCACATTGGAAATGTCGAGTCCTGTTTCAATAATCGTCGTAGATACCAGTACGTCAATATCCTGATTAATAAAGTCAAACATAATCTGCTCAAGCTGCTTTTCCTGCATCTGTCCATGGGCAAACGCCACGCTGGCTTCCGGGACAAGCTGCTGTACCCGGGAAGCCACATCTGCAATATTATTGACACGGTTATAAACATAATAAACCTGTCCGCCACGTGACAGTTCACGTACGATAGCTTCTCTTACCATTTCATCATTATATTCCATGACATAGGTCTGGATTGGCAGACGGTCATTCGGCGCCTCTTCCAGAACACTCATATCCCGGATGCCTATAAGGCTCATATGAAGGGTTCGCGGAATTGGTGTTGCAGTCAGAGTGAGGACATCCACATTTTCTTTCATCTTCTTGATTTTTTCTTTATGGGCAACGCCAAACCGCTGCTCCTCATCGATAACCAGAAGTCCCAGATCCTTATATTCCACGTCCTTCGACAGAACCCTGTGCGTACCGATCACAATATCCACCATGCCCTTTTTCAGATCCGTAATGGTTTTCTTCTGCTCTGCCGCCGTGCGGAAACGGGACAGCATATCAATTCTCACAGGGAAATCCTTCATCCTCTGTACAAAGGTATTGTAATGCTGCTGCGCAAGGATCGTTGTCGGGACGAGATAAACCACCTGTTTTCCTTCCTGTACTGCCTTAAATGCCGCACGGATGGCAATTTCCGTTTTGCCGTAGCCGACATCGCCGCAGATCAGGCGGTCCATAATCTTCGTGCTTTCCATATCCTTCTTGGTTGCCTCAATGGCAAGCAGCTGATCTTCTGTCTCCTCAAAAGGAAACATCTCTTCGAATTCCTTCTGCCAGACCGTATCCTTTCCGTAAGGATAGCCGTTTTTCTGCTGACGTGCCGCATAAAGCTCAACGAGATCCTTTGCCACCTCTCCGGTTGCTTCCCGGACCTTTGATTTGGTCCTGCTCCATTCCTGTGTGCCGAGCTTATTGAGCTTTGGCTTTTTCGCATCTGCGGATGCATACTTCTGGATGGCATCGAGCCCCGTTGCCAGCACATAAAGGTTTCCGCCGTCCCGGTACTCAATCTTGATATAATCCTTCGTGACCTTATCGATTTCTACCTTTTCAATTCCCTTATAGATTCCCAGTCCGTGATTTTCGTGGACCACATAATCTCCGATGCTTAATTCGTTGAAATCGTTGATTTTCCGGCCCTCGTAAGTTTTCTTTTTCTTCCGCTTCTTCTTTTCACTTCCGAAAATATCACTCTCAGAAATCACGGCAAATTTAAGCAACGGATATTCAAAGCCCCGCAGCACGCGGCCATAATAAGTCATAATTTCCCCGGGCTGAAGCTCCCGTTCCGGATCCCCGGAATAAAATGCGGTAAGCCCGGCATCCTGCAGGTCCCTGGCAAGACGCTCTGCCCTTGTCCTCGAACCGGATAACAGCAGAATCCGGTACTTATTTTTCTTGTACCGTTTCAAATCCTGCACAAGAGATTCAAAGCTATTATTATAGGAAGAAATACTTTTGACCGTCATGTCACTTCGAAGGGACGGTTTCAGCAGTTTCCCGGTAAAGCTGTTCTTCATGTCAAGTGCAGACAGATACGCAACATGTCCTCTTGACAGCCGTGCCGCGGTCTCTTCTAACGAAAACAACAGATTCATCTGTCCCGGCAGAATATATCCCTTCTCGGCACGATGAATCATGCTCTCACGAAACTCTGTTTCCACAGCCTTTGCATGCTCCTCAATATGCGCCGGCTCATCCAGGAAAAAAACAGTCTCTTTCATATTGAACAATTCCAGAAAAGAAACCGTCTCTTCATAGAAATAATTCATATATCCGTCAAGGCTCGCTGCATTTCCGAATTCCATGACCTGCTCTTCCAGTTCTTTGACATGCGTGGCAACCCGGTGGGCTTCTTCGGTATGAAATTCGTCCCGAAGCTTTTGTTCAAACACCGCAGCTTCCTTTTTGATCTTTTCCATACCGGTCTTTAACTGGCTTTTCGAAAGCAGCATTTCGGTTGCCGGGTATACCGTAATTTCGGACAGCTTTTCAATGGATCGCTGGCTCATGACATCGAAGCTGCGGATGGATTCGATCTCGTCTCCCCACAGTTCAATTCGATAGGGATTTTCTTCTGTCAGGTCAAAAATGTCCACAATACCGCCACGCACGCTGAACTGTCCGGGCGTTTCTACCTGATAGGTTTTCTCATATCCCATTTCCACGAGCCGGAGGGCAATGGCCTTTTCATCAATAATACTTTTTCCATCAATATGAAGCCGGTACTGTTTCCAGATCTCAAGGGAAAGCTGTGGGGCCATCAGGCTGCTGAAGGTCGTGATGACCGTGGTCGGCTTTCCTTCCAGAATCCGGCGCAGCGTCTTAATGCGTTCCTTCGTAAGCTGGTTTCCATGAATATCCGCCTGATAGAAAATAAGGTCCCTTGATGGATAAACGACGGCCTCCCTGTCATAAAACCGCTCGTCCTCTAAAAGTTCCCTAATCCGCTGATCGCTATAGGTGACGAAAATCCGGTTTGGAAACCGCCCTTCCGAGAGTCCGTAAACTATATGAAGCTTCTGGGATTCAATGCAGCCTGTAAGTGCCACACAACCGTTTTCTTTATTTAATTGTTTCTGAATCTCTTCGAATTCACCGATTTCCCATAGCGGTGCGAGCAATGTGTTCATTTATTTCTCCTTGCGATTGTATTCGTTCATCGCCTGATCAATATTTCCTGCAAGAATCAGATTTAACGCTTCCTTCGCCTTTGCAATGCCCTCCTGCATCAGTGGCTGTTCTTCTTTGGAAAAATGCCCCAGCACATAATCGGCAAGATCATAGCCCTTCGGCTTTTCACCAACACCGATCCGGATCCTCTGAAAGTTTTCTGTTCCGAGCTGCCCGATGATATTCTTTAAGCCATTATGTCCTCCGGCGCTTCCCTTCTTGCGGATGCGGATGCCTCCGGGAGATAAGGTGATATCATCCGATACCACAATCAGTTCACTCTCCGGATCTACCTTATAATAATCTGTGAGCGGCCGGATGCTTTCACCGCTTAAATTCATATAAGTCAGAGGTTTTACCAGAAGCACCTTCTGACCGTTGATCATGCCCTTTCCGGTCAGTGCTTTCAGCTTCACATCCATGACATTAATATCATATTCTTTTGCAAGTGCATCAATGAATGCAAATCCGATGTTATGTCTTGTATTGTCATATTCCTTCCTGGGATTCCCCAGTCCTGCAATAATATACATGGTTTTCTCCTTTTTCTTTCAACGCGAATCGGTTTTATCTTAGCACATTCATCTGAATTTAGGAAGAGCGAAGGGTGGACCATCTGGTTCATCCTCCGCTCTTTTCTGATTTTGTTATGTTCTTTTTCTATTCTTTCTATGTTACACGGCTTTGTCACAGACTGCCTGCAGTTCTAAAGTCTGCTGCTTTTCTTCCTCATCATCCAACAGATTTTTCATGCTCTCTAAACTGATTAACAATGTGGAAGTATTATGAAGCAGGGCAGACATCGTGGGTGGGATCAGTCCCATCACACCCAATACAATCAGCGTGGAATTAATACCGATGATTCTGCGATAGTTCCTGTGAATGCGCTTCATCATGGCTTCACTTAAACGGCGCAGGGTAATGATCTCACGCAGATCATCTGCCGCAATCGTAACGTCTGCAATTTCTCTGGCAATTTCGGCACCATCGCTGATGGCAATTCCGACATCGGCCTGCGAAAGTGCTGGGGAATCATTGATTCCGTCACCAATCATAATGACCTTACGTCCATCGGCCTTTTCTTTCTCAACAAAGCCTGCTTTATCCTCCGGCAGCACTTCGGAATAATACTCATCCACACCAACCTTGCCTGCAATATTGGATGCGATCCGGTCACTGTCTCCGGTCATCATCACAAGCTTGTCAAGTCCAAGCTCACGCAGCGACTGAACGACCATCGCCGCTTCCTGACGTAAAGGATCTTCAATCGTAATGACTGCAGAAAGCTTTCCGTCAATCGCCATATAAAGATGGGAATACTCCTCCGGCAGATGATCAAACAGTTCCTGTTTGCCTGCAGGAATCTCTGCCTTTTCATCCTCAAAGATAAAGTGGTAGCTGCCAATCACAACCTTCTTACCTGCAATCGTGGAAGAAATACCATGTGCTACCAGGTATTCCACCTTGGTATGCATCTCTTCGTGTACCAGATTTCTTCTGGCTGCCTCACGAACTACTGCTTTCGCCATGGAATGCGGGAAATGCTCTTCAAGACATGCTGCAATCGTAAGCAGCTCTTCCCTTGACTGGTCGCTGAACGGTACAACATCCACAACCGTAGGCTGTGCCTTGGTCAGGGTACCCGTTTTATCAAAAACAATGGTTTTGGCCTCTGCCATCGCCTCAATGTATTTACCACCCTTGACTGTGATGTCATGGCTGCTTGCTTCCCGGATCGCTGACAATACCGTTAACGGCATGGCAAGCTTCAATGCACAGGAATAGTCCACCATCAGTACGGATATTGCTTTCGTTACATTACGGGTAAACAGCCATACCAGTCCCGTTCCTAAGAAGGTATAAGGCACAAGCTGGTCTGCCAGATGCTCTGCTTTGGATTCCAGGGAAGATTTCAGCTTCTCCGATTCCTCGATCATTGCCATGATCTTCTCATATTTGCTGGATCCGTTGGCCTGTTTTACGCAGACAGTAATTTCGCCTTCTTCAACAACCGTTCCGGCATAGACAGAGCTTCCCTCTTTCTTACGCACCGGAACCGATTCTCCGGTAAGGGAGGCCTGATTGACCATCGCTTCTCCATCCGTTACCGTACCGTCAAACGGAATTATATTTCCCATATGAATGCGAACCAGATCCTTCGGCCGGATCGTCTTCGCGGATACCTGAATCTCCTGACCGTCCCGTACAAGCCATACCTTATTGATGTTTAAGGACATGCTTCTTGCCAGGTCTCCGACCGATTTCTTATGTGTCCACTCTTCGAGAATCTCTCCGATTCCCAGAAGGAACATCACAGAACCTGCCGTATTGATGTCTCCACGGAACATGGATACACCGATTGCGGTTGCATCCAGTACCGGTACTTCGATTTTACCCTTACACAGAGTACAAAGACCATTCCACAGATACTTAACGGATTTCACGGCAGCAATCACTTCCCTGACGGAAAATGGCATCAAAAGCTTTGTTCCATAATGAAGCACAACCTGATTCACCAGTTTATCCTTATATTCACGGTTCATTTCTCTTCCGGAATTTTTCAGATAATCTTCCGGAACATCCACACGTTCATAGGAAAAGTTCTTCACAGTCTGAAGCATTGCTTCGCGGCTTCCATGGTAGCAGACCGTAGCATCACACGTTCTTTCCTGAACCTTGGCGGAGTCTACATTCTCCTGCATTTCCAGATAGTATTGCAGGATATCTGCCTGTTGCAGAGTCATTCTTTTCTGGACGAGATGAATACGGATTCTGCCTTTGATCTCATGTTTTATTACAAATCTCATCGTAATCACTCCATTCCAAAACAGATTATTCCTGCTCTGTGGTATCCTCTGTATCTTCTGCTTCTACAGCCTCTTCCTCTGCACCAAGCTCTGCATCCTGTGCTGCACGCTCTTCGTTGATTTCCTTAGCTTCCGCATAAATGTCTTCTGCATTCTCCTGTACGGAGGTTACGGTCTTCATGACACATTCCTTAGCACGAAGTACGGCTGCGGTGCACTGTGTATAAAGCTTCTTTGCATCCTTGCTTGTCAGAATTTTGATCCCGGCTGTTCCAAATAATACTCCGGCTGCAAACAAACCTGTTTTTTCCTTGTTAATTTTCTTTAAGCACTTTAACATCGTTTCGTCCTCCTTGCATCTTTTTCATGCTTATTTTTCGTAAACCCCAATATAACACTTCGCGTTTTAAGTTACAAGCGCGAGAGTTTTATTGAATATTTTTCTCAATATTGCATTCTTTCTACCTGCTGCACTAAATTCAAGCATCGTCTTTGACTCGCTTTCATTAAGTACTCTACGCAAAAGAGAGACAGTCGCATCATGCGGCTGCCTCTCATCCCAATGTTTTATTCCGGATCGGGCTCGGAAAGTGATTTCTCATAAGCATTGAGAATCATGGTCTGGATTCTTTCCCTTGTCTGGGAATTAATGGGATGGGCAATATCCCGATATTCGCCATCCGCTGCCTTTTTGCTCGGCATTGCGATGAACAATCCCTTGTCTCCTTCGATGACCTTAATGTCATGAATCACCAGTTCATCATCCAGTGTAATAGATACGACAGCCTTCATCTTCCCTTATTTGGTAATCTTGCGAACTCGAACGTCCGTAATCTGCATAATTTTTACCCCTCTTTCTTTTGTCCCTATACAAAATTCTTGCAGATTCCCTAAGCTGTCATTCCCCTGTTGACGTGTTTTGCAAGTATTCTATTTCTTATCCTTCTTCCTAATTATTTTACCTGTTTAAATTCCTAGATCACGTATCGGTCATTTCTCTCAACGACGATCTTAATGTCGTTTTCACCAACATAGTATGAATTTGCCCGAATGGTATCATGACTTTCCACGATGCAGTTTTCAATGTGCGTATTGTCACCAATGTAAACATCATTCAGAATAATGGAATTCTTGATGTAACAGTTGTTTCCAATGTAGGTTTCCTTAAAGATCACGGAATCCTCCACCGTACCATTGATGATTGTTCCGCTTGATACCAGACTGTTGCGAACCTGCGCGCCCGGATTGTATTTTGCCGGTGGCAGATCATCTACCTTGGAGTAAATATCAGGATACTGCTTAAAGAAATAATCCCTTGTTTCCGGCTTGAGGAAATCCATGTTCGTTTCAAAGTAATCCTCTACGGTTGCAATGTTTCTCCAGTAGTCCGTAAGCTTGTATCCATAGATCCTCTTCATATTCTTATAGCGGATCAGAATGTCCTTAACGAAATCGTAACGGTCTTCTTCTGCACACTTCTCAATCATTTCGATGAGCTGACGTCTTCTGACCACATAGATTCCGCAGGAGATTGTATTGGATTTCGCTACAACCGGCTTCTCTTCAAACTCTTCAATCCGGCTTTCTTCATTCATCTTCACCGTACCGAAACGGTCTACATTCACATCGGCCGGCATGTCCTTACAGACAACGGTGATATCTGCTTTCTTGGCCACATGGTATTCCAGCACCTTGTTGTAATCCATCTTGTAAACGCAGTCACCGGATGCAATCACTACATACGGCTCATGGCTGTTCTTAAGGAAAGACAGATTCTGTGCCATGGCATCTGCTGTTCCACGATACCAGAAATTGTTCTCTGCCGTAACAGAAGGAGTAAAGGTAAACAATCCTCCCTGCTTACGTCCGAAGTTCCACCATTTGGAGGAAATCAGATGCTCATTCAGACTTCCCGCATTGTACTGGGTAAATACGGCAACCTTCTGGATATGGGAGTTGGTCATATTACTCAGCGCAAAGTCAATGCTCCGGTAGCTGCCTGCGATGGGCATTGCACATACTGCTCTCTTCGATGAGAGCTCTTTCATTCTATAACTGTTTCCACCTGCTAAAATTATACCGATTGCTCTCACTTGTTATCACCTTCCTTAATTAATGTTTTACCGCTTGCAAGGAATTTCTCCGGATAATCGGAATCGCTTGTCTTACCAAAGATGCAGGTATTCTTTCCTACGGTAATGCCATTCGGAATCACACTCTTCTCACCGATGGTAACAATTCCGTTATTGTAAATATGAGGATCGGTCTCGTTCTCAGCTTCTTCACCAATGCCAAGTTTAACCTCATCACCCACAACAACATTCTCTGCAATGATTGCTTTGTTCAGTTCACAGTTCTCACCGATCACTGTATTATTCATAATGATGGAATCACGTACCACGGTATCCTTGCCAATGGTTACGCCACAACCGATGACGGAGTTGTAAACCTTACCGCAGATCGTTGCACCCTCACCGATAATACTTCTCTCAACAAAGCTGGTATCTGCCAGATACTGGGGAGGAAGGATTTCACTCTTTGTATAAATCTTCCAGTATTCTTCATAAAGGTTAAATTCAGGAACAATATCGATAAGCTCCATATTTGCTTCCCAGTAAGAATGCAGGGTTCCCACATCCTTCCAGTAGCCATTGAATTCGTAAGCGTATAACGGCTTTCCATTATCATGGCAGTAAGGAATGACATGTTTACCGAAATCAAGCCCCGGCTGCTGTGCATTGGCAAGTAATGCTTCCTTCAGAGTCTTCCAGTTAAATATGTAAATACCCATGGATGCCAGATTGCTTCTGGGATGTTCGGGCTTTTCTTCGAAATCGGTAATTTTATGATCTTCATCCGTAATCATAATTCCGAAACGCTTTGCTTCTTCCATCGGAACCGGCATAACGGCGATGGTAACATCTGCCCCCTTCTCCTTATGGAAGTCCAGCATCACTTCATAATCCATCTTATAGATATGATCTCCGGAAAGAATCAGAACATATTCCGGATTATAGCTCTCCATATAATCAATGTTCTGATAAATCGCATTCGCTGTACCTGTATACCACTCGCTGTTCGTGATCTTCTCGTACGGAGGAAGCACGGTTACACCACCGATATTTCTGTCCAGATCCCACGGAATACCGATACCGATATGTGTATTCAGCCGCAGCGGCTGATACTGTGTCAATACCCCCACCGTATCAACACCTGAATTAATACAATTGCTGAGCGGGAAATCGATGATTCGATACTTTCCACCAAAGGAAACAGCCGGCTTGGCCACCTTCGATGTCAATACCCCCAGACGACTTCCCTGACCGCCTGCCAGTAACATGGCAATCATCTCTTTTTTAATCATGTCATCACCTCTTACCAGTAAATTTTAATGAAGCTATTGAACCCGAACTGTCAAAGGAATTTTTACCCTTTTTGGAACGTTCAAATGAATTAGGAATATTATACCATATATTATTTTAAAAGTGAATATTTTTTACAAAATCAATGAATGTTTTTCCTGTTTTTCTGTCATTTTTTTACAAAAATTATGGCAGTTCTTTACACAAACTTCTATTTTTTAACAACATTATGTGTTTATGGCCCCCTTTCTTTCCACATTTTGTAAAAAACCCTGCCCTATCCTTGCACTCCCTTTAGAGATTCAGTATAATTGTAATGAATGGAGTTCTGAACATTTGCACATAATGTATTCTATTAAGGAAAGGATCTATTCTTATGTATCAGATTGATTTTTCAACCCCCGTACATGTTTATTTCATTGGAATCGGCGGCATCAGCATGAGCGGCCTTGCGGAAATTCTTTTAGAGAAGCATTTTAAGGTCAGCGGTTCCGATGCAAAGCAGTCGGCACTTACCGATATGCTGAACAAAAGGGGTGCACATATTTTCATTGGACAAAAGAAGGAAAATATCACAAAGGATATCGATGTTGTGGTATACACCAGTGCCATCCATCCGGACAATCCGGAATTTATTGCCATGCAGGAGCTTTCCATCCCGGCCCTCACACGGGCAGAGTTGTTAGGCGAGATCATGCGCAACTATGAATTACCGGTTGCCATCAGCGGTACCCACGGAAAAACCACGACCACTTCCATGGTTTCCGAAATCCTGCTGCAGGCGGATACCGATCCTACCCTTTCCATCGGCGGGATTTTAAAGAGTATCGGCGGCAACATCCGTGTTGGCCATTCTCCTTATTTTGTAACCGAAGCATGTGAATACACCAACAGCTTTTTAAGCTTTTTCCCGAAAATTGGAATTATACTTAATATAGAAGAAGATCATCTGGATTTCTTCAAGGACATCAACGATATCCGTTCCTCCTTCCGCCGTTTTGCAGCCCTTCTTCCGGCAGATGGAACGCTGATTATCAACAACACCATTCCTCATGTGGAAGAAATTTATGAAGGGCTTCCCTGCCGCGTCATCACCTTCGGAAGTGAAAACGCCGATTATTCCGTTTCCCGGATCACCTATGATGACAAGGGTTGTGCGGAATTTGAACTGCAAAGCACGGACAGGACACCCTGCACCTTCAGGCTCAGTGTACCGGGTGAGCACAATATTTACAATGCACTTGCTGCCATCGCACTTGCCGACCTGTTTGCAATCCCCCGTGAGCAGACGTCTCAGGCACTTGCCGGCTTCCACGGTACTGACCGCCGTTTTGAATACAAGGGTTGTCTCAATGGTTTTACTATAATTGATGATTATGCACATCATCCTTCAGAAATTACTGCAACTTTAACTGCAGCACAAAATTATCCCCACAAAAAGCTCCGGGTTGTTTTCCAGCCGCATACCTACACCCGTACGAAAGCATTCCTTAAGGACTTTGCCAAAGCACTTTCCCTGGCAGATGAAGTGATTCTTGCAGATATTTATGCGGCGCGTGAGACCGATACCCTTGGAATCAGCTCCGAAACCCTGAGGGAAGAAATTCTTCCACTCAATCCGAACTGCCATTATTTTGGAAGCTTTTCTGAAATTGAAAAATTTATTTTAGAAAATTGTGAACCGGGAGACTTGTTGATAACTATGGGCGCCGGAGATGTTGTAAACATTGGAGAAGAGCTTCTATCCAGATAATTGTCCACATCATCCACATATTTTTATGAATTTTTTCTTAAAAATATGTGGATATTTTTTCCTTTGTTTTGATGCATTTTATTTACTTTTATTATTTATATCCACATTGTCCACACTATCCACAAATGTCCGAAAGCCTTGTAAATACTGGGTTCTTCAGCATTTTTGCTATTTCCATTTTAAAAAGCATGTGCTATAATTCATTTTGCTTATTTAGTTTGAATGAATGTTAAGGTTGGTGAATTTGATATGGCTCAGTTTAAGGTGTATCAGGAGAATTATTCTGATGTTACTGTGGTGTCCAATATTTTTATTGATGAGTATATGAAAGAGGCGAACGATGCCCAGCTCAAGGTATATTTATACCTTCTCCGCACCATGAGCGCGCACCTTCCGACAAGTGTGTCGGATATTGCGGATCAGTTTAACCATACCGAAAAGGATGTCATACGTGCATTAAAATACTGGGAAAAGAACCATCTGCTCGCTTTGGAATACGACGACACCAAAACGCTTACCGCGATCCGTCTGCTTGATGTTACAAAGAAGGCGTCCGGCGAAGCTGCTCCTCTTGCACCGGTGGTATCACTTTCTGCCGCACGCAGAGAAACGCAGCGTTCTGCACCGGCTGTTACAGAGACAAAAACACCGGTTCCCAATCCTTATGAGAAACCGGCTTATACGCTCGACCAGATCCGCGAATTCAAGGAAAAGGAAGATACCTCCCAGATTCTGTTTGTGGTGGAGCAGTACATTGGAAAGCCTCTGACACCCACCGAAATGAAAACAATCCTGTTCTTTACGGACAGGCTGCACTTTTCCGAGGATCTGATTGATTACCTCATCCAATACTGCGTAGAAAAAGGAAAGAAAGATTTCCGTTACATAGAAAAGGTAGCCGTCAGTTGGGCCGAGGAAGGCATCACGACTCCCAAACAGGCTGCACGTGCTGCTAAAAAATATGATAAAACCGTCTATGATATTATGAAAGCCTTAGGCAAGTCCAGCAATCCGACGAAGGCTGAAGCGGATTATGTGATCAAATGGACGAAGGATTTCAGCTTTACACAGGATATTATTTTAGAGGCCTGCGAACGGACGGTCATGGCTACGGACAAGCACCGCTTTGAGTATGCAGACAGCATCTTAAACAACTGGCACAAGAATAAGGTTCACCACAAGGCCGACATCCTTAAGCTCGACGATGCCTATAACCAGAGCCGCCAGACTTCCGTAAAGCCTGCGAGAAATACTGCTGCTTCTTTCAACCAGATGATGCGAAGCACCTATGACTTTGATGCTCTGGAAAAAGAAATCATCAGTAACTAATTTTTGAGGGAGATTTTATCGTGGCACTCAGCAATACACAATACCAGTCCATCATTCATGGATACGAAGTGACCCAGTTAAACAACCACCGCATTATGGAGGACCGCCTGCAGGAGGTTTATTCGTATGTAGAAGGTTTTAAAGAACTCTCCGATCAGATTGCATCGGTGTCTGTTTCCCAGGGGCGCAAGCTGTTAGAGGGTGACGAATCTGCGCTTGCAGGTCTTCAGCAGACCATCCGCCAGCTTTCTGCAAAGAAACAGGAACTTTTAGTAAATGCCGGATATCCGGCTGATTACCTTGCTCCTGTTTATACCTGTCAGGACTGCCGGGACACCGGCTATCTGCCGAACCGGGAGAAGTGTCATTGCTTCAAACAGGCAGTTATCCGCCTGCTTTATGAGCAGTCCGGATTAGAGAAGTCTCTGTCTACTGAGAATTTTGATCATTTATCTTATGGCTACTATGAAGGGGAGGCATTGGAGTGTTTCCGCCATACCGTAGACATCAGTAAAAAATTTATAGAAACTTTTGATTCAGACTATCATAATCTGTTTTTTTATGGTACAGTAGGTACGGGCAAATCTTTCCTATCCAGTTGTATTGCCCGCGAGTTACTGGAAAGTGAACATTCTGTGGTATATATGAGTGCCATTCATCTTTTCGAAATACTTTCCAAGAGTATGTTTGATTATAAGAATAAAGAAGACCTTGTTACCTATAATAAGGAACTCTTTGATTGTGATTTATTAATCATCGACGATCTTGGCACCGAGTATCCTACCAATGTGATCTCTTCTGTGTTCTTTTCCTTATTAAACGGAAGAAATATGGCACAGAAATCGACAATTATATCTACCAATCTTTCTTTTGAAGATGTGTCGAACCGTTATTCGGACCGCTCATTTTCAAGGATTATGCAAAACTATATTATATGTAAATTTACGGGGCCGGACATCCGGATTATTCAAAAAACTGCAAAGTAGAAAGTGAGGTACCTTCATGGCACAGCGTGAAGAAACGAGAAATCTTGAAACAATTCCAGTTGGTTCTTTGGGAATCATTCCTCTGGAAGGTTGCAAATCCCTTGGAGAGAAAGTGGATCATTATCTGGTAAAATGGCGTACCGTACGCGAAAGCGAACACAAAGACAGTCTGGCATTTGCCGGGTATCAGCGTGATTCTTATTTGCTAAAGGCAAAGGTTCCGCGTTTTGGTTCCGGTGAAGCAAAGGGTATCATTTTGGAATCTGTCCGTGGTACCGATCTTTATCTTCTGGTCGATGTAGCAAACTACAGTCTGACCTATTCCTTATGCGGTAAAGAAAATCATATGTCTCCTGATGATCATTATCAGGATTTGAAGAGAATTATCGCTGCTGTCGGCGGAAAAGCAAGACGTATCACCGTCATTATGCCGTTCCTTTATGAAAGCAGACAGCATAAGCGTACTTCCCGTGAATCCTTAGACTGTGCAATTGCACTTCAGGAAATGGTGAGCATGGGCGTTGACAACATCATCACTTTTGATGCACATGATCCGCGTGTCCAGAATGCGATTCCTCTTCACGGTTTTGAAACCGTTCAGCCGACTTATCAGTTTATCAAGGGCTTATTAAAGCATGTGAAGAATCTTCAGATTGATTCCAATCATATGATGGTGATCAGCCCGGATGAAGGCGGTATGGGACGTGCTATTTATATGGCAAATGTATTAGGCCTTGATATGGGTATGTTCTACAAGCGTAGAGATTATACGAAGATTGTGGATGGCCGCAACCCGATTGTCGCTCATGAATTCCTTGGTTCTTCCGTTGAAGGCAAGGATATGATCATTATTGATGATATGATTTCCTCAGGCGAAAGCGTTCTGGAGGTTGCATCCGGTCTTAAGGAACGTAAGGCAGGAAAGATCTTTATCTGCGCAACCTTTGGATTATTCACAAACGGATTGGAGCGTTTTGATAAGGCTTATGAAAGCGGTCTGATCGATGGAGTGCTTACTACGAATCTGGTATATCAGACTCCGGAGCTGTTAAGCAGGGAATGGTATATTGACTGTGATATGAGTAAGTACATTGCTTATCTGATTGATACACTGAATCATGATGTGTCCATTAGCGATCTGCTCAATCCGAATGAACGTATTCAGAATATTGTGGCTAGATATAAGAATGGAGAGTTGAATTAAGGTTCGATTATAAATGTTTGATTTGTGTTCAAACGTATGGTTAATGATAAATCTGTATAGTTAATGACAAATCCGGAAGGTCATCCTGGGAATCCTATGGAACCTTCCGGTTTTTCTATCAATAACAGATCATGGCAATGGCTCTATATGAAAAACGTACACAACCGCCTGCCAGAGAACATCCATGTTCTTGACAGGCTAACCCGTGCATCCTTGCACGGGTTTTGTTGTCTTCGATTGCCATGCCCTGCTATTT
Organism: Anaerobutyricum sp.; assembly: GCA_963638365.1. Classification (GTDB taxonomy): domain Bacteria; phylum Bacillota; class Clostridia; order Lachnospirales; family Lachnospiraceae; genus Suilimivivens. The sequence goes on along the minus strand of CAVHRK010000010.1, from coordinate 3,229 downwards.
AAGAAAAACTCGGAAGAACCCAAAAGGCGTTCCCTTGATGACACTTCCGGATTGTAGGTTACGCTGTGAAATAGGTTAGATTAGCAGTATTTACTGTCTGGCATATCGGCTTATTACCTCCTGACGCACTTGTTCAGATGATAGTTCTCCACTTGCAACAAGTATCATCTTATTAATAAAATCTTTCGATACGTACATGTCTTCAAGAGCCATTGTTGATGCAACATTTCTTACATCAAGAAAAGCTTCTTTCCTATTCTTTTTAATCATGTACATCACCTTTCTTTCTACAAATATCAAGCCAGATTTTATGTATATTATACCGCTATAATAGGTGTTCTACTACTGATAAATCGGGAAGATCATCCTAAGAATCCTGTGGAACTTTCCGTTTTTCTATTAATAACAGATCATGACAATAGTTTCGTTTTGAAGACGCACACAACCGCCTGCCAAAGAACATTCATATTCTTGGCAAGCTAATACTCGTAGTATCAACTGATTTCAGTTGCACTTTTCCATTCATGAAAAAATTCTTCAAATGTTCTATATCGATTGACCCTATTCCAACTAACAGCTTTACACGCAACTTGATAACTTCTTTTATCTAACTGCCAATTTGGGAATGTACAAGGAACGAATTGATTATTACAATATCTCTGATAAATCTCCTCATCAGAAAAACTACCGAAAAATTCAAATATTAATGCCCCTAAAGTAAATATATTCGTCTGCTCGTCAATCACACTACCTTCTATATATTCCTCTGGTGCTTTCAGCCTCTTTGTCCCAAACCATTCGATACCTTTATCATTAATAACCGGTGCTTTTTGGAAAAAATCAATATCACAAATAGTTATTGCATCTGTTAAAAAGTCGTACATGATACTTCCATCATAAAAATCCACAGCAACATATCCCTTTCGGTTTACATTCTGTAAAAAAGAAAATAAAACCTCTATTGCTTTCAATTTTTTACTGACAGGTAATTCTCTAAACTTTTCCCGCGGACTTTTCATTGTGATATTTCTTTGGTATGTTTCAAAGTTCCAATGATCAAATAAGCATTCTCCATCTGCCCATTCAAAAACCACTACATAAAATTGTTTGTAATCGTATTCTTCAATAATTTTAATCAAATTAGGATGTGCTAAATCATAATACAAATGAACTGCTTCTTTCAATATCACCACAGACTCTTTGGGTGGAACTTCTGCTTCCAATGTATTTACTCCTGCAATTTTACAAAAATATTTTCTTTTCGTATCCTCCATTCCAATACAAATACATCCTGAGCCGGTTTCATCCACCGCCCAAAAAGCCGTACCATATTTCTTTAACCAAGTAAAATCATGCAATTCCTTAAGTCTAAATTCAATCGAATCAAGTTTATTAATTATCATTGCTCCTCCTTTATTATCTGGAGGGTTATAATATTTTTTCCCTCCATTCTTCTACTAAACGACTAATATTTCTATTTTTCATTTACAATCATCTCCTTTTCTATTTAATATCTATATAAACTCTACTTTCCATTTTACTTTACAGCCCAAATACTATTCTAAGCAATACACTTTTGCGGAAGCATTAATCTGTGACTGATAGAAAAAGCTCTTCACACCCAGGCGGTACAAAAGCATAAAAGTTCAATTCCAAATTCCGCTATCAGCCAGACGTTTTACACTTTGAATCACTGTATCATACGTTTCAGGAACAAATAACAATCCAACGGTGATATTTTCATAGTCAGACTTATAAACTTGTTTTTCAATTATCTCTTTTAAGATATCTGTAATACACACATCCTCTTTAGCAGATGGACAGACGGGTAACTCAGAGCGTACTGTTCTGACCACCGGGATCAGTCTTTCCAATTCATCCGTAATACCTATACAATTCACAATCTTATGAATGTCATACAAATGTCTTGAATGGCGTTCAATTTCTCCCTGCAAATAGTAATCGCATAATGCAAATACTTTATCGACCAGAGTTCTCTCCATCGTCTGCGTTGTAATTTCATAAGGCAGCAAATCATATGTCTCTGCTAAATCCAAGCGATCTATTTTTTTGAGGAAACGATAAATATAATTATCAACCATTCGCTTTGTTGTCGGAAATGGCAACAATGCAACATAAGTTTCCACCACAAGTTCTGGTTTTAGAATACCCGACTGTTCATATATGGATGGATATATAGCTCTATAACGGTTATAGTGTCTTCGGCTTCTCGTGTCATTCAGGTTTATGATTGGAAAGTTTAGCTCTTCCATAGTAGCAACAACAGCCTTTTTCAACTGTCTTTTTCTTGCTTCACCCGGTATGCCGGATTCAGCTATATAAGATATATCAATATCCTCTGAAAATCTGTCTAGCAGCTGATAACATTTCGTAAGTGATGTTCCTCCCTTAAAAACCATGTCATCTAACTTCTCTGACAATGACTTCAATGTAATAGTCACATAATAATCTTTCTCAATAATATTAGTAGGGATCGCCAACTCATTGGCTGCACCAATCAGCAATTCCTCAAATGCTTCTTTATCATGATGCAAATTCATAGATCATCCCCCATTCAATCATTTTTTTTGCTGTAGCTCCAGTTAATGCAGATGAAACATCTGATAATTGTCCCTTGGTAAATTTCTTTTTTCTTATATAAGTGATTAAAATATCAACAGTCTCTTCTATGGTCAATTCTGTATACCTTTCTGCCTGTCCGATAGCATCAAGCAGCTGTAACAGTTCAGCATTGTCCTCTGATACGGAAATCGATGATTTCTTCACTCTTACTTTTTGATTGCCAATCATAAGCATGCGTCCATTAGTGGATTCACGATTTGTAACAATCTCAATAACTGCCGGCATCTGCGTTGTTAAACCTAATTGATTGGCAAATGACAGACCCGTAATATATCCATATTTATTTGATTGATTTTCTACATATTTGCGTATAATAACCATAGAGGGATCCAGATAGCTCTTTTCAAGTAGTCCTCCGCGCTTTGGAATATAGTATATTCCATTATCATATCTTTCCAGAAAACCACTTGCCACAAGTCTTTTCACTGACTGCCGGACAGCATTTTCAGATAATCCCTCAATGGATAAGTCATTTAGAAAAATTGGTTCATTATATCCGTAGTTCTCCATTAAATAAGTTTTTAGCACGCTCTCACCTCCACTTCAAATGTACCATATTTATATTTTTATTGTCAATATATATGTC
>CAVHRK010000009.1:0-59830 GCA_963638365.1 Anaerobutyricum sp. | reverse complement strand
GTGTTATAGTTTTCATCATATGTCCGCAGATACATCTGATGATCCAGAATATACAGATCCGTAACATATTCGCCAAAGGAAAAATCCACCCGGTAAGCCTCACCGGTAGAAAGATCCACCTGATACAGAAGACTTTCTGCACGGTCCTCCCTCTCCTGATAGAAGTCATTAAAGTAGTACAGATATTTTCCATCGAGATAAAGCTTTCCGTTATCCACGATCCCCGAATAGGTCTTAGGCATTTCATAATCGGCACCGGTAAGCGGAAAAACCTCAAACTCCCCGGTGATCTGATTGTAGCCGTAAACCGCTTCATTCGATGCAAAATAAATCATCTCTCTCCGGACCGCGTATCTGCCGTTCATATGATAAGGGAATCCTGCATCAAACAACGCCTGCAGATCCTCCGTCCCATCTTCCTGTACAGAATCTCCGGTCTCCTCCTCCGGCTGCTCATAGGTAAATCCCGGATCAATCTCTTCCTCTTCTTTTTCTTCCTCCTGCTCCGTCCTCTGCTGTTCTTCCCGTGCCGTCTGCTCCCACAGCTTCATCACCTGTCCGGCTGCCGAGCACCCGGTAAGCAAAGACAGAACAAGAATTCCTGCTATACTGATGCATATCGGTCTTTTCATAACTTTCCCTTTCCATACATACCATTTATTTCACTTAATGCTTTCAGTATAGCAATACTTTCCTGCCCTGTCACTTGTTATCTGTTTTCACACCGTATTCTTCTTATGCATCAATCGCTGCAGGCAGCTGTTTTCCAATACATTCAACCACACCTGAATATATTGGCATAAAAAATCTAAAAAAGTGAAAAAAGTACTTGCTTTTATCAAAAGGTGCAGTTATAATATATCTTGCGTTTCGGGGTGTGGCTCAGGTGGTAGAGCGCTACTTTAGGGAAGTAGAGGCCGCAAGTTCAAGTCTTGTCACTCCGACTTTAAAAAATAGCGGAATTCTAACGAATTCCGCTATTTTTTTACCCTACTGAATCTGGTAGGATTTAGTAGGGTAAAGTATTTTAAATTTTCAAAAAAATCATCTCTTCTCTTCTACAGGCTTTCCAGTACCTTCAATAAGAACTTCCACACGCGCTGTACGGAAGGAATGCTCAAGTTTTCCCTCGTGGTGTGGATGTCCTGCATATCCGGACCGATGGAAACGCAGTCAAGTCCCGGAATTTTGCTTTGGAAAATTCCGCATTCCAGTCCTGCATGAATGGCCTCAATCTGCGGCTTCACACCATACATTTCTTCATAAATCGTAACCATCTTTTCGCGGAGCGGTGAATCCGGATCATAATCCCAGCCCGGATAATCTCCACGAATCCCTACCGTTGCATCACATAAAGCAGCAAGGCTCTTAAGCCGGTTAATCAGTGCTTCTTTTGCTGCTGCATTGGAACTGCGGACAGACGTGCTGACCATGCCCTCTGCCGCACTTACATTCAGGATTCCGGGATTTAAGGAGGTCTCTACAAGTCCCTTCATCTTTACACTGTTGGCAATAACGCCATGCGGAATCACATTCAGCAGGTGAATCCACTGTTCGGAATCCTTCCGGTTGCAAACCTCAATCGACGCACCCTCTGCACCAACTTGCAGCTCACAGTTAAGCCCGTCTTCTTTTCCGGAAAATTCTGCCTCTAAGCCACAGAACTTCTCCTCCATGAATGCAGCGATGTCTTCCGTCCATTCACTCACAATGATTTCTGCACAAACCTCATTCGGAATTGCATTATCTGCGGTTCCGCCACTTACCTCTTTTAAATAAACAGGCGTTTTCTCCTGTAAGGCAGCAAGCAGTCTTCCCATCAGGCAGATGGCATTGCCACGCTCCTTATTGATCTCCTGTCCGGAGTGTCCACCCTGAAGTCCGGAGATTTTAAGTTTACATAACACGCCTTTTACCTGTTCGGTTTCTGTCTTTTTCCGGATGTCAATCCGGGCTCCGCCTGCGCATCCCACGATAAACATCTTTTCTTCTTCCTGATCGAGGTTAATCATCCGTTTTGCAGTCAGATCATCTACCGTAAGTCCTGCCGCGCCTTCCATACCGACTTCTTCATCTACAGTAAGAATCAGTTCGATTCTCGGATGACGGTATTCTTCCCCTGCAAGAAGTGCAAGCCCGAATGCAACTGCAATCCCGTCATCTCCTCCAAGGCTTGTTCCCTTCGCGGACAAACGGTCATCCAGAATTTCAAGCTGCAAACCGTCCTTTGCCATATCTAAGGTACAATCCGCATCCTTCACAGCCACCATGTCCATGTGCCCCTGCAAAAGAACCGGTGCATGATCTTCGTACCCTTTCGATGCTTCCTTGATCATGACGATATTATTTAATTCATCCTGCCGGCAATACAGACCATGTTCATCGGCAAATGCTTTCAGATAATCACTGATCTGTCTGGTGTTACCCGATCCATGGGGGATCTTACAGATTTCCTCAAAATAGTAAAATACATTCTGCGGTTCCAGATTTTCAAGTATACGCATCCTAAACTCCTTTCTCCTTGTCCCTCTCACTCAAAAATGATCCACTGGATCATTTTCTCATATGCATGGCAACTAAATTCATGCTTCGTCTCCGACTCGCATTCATTAAGTGTTCCGGACTGGTTCGCACTAAGTTCAAGCTCCGCCTTCGGCTTGCTTTCACTAAGTGCTCTACACAAGAACCCCCGCAGTCAAAGGCTGCGGGGTATATCTTTATTATGCAAGTTTGCTCTTTGCAAGTTCTGCTAAAGACTTGAAGCCTTCTGCATCATTTACAGCCATTTCAGCAAGCATCTTTCTGTTGATATCAACTTCTGCAAGCTTTAAGCCATACATGAATTTGCTGTAGGATAAGCCATTCAGTCTTGCAGCGGCGTTGATACGTGCAATCCAGAGCTGTCTGAACTGACGCTTCTTCTCTTTACGTCCTGCATAAGAGGAAGTTAATGCTCTCATTACAGACTGTTTTGCTACTCTATACTGTTTGCTTCTGGCTCCTCTGTAGCCTTTTGCAAGCTTTAATACTCTGTTATGTTTTTTCTTGGCATTTACGCCACCTTTAATTCTTGCCATTGTTCATATCCTCCTAACGACTATAGTGTTTTATTACAGATAAGGTAAAATCTTCTTCATATTCTTAACATTTGTTGCATCTGTAATAGCCGGCTGTCTAAGAGTTCTCTTTCTCTTAGTAGTCTTCTTGGTTAAGATATGTTGCTTGTAGGCTTTACTTCTCTTTAACTTGCCTGTTCCTGTAACTTTAAAACGCTTTGCAGCAGATTTGCTGGTTTTCATTTTTGGCATAACTGATTTCCTCCTGTATACAATAATTATCTATTTTAACTGAAACTAACGTTTCTCAGTTAAAAACATGGTCATGCTTCTTCCTTCTACCTTTGGTGCCTTTTCTACGACACACACGTCCGAAAGAGCTTCTGCAAAATCATCTAAGATATGTTTGCTGCTTGCCATATGAGCCATTTCACGTCCACGGAAACGTAAGGTCACCTTTACGCGGTCTCCCTTGGTTAAAAACTTCTTTGCAGCATTAATCTTCGTATTTAAATCATTCGTATCGATATTGGGTGATAAACGGATTTCTTTAATCTCGATTACCTTCTGCTTCTTTCTGGCTTCCTTTTCCTTGCGAGCCAGTTCATAACGATACTTTCCGTAATCCACAATCTTACACACCGGTGGTTTTGCTGTCGGCGCGATCTTTACAAGATCGACCCCTGCTTCCTCTGCAAGCTGTAACGCTTCTTTGGAAGACATGATCCCAAGCTGCTCTCCGCTTTCACCGATCACACGTACTTCTTTGTCTCTAATCTGGTCGTTAATAAATAATTCGCTAATAACTTTGCCCTCCCTAATAAGAATAAAAAAAAGTGGACAGCATAGCTATCCACAATACTCACGTCTTTCCTCTGCGCCCATTTTCTTAAAAGGGCATATGGAAAATATAAACACCTGCCAGCGCAATTACCGCAGGGTGAGAGTGGATACTCTGCTTTGTTTTCACATGCTTATATAGATTAACACCTCACTTATCGGATGTCAATACCCTTTTTAAATTTTTATCAGCTTTTCAGATTTCTTACCTTCTACTCTTTTACCAGACGGATTTCACCTTCAGATATTTCAAAGTCTGCTAAAAGCTCATCGTCTGAAAGCTGATTATAGGTGATAATATGCGTATCCCTCGCCTGAATAATGTAGGCAAGCTGCTGGACCTTCTTATTGTCCACCTCAAAACTGCTGCGGATCTTATACCCGGGAACGCCCTCCATATCGTTACGCGTGAACTCTTCAATCGTAATGTCTACGTTCTCGCCCTGCTTCGCATATGCATCCTCTAATTCCTTTTCAAAGGAAGCCGCCGTCAGATTGTCCGGTACGGCGCCATCTCCGGTTCCTTCAAGCACGGTATAATAAATATTCGAAGAGTCCAGTGGGCTTAAGGAATGCACATACATTCCAGGAACGGTGGATGACTCCACATATCCGACCGGAATCAGAATGGCACAGTAGGCAATTGAGTCCTTTCCATTGTCCTCTATCTGTTTTAATTCAAAATTCTCTACTACTATGTACTGGTCTTCGCGAACCTCAGGATTCTGAATCCCTGCAACCGTAATTACTTCCTTTTCACAACCGGTAATACAACAGACCAGCATTATGATACTTCCTATCAACGCTGCTTTCTTTCTAAAATGCATTCTTTGGTTTCCTCAAATCTTTCCCATATGCATGGCAACAGAAACTCCGGGCGGTTTAACACCGCCCTTGGAGTTTTTCTTACTTTCCGTCAAATGTTGCACATGCCGTTTCCTTGCAATCACATGCTCCACAGCCGCGAATATCAACGCGGGATGCTGTACACTTATAATTTTCATTATACATGCATTTTGCAGCTTCGCAATCAATACTGATATACTCGCTCGGACGTTCTACTGCACTTTTAAAGCTGTCACCCTTCTTTTCGGTAAAGCTTTCACAGCAGGTATCTGCCGAACAGGATGCATGCTTGCCGCCTACCATGATGTCCCCCTTGGAACAACGTTCATTTGCGTTGTAAGAACAGTTCTGTACTGCACATTTTAATTCTGCCATACTATTACCTCCTTTACGCTGTACGGCAATAGTATGTGCGAATGCTGAATTTTTATTCAAATAATAATATTATTGTTACTCCGTTACCTCTTCCTTACGGATTTCCTTGGTACGGATTTCTTCACAGATCTGGTCGATAAATTCCTGTAACGGTTTCACGCCTTCGTCCCCTGCGAAACGGCTTCTTACGGATACGGTTCCGTCAGCCTCTTCCTGCTGTCCGACGATCAGCATATAAGGAAGTCTGTCCATTCTTGCTTCACGGATCTTGAAGCCGATCTTCTCGGAACGGTTATCTGCTGTTACATCCACACCGGCCTCTGCCAGTGCCTTGCGTACCTTTTCAGCATAAGCTTCGTACTTTTCAGAAATCGGAAGGACACGTACCTGTTCCGGACAAAGCCAGGTCGGGAATTTGCCCGCATAATGCTCAATCAGCCAGGCAAGTGTTCTCTCATAACAGCCAAGAGAGGTTCTGTGAATGATATACGGACGTACCTTTTCACCGTTCTGATCAATATAGTACATATCAAAATTTTCGGCGATCGCGCAATCAAGCTGTACTGTACACATGGTATCTTCCTTGCCATATACATTCTTAGCCTGTGTATCAATCTTCGGTCCATAGAATGCAGCTTCTCCTTCTGCTTCCACAAAAGGAAGGTTTTCCTCAATCAATACCTGTCTTAATGCATCCTGGGTCTTTTCCCAATATTCATCATCCCCAAGATATTTCTTCTTATTATTCGGATCCCACTTGGAAAGACGGAACGTAACGTCATCCTGTAATCCAAGTGTTTTTAAAATATAAAGCGTCAGATGGAGACAGTTTCTGATTTCCTCCTCTGCCTGATCCGGACGAATGACATTGTGCGCCTCTGTAATGGTAAACTGACGGACTCTTGTCAGTCCATGCATTTCACCGGAATCCTCTGCACGGAATAAGGTAGAAGTTTCACTCATACGGTAGGGCAGATCACGGTAGGACTTCTGGGTATTCTTATATACATAATACTGGAACGGGCAGGTCATCGGACGAAGCGCAAACACTTCATCGTCCTTTTCTTCATCTCCTAAAACGAACATGCCATCCTTGTAATGATCCCAGTGTCCGGAAATCTTATAGAGGTCGCTCTTTGCCATTAACGGAGTTCTGGTTCTGACATAGCCCCATTCCTTATCCTCCAGATCTTCGATCCAACGCTGGAGCTTCATAATCATCTTAGTTCCCTTCGGCGGGAAAAGAGGAAGTCCCTGGCCAATTACATCTACGGTAGTAAACAGTTCCATTTCACGGCCAAGCTTGTTGTGGTCACGCTTCTTTGCATCCTCTAACTGTTCCAGATAAGCATTCAGTTCTTCCTTCTTATTAAAGGCTGTACCATAAATCCTCTGGAGACGGGCTTTCTCAGCATTGCCTCTCCAGTATGCCATAGAAGAAGAAGTCAGCTTAAATGCCTTGATTCCCTTCGTACTCATTAAGTGTGGTCCTGCACACAGATCCACGAAATCTCCCTGATCGTAGAAGGAAATCTCTGCATCCTCCGGCAGATCCTCAATCAGTTCTACCTTGTAAGGCTCTTCCTTGTCCTTCATAAACTGGATTGCTTCATTTCTCGGAAGGGTAAATCTCTTTAATTCATGACCTTCCTTGATAATCTTCTTCATTTCTGCTTCGATCTTGTCAAGGTCCTCTCTTGTGAACGGCTCATGCTCAAAATCATAATAATATCCGGTATCAATCGCAGGTCCAATTGCAAGCTTTGCCTGCGGGAATACTCTCTTAACCGCTTCTGCCATAACATGGGAGCAGGTATGACGGATGACACGTAAGCCCTCCGGATCCGATGCCGTCAAAATGCTCAGATTGCAGTCCTTGTCAAGAACGGTTCTCAAATCGACAACCTCTCCATCCACTTCTCCGGCACATGCCACTCTGGCAAGTCCCTCGCTTAAATCCTGAGCGATCTCATATACGCTCATTGCTTTGTCATATTCCTTTACGGAACCATCTTTTAATGTGATTTTCATTTTCGTATCCTTTCTGGTTTTGTTATGTCAACCAATATTCTTACCTATATTTTAACTTATCGGGTAAACCGCGCTTCCTCTGTGGAATTACTCTTCGTCTTCATCCTCATCGTCTTCGAAGTCTTCCCAGTCAAAGCCGTTATCACACGGACTGTTGTTTCCATTATGGCTTCCGATCGTGACAAACTTTCTCGGTGAAGTCAGTAACCCAAATACCATACCTCCCAAAACACCTACCGCAATGGCAAGAACCAATTCACGGTTTGAAATAGTGGTGCTGTCAGCTAAGAAGTCTTTTACCTTTTCGATTCTTTCTTTCATAGTTTGATCCTCCTTTATTTTCATTAAATGCTCTACATATACCTGCTGCAACATAAAAAGTCCCATGCATTCTGATAATGCATGGGACGTATCATACGCGGTTCCACCCTGCTTGCTCTCTGCGCCATAACGACTTACGAAAGCCACTCAACATCTGTAACGTAGATGATACGGACCGGATTGGGGTCACTCCGAGGTAGTTTTCCATTGCTTCCCGCAAAGACATTTCCAGCACGGCTAACCGATGTCTCTCTCTGTTACCTTCCACAATGTACTCGTCTCTTCAACGTTTTCTTCTTCATTCACTTCTGATATGCTTTATCTTATTCCGAATCAACGGATTTGTAAAGTACCTTTTGAAGTTTTCTTATACTTTATTTTATGTTTTCTTTTATGCTTTCTTTCCGCAGCATTTTTTATACTTCTTACCACTTCCACACGGACAGGGATCATTGGGATAGATCTTCTCCGGCTTTACAACGGTTGTAGAAAGCTTCTGGATGCGGTAAAGCTCCTTACGGGTATCTTCATCAAAAATGTCTTCCCATTCTGGGAGCTCATATAACCAGTCCGCCTGTGCAGCTACCATATTCCTGTAAAGTAATTCCTTGTCAAAGCCAAGGTTTACTTCCGTGTCCTCTTCCATCTCTTCAATGGGGTTCTGTTCCTTTAAGCTGTCATTGATTCCATCTAAAAATCCGGTCATGGTCATAATATCCACACCGTACTTCTCAGCCAGTTCTTTTACGGTTCCCTTAACCACTTCATCCGGGTTCTTTAAAAGCTGTGCATAAATGTCCTTTTCTTTCTGAAAATAATCTGCCCAGAGTCTCTGCAGATCTCCCTTATTTGCAGTAGCTGAATAAGCCATATCCCGCCAGGTTTTAAGCAATGCCATTGTTTATTCCTCCTGATTGTCTGATATTTCAGACAATGATTCGTATAGATTACGTAAATTACTTACGCTACTGTATTATAACCCAGATTCTTCAAATTGTAAACCATGCAATCCATCCTATACTCAAAGAGGCCGCCATAAGGCAGCCTCCTTTAAGTACTATTTCATCTCTTTTGACTGATGACAGGCCATGCCGCATCCGGCACAGTTGCCACCACATGAGGATTTCCCACTTCGTTTATCTTTAACCATCTTGTAAATGACTGCACCCACAATGGCACATAATACAAGAAGTACGATTGCTGTTCCCATAGTCATCCTCCTTTACTATTGCTTTTCTTTATTATCTGATACTTATTTCAGTTTTGCAAGCTCTTTATCAGAAGTCTTTAAGGTTGTGCTCTCCTTGTAAGGACGAACCAGCAGATAAATGAATCCTACTACAAGTAAGAAGGCAACAACGGTTCCAAACCCAAATGCGCCTGTTGTAAATAAAGTACCAATCTGATAGATGCACATGGAAACTACATATGCCAAGCCACACTGATACAGAATTGCAAACCAGAACCACTTTGCATTGTTCATTTCACGCTTGATTGCACCCATAGCTGCGAAACAAGGAGCACACAGAAGGTTGAATACTAAGAATCCGTATGCTGCGATCGGAGTCATAACCTGTGCTAAGCTTCCCCAGATTTCTGCACCATCTTCTGCAACTTCTGAGAAACCAAAGAGCAGACCGAAGGTTGCTACAACGTTTTCCTTTGCAATCAGACCACTGACTGCGGCAACTGCCATCTTCCAGCCTTCGCCGGCCTGTGTCCATCCAAGAGGAATGAAGATCCATTCAATGGCACTACCAATCTTAGCCAAGATACTATCATTTAACTGCTCAGCCTCTAACATTCCAAAGCCGCTATTTGTCCATCCAAAGCTCATTAAGAACCAGAGAATGATGGTAGAAAGAAGGATGATCGTACCTGCCTTCTTAATGAAGGACCAGCCTCTTTCCCATACACTTCTTAATACGTTGCCAACAGTAGGCCAGTGATATGCAGGAAGCTCCATAACGAACGGTGCAGGATCGCCTGCGAACATCTTTGTTTTCTTTAAAACAATACCGGAACAGATAATTGCTGCAACACCTACGAAGTATGCACTCCAGGAAACCCAGCCTGCATTATCGAAGAATGCACCTGCGATCAGGGCAATGATCGGAAGCTTTGCTCCACAGGGAACAAATGTGGTGGTCATAATGGTCATCTTACGGTCTCTGTCATTTTCGATGGTACGGGAAGCCATAACACCCGGAACACCACAACCGGAACCGATCAGCATCGGGATGAAGCTCTTTCCGGAAAGACCAAACTTACGGAAGATACGGTCCATAATAAATGCAACACGGGCCATATATCCGCAGGACTCTAAGAATGCTAGGAACAGGAACAGTACCAGCATCTGAGGTACGAACCCAAGTACGGCACCAACACCGGAGATAATACCGTCTACGATAAGTCCGGTCAGCCAGTCTGCACATCCAATGCTTTCAAGCAGGCTCTGTGCACCGGGAACAATCCATTCACCAAACAGGGTATCATTGGTCCAGTCAGTTAAGAAAGCACCAACGGTTGTTACAGATACATAATATACTAAGAACATTACTACTGCGAAGATCGGTAATGCAGCGATACGGTTGGTAACCACACGGTCGATCTTGTCAGATACGGTTAACTGCTTTTTGCTCTTCTTTACGTAGCATTCTTTAATAACGGAAGAAATGTAAATATATCTTTCGTTGGTGATAATACTTTCGGTATCATCATCCATTTCTTTTTCAATGGAAGCGATTTCTGCGGATACATCCGGAACCTTCTTCATCTGCTGTGCGATCTTATCATCACGCTCCAACAACTTAATTGCGAAGAATCTCTTCTGCTCTTCCGGAACATCGCTGCCAAGCTTTGCCTCGATGGATTCCAGTACATTTTCAACTTTGGTATTGAACTTATGTACCTTCGTAGCGGTTCCAACATTTGCTGCAACAACGGCTGCTTCTGCTGCCTTCTGGATACCGGTACCCTTTAATGCAGAGATTTCAACAACGGCTGCACAACCCATCTTTTCTTTTAACTTGTCAAGATTGATCTTGTCACCGCTCTTGTTTACCAGGTCCATCATGTTCACAGCCATAACAACCGGAATTCCAAGTTCCATTAACTGTGTGGACAGATACAGGTTACGCTCGATGTTCGTACCATCTACGATATTTAAAATGGCGTCCGGACGTTCTGCAATCAGATAATTTCTGGCAACAACTTCCTCTAATGTGTAAGGAGAAAGGGAATAGATACCGGGAAGATCCATGATGATAACATCTTTATGACCTTTCAGCTTTCCTTCCTTTTTCTCTACGGTAACTCCCGGCCAGTTTCCTACGAACTGGTTAGAGCCTGTCAATGCATTAAATAACGTGGTCTTTCCACAGTTCGGATTACCTGCTAATGCAATTTTCATAATTTTACTTCCTTTCTGTTTGCTCTATATTATTTGTATTATTCTACTTCGATCATTTCTGCATCGGCTTTACGCAGAGATAATTCATAACCGCGGACCGTTACTTCGATCGGATCTCCCAGGGGTGCTACTTTACGTACGAATACTTCTACGCCCTTTGTAATTCCCATGTCCATAATTCTTCTTTTTACAGGACCTTCACCATTTAATTTTGCCACTTTGACTGTCTGCCCACAGGCAACTTCTTTTAATGTTTTCATCTTTTTCCTTCTTTCTACAACATTTTATAATATTATGATGTGATTCAATCCCTCTCATGACGATCGAATGGGCACTCACATCACCATAACCTTATTCGCCATATCCCTTCCGATTGCAACACGGGAACCTTTGACATTGACAATAATGTTACCGTCAATCTGGGATACTACTGTTACCTCTCCGCCGGATACAAAACCAAGATTCTCAAGAAATTTTCTGGTTTCTTCTTTGCCGCCGACCTTACAGATTGTATTGATTTCGCCTTCTTTTACCATAGATAGTGGCATACTCATTACCTTCTTTCTCCTTTGATTCGGTTTCTCCTCATTTGTAATTGAGAGTCATTTTCATTTATTTCATGGTTAGTATATGCTAACGTTTATTAGTTGTCAATAACTAAATAGGAAAATTTATCAACTTTCTTTTCAATTCATGGGTGCAAGAAATGAAAAGTTGGTGTATACTGGTAAACAGGTATTAAATTACGTAAATGGGAAATAAATGGGAGGAACACATGCATAACAACCAATCATCAGAAGATTATCTGGAAACGATATTAGTCTTAAGCAAACGGAAACCGGTGGTACGGTCCATTGATATTGTTGAGGAATTGGGTTACAAGAAATCCAGTATCAGTGTTGCCATGAAGAACCTGCGGGAACGTAACCATATTGAAATGTCCAAAGAGGGCTTCATCACCCTGACTCCATCCGGACGTCAGATCGCCGAGATGATCTACGACCGTCATCAGTGTCTGACGAAGTGGCTCACCGCCCTTGGCGTGGATCCTTCTATTGCAGCCGAGGATGCCTGCCAGATGGAACATGTCATCAGTCAGGAAAGCTTTGAAGCCATCAAGAAGCATATTGCCCAAATGATTGAATAAAGGAAATGAACTCTTCCGCCACGTGCGAAAGTGTATGATTTTTCTTCCAAATGAGTGCATATGAAGCATAAGCGTCCGGATGATCCACTTTCCGCACACAGACATCCTGTTCACGGATCAGTGCCGAAATGGATTCCGGATAAATGGAAATTCCAACTCCATGAAGGCTTAGTTCATATGCATTCATCATATGTGCGATGCGTCCCCGGATCACCGGAGTCTTCCCGGCTGCATCGAACCACTTGTCGATTTCTCCTTTTCTGGATTCTCTGGAAGGAATTAACAGATCATAAGGAAGAAGTTCCTCCGGCCGCACCGGCTTCGTTCCTTCTACATATAAGGGATGTCCTTTCGGAATCATCGCTACCCACGGCTCTTCATAAACCGGATATACATGAAACTCTTCCGTATTATAGGGTGCCGTAATCATGGCAAGCTCACACAGGCCCTTCGTCACCCGGTTATTCACATCATCCGTATTTCCATTCCACAGATTATACTGCACATGAGGATGCTTTTTCTGAAACGCCGCAATCCATTCCGCAAAAAGGCGCGGGCCACATCCTTCTACCGATGCAATATAAAGAGTCCCCTGAAGTCCTTCCTTCCGTTCCTTTACTTCCTCTTCCGAACGGTTAACAAGATCGAGAATCTGTGTCGCATATTGTAAAAACAGCTCTCCTTCTTCCGTTAAGGTAACCTTATGCGGTGTCCGCACGAACAAAGATGTACCAAGCTCTGCTTCCAGATCCTGGATCTGACGGCTGAGCGGCGGCTGTGCAATCGCCAGCTTCTCAGCAGCTCTTGTGAAATTCTTTTCTTCTGCAACGGCTTTGAAATATCGGATATGTCGAAGTTCCATACGGTTTAATTCCTTTCCGGCTTTTGTTCCTTTTCGAGTTTCAATCATTTATTTCATATGAATTGTTTCAGTTGATTTCCACGGGAAATAATGTTTCAACTATATCCCTGCAATAATGAGCAGAAGGGATAACAGCATATACCCTGCTCCCAGTCCCCCGATCACCGGGACTTTGCATTTTTTCAATATCATTACAACAACCAAAGCCACAATCGGATTCAGAAGCAGGCACCACTTTGAAACCGCAAGTGCTCCTGTGATAATCGCGATTGCCACAAGAATGGTTCCACCAAGCCAAAGGGCCAGACCTCCGATCAACATCGGCACTCTGGTAACCGGATCAATGGCTTTCATAATTTCAATGCTTTCGTCATCAGATACCTTTTTACACAGTTTCTGATACAATAATGGCTTCATGCAGAAATACAGATGGCACAGAAGGCCGGTGTAACATCCGATCAGGGTATTGATCCGCAGCGCAAGTGCCAGCGGCGCACTTTCTTTTGCAATCAGATCGGCCAGCAGCCAAAGGGTAATATACGCTCCCGGCTGTCCCAAAAAAGAGAGCCAGAAGGATACCTTAAATCTTTTTGCCGGCACTTCTGCCCACCACGGATGGATTCCATTCATGGATATTCCCTCATTGGCCCCCGCCTTGCCCGGTCTGACGAGCGGCACATCCGCCAGCGCTGCCACAAAATTACTGATCACTCCAAATATTCCAAAAACAACATAGGTATTCACTATCTTTTCCTCCCTGTATTTCAATTGTTAGTCATAGCAAACTGCATTTTATATCATACTTCATCTTTTAGCAACTAATTATAGGCATCTTTCTAAAAACCGATCCATCATCTCCATATATTCATCCGCCAGTACAATAAATCCGACATGTCCGCCAGGCACATCCAGAATCTGTGCATCCAGATCCTTGAAAAGATTTACCAGCCGCTGCTGATCCTCTTTTTTGAAAATATCATTCTCCGGGACCAGAACCTGAATCTTCCCCCGTAGATACTCGAAGTCCTTTTTCTCAAAATACCTGCAGTCCTTCATGTAATAAACACACTTCACGCTGTGAATAAAACGCTGCTTATAATTCAGGTCCATCGCCACCGTCTCATAAAAGCCCTTGCCATAAACCTGATTCTCCGGCGATTCGCAGGCTAAAAAGCCGTCCGATTTTTTCAGCAGAAGATTCAATTCGGTTTTTGCAGGAATCACCTTCAGCAAAAAACTGTAGATAGGCATAATGAATCGCTCTTTCTCAATATTACGGACATAATCCGAATCCAGCGTAAGCGTGGTCATCAGAACCATCGCCTGTACCGCCTGTGGAAACATTTTGGCAAACATCTGGGCATACACGCCGCCATCACTGCTGCCGACGAGAATCACCTTTGGAATCGAAAGCTTCTGCAAAACAGCATAGGCAAACTCCACCTGTTCTTCAAGCTTTGTCGTATGAAACGGGTATTCATAGATCAGAAACCGGTAATTTTTACGAAAATGCATGGCATAAGGCATCCACATTTCCTGCATTTCCAATCCATGGAAGAACACCAGCACAGGCGCCCCCTCTTTGCCTCCAAACTGATAGCGTACCGGAATTCCATTTACCTCTATGGTCTGATAGGGATATTCCTTAATAAAAGCCTGATACTCGGCTTTAAAATCTCTTGGTGTGCTCATGATGCTCTCCTTTATCTCATTGTAATCTCTGTTTTCTGTGACCGTTTTAAATTATTTCGGTCATATAAAAGTTAGCACATACTAACTTTTGTGTCAATAAGATCTTACTGCTGTAAAGACTCTCCATTCCCATCAAGCACCGACACGGTTACGGCAAGTCCCTCCGGCACCTCTTCGGCATGGACCACCAGAAATAACAGGCCCTCCTCCTCTTCATAGGTAAAGAACTCCCATTTATGTACTGAAAATCCTCCGGGATAATCCTGCCGCTCACGGAAGCCCTTTTCCAGCAAAGCTTCCTTGTACTGCTGCAGCCTTTCCTTATTTTCACAGGAATATACCCGGTAGCTGTAGTAATCCTTCTCCACACACTCGACTACCTCACCGCCGGTAAATACCTCATCCGGATAAATCAGATCCGCATACAGGGAATGGATGATCCGGTTTGCTGCATTCATCTCACGGATTGTACCGGTCAGCTCCTTTCCATCCTCGGAGTGGAAATAAAGGAAAAGTCCGCCAGCCAAAACCAGCGCATAAGAAAGAAGCGCTGCGAAAAGAATCTTGCGAAATGGATCCTTCGGCTTTTCTGCCACTGTATAGGAATCAATCTGCCAGCCAAAGTTGCGGTAATCCACGGTTGTATTACAAAACGGACATACCGCACCATTTAAGAGATCCATACTGCCTCCGCAGTTGGGACATTTATATTCGCGCAGTGTCTGTTTTGTTCCCCGTACTACCTCCGGTCTCCCCTCCAGCTTCAACTGTACCTTTTCATACCGGCTTCGGATCTTTCGTCCGTCATCGATCATCAGACGCAGCTTTACCTCTGCACCGATCACATCCTGCCCCGTAAATTCCTGTGCTTCCGTAAATAAAATCCTGCAAATGCTGCAATCCACCACATTGTGGTAGCTCTTCACTGTTTCTGTCAGATCACAGGCAGCAAATGTCTGTACCTGCAGGGCGGTATCTGCCAGATGAATATTTCTTAACTCGTATTCCAGATTCTGTATGAAATCCCCGGTCGAGAATTCCGGAAAAGTCTGCTTTACGATCTGCTCCCCCTGAACTCGCGGCTTTACATATCTTTGCATCACAATAAGCATCACTAAGAATATGAACAGCATAAAAAGAAACGACCGGAACAGGACCGGTACGAGTCCCCATCCCAGCATCATGGTAACCGCCGCTGCCACGGCCCGGATTCCGTTCTGATCCATGGCAAGCAGTAAAAACATCATGCCGCCGGCACAAACAGAAAGCGCAAGAAGTACTGCCGCCAGAATTCCTACGATCTTCGCTGCTTTCATAAAATAATGGACATTCTTCTGCCGGGAATCTTCCTCCAGGGAAAATCCGGACACCTTCGTATCGAAATCACTGACTAAGAATTTCGCACCGCAGGCGTCGCATCCATCAATATAACTCGACAGCTTTCCTTCATAGCCACAGTTCGGACAGATGGCCCGCTCGCCCCGTACATCGGCCTTTAACAAACGATACACTGCGATCTCCCGGTCCTTTTCCCGTGCAATCCGCTTTCCGTCCCGGTAGTAGGTTCTTTTGATCTTCACCGGCTGAACCCTTCCACAGACATAATCATAACCATCCTTTTTCGGACTCTCATACTCGCCGGGAAGTACTGCACTTTCCTCAAACTCCATGGACAGGGTGAGCTTTCTTTTCTGTAACCTCTTCCTTATGAGCTGCAGACTCTGCCAGTACGGCTGTGTTGTCCGTTCCATGAGCCTTGTTCCGGCCTCCCGGTCTCCTTTATAAAAGTCCTGCAGCTCCTTCCGGAATGTATCCGTCCGATTCTGTATTTCCTTCCGGATTCCCTGCTCCTCCATGTACTTCTGCCATTCTTCCTGTTCCCAATTTTCCAACCTTTGTTCCTCTTCTACTCTTTTGACTGATCTTATTTAACTGTAGCATAACCATTAAGTTCTGTATAATTTATATCTCTTATCATTACTTTTTGTCATAATATATGGAAACAATCCGCTCCATGGGGATTCCAATTCCACTGTCCATCCGGACGACATGCTCCATCTCATCGATCTTCTTCACCGAACCGGTATCGGTAAGATAAGCGCCTCCGCTTTTCTTTGCATCAGGCTGAAAATAAGTAATGGTTACCTGCCATTTTTCGGATAAATGTCGTGCAATTTCGGAAAGCTGCTCATTAATCTCCGCAATCGCAGTCTCATCCAATGTAATCTCTTCATCGGTAAGTCTCTGCGTTTCTTCAATTGCCGCATCATAACCGGTAAGCGCTGCAAACGGTGAAAACTGTGCAGCCCGGTCATGGAGCGACATATGCTTGCGTTCGGTTGACTGATGATGCGGCAGATCAAGGAGATCGTCATACCGGTGTTTATCCTCATAATATTCACTCATGCCTTATGACCTCCGATCTGCCTGTTCCGCTCTCTGGTCATGGCTCCCTCCTCGAGATTCATTCCCTTCAGAACAGCATTCTTACCGAATTTCTTCTGCAGATCCAGAATCGCATGCTGGATCCGTTTTTCCTTTTGAAGCTCGGTCTGTTCCTGCTCCTTTTCCTTCTTAAGCGCCTCATAATCGGTAAAAAGGTCCATTTGCTCAAAGACTTCCTTTTCCTTTGCTTCTTCTTCCGAAATAACTCTTGATGCCACAACATAGATTCTTCGCACCAGCAGATCCGGATTAATAATCCGGTCATACAGGTCTTCTACCGCTTTCATAATCACTCTGGTAGAAGATGTATACTCCGGCAGGTTCGCCGTTCCATGCGCATGCTTCGGCACCTTTCTTCCATAGCGGTCGGATGTGACCTCTCCATGGAACTTTTTCCGGATGGCCGGATCGGTCAGATTGTCAATGTCATAGCCGATGGTAAGCACCATCTGATCGGTCACAAGCCCCTTATCCACCAGATCAAGCACTAGAAGGTCTGTCATTTCCTTCACGATGAGCTTTGCCTTTTCTGCGGTGTAGGCACATTGCAGCACCTGTCCGGAGCCCGCACTGTTCTTTTCCGGCTTATATGCCTTAATCTGCGCAATCGTGGTCGGCTCCCATCCCCACGCATGATCAATTAACAGCTCTGCGTTGATTCCGAATAACCGGTACAGCAAATCTTCCTTATAATATTCATTCGGCTTTCCAACCGAACACCGCGCCACATCGCCCATGGTATAAAGACCATTCTCATTGAGCTTCCTCGCATATCCGGGACCAACCCGCCAGAAATCCGTAAGCGGCACATGATTCCAGAGCTGCTCCCTGTAAGAACGCTCATCAAGCTGTGCAATCCGGACACCGTCTTTGTCTGCCGGAATCTTCTTTGCCACAATATCCATTGCGACCTTGCACAGATACAGGTTCGTCCCGATTCCTGCCGTTGCAACGATACCGGTCTCCCGCATGACATTCTGGATCATCCGCAGCGCCAGTTCATAAGCGCTGATTCCATAGGTATTAAGATACGTGGTTGCATCAATAAATACTTCGTCCACGGAATAGACATGCATATCCTCCGGTGCCACGTATTTCAGATAAATATCATAAATCTGCGTGCTGTATTTCATATAATATGACATTCTGGGAACTGCCGTGATATAAGATACCTCAAGCCCCGGATCCTCAGCAAGCTCTGTGGCGTTAGAGGATGCCCCATAAAAGCTCCTGCCGGGGGCATGTATCCTCCGTTCCCGGTTTACCTCCCGTATACGCTGGACTACCTCAAATAACCGCGCCCTTCCCGGGATACCATAACGTTTAAGGGACGGAGATACCGCAAGGCAGATCGTCTTCTCCGTTCTCCCCGGATCTGCAACCACAAGATTCGTTGTAAGCGGATCCAGTCCCCTCTCCTTACATTCCACGGAGGCATAAAAGGATTTCAAGTCAATTGCAATATAAATTTTGTCTTCCATTTTAACCTCCCTGGTTTTCTCTGCAGCTCATTACATTGATAGTATACCCTAAAGCGAAAATAAGAACAAGTGTTCTTTTTTAAGATCACCTGTTCTTACATATCTTTCCCTGTATAGACAGTTTCATTCTTTCATTTCTTGTCACCTTGATATCTGTCGTACGATTTCTTATTTCTGATACGGCATCTTCTTCCGGATGTCGGCAAGACGGTTCAGAGCCTCATAAAGCGTCTCATCCTTCTTTGCAAAGTGCAGACGAATGAGGTTGTTGACCGGTTCCCTGAAAAAGCTTGATCCCGGTACAGCCCCGACACCGACAAGCCTTGCCAGATCTTCACAAAATACCTGATCGGATTCATAGCCAAACTCGGAGATGTCAAGCAGAATATAATATGCCCCTTGGGGAACCGTATGTGCAATTCCAATATCATCCAGTCCCTTTAAGAACAGATCCCGCTTCGCCGTATACTTCTGCTGAAGTTCCTGATAGTAGCTGTCCGGGAACTGCAGACCGGTAACTGCAGCCTCCTGCAGGGGAGCCGCTGCTCCAACCGTAAGGAAGTCATGCACCTTTTTGGCTACATCAATGATGTGCAGCGGTGCAATGATGTAGCCGAGACGCCATCCGGTAATGGAATAGGTCTTCGAAAGAGAGCTGCAGGAAATGGTTCTCTCCCACATGCCGGGCAGAGATGCAAAGTAAACATGCTTATTCGGCTCATATACAATATGCTCATATACCTCATCGGTAATGACATAGGTATCATACTTCTGCGCAAGGTCGGCGATCAGCTTCAGTTCCTCATAGGTGAACACCTTACCGCAGGGATTAGACGGATTGCACAAAATCAGTGCCTTCGGATTCTGCTGAAAGGCTGCTTCCAACTCTTCCGGGTTAAAATGAAATTCCGGCGGATAAAGCGGTACATAAATCGGCTGTGCACCGGACAGAATTGTGTCCGCTCCGTAATTTTCATAAAAGGGTGAAAAGATAATGACCTTGTCTCCCGGATCCGCTACCGTCATCATTGCAGCCATCATGGCTTCCGTGCTTCCACAGGTAACGACAATCTCTCCGTTGGGATCAATGGTTCTTCCCATAAGCTTTGACTGCTTCTTTGCAAGTGCTTCCCGGAAATTCTGTGCGCCCCAGGTGATCGAATACTGATGGTAATCCTCATGTGAAGCTTCCGCAAGCCGGTCAAGAATCTCCTTCGGCGGTTCAAAATCCGGGAACCCCTGGGAAAGATTTACTGCCCCATATTGGTTTGAAATTCTCGTCATCCGTCGTATCACGGAATCGGTAAAATGTGCTGTCCGTCCTGATAAATTCTTCATAATACTATGATCTTCCTTTTTCTATATAAGATTTCTGATCGTTTAAAATGTGCTTCGGATCCAGTGCATCTTTGATGGCATTCATGACCTGTAGATTCTCCGGTGCCGTTTCCCTTAAGAAATAACGGCGCTTTGTCAGTCCGATTCCATGCTCACCGCTTGTCACGCCGCCAAGCTCGTATGCCTTATGATAAGCCTTGTCCATATTTTCATGCAGCTCCCTCTTCCAGACCTCTTCCTCCCGGTCTCCGCGAACCACACACAGATGGACATTGCCGTCTCCCGCATGTCCAAAGCTCACCATCTGCATTCCACTCTGCTCATCCAGTTCATTAATATATTGAATATATTCTACTGTCCTGTCAATAGGAACGACAATATCCACCGGCTCCTGTTCCGACACAGCCTCCACTGCCTTTACCAGTGCACCGCGTACCTTCCAGATTCCCGCTTCCTGCTGCTTGTCCGTAAGAAGCAGATAATCCAGTGCTCCGTTTTCCAGTGCCAGACTCCGGATACGGTTTGCATTTGCTTCTACTGCTTCCTTCTGTCCGTCAAAGGTAAGCAGAATATAAGAACCGGCCTCCGGATAAGGATAGGTCACACCCGAGAAGTCTTCTCCCAGCTTTACGACCTTACGCTCCATAAATTCCACTGCGGTCGGATTGGCATTCGCACGCAGAATCTTTAACACACTTTTTATCCCGGTTTTCAAATCCGGATAAGGTACCAGAACACTCAGGCTGCTCTCCGGTTTGGGCACTAAACGCAGAATACACTTCGTAATTACGGCAAGTGTTCCTTCCGAACCAATATACAGGTTCTTAAGGGACAAACCGCTTGCATCCTTCACATTCTTGCTTCCTGCCTGTAAAACCGTTCCGTCTGCAGTTACCACTTCAAGACCTCTCACATAATCTCTTGTGACGCCATACTTGACGGCCCGCATGCCTCCGGCATTGGTACTGATATTTCCACCGATGGAAGAAGCCTTTTCTCCCGGATCCGGAGGATAAAACAATCCTCTTTCTTCTACCAGCTTCTGAAAGTCCTGTAACAGAATGCCCGGCTCTACCGTCGCGGTCATCGTCTCTTCATCAATTTCCAGAAGCCGGTTCATTTTCGACACATCAAGGATAATTCCACCATCCAACGGAACCGTAGAGCCTACGAGATTGGTTCCCGCCCCTCTCGGCGTTACCGGAATACGATTTTCATTGGCAAGCTTCATAACCCCGCTTACTTCCTGTGTACTTTTCACAAAAACAAGTGCTGCTGCCTTTCCCTGCAGACGCCCGAGGGTATCACTCAGATATGCCTCCGGTATTTCTCCTGTCACCACCCGCTCCGGTTCCCGGATAATTTCACCAAGCTGCTTTTTAAGATCCAGACTCATATTCCGCTTCTCCTTCCGGTTTTCCGTTCCGCTTATTTATCTGCTAAAAGATCCTGATCCCAGCCTACCTTGATGAAGTATCCGCCAAAGGTGTCATTGAATACCTTTTCGGTTGCTTCAGACTGGAAAGCCTTTACGACCTTTCTGTAGGCATCTAATTTGGCCTGATCCTGAAGATCTGCGGTACGTGCTGCAATGAGATTCCAGTAAGCTTCTTCGTCTAACACGCTGTCTTTGTAAATAGCTTCTTCGGTCTTAAGGCCAAAATCAAGTGCATAGTTTCCGTTTACAATTGCTGCCGTCACATCATCCAGTACGGAAGGAATGGTGTTTGCTTTTAATTCTTTAATTTCGAAGTTAACCTTATAGCTTTCGATATCATCTACCGTAGGATTAAAGCCTGCATCACTCTTTAAGGTAATCAGACCGGCTGCTGCCAGTACCTTGATCGCACGTCCGCCGTTGGTTACATCATCGGGAATCGCAATCACATCCCCGTCTTTAATCTCGGAAACATCCGATACCTTGTGGGAATACAGGTTCAATGGAATGATAAAGGTGTATCCGACCGGTTCAATGGCGTATCCGTACTGCTCCAGCTCCGTATCCAGATAAATGTGATGCTGGAACGCATTCAGATCAATTTCTCCGCTGTTTAAGGCATTGTTGGGTGTTACATAATCGGAAAACTGTACGATTTCCAGATTGATTCCTTCGTCCTTTAAGGCTTCCTGTGCCGGCTTCCATAAGTCTTCATAAATACTTCCGACAACACCGATCTTTACGGTGGCTGCCTCTGCATTGCTTTCCGTTTTTGCGGATCCGCATCCGGTAAAGGCAAGTACTGCGGTTGAAAGGGTTAAAATAGCTGCTAAAATTCTCTTTAATTTCATAATGATCTCCTCCAGATTCTTAATTTGCTTTTTTATTGTTTACACATGTTTCTTAATCTCATAAATTTATTACAAGGTAAGTGATAATTCATAATTTTCTCTCATGGTCTTACAGGATGCGGCAAACTGTTCCTTTTCTTCCTCATTTAAGGAAAGCTCAACAATTCTTGCAACGCCGTTGCGGTTTAACACGGCCGGAACACTTGCGTAGACATCCGTCTGTCCATATTCGCCATTTAAAAGGACGGATACCGGTAATATCCGGTTCTCATCTCCGAAAACGGCCCGTGTAACTTCTGCTATGGTTGCTCCAATTCCGAATTCCGTAGAACCCTTTCCTCCAAGAATGATCCATCCACCAGCTTTTCCCGCATCGGCAATTTCCTTTAAATTTAAACTGCCGAAGGTTTCCGGTTCCTCCTCCATCAGTTCGAAAAGCGGCTTTCCTGCAATACTTACTGTAGACCAGGGAACCATCTGGCTTTCACCATGTTCTCCCAGTGCATACGCATAAATGGATTTCTGGTCAATTCCGGTCTTATCTGCAAGTGCCCTGCGGAGTCTCGCCGAATCAAGGGTTGTGCTGGTCGAAAAGATCTGATTCGACGGCCAGTCAAGCACATGCTGCAAATAATGGGTTACCACATCTGCCGGATTGGAAATATTCACAATAATGCCGGTGTAACCCGACATTCGGATGTTCTCCGCAATGTCCTTCACAATTTCTATGGTCTGACGCAGGGTATCCATCCGCGTCTGTCCCTTGCTCATATCAGGCAGCGGTCCTGCTGCCACAATCAGAAGCTGTGCATCCTTGATATCACTGTAATCCCCTGCGTAAACCCGTGCTCTCTTTTGCAGATACACCGTGGAATCATACAGGTCAAGTGCCTGTGCCTCAGCTTTCTTTTTATCCACATCAATATAGACAATTTCCTCTGCAAGTCCCTGGGAAAGCAGTGCATAGCCTGCATGGGATCCCACATGTCCTGCTCCGATAATCGCGATTTTTCTGGTATGTATTTCCATGATTCACACCTCCTTAATGTCTGCTCTTTTTGACAACCAGATTGCCAAGAAGCTGAATGATGCTGACTAAGATAAATACGGTAATAACTGTTACCCAGGTTACATCTGTCATATTCCGGTCATGTCCGTACCGGATTGCGAAATCTCCAAGTCCGCCGGATCCGACGGCACCTGCCATGGCGGTTAATCCCACCAGACTGATTGCGGTAATCGTGGTTCCTCTTGCGATGGCAGACACGCTCTCCCGTAAGTAAACGCGGAAGATAATTTCAAGTGATCCGGATCCCATGGAAAGGGCTGCTTCGATTAAACCGTGATCGGTTTCTGCCAGTGCACTTTCCACCTGTCTGGAAAAGAACGGTACGGTTCCCATGATCAGGGGAACAATCGCGCCCTCAACATTGATTGCGGTTCCCATGATCGCTCTCGAAATCGGGATCACCCAGGTTAATAAGATGATAAAGGGAATCGAGCGGAAAAAGTTAATCAATTTATCCAAAATCTGATACAGTATCTTGTTTTCGAGAATTCCACCTGGCTTTGTTACCGTAATGACAATTCCTAAGAACAATCCCAGCACAAAGGCGATGATTCCGGACCAGCCTACCATGATCAGCGTATCACGGATGGCTTCAAAGAAGTCCGGCAGCTTATCCATTACATTTGGTATGATTCTATTTAAGAACCCGGTCATCCTTGATCACCTCCACTCCTACATTTTTATCTCTCAGATATTGCAGTGCTTCATCGATCCTGCTGCTCTCCCCACTTACGATGGCTACGGTTCCGCCGATCGGTGCATTCTGCACAATTTCCACATCAGCAAATACGATATTCAAAATAATTCCAAACTTTTGCGTCACCGTTGAAATCAACGGTTCGGATGTATTTTTCTCTACATAGGAAAGCCGGACAATAAGCTCTCCCTCTTTCGTTGCAGCAACCGGGGAATCGGCTGCAATCAGTTCTTCTATCTTCTGAAGATTCGATGTCGTTTTAATAAAGCTTCTGGTTAAAGGCTCCTTCGGAGAAGCAAACACATGGAAGACCTCTCCTTCCTCAACCACATCCCCGTGATCCATGACAGCTACCCGGTTACAGATCTCCTTGACCACCGCCATCTCATGGGTAATAACCACCACGGTAATGCCAAGTGTCTGATTAAGCTGCTGCAACAGCTTTAAAATGGATTTGGTCGTCTGCGGATCAAGTGCCGAGGTTGCCTCATCACAAAGAAGAATGTTCGGGTCATTGGCAAGCGCTCTTGCTATCGCCACTCTCTGCTTCTGTCCTCCGGACAACTGGCTGGGAAAAGCATTTTCCTTTTCAGAAATTCCAACAAGCTCAAGCAGGTGATGCACCTTTTCCTTAATCTCCTCTTTGGAAAGTCCACTGCCACGCAGGGGATAAGCAACATTTCCGAAGATGGTCCGGGATGGCATCAGATTAAAATGCTGGAAGATCATGCCGATCTTCTTACGTGCCTTGCGGAGTTCTTTTCCTGACAGTGCCGTAATCTCTGCATCGTCCACGAAAACCTTTCCTTCCGTCGGTCTTTCCAGAAGATTGATACATCGGACCAGTGTCGATTTTCCTGCTCCTGAAAATCCAATAATACCAAAGATATCTCCATCGTTGATGGTAAGGCTTACGTTATTCACTGCATGAACTTCTTTATTGGAATCTGTAAAAGTCTTACTGACGTTCTCTAACCGAATCATCTCATTACCTCTCTTTCACGTCATTAAGACTATCATATCTTCTTTATCTGCGCTAATACGGGTAAAATATAACGAGCTATAGATTGAATCTATAGCTCGTCACTTCCAAGATATTTCCGTATCTCGTCAATATACAATTTTCCAATGGAACTCAGTATGGTATTCTGCCTTGTAATGTAGCCGATTTCCATACCACTGTTTTCTTCGACCGAATCCTCCGCAAAGGGAATCGCCAGATAATCATCTCCGTTTAACTCCTCACAGATGATTCCGGAACAAAGTGTATAACCGTTTAATCCGATCATCAGATTAAGCATCGTTGCCCGGTCATTGGCTTTGATCGTCCGTGTATATTCCTTGGTGCTTAAGATCTCCTCCGCATAATAAAAGGAACTCGCCTCCCCCTGTTCAAAGGACAGGCACGGATAATCCTTCAATTCTTCGAACCGGATGGATTTCTTTTTCGCCAGAGGATGTCCGGACCAGAGATACACATAAGTCTTACAGTCAATCAGATGGTGAAATTCCAGATTGTTGCTCTTAAGAATCTTCGTCAATACCGCCCGGTTAAAATCGTTAAAATAAAGAATTCCGATCTCACTGCGCATATTTGCAACATCCAGGATCACATCCTTGGTCATGGTTTCCCGGATCGCGAACTCGTATTTCAGTGTATCAAACTGCTGCACCAGTTCCACGAATGCTTTGACCGCAAAGGAATAATGCTGTGTGGAAACACCGAATTTCTTCTTGCGCTTTCCACTCTTTCCATATTTATCCAGCAGGGTTTCGTATTGTCCGTAAACCTCTCTTGCATAGAGCAGAAATTCCGATCCGTCCTGCGTCAGGGATACGCCCCGTCCGCTTCTTACAAAAATTGAAATTCCCAGTTCCTTTTCCAGCTCCTGCATGGCACTTGTGAGCGACGGCTGGGAAATATATAGCGCTTCGGCGGCCTTGTTTAAGGATCCTGCCTCTGCAATCGTAATGGCATAATGCAACTGTTGAAGGGTCATTTTTTCTTACTCCTTATCCTCTTTCCTGTAACGATCCTCTGTCCTATTTCTTACATCAAAGTTGATGCTTCAATACCTCAATCACCTTATCGTAGTTTTCCGGCTGATGGGGAAAGGTACAGTTGGTACATACCTTGATGGTTTTTCCATTCTTCTCCATATAGGAAGGTTTCCCTGGGCAAGCCGGCAATTGATACATCGGACAGTAACAGAACAGACAGTTAAAGTCCGTTAAACCCTTGTGACAAGGGAAGTATTTACAATCTTTATTTTCAAAAAAGCGATAGGAATTCTCCATAAGTTCACCTCCTCCCGGTGATATTGAGGCTTCTAATCCCTAATGACACTAATGAGTCCGTACAGAATTTGCACCTGTTTCCCACTTCACGGGAATACAGATTTCCGTAACAAATTTGTCCGTGTTATTGGTAATTCCATAATCAATCATGGTAATTTCCCTTGAAAAATCCGCTGCCTGTAGCTTTTCCTTCTCCATATACTCCATCAGCTTTTCGTAACGCTCTCCTGCTTCCTTGTGGCTGCCGCAGAAACGGATGGATACACACCTCTCTTCCGGATGCTCTTCAACGCTTCCCTCATAACGATCTTCCTCGTCCAGAACAAGGAAGACCGAATCGTACTGCTCAAACTGGTGTTTCATCAGCTTTTCTTTCGAAATTCCAACTCCCACCTTGCCAAGAAACACCACAGACTCTGCCTGATTTTCGGTAAGGCGCCGGATCGCATATTCCAGATCCAGATACGATTGCGGCCGCAAGGAATCCTTTACCACAACCATGCGGCAGCCTGGGAGTGTTTTCACCTTAATCACATCCAGTTCGGAGTTCATCGCATCCCGAAGCTGCTGCAGGCGGTGGTCGATCTTCCGCTCAATCAGCGCAAGCTCTCTCTGCTTTTTCACAAGTAATTCCTTCTGTTTAAGCAGTTTATCCTCGATCACATCAATGTCCCGGTTCTTCAAAAAGTCCTCGATCTGACGGATCGGCATATCGAGTGCCCGTAAATAACGAATGGTGTTCAGCACTTCAAACTGGCGCACACTGTAATAACGGTATCCGGTCTGTGTATCAATATATTCCGGCTTTAACAATCCTGCCTGCTCATAATGCCGCAGACTTCCCGGACTTAAATGAAACATTCTGGCCACATCGCCAATCTGAAATAACTTTTCGTCTTCCATTCGGATACTCCTTTATTTGTTTTGAATCAGCTTTTCATACTCCGCTTCGTTAATGTGATATTTCCTCCGGAGTACGACATACGAAACCAGCAATGCCGCTACCGGAATCAATACCATGCCAAGCCGGAACACCAGCCCCTGTGTGGCAGTGATCTCGCTGATATACTGATTTGCGGTAAGCAGCGCCTCCTCACTCGACAGTTCCCCACGGTTCACGTCAATCTCCAACGCACTGATTCTCTGGCTCTTTGCATAAATTCCGCTCGCAATCAGCACCAGTGTGGATAAGCCCTGATTAATTCCACCTGCCAGCTTTACGCTAAAAGACCGGACTGCGGAAATCACCGAATCATGCCTCTCGTGAAATCTCGCCTCATCGTATTCGATCGTATTGTTAATCATGACCACGATCACCAGATTCATCAGACCCTGAAAGAAAAAGATGAGAAAGCCGATGGCATTTAACAGGATGACGTTCTTCGGCAGCACATAGCCGAATCCAAGGAAACCTGTATAACCTGCCAGTAAGGCGATGAAACATATCTTAAGTATTTTACCTCTTAAAAAGTGTTTTGCCAAGAACGCATAGCTTGCCTGCGAAATCAGCATACCCAGTCCGTACATCACAGTAAAGTAAAATACCAGATTTCCGCTTTCCGAATAACCATATTCTATATAGAAGAAATTCACTCCAAAAATAATCAGAATGTTACAGGTGATGTTAAAAAAGATGGACGCAATGCCTGCTGCCACAAGCTGATCATTTCTTGCAAAAATGTGATACATATCCTTTAAAGATAACTTCTCGGTCTGCTCCTTCCGCTCCCTTTCCCGGATGCCAAAGGCGGTCAGCATCTGGAAAGCAATCAGCGCTAAGGCCACGACCAGCGCAACAATCCGGTAAGCCATTACTGCATTTCCAGCAACGACGACAGGAACCACACCGGCCACTGAAAACTGACCGATACAGACGAAAATACTCATCAACGTAACCAGACTGTCCCTGGTTCCCGGATCCGAGCTTAACGAAGGAAGCACGCCCCAGTAGGCAATGTCATTCATGGTATATGTCATTCCCCACAGGAGATAAAAGAGACTGTAAAATGCTACAAATCCCCAGCCCTGCGGTCTTATCGTAAACAGGCAGATGATCACCACGGCATTACTGATCGAACCAATCAGAATCCAGGGCTTGAATTTTCCCATCCGGAAATGCGTATTTTCAATAATAATTCCCATCAGCAGATCGTTGACTGCATCCCAGACCATACAGACGATCATAGCTGCGCTGATCACGGCAAACTGCACGCTGCTTAAATTCATTGTGTACTGGACATAAAGAATCAGGTACATACTCACCAGAGCATACGCAGCATCCCGCCCTGTCGCTCCAATACAATAGCTCCATTTTGTTCTTGCATCTAATTTATCATTCATGTTTCTTCCCCCTGTTCGCAGAATCTACAATTTTTAAAATCGTCTTTCGTTTCACCATACCACCACTCTGATTACAGACACTGTCCACGTTTCCTTCCAGAATTCCTTCCAGCATCATCCGCACCTCCGGGTCCTTCACAGACTTCGGGAAATACATCAGCCTCGCTGCCAGCTTCCCGATCCGGATCCATCTTCTGGCAAGCCGGGAATACGGCTGCATCTGCATGAGAGAATTCTTTGTTGTAAATTCTCCCGGAACGGTATGGGAATGATGCGTCCTCGGGTAAATATAAATCCTGTCAAAATCTTCTTTCGTAAGAGGCACCGGATTCTTAAGGCTTAAAGGACTCTTAAGCTCCACTCCCGAAATCTCTATCTCCTTTGTCAGCCGGATGTCATTAAGGGAAGCTCCAATCTGGATCTCATACGCGCCTCCGATTACCTGAAACTCTGAATTCTGATAGACCGAGAAAGCCCTGTCAGTTAACATAACTTCTACTTTCTTCTTTTCACCGGGCTGTAAGGCGTTCTTTGCAAATCCCCTCAATTCCCTTCTGGCACGAAAGTCCTCTGTCTTGGGATTTCTCACATAAACCTGTGAAATCTCCATTCCGGCAGTCTCACCGGTGTTTTCCACCTCAAACGTAACCGTATAGCTTTGATGCGTATTCTCTGTGATTGTGAGATTGGAATAGGAAAAACTGGTATAGCTCAATCCATGTCCGAAACAGAACCGCACCGGCACCTGAAAAGTATCGTAATACCGGTATCCCACGAAAATACTCTCCCGGTATTCCACCTCATCCGGATGCAGTCGCTGTTCCTTCTGCTTTCCAAAGTTTCCGTAGCTTGGTACGTCTTCTTCCCGGTAAGGAATCGTCTCTGCCAGTTTCCCGCAAGGATTCGCCTTTCCCGTCACAAGCCGCGCGCAGGCTGCCCCGGCGGCTTCTCCTCCCAGATAAAGCTGCAACACCGCCCTGCACCGGCACACAAGCTGCATATCATAAGGCGAACCGCTTATGGAAATAAATCCAATGTTATCATTTACCTTCAATAACTCCTGCAAAAGTACCGACTGATTCTGTGGCAGGGAAAAGCTTTCCCGGTCATAGCCTTCTCCTTCTGCAATATCTGTCAATCCTCCGAAAAACAGCACCGGGATCTTCCGCTCCTTTGCCTCTTTTGCCAAAAGCAGTG
Source organism: Anaerobutyricum sp. (assembly GCA_963638365.1). Classification (GTDB taxonomy): domain Bacteria; phylum Bacillota; class Clostridia; order Lachnospirales; family Lachnospiraceae; genus Suilimivivens. The sequence goes on along the minus strand of CAVHRK010000009.1, from coordinate 30,094 downwards.
CTTCCTTTTCCAGCTTCTTATTCCGTTTCCATGAAGTGCTCTGATATCCTCTGGCAAACCGTACGGTAACATGCTCCTTTTCCAAGGCTTCGATCACTGAGTCAACCCGTTCCGTATGGATATGGCTGCTGCCACCTCCCTGAATTCTTGGGTGAAACGCCAGATCCCCCAGAATCAGGATTTCCTTTTCTCCTTTTAGTGGAAGGAAGCCGTCATTTTGAAGGAGAACTGCACTTTCTTCTTCGATTTTCCCTGCCAATTCGTGATTTTGGCATCTTGTCCCATAAATACCACCGTTTACACTTTTCCCAATGCTCTGGTCTCTTCCATAGGACTCATTCAACTTCTTAATTCTCTGTACAGCCTCTGTAAGCTTGGAAACTGGGAGTTTTCCTGTCTTTATGGCATCGGTAAGCTCCTCAAAATGATTGCCGTTGCTGTCTGGCATTTCTACATCCATTCCGGCCCCGATACAGGCAGGAAGATCAACACAGGCTCCCCAGTCGCTCATGACAAGCCCTTCATAGCCCCATTTACCCTTTAGAATATCGGTCAGCAATTCCTTATTTTCACAGGCCGGTACACCATTCAGATAATTGTAGCCGACCATAACCGTAGCCGGTCTTGCTCTCTTCACCGCCTGTTCAAAAGCTGCCAGATAAATCTCGTGCAAAGCCCGCTCATCGATCATGGAATTCGAGGTCATGCGGTGGGTTTCCTGATTATTTCCTGCAAAGTGCTTCAATGAAGTTCCGACACCACACTTCTGCATGGAACGGATATAAGCCACTGCCAATTCTCCCGCAAGGAACGGATCTTCCGAATAATACTCGAAGTTCCTTCCGCATAGCGGGGAACGTTTGATGTTAATTCCTGGACCAAGCACAACTGAAACACCCAGTTCCTTTGCCTCCTTCCCAATCCCTTCTGCCATTTGTCCGATGAGGACCGGATTCCAGGAACACGCCACGCTGCTCGCCGTTGGAAAACACGTTGCCTCATAGCTGTCATTGTTCTTCGCTCCATCCTCCTGCGCCCGGACACCATGCGGGCCATCCGACACCTGAAGTTCCCCGATATGCCAGGCTCCTTTTCCTGTTACGAGCCTGCACATTTCTTCCAAATTCTGATCCATAAAACACCCCCATTTTATGTTGCTTTCTAAGATCAACTTATCATCTTCGAGGTGGAGTCTATATTATTTTTATTTTATATCATATTAGATTTATGTTATAATAAAGAAACAGAAATCTACTTCAAAAGGAGCCCGGAATGTCTTCAAATCAGCGTGAAATAAACTACGAATTTCTTACCTCTTCCAAAAATTTTCTCTACGATGCAAGAGAAGACGGGAAGACGCATACGCCTTTCCACTATGAGCTCCTGCTATTTCGGGCTATTCAGAATGGGGACCGGAAAGGTGTGGAGGATTCCCTGACGCTGTATCAGAATTCCGGTCTGATCATCGGTCACATGTCCGATAATCCCTTGCGGGAGATTCATTACTGGGCGGTATCGACCATTGCTGTTGCCATTCATTATGCGATTTTAGGGGGATTGGATGAAAGTGAAGCTTATCAGCTAAGCGACGAATATATTCAGGAAATTGACTCTCTGAAAACAATGGAAGAATGTATTCATTATCTGTGTGAAAAAGCAATGGAACTGGTCACAAAGGTGAAGGAAAATACCATTCCCCAATGCTCCAGTCCCTTAATTAATCAGTGTGTGCATCTCATTCATATTCATCTTCACAGCCGTCTTAAGATTGAAGATCTTGCCCGGAGCCTCCATGTGTCCCGGGACTATTTATCTGCTGCCTTTAAAAAAGATCGGAAGATTTCTCTTCACCGGTATATTCTTGACCAGAAATTACAGGAAGCCAAGCGCATGCTTTCCCACGGCATGTCCATCAACGAAACCAGTTACACGCTCTGCTTCTGCAATGAAAGCCACTTCATACAACTGTTCAAGAAGAAATATGGAATGACACCGGGGGAATATCTGACTGGCTGACGTCCAAAAGTGCCTGGGTTTCTTTACGGGTAATTGCTTGATATTTGTAGGTTTTTATTTTTAATCCTTTTATACTTTTTCAAAATCTACTGTCTGTTGCTTCATAGAAATTTTTCCCACCTTAAAACCATACTGCAAAAGTTCCCTTTTGAATGTAAGGAACGAATGATCTATAGGCACTCCGGCAATGTTTTCAATTTCAGTATAAGTCAACTTGAAATCGTTTGTTTTATTTTCATTGATCCACTTCCATAAAGTATCATATTTGCTCATAATTATCATTCACCTGCTTTCCAAATATATTTACAATATTCATAATCTTTTCCTCTCATCAATAAATTTTTTACACGATCAGAGCATCAATCATTTTGTATGCCTGTTCCCAGTTTCTATGAGCATTTTCAATAATAACGCTATGCACCTTTGATTTTTCTAAGTATTCCAATTCTCTTCTTTGTCGTTCCTTTAAACATGATATATATCCATCAACCCCACTGGCAGATATGCTTTTTCCATAGCCACCGTTGACATGATAATCAACAACTGCCTCTAACCAGCCTGCTCTCTCTTTTGCCGTTTCCTGGATTTGTTTTTCCACATCATCATTTTCCAGATATACAATCATCGGTTCTAATGGACTTATTATTTGATTGATCTGGTCTATGTACTCATATATCTGTTCTTGCGGAAGATTAAACCGCATCATTGTTTCACACATTGGGTTTTGCAGAAAAACACAGTTAAATACATAAATGCCATCTTCCTGTATTGCCTTTTGTACAAAATCCTTCCAATGTTCAAGCATCAATGGTTTTTCCGTCTCCCATGGCAAAAAATCATAGATTTTATAGGATAAAAGCTGTTGCTGTTCCACTTCCGTAAACGCTGACAATGCTGCAACATAGCCATCCTTGTTTTTCGTAGAACATTGCTTTATTTTTACCTGCATGGTTTTTTCCTGCCCTTTGAACTGTTCCTGCGTGATATAAGCATGATACTCATAATCAGCAGGATGGTTTCCACTGCCTTCATCAAAAAAACATACTTTTTTCCCTGATTTTTCTAATGAATCTGCTATATGCTTTGCTGTTGTACTCTTTCCGGAGCATGGAAGCCCCTCTACAATATATAATCTCGTCATTACTGCTCCTCCCTCTCTACTTCTATATACTCATGTATCAAATTTTCTAATCTTCATGTTTTCTTCACTCCTTAATATAGCTTCTTGTTAATCCTCCTCTCACAAAATCATTTTTCTCATAAAAATGCTGTGCCACCTGATTACTAAGAGCTGTATCTGTGTCTAACTGAATCATTCCCTGTTTTAATAATTCGGATTTTAATGCTGTCATGCACTGAGAACCAATTCCTTTTCCACGGATATCTTCATTTGTAAAAATCCAGCGCAGGTAAGCTATCTTTTGCTGTTCCAGTAAATGAATTTCGCAACCGCCTACCACATCCTTGTCACTTATAAAATCACAATATTTCTGACATCCAGCAGTCATAGCGTGCCACTCACATTTCACACTCCTATCTTCCAAATCTTTACCATTCAATTTTGAAGAATAAAAAACATTTTCATGTTCTATAAAGAACCCCAACTGCATTAACAAACTATGAATATATTCAAAACCTTCAAACAATTTTCCATGTCTTGCATAGCATGACATGCCAAAATAATGAAAAAATGCATAGATCTTTTCTGTTTTGCCGCCCAATCTGTTGACAGCCTTATTAAGTAATTCCCTCCCGACTCTCTCACACTTTTCCTCATAATAGAAATTGCGAATGACTGAACAGGAAATCAAATCGGAAATTTCACCAGTTTCATCAAATCCAAAAGCTGTCTTTCCATATTGGATAAAGCCGACCATTTTGCCATCCTCGTAAGCTCCCAATGTTTCCAAATTACGGAATAGAATTCGCCCTTCTCCATCCCTATCATATAGGTAAGACTTTTCCCATAAGTCATAAGAAACATCATAATTATATGGAAATGACAATTTTTTCATGTATTCATATATTTCCCTTAAATCAACATTTTCTTTAATCATCATTTTTTCCACCTTGAACTTCCCCCCTTGACCAACGCCTTTCCCCTGCATTCTTAACAGGCAATATATGTCCACTATGCCTGTGTATTATTCTTTTTCTCTAACAATTCAGCACCATACCCACATAGAAACGAGCAGGCAATAAACATAACACCCACAATAACAGAAGCCTCATTATCAACGTTTAAGTCTGACCATCCATCTGCCATCACATTCATAAAACCTGTCATGATTCCCTGTGCGATTTCCGCTAAGACAGCACACCCTGTTGGAATTACCATAGTCAAAATTCCAAGTCTTCTCAATTCTCTGGCTCCCACCTGCGTAAATGGTGTTCCTTCCATCAGTGCATTACGAAAATAAAGTTCTGCAAATTTTGCAAGTACAGCCTGCCCAATACATACAATCAGCCATGCCACCAAAGTTGCACTGATACTTTTCACATTATAAGCATCAAAATCTTCCAGCAAACCGTAAATTGTAACACCTCCGATTTTAAAAACCTTACCACTTCCTAACACATTACTAAGCAGTCCCACAAAGCATCCACAAATACCTATGATTGAAAACACAAAAGCCACCTTGCTAAGTATTTTTCCTATCTGTGCAATTAACTGTAATACCCTTGAGTTATTCTTTTTCTTTTCCATCTTCTTCTCCCTTCTCATTAGCAGCTTTTTTCCCTTTGATTTTTAAAGTTTAAAGCTGCAATACAACCACCATATTTTTCCTTTCAAAGAAAATAATCAAATAAACAGCAACCAGATCAATTTAGAAATGATATGTGTTCCGGCATGCCCGATCATTGCATATTGAATGCCATATTTTCGATATAACCATCCAAACACAAGTCCTAAACCACCATTGTATAAAAAGCAACGGATAATCACTAAGACATCTACTGTTTGGAATGTAAGAAATGTTGCCGGTAAATGACCTGCTGCAAACAATAACGCAGCTATCACATTTGCTACAGCAAAAATTTTCACAGGAATCTTTTCTTTCGGCACTGCACGATAAAATATCTTCCATAATATAAAGGATAGCAAAGACATTACAAATAATCGAAGCATCACTTCTTCTATTACTCCACCATACAACACAGAGGCAATCACACTGCTTAATGTGACATTTCTACAAGCTTCTGCTGCTTCCGGAATATGACTGCCAAATATCCAGTAATCAAGACCAAATGCCACACCACATATAACAGCCAATATAACTGAAATTATCAATTTTCTTTTTTCCAAGGCAAAAGACTTTAGCAATCCTGTCTTATCTGCAAGAATATATCCAAAAAAACTACAGATTACTGCATACAAAGTGCTTTGCACTACAACGATTGTAAGATACTGCCCATATCCACCAAGTTGATTATAAAGTTGTTGTTTCATCGACTCTGCGTATCCCGCAAAAGTATATATTCCGGTAAACAATCCACCTATGATTGCTACCGGCAATAGTACTGCTACAAATAATAATGCTTTTTTATTTTTCATCCTTTTTCCCTTTCAAACGATAAAAATAACCCTTCATAAATTTCCAGTATCATATACAATAGAATGCACGCTTCGCTAACATTCTATAGTCATGAATAAAACGCAGAACCAATCCATTTTTCTTTTTGGATCAGCTCTGCGTCTTAGCGTCTGGCTCATTTACGATTTGAGTTTTAAATTGTTTTACATTTACAAGATACTCTCTCTTGCATTTCGGACAAAACAATGGTTGATGATACAACACGGTATCTTCCCGTACTTTCGTCCTTGTATTCCCACCACATGCAGGGCAGGGAATCCACTGATTTTTTAAAGAATATTCCATGCTTCCTCCTTTTACTATAAATCAACAGGTGATGAAACCAATGTAATCTGTCTTGATACACTTGTTTCTGTAACTGGTATTGACATATATTTTGTTGCAACTTCATTCAGTTCTGTCAAAAAATTTATAAATTCCTCATCTGTCAATGCCAGTGTACAACTGGTAAGCATCAATAAATCCTTTCGTGGATCTGCATGACCGCTGGAAAAATATTTTGCAAATGCGGCACATAAGCTTAGCAGCGACATCTGAACAGCCGTACCATTCTCATCATCGACTTCTAATGCCTCCCTATTTAACGAATAAACATTTTCCACTGTTCCACGAATTCTATTTTCCTCAACAACAATGATAAATTCACTATCATTCAATATTTTAATGTGACGATATAAACTGGCACTTGGAACATCCGGCAATTCTTTTTTTATTTCCTTTACGGTTCCTTTTTCATGCACCAATAAATATTGGATAATTCTCTGACGAACAGGATTCATAAAAACTTCTGCAATTTCTGTCTTCATTAAGTTCCTTCTCCTTTTATTCTCTGTTTTAATTATATTCTCATTTTTGATAATGTCAAGTATTCATTTTGTTTTCATTATCACAACAGAAAAAGCTGCATACAGATTAGCATTATGCCATCTGTATACAGCCCTTATCTACTCTGCACTTTCTAATTCTAATATTTCAATGCTTTGATAAAATCATTATTCATTCAATTTTTAAAGCCACGCAAGAATCTCTCCAATATCTCCCTGCATGCACACTGATCTCTTCCTGATTTCATCTGTTGCATAGGATTCCCCGGAGTTCAGACAGGCATATACGGCCTTGGGATTCTCGGCGGTCATATGCCAGAAGGGATACTTGATAATGCCCGGCGTGTTGTATCCGACGCCCAGCTCTAAAAACAGGATCTTCAATCCTTCATGTCTGCGCAGAAATTCTGAATACCGTTCTGCTGCCCGGTGCCAGCCCTCATCCTCCACGAAAGTATCATCCGCCCGGAGATTCATGCTCATAGGTCTGCCACACTTCGGACAATGTGGAACCAGATCCGACGGGATCTCCATTTTCGGTACGCTTCCCTCCGGAAGAATCAGGGTGCCATCTGCTCCGATTTGATACCCCTGCGCTTCTACCATCTGCAGGACCATCGCTTCATTGTCGTAAGTACTTTGATGACAGGGTTTACTGCACTGGAACAGTCCATAGTCTCCCTGCGTATAAAACAACCTCTTTTTATCAAAACCGGCCTTTTGGAAACAGTGATCCACATTCGTTGTGAGTACAAAGTAATCCTTATCCTTCACCAGTTCCCACAACTTTTCATAGACCGGCTTTGGTGCATTCCTGTATCGGTTTACATAAATATACCGACTCCAGTATGCCCAATACTCTTCCAGCGTATCGTATGGATAAAATCCACCGGAATACATGTCTCCAAAATGATATTTCTTTTCAAAATCTGAAAACCAGGTATGAAAACGTTCTCCTGAATAGGTAAAGCCTGCCGATGTGGAAAGTCCTGCTCCGGCTCCGATGACTACTGCATCGGCCTGTGCAAGTGCTGTCTGCAATGATTCTATATTATTTTCTTTCATATGATCCCTCTTTTCCTGCAACTGTTTCGTCTCTTCAAAGTCTCAATGTCTGAATCATATTCTTACACCTCCAGCAACAAATGCTTTCTGCAGACTGATTCGTTACTTTAATCCCAAAATTTCATGATAAATTTCCAGATCTTCCTCTTTAAAGACATTAAAAATTACTTTAATCGAAGATTTCGTGTCTTCCTTATATTTCTTAACGGTCTTCACGGCAATCTCTGCCGCTTTCCGGTTCGGAAACAGGAATACGCCTGTCGAAATACAGCAGAAAGCGATACTCTGTACTCCATTTTCATCTGCCATTTTCAGACAGGACCGGTAGCAGGAGGACAAAAGTTCCTCATGCTTCTTCCGCAGGAATCCTTCTACAATCGGTCCAACCGTGTGAATCACGTAATCGCAGGGCAGATTAAATGCCGGAGTGATCTTCGCCTGTCCGGTCGGTTCTTCCTTTCCCTGCTTCTGCATCAGATCATTGCAGTAATTTCGAAGCTGAATTCCGGCATAAGTATGAATACAGTTATCAATACAGTTGTGACAAGGCTGATAACATCCGGTCATGCCACTGTTTGCGGCATTCACAATCGCTCCTGTCTGCAGTCTCGTGATGTCCCCCTGCCAGATATAAAGATCCGGCTGCACCTCCTGCATTTCATCAAGCGTCACAATACCTTTCTCCCTATTTACCTGTTGTAAATACGCATCCTGAACTGCCAGAAACTCCTGATCTATCTCTCCCGGCATCCGCACATTCATTAAAGAACGAAGTAGAACCTTCTGCTCCTGTTCTTCTTCCGGAATGCGATAATTCCTGTAATATGGATTTTCCTCCAAAAGACGCTGTATCAGCCATCTTCTTCGTTCTTCCTGACTCATTTCCATCTGCTTCATTTCCATTTTCCCTGCCCATCCATTAATAAATGTTCCTTCCTGCCTATCTACTTTTTAAACATCAGCTTTACTTTCTGACAATCGCCTTTACCGGACAGTTTTCATAGCAGTTTCCACAATGCAGACAATGATTCTGCAAAATCCGGAACGGCGTTCCTTCCTCAATACATCTCTGCGGACAATTCCGTTTGCAATTTCCACAACCAATGCAGAAATCCGTGATGTAAAATCCCTTTTCTTTTATTTTAACATCTCCCAGAAGATACGTCTCCCGAAAAATCGGATTCACACCAAGATTAAAATATTCCACCTCCGCACGGTCAATGCAGAAGATAATTCCAATGCTTCTTGTATCTCCCGGATACACATTTGCTAAATACGGCTGCTCCTCAAAGATTTTATCTCTCCACTTTACCTGTTCCTCTTCTGCAACCGCATAGGCCTTTCCGGAAAGCCGGATCATTTCCTTAAACTTCGTGTAACACAGGATCTGAACCCTGCCATCCTCCATAAGTTCTTTACAAAAGTTCTTCCCTCTCGCTGTGTAAAAATAAAGGGCGTCCGGTTCATAGTGAATGGCACTGATATTCCGGATCTGCGGTGCTCCCTCCTCGTCTACCGTCGCAAATGCGAGAACACCAACCAGCTCCATTTTCTTCAAACATGTTGCTAAATCCATCGTTCTTCCTCTTTTTCTTCTATAATTATAGGATTACGGCATCCCGTTTTCTCCTGATTATTCTACCACCTTGATTCTTCCTGGCTTTCTCGGCTTGCTGTGAGGCTGTTCCCCGTCAATATAACCAAGGATCACAAAACCCTGACAGGTATATCCCTCCGGCACTCCCCATTTCCGCATCATTTCTCTTCCCTCTTCGGAGTCAAAAGTTTCCGCCCCTCTTGAAATAATGCAGGACGCAATGCCAAGCTCCGTTGCCTGCAAAATCATATTTTCCATCATACAGAATGCATCCGCTGTCTTAAACAGAAAATTATCCTGACAGAACACACAGATTACCGTCGGTGCATCATAAAATCCGTTCTTAATGCCGGGATCATCAATCGTGCTTGGCTGTTCCTTCGATACATAGCTGCCTGCCAGATGTGTACGGTCGAAATGCGCCATATTAATTTTTCCGATATGTGTGGCAAGCTCCTTATTGTGTACCGCAACCATCATACCCCGCTGGCCTCCGCCTGCATTCGGTGCAAAGTTTCCTGCCTCTAAAATAGTATCCAGATCCTCCCTGCGGATCTGCTCATCCGTATATTTCCGAATCGAATGTCTTGCCTTAATAAGATCTATCAATGCCATCCCTTGCTTCTCCTTTCCAATTTCTTCAAAACTTCCTAATGATATAGGAAAATCTTCTTTATTTTTATAAACAGGGCAGTTCCTCCCCGGTAATCTCATTCCTCATCTTCCAACACTGTGGATCTGCACCATAAAAGTTTCCGGTCGTTCCGTTTGCGACTGCCGGGCACCCACGGCACCATGCCTTTAACTCACACTTACTGCATTTTACAAATTTGCCATACTCCCGGTACTTCTCCATCTGACAGATCCATACATCCTTCAGACGATCGGTAAATACATTGGCCACTTTACTGTCCGTCACTCTCCGGCATGCCATAATGTCCCCGTTGGAGGATATGGTAATGTGGCAGTTTCCACAGTTGCATCCACCATAGATCATGCCATCTACGCGGTTTTCCGGAAGCTTGAACTGTCCGGTTTCATATTCATACAACGTCCATAAGTGATCCTTTTTATTAAAATAGGTTTCGCATCCTGCCGCCTCATACGCCTTGAATTTTGCATCACAGATTTCCAGTAGTTTCCGGTATTCCTGTGGTGTCATACTCGTGTCCACTTCTCCACCCGTAGGCACATAACGCGAGAATGCAAAAACCTTTGCTTTCGCCTTTACTACTGCATCAATGATGTCCGGTATCTCTTCCATATTGGTCTTAGAGACCGTACTCATGATGATGCTCCGGATCCCCGCCCGGTTCAGACAACCAATCTTTTCTATGGTCAGATCAAAGCTCCCCGGCTTGCGGAACCAGTCGTGTGTTTCCCTCATTCCATCCAATGACATCTGATATTTTTCACAGCCACACGCCTTAAGCATCCGGCAGACCTCATCATTCAGATGGAACGGATTCCCCATTAACGTAAATGGGATGTCCTTGCTCTTTAACAAAACCAATAATTTCCAGAAATCGGGATAAAGGATAGGATCTCCTCCCGTAATGTAAAAATATGGCCTCCGATGATATGTCTCGCAGAACTCTTCACAGTTGGCAACAACCTGCTGCATCTGCTCATAGGTCATGCTCTTAAGCTCTGTGCATCCCTTTCCTGAAAAGATGTAGCAATGCTTGCAGCGCTGGTCGCATTCATCGGTAATATGCCATTGAAATGAAAAATACGGTTTCATCCTATCCTCTCCTCCCTACAATTTTCTCGTTGCTGTTCACTCGTACCTCGTTCCAGTAACGATTCGCAGGCTCATTTGAAGTTTTGCTTCGCAAAAGGAGCCTGCTCACTCCTGAATCATGTTCTTACGCAGCCTGACAGCAAGTGTCTGGCTGCTGTGTAAACAGTTTTTTCTTACTTGTCTCCTGCTCCACATGCTGTTCCGCACGCTGCAGGCTTCTCTTCTTTGTCTCCTGCCCCACATGCTGTTCCGCATGCTACAGGCTTCTCTTCTTTATCTGCTGCCCCACATGCGGTTCCGCATGCTGCAGCAGCCTTCTTTTCTTCTTCCTTGTTCCATCCAAAAATGTTTGATAATGCCATTTTTCGTTCCTCCTTAATGTTGGTTTCCTGGGCTTAGCCCTGTTGCTCCTTAAGAATAGCAAGTGTTTCCCCACAAAAAAAGTACGCACTTTTTTGTGCCATAGTTACCTGGAGGTTACCTTTGTGGATTTATGGGCTTTTGAAAAAATGGCTTACGAAAAAAATTTTTTTCAGCTATAATGAAAGTACGGATCAAGTACAATTTACATGAAAATAAGGGATTCTTTCATTCAAATTTACTGAGTGAAGAATCCCTTTTATCAACTTATTCATATCCAAATCAAAAGAAAGGCGGGAAACACTAATGTTTACTAAGGGAGAATATGTCGTATATGAACAAAAGGGCGTCTGCCGCGTAGAAGGATTCGAAGCTCCGGATATTCCCGGTATCGCAAAGGATCGAACTTATTATGTTCTTTTACCAGTTTTACAAGGGGGAAAATTATATGTTCCTGCGGATTCTGCCGAAGATAAGATGCGGAAGATCATTTCCAGGCAGGAAGCCGAAGAACTGATTGCCCACCTTGACCAGATTGATCCCTTAAAGGCCTCCGATGACAAAACTGCCGAGGAATTATACAAGAGCTGTATGCGAAGTTATGATTATACGGAATGGATCCGCTTAATCAAATGTATTTATCAGCATCAGCAAAACCGGCTCAAAGACGGAAAGAACGTAACCAGCCTGGATCAGAAATATATGCGGATGGCCGAAGAAGCTCTTTATTCCGAGCTTAGTATTGCGCTGGATATTCCCAGAGAACAGGTATTATCCTATATTCTGTCAAAGGAACATGTTCAAAAATAAATACTTGCCCGGAACGGAAAAATGTGTTAAATTACCACTTGACGTCAAAAATAAATTAAATATACAGAAATAAAACGACATTAAATATCGGTATGGCTTATGTCTGGTGGCCATCCAATCCGATTTAATGTCGTTTTTTATTTCTAAAAGAATTTCTAAAGAAGGAGTATTTATTATGCCAAAAACAAAATTTCAAAGTATTGTATTTACAGCCATGATGGTGTTCTGCATGGTATTCTGCATGACCACCTACACGATTGCCCGGAAGTCCGGGGAGCTTTCTTATCAGGTATTTGCCCTTGCGATAAAGGAAATGTGGGTAGAATATGTGATCGTATTCCTGCTGATCTTTTTTGCAATTACAAAGTTCGCGCAGAAGCTGGCTTTCCGGATCGTAACCCTGGGAATTGATAACCCGATCTTAATCATTCTGGCCATTCAGTGCTTTACCGTCTGCCTGATTGTACCAAGCATCACGCTGTTTGCCACCTTTTACCACAATGGATTTACCGGCAGCTGGCTTGTGCAGTGGATTCAGCTTGCGATCTGCTGTTTCCCAGTAGCACTATGCTTACAGGTGTTCCTGATCGGTCCCCTGGTACGCCTGTTATTCCGTACGATTTTCAAGTCGCAGCTTGCAGCATTATAAGATTTTCTTATCGTCCATAACTGCTATGCTTCCTCACAGCTGAGGCAGCCATCCACAATGTGGACAATACGCTGGGCGCTTTGCGCTACTTTCAGATCGTGTGTAATCATTACGATTGTATTTCCCATTTCATGAAGCCTTGCAAACAGGGAAAGAACATCCTTACCACTATTGGTATCCAATGCCCCTGTCGGTTCATCCGCAAGTAAGAGCGCCGGTTCTCCTACCAGTGCCCTTGCAATGGAAACACGTTGCTTCTGTCCGCCGGAAAGCTCGGACGGTTTATGCTTCAGCCGGTGGCTGATTCCCAGCATTTCAATCACGGGCATACAGGCTTCTTGCGCCTCCTCCGTGGTCATGCCTCTGACAATCAGAGGCATGATAATATTCTGCAAAATATCATAAGTCGGAATAAGCTGATAATTCTGAAAGATAAAACCAATCTCTTTATTCCGGACTGCTCCCAGTTCTTTTTCTGCCATCTGATGAATCGGCTGCCCTTCCAGATAATATTCTCCGCTGTCGCAGACATCCATACAGCCAATCATATTCATCAGGGTTGTTTTTCCAGATCCGGAAGGTCCAAGGATTGCCACAAACTCTCCCTTTTTTACCTGAAAATTAATCTGCTTCAAAACCGGTACCTTTTCTGTTCCAAGGAAATATCCCTTATCAATATTTCTCATATCTATAATATAATTCTGTTCGTCCAATTCCAGATTCCTTCCTTTCCTTAAGACTTTATTCCAGATTCAATGCAACCACAGGTACCAGCCTGGATGCCTTATAAGCCGGATAAAATCCGAATATGGTTCCTGTCAGCACACCGAAAAGCAATGATAGAATGCCTCCCCATACCGATAATTCCACCCTTACGGAAAAGCTTTCAATGATCGGTGTGATTCCGAGTGAAATCAATACCCCGAGTATCGCTCCGATCAGACTGATACAGCCTGCTTCCAGCAAAAATTCTGTCAGAATATCCTTCTGTGCACAACCGATTGCCTTCAGAATACCGATTTCATTTGTTCTTTCCTTCACGGATACTGTAAGCACATTCATAATACCGATACCACCTACAATAAATACAATAATCGCCATGGCCATCAAGAGCAGTGTCAGTGTCTGGTTGGATTTCGATGCTGCTTCCATCTTACTTCCAGCGTCACTGATCGTGAATTCTACCCGGTCACCGTAGCTGTCTGCAAGAACGGTCTGTACCTCTTCCATCACCGTATCTACCTGATCTACATCTCCCGCAACTACCGTTATCGTCGGGCTGATCTCCTTTCCGGTGATATATTTGATTCCGGTTTCATATGGAATAAATATCGCCTCATCCGGGCTGATTCCGGAAGATACCGTTCCCATTTCCGAAAGCACTCCGTTTACCACATAAGAACGGTTATCAATATAAATGGTTGCATCATAGGCATCCAGTACACTGTCAAACATTTCTTTTGCCACCTGATATCCAAGTACACAGGTTCTTTCCTTGTAAGTATCATTATCCTCTGTCAGGAAATCTCCGATTGCCATGGTCAGATTACTGATCTCACCATAGTTTTCCTTTACCCCTGCAATGGTATAGCTGACCGTCTCATCCAGATTACCTCCTTCAGCCTCCTGCTTTGTCGTATAGGAGATCGTTGCTGCCGTAATTTCCGGAATTTCTTCCTGCAATGTTTCCACATCTTCTGTGGAAAGGATGATCTTCTCTGTATTCATCTGTTCCTGCATACCTGGAAATCCGCCCATACCATCCGGTGCGCTTCCCATATCCGGTCCTCCGGAAAATCCACCCGGAGATCCTCCGGAATTTCCACCTCCCTGCGGAAAGCCTCCCCTGGAACCTCCACCTCCCAGGCCACCTCTCATTGCATTCCCAAAGGAACTGCTTCCATTGTAATCATAGGAAATATCCACAGAACCTGCATTCAGATTTTTAAACTGTTCTGCCACCTCCTCTTTTCCTCCGGTACCAATAGCAATCACAAGCATGATCGTTGCCGTTCCTACCACAATTCCTGTTGAAGTTAGAAAAACCTTAAACTTATTCTGGATTAAATTCAGGAAAACCAGACGGAATATTTCTGATAATCTCATGAGTTCTGCTCCTTCCCGGTAAATGTAACCTCAGCTGTCATATCCTGATACATAAGACTTTCCGGATTTTGTACCGTAACCACAACAGAATAAGTGGTCTTATTGGTATTGCTGTCAATTTCAGCATCTCCGATTTCTGTTACCACACCTGTAAACACCTGATCTGGCAATGCAGCCACTACAACCTCTGCCTGACTTCCAAGGGCCGTAAACTGCAGATCATCTTCTTCTACCGATAAGGTAATTGTCACTTCCTCTCGATTATTTACACTGATCAGATTACTATTCTGGGTCAGTGTGTCTTCTGCTTCCACATAAACCTCTGTAATCACGCCGCCAGTTTCTGCATAAATCACCTGATCCACAATCATTTGGTCAAACTTGGAAAGCTTTTCCTGTGCCTGTTCATAATCTGCCTTGGCCTGCTGCTCGTTAAAGCTTCCCTGTCCAGTCGCCACCTCATAAATTTCCTGTGCATTCTCTGCCTGATAGGTCTGCTGTTCTTTTGTTTCTTCTGCTTCGATTTCTCCTTCCTTAAGATCCCGGTTTGCCAATGCCAGATTTCTTTCCGCTTCTTCTACAGCTTCCTCGTACTCTGTAATTGTATCCTTAAGCTCTTCGATTTCTTCCGTCAGTGAGGTTACCAGATCCTGTGCCTCCCGCTGCGTCTGATAGGCCACAATCCACCAGTACAGATTTTCTTCCTTGTCTGTTCCTTCTGCCGTATAGACTGCATTTTCCATTACCTGCTTTTCTGTGGTAAGAAGTGCTTCCTTTTCTTCCAGCTCCTGCACAGCCTCATCATAGTCTTCCTGTGCCTTGGTAAGTGCCTCCTGCATGCTTTCTACGTTTTCATTTAATTCAGACAACGATTTTTCATAAGTACTCTCCGCATAATCCGCATAAAGCAGGTTCATTTCATAATCTGCCTGTGCCTGTTGATCTGCCTGTCTGGCTGCTGTCACGGCCTCTTCATAAACGGTCTTTGCGCTGCTTACATCTTCTGTCAGAAGCGTCCTTAAGCTGTCCACACTTTCCTGTGTCAATTTAAGAATAGGAGTGCCTTCCTGTATCTCCTCTCCGCTTTCCACATAAACCTCTTCCACCTTCAACGTTCTCGTCCCGGAAGAACTGTCAGATGTCCGGCCGTTCATGCCAGGCACCGCCATCCCTCCCATGAAAGAATCCATGGAAAACCCTTCCGACGCCGCAAATTCACTGATATCCAGAGAAAGACTCATGGTCGTTGTTCCTACATCCACACTGCCGCTCGTCGTATAAGTTGTTTTATCTCCGTCAGAACTTCTTCTTACCTGATTTCCTGTCTGCGTGGTTCTTTCTGCCTTTCTGATATTGTATGCAGCCACGATTCCGGTCACTGCGCACACAAGGATAAGCAATCCTGCTGCCCCTGCCAAAAAGTATCTTTTCTTTTTCTCTCCGGTCAGCTTTTCCCTGACTTTTTCAAACCATGCTTTCATTCTTTCCCTGTGTCTCCTTTCCTGCCTGCCACAGCTTCTCCCCTGCCAGCCCCGCTGTCTGCGGTTTCTTCGCTGTCCGTATCACTACCGGTAGTCATCAGACTTTTCAGGTATACCGTATCCCCTTCGGAAAGCCCACTCTTTATTTCCACATGACTCATATCCGTAAAGCCGGTTTCCACTTCCACCGTTTCCATTCCTCCATTCTCCGCTTTCCGGTAAACAAAGGTTTTTCCATCCTCCTGGAACACCGCTTTTTTGGAAACATACAGCACATCCTCTGCCCGATCCGTCACAAAGGTTACATCTGCAGTCATACCTCCATACAACTTTCCGGTATCTCCTTCTACCCTGATCAGCACCGGATAACTGATCGTTGCCGCATAATCAGATGCTGCTGTAGTTGTAATGCTGAGCACCGTACCTTCATAGGTTTCCTCCGGATACGCAGTAAATACAAGCTCTACACTGTTTCCCACGGAAATCGATGCAATGTCTTCTTCTGAGACATCAATGGATACCGTATCTTCTCTTGTGGTGTAGGAAATGAGCACACTTTCTCCAGTCAGTTCTTCTTCATCCTCACAGTTTACACTAATCAGAAGACTGTCTTTTGGTGCATAAACGGTTCCATCCTCTCCCACAAAGGCATTGAAGTCATCCAAAAGCTGCTGCAGCTCATCACAGGTACTCTGTGCCTGTGTCACAGTATCCTGCAGGGATTCTGTACTGTAATCATAAATCTCCTGTGCCAACTGTCCTGAGAGAACCGCACTGTTATAATTGTTCTTTGCCTGCTGGTCATCCAGCACCTTATCTGTCTGTGCCGTCTGCAGCTCTTTCTGCTTTTTCTCGATTTCAATCTGATTATCCAAAATTGTATTTTCGTAGGTTTCTTTCTGTGTGAGCAGTTGATCCAGAGTTTCCTTTGCCTGTTCATAGGCACTCAGATTACTGATATAGGCCGTCGAGTTATGAACGTCCGTATCTTCATATTTGTTTTTAGCAGACTGATATGCCGTCTGGGCTTCGGAAATGGAATCCAGAAAATCCTCATCGGCAAGAGCCTCCTGTGCCTGTGTGATCTCCAGCGTCAGCAGTTCAATCTCTCCTTCTATGCCGCTGATACTGGCACTGCTCTTATTGATTGCTGCCTGATATTCCTCCGATGCCCGGCTTCCCTTCTTCACACTGCTGTCATAAGTGCTTTTTGCACTGATCAATGAGGTTTCATACTCGGTCTGGGCCGTGGACAGGCTGATCTGTGCTTCTGCAAGTGCTGCACTGATCTTTCTCTTCACCGCTGACACACTGCTTTCCGTGAGTGAAAACAAGGCATCTCCGGCTGCAACCTGCTGGCCGCTTACCACATATACCTTCTCAATCTCCAGATACCGGTCTGCATCCTCTTCTTCCTCTTCGTCGTCTTCATCGCTGTCACTTTCATCCGTATCGTCATAAATCAGAGACAGATCCAGATCGTATGCCACCTCCTGTTCTTCAAAAGAAAGACTTCCGCTTTCCATAATTCCCAGAACCAGATCTCCTCTGCTTACGGTTTCTTCCTTATATACATAAGTTTCTTTAGATCCTGCCGGTTTGATCACCAGCGTATACAGACAGGCCAGAAGCAGCAAAAGTACAAGTCCTGTAACGAGAACCAGTTTCCTTCTGAACTTTTTATCCTGGCGCAGCCTTTCAAAAATTTTTCTTTTCATTCCGAACTTCTCTCCTGCTCTATTGCTTGTTTCATATGAACCTACTCATTTCCCTGTGGTGTGAAGCCTTCTCCACTTCCCATATCCGGCATCATGAAACCTTCTCCATTTTCTCCATCCGGCGGTGTGAAATTTCCTCCGTTTCCTGTATCAGGCGGTGTAAAGCCTTCCCCAGCTTCTCCGTCCGGTGCTTCCGACGCTCCTGCTCCTTTCATCTGCATATTTTTCATGGCTTCTACATCACCAAAGTAAACGTAGGCCGTCAGGTTGGAGGTCAGGCTGCTGACATCTCCACTTAAGGTTACGGTCACCTGATAGGTTACGGAACTTCTGCTGTCTGCCTGCGTTACCGGATTCAGCATGGTAACGCTTCCTTCATAATTTCCATATCCGCTGACCATGATATAGGCTGCCTCACCGATACTGATCTTCGCTATGTCAGACTGATCCACCTGAGCTGTAATCGTTACGGTCTCCGGATTACTATAAGCAATTACCAGTGTATCTCCCGAAAGATAGGAATCTGCCAATACCGCACTGACTACAACCTCACCAGCCTTTTCTGTATAAAAATAACCGTCAGATAATGCTTCCAGAAAGGACTCCTGATTTTCCTGCGCTTCTTCTTTTTCATCCTTTAGTCCTTCCAGGGTTTCTTCGAGACTCTGTTTCGTCGTTTCATATATCAGATCCGCATTCTTATTTTCAGAAAGTGTAACATCATAATCTGCCTTACTGCTGATCAGAGAAGTTTCATACTCCGTCTGGGCCTGAATCAGCTGCTCTTCCAGATCCGCCAGATTGCTCTCTGCTTTTTTCAATCCGGCACTCGCCTGATCCCTCGCTTTTTCATAATTTTCAAGAGCGGTCCGATAAGCCTCTCCTTCTTCTGTCACCAGTTCATCTAACAGATTGTAAACCGACAGCTTTTCAGAGTCACCGCTGTCTGCGCTGCTGTTTCCTGCCGCCAAACTGCCTCCGGCACCAAAGCCGCCTGCTGCCTCACCACCTGACTGTGCCATGCCGGAAGGTGCCGCCTCCCCGGCATCCGCAGTTCCCGTTGATGCCGCTGAAGATGAGGAAGCACCTGTAATAGAAGAAAGACTCAGACTGGATGCCGATCTTCCATACAAATCGTTCAAGGTTTCGATATTCCACTTTTCATAGAAGTTCATCAGAAGTGTAAAATGCTCATAGTAGGCCTCATACAATTCATCTACCTGATAGTAGGAACGATAATAATCTTCACTCTCCGATTTCTGATATTCCTCCAAAAGCTCCCTGGCTTCATCCACCTGCTTTTGTAAATCATCTACTGTTTTCTTTGCGTCAGCGGCAGCCTGATCATAGACAGTCTGTGCATATTCCGCTTCTATAGAGGCTTTCTTATAAGTACTTTCCGCTTCCAGAAGATTATTTTCATAATCGATCAGTCCCTGCCGGTAGGCAAGATCTGTCTCTGTCACCTTATCCTCCAGTTCCTGCTTAGCCTCACTGAGTGACTCTTCCGAGATCTTAAACACCTTCGTCCCGGCATCCACTTCATCTCCTGCAGACAAATAACTTTCTTCCACATAAAGCTCTGTTGTCAAAAAGTCCAGTTTCAGGGTTTCTGTATTCATTCCCACACTGGTCAATCCTGTCGCACTGATCAGATCTCCACTCACTTCCGGCATCTGTGGTGCTTCCTGTTCGTTTTTTCCTGTGTTTCTTCTTAAGAAAAATACAGTCATACCAGCGAAAATCGCAATTCCTGTGATCACTGCCACTCCTGTTACGATCCACCTTTTCTTTTTCATGTCACTATCCTTCCGTTTTTGCATTTTCTTTTTAAAACTATAATTTTTATTTCTTAAATGAACCTTGAAAACCATCCACAAATGCCTTGCTGAATTGTGAAATATTTGTGAAGTACCTGAAACTGATATTCCAATTTAAGAATCATTAAAGAATTGTGTTATACTATAACAAGGGACACGAAAAAGGCTGTAAAACGCAGCTGTTTATAATTAAGGAAACTACTATGAGAATTTTACTTATTGAAGACGAAGAAGCATTATCCGACGCGATTGCAGAAATCTTAAAACAGAATCATTATCAGGCAGATACCGTTTACCGTGGGGATGACGGCTACGACTATGCCTCCTCCGGCATTTATGACATGATTCTTTTAGACATCATGCTCCCCGGCATGGATGGGCTCAGTGTTCTCAGGAAGCTGCGGGATAATGGTCTTACCACCCCTGTCATATTGCTTACTGCCAAATCCGAGGTATCCGATATCATCACCGGACTGGATGCCGGAAGTGATGATTATCTTGCCAAGCCCTTTTCCACCGGAGAACTGCTGGCAAGGATTCGTGCGCTCTCAAGGCGCGGTAGCTCCTACACAGGAGAAATCCTCTCTTATGAAGATCTCCGCTTTGATAAGGGAACTATGGAATTATCCGGAAAGACCGGTTCCATCCGTCTTGGTCCCAAGGAAGCCCAGCTCATCGAACTCCTTCTTAAGAACCCAGGTCAGGTCATGCCAAAAGATCTCCTGATCGAAAAGATATGGGGACTGGAAAGTGAAGCCGAATACAATAACATAGAAGTTTATATTTCCTTCTTAAGACAAAAATTTGCCTCCCTGAATACACCGGTTCAGATTAAAACGATAAGAGGCATTGGTTATCGACTGGAGGCTTAGGCTATGATCAAAAAGTTACAACGCCGTTTTATTACCATCACCATGATCAGCGTTATTTCTATTTTTATATTGATTCTGGCGGTTCTCAATATTTCCGTCAGCTATTCTGCCATGCAGCATGGTTATGCAACTCTGCAGAATTACGCTACGAGAAATTCCAAAGCGTCTTTCACCAGCCGGCAGTTTCCGGCTCCTGCCAGGAACTGGTTTGATGACATGCGTGTTCTCTATGTCGCCTATGATTCTGCCGGAAATATTGAGGCCTTTTCTGCCGGCGGCAATCCGGACATGACAGAGGATGACCTGTTGTCCATGGCCTCCAGTGTATTACAGCATTCCAAAGAAAAGGGCCGCCTCGGCCCCTACCTCTATCTTCTTTCCGAGACAGAAGACGGTACCTGCCTGTACTTCCTTGACTATGGCATGGAAAAATCCATGTCCCTGCGGCTGCTGCGGATCTGCCTTTACGTGGGACTCCTTGGCATTGTCCTGATCTTTATCCCGGTATTTTTCCTGTCCCGGTGGACGACAAAGCCTGTACAGACCGCTTTTGACAAGCAGAAGCAGTTTATTGCCGATGCTTCCCATGAGCTGAAAACACCGCTGACCATTATCACCACCAATGCAGAGGTACTGCGCGGCAGCCTTCCCGATAATAAATGGCTGTTTCACATTCTGGAGCAGACGGACCGCATGAAAGTCCTGATCAACGATCTTCTGAGCCTTGCCAGACTGGATTCCTATGCTGCAAAACAGGATTTTCTTCCCATGGATCTGAGCAGCACCGTAAAGAATGCCGCCCTCTCCTTTGAAAGTCTGGCTTTCGAATATGGAAAGCAGTTTACCATGGAGATCCAGGATGGCCTTACCCTGAACGGCAATGAGGGGAATATCAGACAGCTTGTTACCATTCTGCTCGACAATGCGTTCAAGTATTCAGATGAACACGGCACCGTCAGCATTACTCTCTCTTCCCATGGAGATAAAAAAATACTTCTGGTCCGCAACACAGGAAATGGAATCCCTGCTGAAGATCAGAAGCATATTTTCGAACGTTTCTACCGGAGTGAAGCCTCCCGGAACCGGAAATACGGCGGCTACGGTCTTGGTCTTGCCATTGCAAGTTCCATCGCTGCTGCCCATAAAGGCCAGCTCACTGTGAAAAGTGACGAAACATCCTACACGGCTTTTACCGCCACTTTTTCCTGAAATGTAAAGCTGCCTTCAACCGTACTATACTTTACGGCTGATTCTCCTTAAGAATCCATAGCCTACAAGGCTTGCGAGCATTTCCGTAATTGGGAATGCCCACCAGATGAGTGAAACTCCCATCTGTCCATTTCGGACAAAAATAGAGAAGATCCCTGCCAGGGGCAGAATCAGCACAAATTGTCTGAGCAATGAAATCACAAAGGATTCCATACCGCCCTCCAATGCCTGATAGATTCCCTGGTAGGCAATATTCATCCCTGCAAAAAGAAAACTGATCGAGATAATCCTCATGGCACTTATAAAATATTCTCTCGACTGTCCGGCATTAAACAAGGTTGCAAATGCTCCCGGGAAGATTTCTGTAATCGCAATTCCAATC
This sequence comes from Anaerobutyricum sp., assembly GCA_963638365.1. Lineage (GTDB taxonomy): Bacteria > Bacillota > Clostridia > Lachnospirales > Lachnospiraceae > Suilimivivens. The sequence goes on along the minus strand of CAVHRK010000009.1, from coordinate 7,845 downwards.
ACCATAAGTACAATCGTATAAAGGATACCATATTTGATTCCGTCTTTAATTCTCTTTTTGTTTCCCATTCCATATGCAAAAGCAATGATCGGTGTAATGGCATCCCGCAGTCCAAACGCAAGGAACAGTACAAACTGCTGTACCTTATAGAACAGGCCATATGCAGTCTGTGCGGAAGGACTGAATTTCAGAATCAGATTCATCGCATAAACCATGATCGACATCAGTGCCTGTGCAATGATGGCCGGAAGTCCGATTGCATAAATTTCCTTTATCGTTCCGGCTTCCGGTCTCATATATTCCATGCCATGCTCAAATTCCTTATTTAATTTCGTATGGAAAAGAAATAACAATGCCGCAGACGCCACCTGTCCAATCACTGTTGCGTAGGCAGCCCCGGCTACTCCCATCTCCGGGACCGGACCAAGTCCATAGATCATAATGGGATCCAGAATGATATTAATTACCGCTCCCACGATCTGTCCGATTGTCGAATAAAGAGAACGTCCCGTTGCCTGTAACAGTTTTTCAAACAGGGAAAAGAAAATGATTCCAAAGGAACATACACAACAGATTTGCAAATAACTGGTCCCCATGGAAATCACTTCCGGATCCACGGTCTGCGAAGAAATGTACACCTTGCCCCCGAAAATTCCAAACAAAAGACATACGACATAAATCATAATTCCTAAGAATAAACTGTTCCCGGCAGCCTTAGCCGCCTTTTTCCTGTCTCCCTGTCCAAGCATTCTCGCAAGCAGTGCATTCGTTCCCACACCGGTTCCGATTCCGACTGCTACCATAAGCATCTGCACCGGAAACACCAGCGTCAATGCATTTAATGCTGCTTCACTTCCTGCTCTCATGTTACCTACAAAAGCACTGTCCACAATATTGTAAACGGCCTGTAATGCCATGGATAAAATCATCGGCAGTCCCATCTGCACCATGAGCTTATTTACCGGCATTTCCTTCATTTTGTTACTTTCTGTCATTTTTATTTTCCTCCTTTTGCTTGCATTCGTTAAGTGTTCTACTTCTCCCTCTCACTAAGTGCTCTAACTTCTCCCTCTCACTAAACTCATGCTGCGCCTCCGGCTTGCATTCATTAAGTGTTCCGGAGTGGTTCGCACTAAGTTCAAACTTCGCCTTTGGCTCGCTTTCACTAAGTGCTCTACACAAAAAAAACGAGCAGCAAAACTGGATTTACGCTAGTTTGCTACTCGTTCAGTAACTCATTATATTTGCTGTTTTCAAAAAAGTCAAACAAAAATTCCTAAAGATTTTCGATCATTTCCACAAACAATTCCGGCTTCTGTAATACCAGTCCGCCATGTCCCAGATCCGGTAATACTTCAAACTGTGTCTGTGGGAATTTTGTTTTCATATAACGAAGATCCTTTTTTCTCTCCTTCTCCTCGTCTTTCGCATACCAGTAATGGATCTGCGTATCAATTACCGGGAGTGGTTCCGGAACTATGTAATTGTTACATGAGTCAAAGGTTCTCCATAACGTTTTCCGGCTGCAATGCCGCAAGACATCTGCTACATATTGCAGATCCTCCCTGGAATAGTCATCGGTTGCGAATGCTTTTTCCAAAAGCCCAACACCGCCTGCCCTTCCGATCATCATCATAAGATAGTCCTTCAGGGCAATGAAACGTGTGACAATCCATGGCAGCTGATAGGGCGTGATTCCTCCATCCATAACGCAATGCCGGATTCTGATCTTTTGCCCAAGTGCAGTCATCAATGCAATGGAACCTCCCATGGAGCAGCCGTATACTGCATACAATTCCGGATAGCCTTCTGCCTTAAGCCAGTCATTCAGTTCTGAGGCAATTCTTTCCACACTGGTATAATCACTGTCATTCTCAAAATCATAACCGGGAAGTGCCGGAACCAGAAGATGATACTTCTTCTGCAGTAAAGGGATGACATTTTCAAAATAATCCCATTTCACAACCGAAGGATGAATCAGTAGAATGGTTTCTTTATGTTCTTTTCCAAATTCATGAATATTCACGGGTATTCCCTTTCTCTTGACGTTTTCTTTTATTGTATTTCTCATATTTGGAAAAGTCAAACCGAAATCCTCTACAATACCTCTGTCCTATTCCCCCTGTAACAATGCTTCTAATTCAATTAATGTCCGATCTGCATCACCTCATATTCTCTTCCAAAATCCTTAACCCTTCGTACATATCCTGTCCAAGGATTTCCTGTGTTTTTGAAAAATTATATTTTTCATGCAGCCGGTCATGTACCTTTAAGAATTCTTTTTTCCCATATTTACGAATGTATAAAGCCTGTGCTTTTGCTGCATTTGCTCCATCATTTTCCGGAATATAAAAACCGATCTGACAATGTTCCAGGTTTTCACATTCATAACAGCCGTCAATTCCCTTTTCCTTACAGCATTTTACATTTGGACATTGTCTGTCAGCGGAACACGTAGCAAACGAACAGACATTATACTCCGTTCTACACGAGCCGCACCACTGTCCTAAGAAACAGTGATTACAGGAAAATCCGCAGTATGCAACAGGATCAATTCCCTTTCTGACTAATTTGCAAAGCTGATTTTTAATTCTCTGCATTGCTTCAATATGCATGATCCAATGTCTGGAAAACGGCATTTTTAATAAGCCCCGGACATCCTTACCACACCAATAATCAATTAACCAGAATGCCCTCTCATCTGTAGAAACGCACCCGGAATCAACAATTCTCTCTTTATCCGTATCGCTAAATTTCTGTTTCAGATCCTCATAAGATAAGCCCAATAAAATTTCATTGGAGGATTCCATAACCGCTTTTGCATATAAGAAAAGTGCATCCACATCGACTTTCTTCGAAAAAGCAGCGATTCTCTCCCCTTCCAATTCGTTCCCGGTCGTAATTATAGGCGCATGAATACTTTGCTCATAAGAACCGCTAAACAAAATCTGTTGATCCTTATGAATCAATTCATGTGCCACAATATCTTCAATTCTGAAAATATGCCAGATCGAATAGGCCATCGTTTTACTGTGGTATCCGTTCGCACCCTTAAACGGCATCTTGGAAAAAGCCTCCTTCGGATAGCCATTTACAATATTTGAAATCTGCTCAAATAACTCTTCACGAAAGGAAATGAGCTTTTCAATCCCTTCTTTATAAGTAGCCTTCTTTCCTAACAAGGTCTGTATTTCTTTATTCTTCTGTGACCATTCCTGATTCATGTAACCCTCCTTCATCCTTCCATAAGATACCTATTTCTGCCTGTACGGTTCTAAAATACGGAAGCTGCTGATTTCAAAATCCGCCATAATGTCCTAGCGTTTCTGCGGCAAGCTCTGATCCCTTCTTCATAGCCTCAGCAATATCGCCACGAATTAAGTGCTCACACACAAATCCGGCATGATAACTGTCTCCACATCCGGTAGTGTCAATCACATGCTCTATCTTACTGGCAGGAACCTGATAACACTTTCCCCTGAAATAAGTAACGCTTCCCCGTTCCGCCAAAGACATATTAAACAACCCATCATATTTCTTAGAAAAATCTTCGAAGAGATATAATAAGCTTTCTTCTCCGCTTATCATAAAATAATCTATGTAGGGCGCATACTGTTCCATGTCACCAAAGTCACGATAGATATCAAAATCGACCGCAAGTTTGAAATGATATTCCTTCTTCGCATCCAGAACCTGGTGAAAGCATCCGGCCCAGAAATGGATGAAAACAACATCCGCATGAGCAATAACATTTAATTCTGCTTCATCCAATACCATATTATCGACAATATCGCCATTCCAGGAGTTCTCCTTATAATACCGGTCACCTTCTGCTGTCAAATAAGTTCTGTTATTGGCAGTTGTCATTTCTGATTCCACTCTTATATAATTGGTATTGATTCTCTTATCTGCGATTGATGTCATAATACAATCTGCATAAGCATCTCTTCCCACAGCTCCCAGTAAAATAACTTCCATTTCATCAAATCTGGATGCATGAGCTGCAAAATTTAGAGCCTCACCGCCCGGTCTCATCTCATTCGTTCCGTCAAATACATCCACACAGAGGCATGGTAATGCAACCAGCTTTATCCCCATTTTTCTTCCATCCGTTTTCATTTATTTATCCTTATTCTTCATCTGGCTCTTAGCAATGTATTATAAAATACTGTTCTTAAATCTCTTTTGCCATGAAAATGACATGCCCGCAGACTGTAAAGCCATTCTTTTCATAAAACTTTGGAGCAGGTGCGTATTTATTTGTAGACAGTGTAATTCCAGCCAGTCCTTTTTCCTTAATGTATTTTTCAACTTCCAGGAGCAGTGACGTTCCTATCCCTTTTCCTTGATATTCCGGATTTACAAACATCTCTTCAATAAAAACTTCCGAATTATTCCACCATATTTTCTCATGTGCAAATAATCCCGCAATCAAATTTCCATTTTCCTCGGCAACATATCCTACAAATTTCTTATTGCAAAAGAAATCATTCAGATATTCTATGGCCGTCTCTTTGTCCCATCTGCACATCCATAATTCGTTATTATATACAGCACATAAAATTTCAGCACAACCAGCTATGTCTTTGCTTTCCATTTTTCTGATAAACATATAAATACCTCTCTCCATTACTTTTTATGTGACTCACATGGTATTCACTTTACTGCTGTTGGATTCTATTGTCTATGCACAGACGGATAAGATGCTCAAAAGAGGTGTTAAGATGCACTTTTCAAAATGTCTTATGCTTGTCATTGTTCCTTTAATTCCTTACCAATCCTTTGCAGTTCCTCAATCGAATCATCTATTGTATTTTCATCACTCCCCAGCTTAACAATCTTCATAAGTCTTTCATAACAATCCTGCGGTTTTCGTTCAAAGGAGGCAATTGCACTTTCCGTTCTTTTCCTGCTGGGAAAATATCGTCTGTTCTTTGCATATAATGCCTGTAAAAAATGATCCAGAAACTCTTCTACAACCTGATGATAAAACAATACTTCGTGACGCAGCCCTGCTCTTCCCAGATCTTCTTCATTAACCATTCTGCAAATCTCAGAGGAATACCACTTATCAAACAACTCTTGCGGATATGTCTTTACTTTATGAATGATATCCGTCCATGCCTGATTCTTTTCCCACAGGACATGAATGGTCTCGATACTTGCAAGACGACCAATCGGATAAAAACTCCCCTCTTTTTCCAAATGCTTTCCTTCCAATATCTCCTCAACGTATTTCTGCATATCCTCTACCGGAAAATACATCGGCATAATATCAATTCCATTCACATAGAATTGATCTCCATATCCCCATATTCCACCCGAACAGACTTTCATTTCAAGTTTGTCATACAAACCTTCAAGGGGTTTGTATAGAGAAATGCGCTCATCGTAATCAGGTACGTTTTTACAGATAATAAACATATCGATATCGCTCTGCCCGGCAATAAGCGGTGCGTTCAAGTCTCCTGTCTGCCCGATTCCAAGTATCTCTTCACAATCTGAAATTTGTTCAACCAGTTTCAATTTAAAATCATTAACATTCATTTCAAAATCGACCTCCGTTATCTAAACTCATTAGTTACCTTTCGGTTACTTGTATTATAGTTACCACATGGTAACTTGTCAAGAACAATACCATCTGTTCCCTTATCCACAGAGCATGACTTTGGCGGAAAACACGCCATTCTCATAGGTAAATGTACTTGCGCCACCGGTCTTTTCAGCGATATGGCAAACGGACTGGATGCCGATACCGTTTCCCCTGCGCTTGGACGAACGGAAAACTCCGCCTTTTTCTTTGACTTCGCCGTCATACGTGTTTTCAACCTCAATCAGCAGAAGCCGTTCAGCATGAACATACGCAGTGACCTTGATCTGCCGCCGTGCGGTCACGGTACGAAGGCTAGCCTCCAACGCATTTTCCAGGAGGTTTGACAACACCAGACACATATCCATCTCATCTATCGGAAGCGCTTCCGGCAGATCAATCTGCGCGCAGAAGGGAATGTCCTCGCGCCTGCAAAGCGCCCAGTAGTAGCCGACAACTCTGTCCGCTGCACGGTTTTTGCAGAAGTTCATATCCAGATTGGGAATTCGGGAAACGGTTTTCGCAAGATACGCCTTCAGACTTTCCAGATCCCCCTCTTCTGCTAACGCAGAGATCTGTTGGAGCTGATGGCGCATATCGTGCCTTGCCTGCCTGGCCTCTTCGATGGCAGTCTCGAGGTTTTCATAGCGCTGCTGCTGCACGGAAAGCATCTGGTTTTCGTGCTGTAATCTCGCGTTCCGGTTGAGACTCGCCGCCATCAGCAGAAATACCGTATTGAACCAGAGCAGCAGCATCAAAAGTGCAATGCTAAGAACAATATAACCCTGTAAAACTCTTCCGGTCTGGAGCGTCGTCTGGTAGCGTGGGATCATGAAAAGGTTCAGCAGAATAAATACCAGCGGCAGCACCCAGAACACATACCATGTCTGTGCAAAATTGTTGTCTTCGACCATCGTGCGAACCGCATGCGTAGACGGATAATATACCGCCGCTACAGTCAGCCAGCAGATCACATTATAAAAAATACAAGCCCCCAGGCAGAACCACGGCTCCGGCCCCGTCACCAGCGCGTGCATCCCGATTGACGCGCTGACGGCTCTGGACAGGCTGTTGATGCACGAGAATACCGCGCAGACCGACAGAGCAATCGATCCGGATTTCCACAGGGAAATTCGGATTGTTTTGACATACAGTATCATCGCCAGCAACGCAATAAGCGCCAGCACCGGCACTGTGGACACACGAAGCTCATAGCAGATAAGTCCGCCACCGGTGCAAAGTACGGTCAATAATGGCAATAGCCATGCAGCAAGCCGTCCGGGTGACTGCTTCAAGTAGGATTTGACCGGAAAATACGCAAGCAAAACACCGGGAAGAATCACAGTCAACTCTAAAATTGGGCGTAAAATATCCTTCATCCTATGCGCCCCCTTTGTAATAAATATTCCATAAACGCCTGCCGGGCGCTTTTCAAAAGTTCCTGACTGGCATAGACAAGGCTGCCATCCGTCATACGGAATGCACCGGCTTCAAAATCCTCTGCGTGTTCAAGATTGACTATGACGCCACGGCCGCAGATAAAAAAGCGCGGATCGTCCTTCAAGGGTTCCGTGAATGCCTTGAAGCTCTGCCGCGTAGCGAGCGTCTTTCCTGCGGTGGTGTGGATGTTGATCATGTGGGCAAAATGCTCGGCGTAGACGATGTCGCGGCAACATAGCCGGATATTGCTGCCACTGACCTTGATCCCCAGAATTTTTTCCGGTTGCGGAAGCCGCGCAAGCATTTCATCCAGCAATCCGGAGAGTTCGTTTTCTGAAAACGGCTTGACCAGATAGTGCAGGGCTCGTACCTGAAAGCCCTCAAGTGCATGGTCGGTCGAGGTAGTGGTAAAGATGAGAAGGCAGTCTGCATCCTGCTTCCGAAGCTCCAGCGCCGCATCCATTCCGCTGCAGCCAGACATATAAATATCCAGAAATGCAGCGGTAAAACACTGTTTTTTCTCTGCCGCAAGAAAGGCCTCCCCACTGTCAAATTCCAGAATCTCCGCCTCCACACCACGCAGGCTAAGCTGCCGTGCTAACCGTTCTTTCATCAACGTACGCTCGTCTGCAAGGTCATCGACAACTGCGATTCTCATGTCCGTGTGCCTCCTTCGTATAAGATTTTAGGTTGATTATATCATATATTGACAAAATTTACATATCACTCACATGGCCGTGCTATGCACCGCTCTACCTGTGCTCAATAATTTTTTGAAATTCCCGTGTGAGGGGGAAAGTCAATTACAAACAGAA
>CAVHRK010000008.1:0-28929 GCA_963638365.1 Anaerobutyricum sp. | reverse complement strand
ATCCCGGTGCTTTCTTTATGTCTATTGAATTTTCCTACAAAAACTTTACCCTACGTATTTTTTTTAAAACTAATAAAAAAATTTGACAGAGATATTTAAAACCATTAAAATGAGTATAAAATGAATGTATAAACACTCATTTTAATGGTTTTCTTTTGGAGGGACATATGAAAGAAAAATTGTTTGCAATACCTGAGTATATAACGGCACAAGAAATTAAGAATTTGCGTAAATGTCTAAAACTGACACAGAAGGAGTTTGCAGAATTGATTTGTTGTGGAAAATCAACAATAGAGCGTTGGGAAACCAGTAAAGAGGTTGTAAAAGGTCCGGTGGTTTTACTGCTTCAGATGCTGGAACAATATCCGGACTATCCAAAGCAGCTTCAGATCCCGCAAAAAGAATACCCACTCAGACTCTGGTATATGTATCAGCAGAAGCCCTGCACACTAATTGACATAAATGAAATAGAACAGAAAATTCATATTATTAATTATACCGATAATCTCATGTTCAGGGCATTTGGAAAGGTAGAGAATCCGGATTACGAAATGTATGAAGAATTTCTGGAATCCAGATGTTTTCCGGCTGGCAGAGATAAGATGAAACTGGTATTAAAAGATCTGGATCTTCCATTTTATGATCCCCTGATGATCATAGAAAAAACAGCCGGGAAAATGGCAGAGGATGATTTTTGGATCAGGATAGAGCGTTAGATGAGGGAATGATATGATAGAACTTTTTGAGCAGGATGAAAGACAGAATGACAGACAGTCTTCCAAAGGAAATCAGTTAAAATGGAAGAATAATGGAATATGGTATAAAGCAGACTATACCGGATATGAGGGGCTTGCAGAATATATGGTATCGCATCTCTTGTTGAAATCATCGTTGCGTCAGGATGAGTTTGTTCTATATGAACCTGAACAGATCAGATATAAAGACACTGTTTATTCCGGTGTAAAAAGCAATGATTTTCTGGAAAAAGGCTGGCAGTTGATTACGCTGGAGAGATTATTTATGACTTTCTTTGGGCAGAGTCTTTATCAGTCCATTTTTAAAATTTCAGATCCTGAGAAAAGACTGATTTTTCTGGTGGAACAAACAGAACGTATTACGAACCTTCGGAATTTTGGCATATATATAAATAAATTGTTTACGATAGATGCTTTTTTTCTGAATGAAGACAGGCATACCCATAATATTGCTCTCCTGATGAATAAAGACGGAAGATTTGCTTATAGTCCAATTTTTGATCATGGAGCAGGATTGTTGGCGGATACATCATTAGATTATCCATTAGGGAGAGATGTATACCTTCAGATAAAAGAAGTCCGGGCGAAAACGATCAGTACGGATTTTGATGAGCAGCTTGATCTGTCAGAAAAGTTATATGGAAATCATTTGAAGTTCTATTTTCATGTAAAAGATGTAAGTGATTTGATTGATGGAATCAGTATATATTCTCAGGAAGAAAAAGACCGGGTGAGAGATATCCTTCTTTCCCAGATGAGAAAGTATGCCTATTTATTTGACATGGATTTCCTAAATTGACGTACCAATCCATGAAATGATACACTGATTTTATTAAGGCATGATCTGAAAATAGACAGCAGACAATGGAAATGGATGGAGTACGGAATGAAAGCAGCAATTATTGAAGATGAGAAGATGCATCGTGATCTTCTGTCTTCGTATATTGAAGCATGGGGAAAGAAAACAAAGGATCCGGTTTTTGTAAAACAATATGAAAATGCGGCCTCCTTTTTATTTGACTGGGAGGATCTGGAGTTTGACATATTGTTTCTGGATATTCAGATGCCGGGGATGGATGGCATGGAGCTCGCAAGAAAGATCCGGCAGAAGGATGAACAGATTGCGATTGTTTTTACGACCGGTATAGATGATTATATCGGTGAAGGGTATGAGGTCGAGGCTCTTCATTATCTGTTGAAGCCCATTCGTCAGGAAAAGGTCGAAGAATGTCTTGAAAAAGCACGGAAAAAGAATCCGTCCAAAGAATACCGGATTGTGCATTCCACAGAGGACGAAACGAAAAAGATCTGTGTCAGTGAAATCAATTATGTGGAGGCACAGAAGCATTTCAGCCGGATTTCCTTAAACGGACAGGAAGAAATTATGGTAAAAGAAAGTCTTTCACAGATGGAGGATCTTTTAAAGGATCAGGATTTTGTGAAAAGCCACCGCTCGTATCTGTGCCAGCTTTCTAAAATTCACCAGATTGATAAAGACACGATTATTTTTGATGATGGGAGTACGGCGCCGGTAAGCAGACGCATGTATCAGGAAGTGAATCAGAAGTTCATTGCTTTTTACAGAGAAAAACAGAAGTGAAAATATAAAAGCTGACTTTATTAAAAATGAAACAAATGACAGGGAGAAGATGAATCAGATTTTATGAAAGAGCTTATGATTGCAGGAACGGTTGTTTTATTGATTATCTTCATAGTAGGTATCCGCTGGTATGTGAAACGGACGATTCGTCAGCAGATCGCGGATTATCAGGATGATCTTCTGGAAAAACATTGTGAAGAAGTTGAGAATATGTACCGGCAGATGCGTGGCTGGCGTCATGATTATCATAATCATATTCAGACGATGAAGGCTTATCTGGCGATGGGACAGTTGGAAGATCTGGACCGGTATTTTCAGGAACTGGATCAGGATCTGACAACCGTAGATACGGTGATTAAAACGGGAAATGTAATGATTGATGCCATATTGAACAGTAAGCTTTCTTTGGCAAAGGGCAAAAACATCCGGATTGAAGCCAAAGCCATTGTTCCGGCTGATCTTCAGATTTCAGAGGTGGACTTAAGCCTGATTATCGGAAATCTATTGGATAATGCCATGGAAGCCTGTATGAAAATGAAGGAAGAAGAGGAAAAGTTTATCCGGGTTTATATTGATATTCTGAAAGGGCAGCTTTATATTTATGTGATGAATTCTGTGGGAGAAGCTCCGAAGAGAGTCGGAAGAATTTACCTCACCACTAAGGATAAAAAATTCCACGGTCTGGGATTAATCCGGATGGATCAGGTCGTTCAGAAGTATCATGGATATCTGGACCGGCAGAACGAGGACGGCGTATTTGCCACAGAAGTTATGCTGCCACTGTAATATAACGAATACCGTTCGTGCACGAGAAAAACCTCTCGTGCACATTTTTATATGGGAAGTACAGAATATGTTATAACGGACTCATAGTTGTTGAACGGTATCGCATAAGAGAGGAAAGAGGTGTGTTATGAATAAAAACCAGGATATTCCGACAAAGAAATATCATATTCTGCAAAACATTGGTTATACAATTTCCTTTTATAAAAAAGAGATGCCGATTTTTCTGTGGATGTGTCTGCTTGAAATTCTGCTTGGATCCATGATTCCTTATCTGGAAATTTATCTGCCGAAGTTTGTTGTGGAGCTGGTGACAAATCGTTATTCCATGCAGCAGGCGATACGAAACATGGTTCTTTTTGGGCTATTCTTTGTGATTGTTGAGGCGGTCAAAGGCGGTTGTGAACAGGGAAAGTATTTTATTTATAACGGAAAAAGGAATGATGTGGCTGCTATGTTGTTTTTGAAGAGTCTGCGAATTCCTTTTTCTAACAGTGAAGAAGGAGATGCCAATAACCTGTATTGGAAAGCTTTGCATAGTGTTGATAGTGGGGATTATAGTGCAATGTACCGGTTTTCCTATGATACCGTTAATATTCTGATTAATCTGATCTGCTTTTTCCTGTACAGTACGGTGCTTGGTTATTTAAGTCTATGGATTATGATTCTATTGCTTGTATTATCTCTGCTTCAGTACGCGCTATGTATTTCGCAGGTCCGCTATATGGAGCGTTATCGTGACCGGTATGCACAATTTTATAAGAAAAGAAGTTATCTGCATTCAGTGATGGGAAAGGAAGAAGCAGCCAAGGATATTCGTATTTTTCCGATGAAGCAATGGCTGAATGATCATAATGATGTGTTGATTTCCTTAAAAAGAGGTATTGATAAAGAAAAGATGACTAGGGAAAAAATATACTGGCAGGCCGGAAGTCTGCTTGCACTGGGGCGTGATCTGTTTGCTTATATTTATCTGATCCGGCAGGCACAGGCGGGAATCATTGATGCAGGAGAATTTGTTTTGTATTTCGGTGCTATTACCGGGTTTGCAGTATTTGTAAATTCAATTATGACTTCTTTTGCAAGCCTACAGGAAGGAAACATTTCACTGAATCATTTGAGAACCTATCTGGAATTAGAGGAGGAAGATGTACATTCCGGTTCTCATTCCATCCGGGAATTACAGATGCCGATTTCCTTTACTTTCCGGGATGTGTCTTTCCGGTATCCCTCGAAGGAAGAAAGTGCAGAAAGGGCAGCAGAGGATCCGGGACAATGGATTTTCCGGCATCTGAACCTGACAATTCATGGTGGGGAAAAGATCGCAATTGTTGGTACCAATGGTGCCGGCAAGACCACTCTGGTAAAGCTCCTGTGTGGATTATATGAACCGCAGGAGGGGGAAATTCTGGTAAATGGAATTTCAATTAAGGAGTTTCCCAAAGAAGAACTTTACAGGTTGTATGCGGCAGTATTTCAGGAGCCTTTTATTATGCCTTTTACACTTGGAGAGAATCTGGCTTTGTCTAAAAATTATGATAAAGAACGATGTATTTCTGCTTTGGAAGAAGCTGGGTTAAAGGAGTTGTTTCAAAAGAGAGGATATACCCTTGATACTTATTTTGGAAAGGATATGGGAGAAGACGGAATTGAACTATCTGGTGGACAGAAGCAAAAGTTCTTACTGGCAAGGGCATTGTATAAGGACGCTCCGGTTATGATACTGGATGAGCCGACAGCTGCTCTTGATCCGATTGCGGAAAGTGAGATTTACGATGAATATGCGAAGCTTTCCAAAGATAAAACAGCAATTTTTATTTCCCATAGGTTAGCCAGTACCCGTTTTTCAGATCGGATTCTGCTTATTGGAAATCAGGGAATATTGGAGGAAGGAACGCATGAAGAACTGATTCAAAAGAACGGGGTTTATGCGGAAATGTTCGAGGTTCAGAAGAGCTATTATGAAAAGGAACGTTTAGGAAAGGAGGCATTTGCATGAGTCAGGACGCAGAAATTTTAAAGAAACAAAGTTTCCGTGAGAATTTACAGTATGTGATTCGTCTGGTAAAACTGATTCATTCTCTGGATCACAGCTTTTATGCGTGGAATTTTGTTTCTATATGCATGAAGGCAGTTATTACTTATGGAGCGCTTCTTCTTTCTTCCTTTGTGGTTAATGGACTAAGTAACGGAACAGATTATGCTTATATTCTGAAGGTTGCTATTGGAACGGCAATTTTGTTAAGTGGAGCGGCTTCTATAGATTACTTTATTGATAAACATTTGGAAATAGCGATGAATACCATGGAAACACAGTATATGGCATTACAGCAGGAGAAGATTATGAATCTGGATTATGCCCTGATTGATAGTCCGAGGCTTAAGGAAATCCGGGAACGTATGCAGAGGGAGAGAAACTGGGGAGCCGGGATTTATTCCATGTTCGGGATGGAAAAGGAATTTCTTATGCATCTGTTAAAGCTTATTGTTGCAGCTGTTTTGTTATTTCCACAACTGCAATATTGCAGAGGAAAGATACAGACGGAAAGTATTGGTATTTTTCTGTTTTTATTTGCAGCTTTGATTGCGGGGACGGTTGTATGCCGACATCTATATAATATGATACTGTATCTGATGTTTCATCTGCCGACAAAAGAGGAAAAGAAATGGCTCATAAATTATGTCTGGGATTTTGCATTTGGTGGTAATTATAATAATAAAAATGGAAAAGATGTAAGGATTTATAATGCTTATGAGCTGATGAAGGCATATACATATGATAAGCTGCAGACAAAAATGTTTAAAAAATATGTACTAAATAAAATGTCTGAAGTTTATGGAGCTATGGGTATGACAAATAAGACAGTTTCAGCATTAATGTCTGTTGGCTCCTATCTGTTGGCGGTAATGATTGCAAAATCAGGAAATTTTTCAGCCGGTAATGTCATTTTATTTGGAGGCTGTTTGTCCAATTTTCTGGTAAATACTTTTTGTGTCGGGGCGGATTATTCAGGAATTGTACAGGCCGCACGGCAGCAGGCAGGGATTTTTGAATTATTTGATCTGACGGATGAAATGTACAAGGGTTCTCTCCCTATGGAAAAGCGCAGCGATGGGGAATATCAGATTGAATTTAAAAATGTATCCTTCCGTTATCCGGGAAGTAAGGAATATGCGTTAAAGAACTTTTCCATGAAGCTGCAGATTGGGGAAAAGCTTGCGATTGTAGGAAGGAACGGTTCCGGCAAAACAACGATGATTAAGCTATTATGCCGTCTGTATGATCCGGACGAGGGAGAAATTCTGTTAAACGGAGTAAATATCAAAAAGTTCCGTCATGAAGAATATGCAACGTTGTTTTCCGTGATTTTCCAGGATTATATTCTCGTCAGCCTGAAGCTTTCGGAAAATGTGGCAGCAAGTCATACTGTGGATGTGGATAAAGTCCGCAAATGTCTGGATGACAGTGGATTCGGAGATCGTCTGCAGACACTTTCCAAAGGAATAGATACCTATCTTTATAAGGATTATGAAGAAGAAGGAATCGACATAAGTGGCGGAGAGGCACAGAAAATAGCCATTGCAAGGGCACTTTATAAGGATGCGCCGTTTGTACTTTTAGATGAACCGACGGCTGCCCTTGATCCGATTGCGGAGTCGGAGATTTATACGAACTTTGATAAGATTGTCGGAAATAAAACGGCTGTGTATATCAGCCACCGCCTTTCTTCCTGCAAGTTCTGTGACCGGATTGCTGTTTTTAAGGACGGACAACTGGTGCAGTATGGGAACCATGATACCCTGTTAAAGGATCACGATGGAGAATATGCGGTGATGTGGAATAAACAGGCGAAGTATTATACGGACTCAAAAAATCAAGAGTTAAAAAATTGCGTATGATATAGTTAAGATACGATATATCGGAAGGAGGAAGAAGAATGGAAAACATTTTGCTTATCACAGATACTTTAGAGTTAATTGAAGCAAATTTGACTCAGAATATAAAAACAGATGATATAGCAAAAAGTTTGTACTGTTCAAAATCCTGCCTTGAAAAACATTTTAGATTTGTAACAGGTATGAGTATCAAGGATTATTCCATACGCAGACGAATGAGTTGTGCCGCAAAGGAGTTGATACAGAATCAGGATATGTCACTTCTGGATCTGGCTGTGAAATATGGGTATAGCAGTAATGAAGCATTCTCCAGGGCATTTGTAAAGATATGGCATATAACTCCGTCAGAGTATAGAAAGAACTCGGTACATTTTGAACTTTTTCCGGCCTTACGACTGGAAAAAGAATTGATGGAGGATGAAACTATGAAGGGTAAAAAGAAAGTAGACATCAGTGAATTGTATGATTACATACAGGACAGACGCGGTTGCTATTTTATCGGGGTTGATATAAAGTCATTGATTCCAATAAATGAAATATCAAGGCAAGCGGGAGATATTGCCATATTGACAGCATTAAAAAGACTGGAATATGCATGTGGGGATGAAGATATTGTGTTTAGGATCGGAGGAGACGAATTTGTTGCGCTGACTGATTCGAAGGATCGGGAATATACGGAAAAAATTGTGAATGAGATTTTGTCACATAATGGAGAATCATTTAAGTATCAGGAAATGGAAATTCCTCTTACATTGTCTGTGACCAGCTTTAAAATTGAGGACAAAAATATAAAGTATTCAGAGTTATATACGAGAATGCAGAAGGAACTCGATAGTATAAAGTAACAACAAATGAACACATATTGCAAAATCAGGAAACTATATGCTAACATCAAAGCATATAGTTTCTTTATATTTTGGGGTTATTTATCATGGAACAAAAGCAGTTAAAATATTCGAAGTTAATGGAAGATTTAAGGGAAAAGATGATGTCCGGAGAAATCCAGGCAGGAGATAAGCTTCCTTCAGAAAATGAATTATCGGCGCGGTATCAGGTCAGCAGGCAGACGGTGCGCAAAGCTCTTTCGGTGCTTCAGAATGAAGGCTATATTTATGCGGAGCATGGGAGGGGAACCTTCTGTTCCGAGAGGGTTTTACATACGGGACATTCCCATAATATTGCGGTAGTTACCACATATCTGTCGGATTATATTTTCCCACGGGTGATCGGGGGAATTGATAAGGTACTGACGGAGCAGGGCTACAGTATCATTCTGAAAAATACAAGGAATTCCAGAAGTCAGGAGGCAAGATGCTTAGAAGAGCTTTTACAGAAGGATATTGACGGAATCATTATTGAGCCGAGCAAAAGTCAGATTTACTGTAAGCACACCCACCTGTATGAGAAGTTGGAGGAATATGGCATTCCCTATGTTTTTATCCAGGGATGCTTTGCAACAATGAAAGAAAAACCCAAGGTGCTCATGGATGATGCAATGGGTGGTTATCTCATTACGAAGTATCTGATTGATACAGGGCATAAGTCGATCATTGGGGTGTTTAAGTCGGATGATATGCAGGGGCAGAATCGACATAAGGGATATGTAAAGGCGTTGCAGGAAGCCGGGATTCCTTATGAACCGGATCATGTGATCTGGTTTTACACAGAGGACCGTGCCATTCATCCGTATGAGGCTATTAAGCAGATGGCAGAAGGCGGAATTCCGATGGATGGCGTTGTCTGCTATAATGACCAGATTGCCATGAAGGTAATTCAGGGCCTTACTGCTGCCGGTAAAAAGGTTCCTTTCGATGTATCCGTAACCGGATATGACAATTCCTACATAGCAAATAACGGAGGACTGCAGTTAACAACCATTGTTCATCCTCAGGAAAAATTGGGAGAAATGGCAGCAGAGCTGTTGCTTGAACTGATTGATCATCAGGAGCGCAGAAATAAAATACCGAATGATCAGACAAAAGAAAAGGTGAAAGAACAGATCTGTACAGATATTCTGATTGCACCGGAATTGGTTGTAGGAAATTCCTGCATATCCAGAAATTATCACATAGAGGGAGAGAAGCATGATTAAGGTTTTTCTGGTAGAGGATGAATATGTCATCCGTGAGGGAATCAAGAAGAATATTGACTGGCAGGCACATGGATATGAATTCTGTGGAGAAGCAGGAGATGGAGAACTTGCTTTTCCGATGATTCAGGAAACACGGCCGGATATTGTGATTACCGATATCCGGATGCCTTTTATGGACGGACTTGCTTTGAGCAAGCTGATTAAAAAGGAATTTCCGGAGACAGAAATTATTATTTTGAGTGGATATGAAGAGTTTGAGTATGCCAAAGAAGGAATTAAAATCGGCGTGGCCCAGTACCTTCTTAAGCCGATCAGCGGAGATGCCCTGATTAAGGAAATTGATCTGGTGGCGGCTTCTATTGAAGAGCGGAAGCAGAAGCAGCGGATCCGGGAACGTTACTTTAAACAGAGTATGGACCGGGAATCGGAAAAAGATAACCTCAATATTCAGGAGTTGGATTACAAGCAGTTTGAAAAGAGCAGGATTCAGGAATTTTTGAAATGCGGCTGCAGGGAAGAGGTTCCTTACTTTATTGATGAAATGTTTGAAAAGTTGGATCATAGTGCCGTGAAGTCCAGAATTTTCCGTCAGTATATTGTCATGGATGCTTATTTCTGTGTGGCAGAATTTGTGGAAAGTATCGGTCTGTCCAGAGAAGAAGTGGAACCAATGGATGTTGCTTCGGATGCACTGTCCAGTATTGAAGTTTCCAAGGAATATATCATACGGATCATTCAGAAGGCGATTGATGAACGGGATCAGATATCCGGAAATAAATATAAAGATCTGATGGATGATGTGAAGGCGTATATTGAAGAGCATTATGTAGAAGATGATCTGACCTTGAATCAGCTTGCTGCACATGTGAATTTTTCACCCAACCATTTCAGTACGATTTTCAGCCAGCAGACGGGACAGCCGTTTATTAAATATCTGACGGACTTTCGTATGAATAAAGCCAAAGAGCTTCTTCGGTGTACCGGGAAAAAGAGCAGTGAGATCGGATTGGAGGTCGGATATAAGGATCCTCATTATTTCTCAGCCCTGTTCCGTAAAACGCAGGGAATGACACCGACACAATACCGGGAAGGAAAAGCATGAATAAGAAATTGAAAAAAGCAGCGAAGGATTTTTATGACCGTTCTTCCCTGACAAGTAAAATACGATATTCTTATCTGGTAATCCTGATTCCTATTTTTTTGTTTCTGATCTTTTGCTTTTATAACCTGTGGGCAGCAAATTACCGGTATGAGGATATGATTAACTCCACCGTAGCGGCCAGTGAGTTTACACTTGATTTTAAAAAGGATTTCGATTATGAAACCTATCTTTTGATTGTAGGAAATAAGACGGTAGAGGAATCGGAGCTTCGGGATATGCTTACCAATGCGAACCGGATTATTACCGGACTGGAACAGATTACCGATTCCAAAGACAACCTTACCAGATTGAAGAGTATTAAGAAGTATCTGAACAATCTTGATACCTATGTGGACCGTATTGAACAGAATATCCGGGAAGGAAACCGTTACGAGGATAACATGGAAATCTGGGAAAATGATGTCCAGATTGTAACGACGCTTGTACGCGAAACCATTTTTCAGTACATTTATTATGAAACAAAGGGAATTCAGGAATCCCATGCGGAATACCAGAGCTTTTTCGTTTCCATGATTGAAATTTCCGTTATTGCCTTTGTTGCGGTTTTGCTGTTGATCGTGTTTATTTCCCATTATATTCCTTTAAGTATTTCAAGGCCGATTACCGAGCTTGTGGAAGTGACACAGCAGGTATCGCAGGGAAATCTGCAGGTAAGATCCCATGTTAATACGGGTGTGGAAGCGAGACAGTTAAGCGAATCCTTAAATACGATGATTGACAAGATCAATGAGCTTCTTGAACAGGTGAAGAAGGAGCAGATCCGTATCCGAAAAGCAGAGTTTGAGCTTCTTCAGGCACAGATTAATCCGCACTTTCTGTATAATACACTGGACACGATTATCTGGCTGGCAGAAAGTGATGAGCAGAAGAAGGTTGTTCATATGGTGGAAAGCCTTTCGGAGTTTTTCCGCACTTCTTTGAATCAGGGAAAGGATATTATTTCGATCAAAGAAGAAATTCAGCATGTCCGGAGTTATTTAGAGATCCAGCAGATGCGGTATCAGGATATTCTTGAGTATGAAATTGATGTTCCGGAGGAGTTTCATCAGAATACGATTCCGAAGATCACTGTGCAGCCTCTTGTAGAAAATGCACTTTATCATGGGATTAAGAATAAACGTGGTAAGGGGAAGATCACGGTAAGAGGATACCGGGAGGGTTCCTGCTTTATCTTAGAGGTGCAGGACAATGGAATCGGTATGCAGCCGGAGCGTCTGGAGCAGGTAAGGAATGCACTGCTTCATAAGCAGTTCGTGGAAAGTAAGGTATATGGATTATATAATGTCAATGAACGGATCCGTTTAAACTGCGGAGAAGAATATGGTCTTCGGATTTCAAGTACCTATCAGGAGGGAACTACAGTAAAGGTCTTTTTGCCGGATGCAGACCATGGTCTCATCAGTCAGAAAGAAGAAATTCAACCGAATTCGTAAAAAATTCAACTTAAAGCATTTTTTGAAGATAAAATTCAACTTTTGCCATAGGGATCTTCATGGTATTTTTAGACAGAAAAGTTATCATAGTCTTATCAAAGAGATAGTTCTTTGATGAGACTATTTTTCATTAATGGGAGGTTACAACATATGAAGAGAAAACTTATGGCTTTGGCAATGGCAGCAGCAATGGTAATCGGATTAACCGCATGCGGATCAGGTTCTGCACCTGCAGCATCCAGTGATGCGGAAAGTTCTTCTGCTTCTACAGCAGCATCGGGGGACTTAATCAAGGTTGGTATCATTAACAACGACCCGAACGAATCCGGATATCGTACCGCAAACGATAAGGATCTGAAGGAAATGTTTACCGCAGAAAACGGTTATGAAGCATCCTTCGCATACAGCTTAAAGAATGATGAACAGATCACCGCAGCACAGAAGTTCATTCAGGACGGTGTGGATTATCTTCTTCTTTCCGCAGCAGATACCGCTGGTTGGGATTCCGTATTAAAGGATGCACAGGACGCAGGTATCCGCGTGATCTTATTTGACCGTACCATCGATGCAGATGCAAGCCTTTATGAAGCATCCATCGTATCGGATATGGCAAAGGAAGGCCAGACTGCAGTTGACTGGTTAAAGGGACAGGGACTCAGCGAATATAAGATCATCCACCTTCAGGGTGTTATGGGTTCTGCAGCACAGCAGGGACGTTCCGGTGCATTGGATGAAGCAGTTGCTTCCGATGGCTGGACACTGGTAACACAGCAGACCGCAGAGTGGAATGCAGAAAAAGCACAGCAGATCGTACAGTCCGTAATTGACTCCGGCGAATCCTTCAATGTAATTTATGCAGAAAATGATGATATGGCTAAGGGTGCTGTAGCAGCTCTTGATAAGGCAAATATTTCCCACGGTGTTGGCAAGGACGTTATCGTTATGGGCTTTGACTGCAACAAGTGGGCACTGGAAGAATTATTAAACCAGAACTGGAACTATGATGGACAGTGCAATCCTTTCCAGGCATCTTACATCGATGACATCATTAAGACACTGGAAAGCGGCGGAACCATTTCCGAAAAGACCATTATCATGGAAGAAAAAGGATTTGATGCCGCATCCATTACACAGGAAGATGTTGACCAGTACGGTATCTAATGAGTTGATTCATTAAAATCTATAAGCGCGGTGCAGGCAGGGAATCATTCTAAGCTGTTCCGCGCTTATTATAAAAGCAAGGAGAGTGACGGCTGCAGTGAAAGAACATATTGTTTTACAAATGGAAAATATACATAAAAGCTTTCCCGGAGTACGTGCCCTGCAGGGAGTTGATTTTTCACTTTGTGAAGGTGAAATTCATGCATTAATGGGTGAAAACGGTGCCGGAAAATCTACATTAATCAAAGTTTTAACCGGAGTTTATGGAAAAGATGAAGGTAATATCTATCTGAAAGGCCATGACAAGCCGGTTAACATTAAATCGCCCCAGGATGCACAGGAGCTTGGAATCAGTACGGTATATCAGGAAATTACTTTGTGCCCGAATCTCTCCGTTGCAGAAAATATGTACATTGGAAGAACCAAGGGCGTGTTACAGGACTGGAAAACCATGAATGAGGGAGCCAATAAGATCTTAAAGTCCCTCGATATTCCGACGGATGCATCTGAACAGCTTGCAAACTGCTCGATCGCCGTTCAGCAGATGGTAGCCATTGCGCGTGCGGTAGATATGGACTGCAAGGTTTTGATTCTGGATGAGCCGACTTCTTCCCTGGATGAGCAGGAGGTTGAAAAGCTGTTTAAGCTGATGCGTGATCTGAAGGCGAGAGGCGTTGGAATTATTTTTGTCACGCATTTCCTGGATCAGGTATATGAGGTATGTGATAAGATTACGGTTCTGCGGGACGGCAAACTGGTCGGACAGTATGAAATCAAGGATCTTCCGAGAGTCCAGCTTGTTGCAAAGATGCTTGGAAAAGAACTGGATGATATGTCCGAGATCCGTGATAAAGATAAGGTTTATCGTGGAACCGATGCTTCAGAGAATGTTTTAGAAGCAGAACAGCTTGTAAGCAATGCGGGAATCAAGCCCTTTGATTTTCATATTAAAAAAGGAGAAGTCAATGGATTTACCGGACTTCTCGGCTCCGGCCGAAGCGAATGCGTCCGTGCCATCTTTGGTGCAGATCATGTATTAGGCGGAACGGTGAAGATGAAAGGCAAAAAGGTAAAGATTACCAAGCCGATTGATGCAATGCGTCATGGAATTGCTTATCTTCCGGAGGACCGTAAGGTGGATGGAATCGTAGGTGACCTTTCTGTCCGTGAGAACATTATTCTGGCACAGCAGGTATTACGGGGATTCTTTAAACCCTTCTCTAAGGCAGAGGCGAATAAAATTGCAGAAGAATACATTAAGCTTCTGGACATTAAAACAGCATCTGCAGATACCCCGATTAAATCTCTTTCCGGTGGTAACCAGCAGAAGGTTATTCTGGCAAGATGGTTATTTACACATCCGGAATATCTGATTCTGGATGAGCCGACAAGAGGTATTGATGTCGGAACAAAGATTGATATACAGAAGCTGGTACTGGATCTGGCATCAGAAGGAATGAGTGTAACCTTTATTTCTTCCGAAACTGATGAAATGCTTCGTACCTGTTCAAGACTCATTGTTATGCGCGACCGTAAGGTGGTTGGTGAGCTTACAGGAAAGGATTTAACACAGGCAAAGATTATGAGTACAATAGCCGGAGGTGATACGGAATGATACAGAAAATATTTCGCAGACAGATCTTTATTCCCATAGCTGCATTATTGATTTTGGCTATTTTCAATTTAATTGCAGATCCTTCGTTTTATAAAATTACGTTGGGTTATAACAGTGCAGGAAATCCGGTATTGTCCGGATATCTGATCACCATTCTGGATTATGGTTCAGAGCTTGCGATCCTTGCTATTGGTATGACGCTTGTTACCGCAGCTTCCGGTGGGCAGGATATCAGCGTGGGCGCAGCCATTGCCATCAGCGGCAGTGTAATCCTCCGGGTGCTTTGCGGAACCAATTCAAGACCGGATACCTTACAGGCCCCGATTATTGTAGCATTCTTAGTAAGCTGTGTAGTAGCAATGCTTTTTGGAGCATTTAACGGAGCGCTCGTTGCATATTTTAAAATCCAGCCCATGGTAGCGACTCTGATTCTGTATACGGCAGGACGTTCCATTGCAGCCTGGATCAATAACAATGAGCTTCCGATTGTCAATGATGCCACCTTTGCAGTATTCGGCGGTTTCATTCCGGGAATCCCGATTCCGACACCGTTCTTTATCGCAATGGCATGTATTATCGTGACCGCACTGGTTCTGAAATTTACAAACCTTGGACTTTATACACAGGCTGTCGGAATCAATGAAAGCTCATCCAGATTAAATGGTTTAAATCCGGCGTTTATCAAGTTCCTGACCTTTGTAATCCTTGGATTGTGTGTCGCAGTAGCAGGACTCATTAAGGTAAGCCGTTTATCCTCCATTAACTATTCGGTTATTGCCAAGGATATTGAAATGGATGCCATTCTTGCGGTAGCACTTGGTGGAAATGCCTTGGGTGGTGGTAAGTTCAATATGACGGCATCGATTCTTGGTGCTTTTGTTATTCAGTTTCTGACAACGACATTATATAAGTTCAATGTCCAGTCCGATGCGCTTCCGGCCTATAAAGCGGTTGTCGTTATTCTGCTTGTTATTTTCAGTGCACCGGTTGTACGGGAAAAGCTCGGAGAATTCGGCAAGCGAATCAAAGCAGGAAGTCTGAAAAAGGAGGTACAGTAACATGAAAACAAAAAAGAAAATGAAGTTGACAGATACAAATCTTCTTCTGTTTATTACCGTAGTTGTTTTCTTTGCGATGTATATCGGAGCCATTCTTTTTCAGGGAAAAGGATTTTTGAAGCCGCAGACCTTCTTTAATATTTTAAACGCAAATGCTTCTCTGATTATCATTTCCTGTGGCATGAGCCTTGTGATGATTACCGGTGGAATTGATATTTCAGTAGGTGGTGTGGTAGCCCTTGTAAGCATGTGCTGTGCCGTATACCTGGATTACCATGGTGGAAATGTATTCGGAGCCATTGTTATTTCCCTGTTAATCGGTCTTGCATTTGGTCTTGTTCAGGGTTATCTGGTAGCGTACCTCGATATTCAGCCGTTTATCGTTTCATTGGCGGGAATGTTCTTTGCCAGAGGTATGACAACGATTGTCAATACAAATCCGTTCAATGTAGCAAATGAACAGTTTGTAGCTTTAAAGGAAACCAGAATTAAGATTCCAGGAATGGGATCGGTTAATAAGCTTGGAAATTATGTGGATGCTTATATTGAAATTGGTGTTGTCGTTGCGTTGCTGGTTGTCATTTTACTGTTCTGTGTCCTTCGATGGACAAAGTTTGGACGTAAATTTTATGCGGTTGGTGGAAACAGCCAGAGTGCTTTAATGCTTGGTATCAATGTAAAACGTACGAAGTTCTATTCTCACCTGATCTGCAGTTTGTTAGCAGGTGTTGGCGGCTTCGTATACTTCATGCATGTAGGCTCCGGTTCCGCATCCCATGCAAGCGGTATGGAAATGAATGCAATCGCCTCCTCCATTATCGGTGGAACGATGTTAACCGGTGGTGTTGGTAATATTATCGGAACCTTCTTCGGTGTATTATCCTTAAGCACCATCCAGAATATTGTATCTTCCGCAGGACTCGATCAGGCATGGTGGACAGGAATCACCATTGCAGCAATGCTTTGTCTGTTCCTCGTAGTACAGAGTATCGTAATGTCCAGAAAGAAGAAACTTTCCAAAGGTTAAAAGAAACTTTGATGATAAACCCATAACCCCTTCAAACTGCCTTGTTCCGGAATATACCGGCAGGGCAGTTTTGGCGTTGACATATATTATTTTGCAACTATTCAGAACCCCATTCGTAAAACCGCTGCTAATGCAGCTCAAGTTTTACTCATGTGGTTTACTTCGCCATATAAAATTGCTATTCTGTTTGAATGCAAGCATTCACAGAAAGCAATTTTGCATGGCTCTGAATAGTTGCAAAAGTGCTTGCAAATCCTTGATGAATACGTGAAAATATATGTAACTGTTCAGAGGAAACATGTAATGTTTTCGAGGTTGGCTCTGAACAGTTATATATATATTTATTGTGATAAGTTGCAGGTGATGAAGATGAATATGAAGAAATCCGTTTTTATTATATTAATGACGATCTGTGTGGTGTTGTGTGCAGTCATTGCAGGAAAAAATATCCGGATGGTAAATCATAAAAATGTCGAAGAGACTGAGGAAGAGAGCGATGCTATTCTGATCGGATTTTCCCAGCTTGGCGCAGAGTCCGCTTTCCGGAGTGCAAATACAACTTCCATGAAGGAAACCTTTACCGAGGAAAAAGGGTATCAGTTGTTTGTGGAGGACGGGCAGCAGAAGCAGGAAAACCAGATTATGGCAATCCGTACCTTTATTCAGCAGGAGGTGGATTATATTGTTCTGGCGCCCGTTACGGAAACGGGGTGGGATACCGTGCTGCAGGAGGCAAAGGATGCCGGAATTCCTGTAATTATCATGGACCGCCGCGTGAATGTATCGGATGAATCCCTATATACCTGTTGGGTAGGATCGGATTTCGGTCTTGAAGGCAAAAAGATGGCGGAATGGATTCACCAGTTTACGTTGAAAAGAGAGATCCCGCCGGAAGAGGTCCGGATTGTAAATATTCAGGGAACCATCGGTGCAACCGCACAGATCGGAAGAACCCGGGGATTATATAAGGCGGCCATGGATTATGGATGGAATATTCTTGCGGAGGAAAGCGGTGAATTTACCCAGGCGAAGGGCAAAGAAGTCATGCAGTCCTTTCTCGAAGAATACCCGGAACTCAATATCGTTTACTGTGAAAACGATAATGAAGCATTTGGTGCCATTGAGGCCATTAAGGAAGCCGGAAGAACGATCGGAACGGATATTTTAAACGGTGAAATTATGGTGGTTTCTTTTGATGGTGTCGATGAGAATGCATTAGCCTGTGTTGCAGATGGTGAAATTTCCTGTGTTGCGGAATGCAATCCGCTGCATGGTCCGTGGGTGGAAGAAATTATCCAGATGATGGAAATGGGAAAAACACCGCCAAAGTATACCTATGTGGATGAGGGAATGTACTCCAATGAAGAAATTGCTTCATCAATTACACTTAACGGAAGCAGTTATATGATCAGGCAGGTTAATCCGGAATTACCTGTGGAGCATGAAAATATGCAGTAAATCATTCATGTTTATAATAAAACACATACAGGTTAAAATATACAACTTGTAAGAAGAACAATACAAGTTGTATCCTTTAAGTAGAGGATAAAGTTGTTTATTCACAGCAGAAATGTGGATAAAATCGGAAAATTCTACTTAAAGGAGGTTATTTCTTATGTTACAGAAAAAAGAGTACAAGTTTTGGTTTTGCACCGGTTCACAGGATTTATACGGAGACGAATGTCTTGCCAAAGTGGCAGAGCATTCCCACAAGATTGTTGAGGGTCTGAATCAGTCGGGTATCTTACCTTATGAAGTGGTATGGAAGCCGACTCTGATTACCAATGAATTAATCCGTAAGACCTTTGAAGAGGCAAATATGGACGAAACCTGTGCCGGTGTAATTACGTGGATGCACACTTTTTCACCTGCAAAATCCTGGATCATCGGATTGCAGGAATACCGTAAGCCGCTTCTTCATTTACATACCCAGTTTAATGAGGAGCTTCCTTACGATACCATTGATATGGATTTCATGAATGAAAATCAGTCGGCACATGGTGACCGTGAATACGGACATATCGTAACCCGTATGCGGATTGAGAGGAAGGTTGTTGTCGGACACTGGGCAGATCCTATTGTAGCAGGAAAGATTGCATCCTGGATGCGTACCGCAGTTGGTATTGTAGAAAGCAGCCACATTCGTGTGATGCGTGTTGCAGACAATATGCGTAATGTTGCGGTTACCGAAGGTGACAAGGTAGAAGCACAGATTAAGTTTGGCTGGGAGGTCGATGCTTATCCGGTAAATGAGATCGCGCAGGCTGTGGATGCAGTATCCGAAGCCGATGTAAATACTCTGGTCGAAGAATACTATGATAAGTATGAGATTTTACTGGAAGGCAGAGATGAAAAGGAATTCCGTAAGCATGTAGCGGTTCAGGCACAGATTGAAATCGGTTTTGAGCGTTTCTTAGAGGAAAAGAACTATCAGGCCATCGTAACCCATTTCGGGGATCTCGGCGCCTTAAAGCAGCTTCCGGGACTTGCGATTCAGCGTCTGATGGAAAAGGGCTATGGATTCGGTGCGGAAGGTGACTGGAAGGTTGCAGCCATGGTGCGTCTGATGAAGATTATGACCGGAGATTTAAAGAATCCGAAGGGAACCTCCATGCTGGAAGATTATACCTATAATCTGGTAAAGGGCAAGGAAGGAATTCTTGAGGCACACATGTTAGAGATCTGCCCGAGTATAGCAGACGGACCGATCCGTATTAAGTGCAATCCGTTAAGCATGGGTGACCGCGAGGATCCGGCAAGACTGGTATTCACTTCCAAGGAAGGCCCTGGTATTGCCACTTCTTTAATTGATTTAGGAAATCGTTTCCGTTTGATTATAAATGATGTAGAATGTAAGAAAGTAGAAAAGCCGATGCCGAAGCTTCCGGTTGCAACGAACTTCTGGACTCCGAAGCCGGATATGTATACCGGTGCGGAAGCATGGATCCTTGCAGGAGGAGCACATCATACGGCATTTACCTATGACCTTACGGCAGAACAGATGGGTGACTGGGCCGCAGCCATGGGCATCGAGGCAGTTTATATTGATCAGGACACGAAGATCCGTGACTTTAAACGTGATCTGATGCTTGGAGAGGTATTCTTTAAGTAGGCACTGAGAAAAACAAGCGACTGCGAAGCAGGCATTTGAGTCTAGGTAAGCTATATAAAAAGAAATAACAATTGCCTGTGAAACAGGAAGATTACAAGGAGGTATTGCAATGGACGCAGCACAATTAATAATTGAGGGAAAGGGTTACTTAGGTATTGAGTTTGGTTCTACCAGAATTAAAGCTGTTCTGGTGGATAAGTCAGGAAATGTATTGGCATCCGGTGGACACAGCTGGGAAAACCGTTACGAAGACGGGGTATGGACCTATTCTCTGAATGATATCTGGGATGGCTTACAGGATTGTTATAAGGATCTTAAAGAAAATGTGAAAAAGGAGTACGGCGTTACCTTAAAACATTTTGATGCCATCGGATTCTCCGCAATGATGCACGGTTATTTGGCATTTGATGAGAATGATACCATTCTGGTTCCGTTCCGTACCTGGAGAAATACGATTACAGAGGAAGCAGCTTCGAAGCTTACGGCAGAATTTAATTATAACATTCCCCAGAGATGGAGCATTGCTCATCTTTATCAGGCAATTCTGAATGGCGAAGAGCATGTTCCCTATGTGGATTTCTTTACAACACTGGCGGGCTATGTTCACTGGAAATTAACCGGAAGAAAAGTGCTCGGTGTTGGTGATGCGTCCGGTATGTTCCCGATTGATACCCATATCTGCGATTTTGATCAGACGATGATTCAGAAGTTTGATAAACTGGTTGCAGATAAGAATTACCGCTGGAATCTCCGGGATATTCTTCCGAAGATATTGGCAGCAGGAAAAGAAGCCGGTATGTTAACCGAAGAAGGAGCTGCACTCCTTGATCCGAGTGGTGATTTACAGGCAGGCATTCCGCTTTGTCCTCCGGAGGGTGATGCCGGAACCGGTATGGTTGCAACGAACAGCGTTGCGAAGCGAACCGGTAACATTTCTGCCGGAACCTCTGTATTTGCCATGGTGGTTCTGGAAAAAGAGCTTTCCAAGGTATATCCGCAGATTGACCTGGTAACTACACCGGATGGCGCACTGGTTGGTATGGTACATTGTAATAACTGTACCTCCGATATTAATGCGTGGGTGAACCTGTTTAAGGAATTCGGTGAAATGTATGGTTTAACCTTTGATATGAATGATCTGTTTACGAAGCTTTACAGTGTTGCATTAGAAGGTGATCCGGACTGTGGTGGAATGATTTCCTATAATTATTTCTCCGGAGAGCCGGTTACCGGATTTGATGCCGGTGCACCATTATTCGTACGTGATGCCGAGAGCAAATTTACACTGGCCAATACCATGAGAATGCATCTGTATTCCGCACTTGCAGCTTTAAAGTCCGGTATGGATCTGATGCTTAAGGAAGAAGGCGTCCAGGTAGATGAGTTATTCGGACATGGCGGTTATTTCAAAACCAAGGGTGTCGGACAGAGAATTGCGGCAGCAGCAATGAACGCACCGGTATCGGTTATGGAAACAGCCGGTGAAGGAGGCGCCTGGGGTATTGCTGTTCTGGCTGCATTCCTTGCAGAAAAGAAGGACGGACAGAGCCTTGGTGAGTTCTTAAATGAGGAAATTTTTGCCGGAAACAAGGGTATCAAGATGGATCCTGTGGCAGAAGATGTTGAAGGCTTTGAGAAGTTCATGGAGAAGTATATGAAGAATCTCCCGGCAGAGAAGGCTGCTGTTGAGGCATTGTAGACATATTTTAAAAACATGTAGATGCTGATAAATATTTATGAATAACTATAATAACTATAAGATAAACATCTCAAAGTAAGAGATAAATATTGGAAGGAAGGTTCTGTTATGTTAGAGGATTTAAAACAGAAGGTATATGAAGCGAATATGCTTCTTCCGAAATACGGTCTGGTAACATTTACCTGGGGAAATGTCAGTGCCATCGACCGTGAAACCGGATATTTTGTCATTAAGCCAAGTGGTGTGGACTATGACATCATGAAGCCGGAAGATATGGTGGTTATGGATCTTGAAGGAAACCGTGTGGAAGGAAGATATAAGCCGTCTTCCGATACACCGACCCATCTGGAGCTGTATAAGGCATTCCCGGAAATCGGTGGAATTGTTCATACCCATTCCTCTTATGCAACGAGCTGGGCACAGACCGGAAGAAGTATTCCCTGCTATGGTACAACACATGCGGATTATTTTTACGGGGAAATTCCCTGTGTAAGATGCTTAACGAAGGAAGAAATCAATTCTGCTTATGAGGAAAATACCGGACATCTGATTGTTTCGGAATTTAAGCGTATGAAGAAGGATGTTTCGGCGGTTCCGGCAGTGCTGTGTAAGAATCACGGTCCGTTTGCCTGGGGCAAGGATGCGAAGGAAGCTGTTCATAATGCAGTGGTTCTGGAAGAGGTTGCCAAGATGGCGTATCGTACGGAACTGATCCATCCGCAGGTAGCACCTGCCCCGCAGGAATTACAGGATAAGCATTATTTCCGTAAGCATGGCGCAAATGCATATTATGGGCAGAATTAAGCTTATGGTATTTATATCCGGATAATATCAGAGGACTGCTTATCAAACTTGTTAAGCAGTCCTCTTTTTAATCTATATTCGGATCTATTTTATTTTTTCGGAGTTGTTTTTACATCTTTTCCCTGCAGCTGTTTTTCGATTGCAGATTGTTTTGCAAGTATGACATTCACCTTATCATAAAGATCTTCAATCATGATTTCAGTTTTGAGATTGACTTTATAATCGTTTTCAGCACGGCGGCGGTCCTTTTCCTCCTGCCGGTTCTGACTCATCATAATAAGTGGTGCCTGAATAGCAGCTACACAGGAGAGAACAAGATTAAGCAGGATAAACGGAAAGGGATCAAAGGCTTTTGCAGCAAGTAAGGTGTTCATAATCATCCACAAAATCAGGATTGCTGTGAAGGAAAAGATAAACGCCCAGCTCCCGGCAAATTTGGCAATCGTATCGGCGGCCCGCTGCCCAATGGTATATTTTTCAGCAGAACCGGATGGGTTTTCTGAAATCTTACTGTCTGCAAGCAGATTCAGGACTTCTTCGTCAGTCATATCATGGCGGATCTCTTTGAGTACTTCTTTTAATAGTTTACGATTTTCTTTCATGCGGATCTCCTTTTTGTCAATTTGTAAATCGTAGCAAGTTTTTGGTTATTTCATTGTACTGTGAGACTGTTTTGAGATCAATAGATACGAATAAAATATTATAAAAAGTACAAGAGATGCGGATAAAGAAATATTAAGACAGGAGGTATATACTTTGAACATAAATCCTATTACAAGATTGGATTATCCGGATCCGGATGTGATCCGGGTGGGAGACACCTATTATATGGTATCCACAACCATGCATTTTATGCCGGGATGTGAGATCCTGCAATCCTTTGATCTGGTGCACTGGGAGCATGTGTCTTATGTCTATGAGACTCTGGATCATACGGATGCCCAGCAGCTACGGAACGGTCAGAATATTTATGGACAGGGTATGTGGGCAGCTTCTCTTCGTTATCATGAAGGCCGGTTTTATGTCTGCTTTGTGGCGAATGATACCCATAGGACCTATTTGTATACTTCGGAGAAAATAGACGGACCATGGCAGAAGCAGTTCATCGAGGGATTTTATCATGATTGTTCCCTATTATTTGATGAGGATGGAAGAAATTATATTATATATGGAAATGATGAGATCTGGATTACGGAATTGAATGAGGATCTGACGGCACCAAAGAAGGACGGATTACATCGCCTGCTGATCAGTGATCATCAGAATCCAAGACTTGGTTACGAGGGTTCCCATATCTACAAAATAGATGGCTATTATTATATTTTCCTGATTCATTCCCTAAGAGACCGTTGGATGCGGACGGAAGCGTGTTTTTACAGCGATTCCCTGGAAGGAGAATTTACAGGTGCCGATGTGCTTTGCGATGATCGTGGATATTGCAGGCAGGGCGTGGCACAGGGAGGAATCGTGGATACGCCGGATAGAAAATGGTATGCAGTACTGTTTCAGGATTCCGGAGCAGTGGGACGGATTCCGGTTCTGATTCCGGTTACCTGGAAGGATCATTTTCCGGTTTTCGGTCAGAACGGACATGTGCCGGAAGAAATTGCGGTTTGCAGCACCAGGCCCGATCATATTTACCCGCCATTAGTGGGAAGTGACGATTTTCATAACGGGCTGCTTCCACACTGGCAGTTTAATCATGATCCGGATCCATTGTATTATCATCTCGATCCGCTGCAGGGAACCTATACCATTACAACAAGGGAGGTCTGTACAGAGCTTACGCAGGCTGTAAACACCATTACACAGCGGATGAGTTATCCGTCCTGTGCAGCAGAGGTTACTGTTGATGCTTCTCAACTGAAAGAGGGCGATGTTGCAGGTTTGTGTGCTCTGCAAGGCTGTTATGCCGCAGTTGGTATTACGAAGCGTGAGGGAAAATATGAAGTTCTTATGCTGGATAAAAGAGAAGACGGTTCCATCCATGTGACAGGTGAAATTCCGGTTGAAGCCAAGATTACTCTTCGCCTTGAAGCAGACTTCCATGATATGAAGGATGAAGCGCGCTGCTATTACCGGATCGATCAAGGAGACTGGCTGCCCATCGGACCTGTGCATAAGCTGTACTTCAAGCTGGATCATTTTACAGGATGCCGGTTTGGTCTGTTCTGTTATGCTGCAAAGGAAGCAGGAGGAAGCGCCTGTTTTCGGGATTTTGTGTATCATGACGCGGGTGAAACAACGATGTGAATAAACAGTTGCTATAAAAAGAAAGGAAATACCTATGAATAAAATAAACACCCCCTTGGACTTAAAAAGCATGAAAATTACGGATCCTTTCTGGAAAAAGGAGATGGAACTTGTAAGGAAAGAGGTCATTCCTTATCAGTGGGAAGCACTAAATGACAGGATAGAGGATGCAGCTCCCAGTTATTGTATGCGGAATTTCAAGGTTGCAGGAAAGCTAAATCGGGAAAGACGGAGGCAGGGAGAGGCATTTGAAGAACCCAAATATACCTTCCGTGGGTTTGAATCCCTTCCGGAGGATCCGGAACATCTGGAAGACCGGTTCTATGGATTTGTATTTCAGGACAGTGATTTTTCAAAATGGATAGAAGCAGTTGCTTATTCCCTGACACAGCATCCGGATCCGGAACTTGAAAAGATTGCAGATGGTGCGATTGATATTGTCTGCGCGGCACAGCAGGATGACGGTTATCTGGATACTTATTATATTATTAATGGAAAAGACAAAATTTTTACTAATCTGAAGGACCATCACGAACTGTACTGCTTCGGACATTTGACAGAGGGCGCGGTTGCTTATTATCAGGCAACCGGGAAGGATAAGCTGCTAAAAGCAGCAGAGCGTTTTGCGGACTATGTTGCGGATTATTTCGGCGAAGAAGAGGGAAAGTGCAAAGGTTATCCGGGACATGAAATCGCAGAGATGGCACTGGTGCGCCTGTATGAAGTAACAGGGGAAGAGCGCTATCTTCGTTTAAGTGAGTTTTTCATTAATCAGCGGGGAACAAAGCCTTATTACTTTGATATGGAGCAGAACCTGAAGCTTACAGAGAAAGAAAAGGATGAATTGCGCTATCAATATCATCAGGCACATTTACCGGTTCGTGGGCAGGACGAGGCAGTGGGACATGCGGTACGTGCTGTTTATCTTTATTCCGGAATGGCAGATATTGCAAGACTCACCGGAGATGAGTCCCTGCAGGAAGCCTGTGAAAAGCTTTGGGATAATATTGTAAATCAGAAAATGTATCTTACAGGAGGAATTGGCGGAACACATATTGGAGAAGCTTTTTCCTTTGCTTATGATCTACCGAACGATACGGCCTATGCGGAAACCTGTGCATCAATCGGACTTGTTTTCTTTGCAAGAAGAATGCTGGAGATTACGCCCAAAGCAAAATATGCAGATGTCATGGAACGTGCTTTATATAATGGAATTTTAAGTGGCATGGCATTGGATGGAAAAAGCTTTTTCTATGTAAATCCTCTGGAAGTAAATCCGGAGAGCTGTCATAAGGATGAGCGCAAATTCCATGTGAAGCCAGTAAGACAGAAATGGTTTGGCTGTGCCTGCTGTCCTCCGAACATTGCACGGTTATTGAGCTCCATCGGCTCTTATGCGTATACGGAGAATGCGGATACCCTTTTCGTACATCTTTATATGGGAAGTATTCTGACAAAGAAAATAAAGGATCAGGATGTGGATGTACAGATTCAGTCTGAATTTCCATGGAATGGTAAAGTAAAAATTACAGTCCGGGCAAAGGGGACAGACTTTAAACTGGCATTACGGGTTCCCGGCTGGTGTGATTCGTTTACCCTGCAGTATGATGATCAGGTGATAAAGGGATCCGTAATGGAACACAAGATGAGGTTAGATGGAGATCTCCAAAGAATTCAAATGAAAGACGGCTATCTATACATTAGTGGATTTGATCAGGAAGAGGAAGCTTTTACACTGGATTTCCCGATGGAACCAAAATGGATTGTGGCAAACCCGGCCATACGGGAGGATGCCGGCAAGGTAGCACTTCAAAGGGGGCCGGTCGTATATTGTCTGGAAGAAAGGGACAACGGCGCAGACCTTCATCTGCTTTCTGTTGATCCGACGAAACAGCTGGTTTCCTGTCCGATGAAGATTCAGAAGGAAGAAGTTATTGCATTAAAGGCGCAGGGATTCCGTGAAATTTCGGATCCATCAGAATTTGAAAATCATAGTCAGAGTCTGTATGCGGAATATCATGCTGCAGATACAGAATCGATAGAATTAGTTTATATTCCTTATTATACCTGGGCGAATCGTGGAGAAAACGAAATGCAGGTGTGGATGAGGCTAAATTAAGTCAAATGGTAAATAAACTTTAAACTTTCTTCTATTTTTCAACATAATCATTATTAAAAGTGACAACTAATGATGAAGGGGTGCTTATGATTCCACCAGATGGCATTATCACTATTACATCTGGTTGATACTGATTTACTACTGATGTAGAAAGATCCCAGTATTTTCCAATGTGAAACTCTTTATATGCCAATAACATATAAGGTTTAATTGCATGCTGAAATGAATCAGACAGCAAAAGAACATTTAAATCAGTATCTGCATCCAGCGATTGAAGCGTATTTATATCACTATTGGTGTAAGCCAAGTCATACGTATATCTATTTTGTGCATTCTTATTGGCAAATACATCCATTCTAACTAATGCATCTTTGAAGCTTTTCACGGATTGATCTGCGCTGTTAAAAATGTGTGTTTCAAATTTGGGATATATTAAATGGTAATCATCGATCCCGGCGAATAATGATCCTGTTCGCTGGCCGCTTGATCCCAAATGCCACTTTGTATAATTATCAATTTGATAGTTATCGAAATTTAACAACTTAGGATCAACTGTCGTGCCTGTATCCTCCGAAATTCGGGCTGATATCTTTTGAAATGCATAAAAACCACCCTCTGTTGTGTAGTGATGGTCAGTTCTATAAAACATATCATACTGATCAATTCCATCCTCATGCATCAGAGATCTCAAATCCATAGTTTCTATTCCATTCTCCTCAAGTCGTTCGACCAGCATATCAAGAGATTCATTATGACTATCTGTTACACCATCAGGTAATTGTGGATCATATTTTGATACCTTATAAGGGGCTTGCACGTATATAACCCGAATATCACGTTCCTCGCAATAGTTGGCATATTTAACAACTTCATTAACAATGTCATTAATCTGATCTTCTGACACTGTGCCTGATATTGCAGTTAGATATCCATTATTGAGTTTTGTTATTCCGTTCATTTCACGTTGACCAGCTATTCTACGGATTAATCCATTAAAATCAACCAATCTGACTTTAAATGGAAAATTTACCGCATATTCTGTCTGAATGTCTCCTGATGATTCGCCAAATTCATAATTTGAATCTGCTTCCCCATAATACTTAAACCGATATAGATTTTTATCGGCAATCACACCAAACATAAATATAAATACCAAAAATACTACAGCGAAAAGAGTATTATTTTGCTTTACTTTTTCAAACATAAATTAACCAACTCCTCCTAAAATTTTTGATACATAAATGGATTATGGAATCCGAGCATTGAAAATGACAATGCCCAAATAAACAAAATAACATAACAAACAGGGATTGCTATCGTTGCAAATCTAATCATATATTTGTTAGTAACTTTCCTTTTTAACAAATCTGCAAACGGAACAGAAAATAAAATACCTATGATTAAATATAAGCCAAACTCTCTACAGTATCTTACATCTGCAGCGGAAAAAATAGGATTGTGATAATAAACTCCCGTCATGCCTAAACAATATTTCAAGCCATCTTTTAAGCTGTCGTGACTAAATAATACCCAGTTAAAATTCACAACCAATATAGTTATTATTCTCCACAACAATCCTGTACACTTGTTAAGTCTTTTGGGTTTAATAATATATCTTTCAATCAATAACATGAAAAAATAAACAAGTCCCCAGCATATGAAAGCATAACCTGCACCATGCCATATACCCGTAAGCAACCATACGATTAATAAATTAACTATATTTCTTGGCATTGATTTACGAGAACCACCTAAAGGTATGTAAATGTAATCTCGAAACCATTCACTTAAAGAAATATGCCACCTTCTCCAAAAATCTGAAAAATTGGCGCAGCTATATGGATAATTGAAATTCTCTTTGAATCTGAAACCCATCATTCTCGCCATACCTATAGCCATATCAGAGTAGCCTGAGAAATCAAAGAATAACTGAAGTGAATATGCAATAGAACCGATCCATAATGACATAACCGTCATATGAGAGTAATCTGTTGAGCTGTTTACCTGACTAACTAAAATAGCCAAATTATCCGCAATAATGATTTTTTTAAAAAAGCCTTCTAGAAACCGCTTTGATCCAGTACCAATATCATCTGGTTGAAGTTTCAATTCATCAAAAGAAGCAGAAACATCTGAATACCTAACAATAGGTCCCATTAAAATTTTGGGAAACATTAGGACATAATCTGCAAACTTAATAGGATTTTTAGGCACAGAAATATCGTTTCTATATATGTCTGCTAAAAAGGAAATAAGAGAAAAAATAAAAAAAGATAAACCGACCATCATTCCTCTCTCTTTTGTTTGAATCTGCAAATTTCCTACTTGATTTAAAACACTAATTGTAAATGATAAATAC
>CAVHRK010000007.1:0-42577 GCA_963638365.1 Anaerobutyricum sp. | reverse complement strand
CGGTATGCACGGTGGTGTGAGAGGACGGCGGCTAATCACCGCCTCCTACTCGATTTAAAACAGAAAGATCCATTTTCACAGAATGCCGCACCAGGCATAAAGGATTTGGCTCAGCTTAACATACCTCCTAACATGCCGCCGCCGGCACAGAGTGCAAGCACGGTCAGCGTGTGCATGGTGGACAGATCGCCCGGCGTTTTCATCACCATGGACAGAATCAACAGGATGATAAAGTAAATGCTTCCTGCAAGCAGTCCCCACAGGAACTTGCGGCTTCCTTCCCGTTTTCCGGTGATAAAACCGGCAAAGAAGGTGGTAATGACATAGATCGCGGTGATACAGACGGTAACGATTCCCTCCGAAAACCGCAGCCGGTACATGAGAAATGCCAGGAGCAGCAGTAAGATACCGGTTAAGATGGCACAGAACAGGATGCATTTGAAGAAAAACAGCAGTCTTTCATTTACCTGAAGCTTTGTTTTCATAAAATTTCGTTCCCTTATGTGTGTTTTATGTAATATTTATATGTAGGTTCTTGACACAGAATACCCGTTATTGTATCATTTTTAGCAATAGACAGCCGAAGGGCATTAGAAAGAAGGAGTGAGTAAAATTTTGGATACCGATGGTGTCATGCAACTTGTTGCGCTTATTATTTTAGTTTTGTTATCTGCATTCTTTTCTTCAGCAGAAACATCACTGACAACTGTTAACAGAGTACGTCTTAAAACACTTGCAGATGAGGGAAACAGGCGGGCGAAGACCGCATTAGAGGTATTGGATAAATACGGGAAGATGCTGAGTGCGATCCTCATTGGCAATAACATCGTCAACCTTTCTGCATCTGCATTGGCAACGACACTTGCCATTCACATTCATTTTA
Organism: Anaerobutyricum sp.; assembly: GCA_963638365.1. GTDB lineage: Bacteria > Bacillota > Clostridia > Lachnospirales > Lachnospiraceae > Suilimivivens. Next base: position 41,694 of record CAVHRK010000007.1, on the reverse strand, counting down.
CGGTAGGAATTGCAACAGCCATTCTGACGGTGGTCATTCTGATTTTTGGTGAGATCGTACCGAAGAACATGGCGATGATTAATTCCGAAAAGATGGCATTATTGTATGCCTCGCTGATTTCCGGATTTATGAAACTTCTGACTCCGGTTATTTTCGTGATTGATTCCCTTGCAAAGGGCATCATGAAGCTTTTCCGTGTGGACGGCGATAAGAAGACCGCCATGACCGAGAACGAGCTTCGTACCTATGTGGAGGTTGGGCATGAGGACGGTGTCATTGAATCCGAAGAGCGTGAAATGATCTACAACGTGTTTGATTTCGGGGATGCCGTAGCCAAGGATGTCATGATTCCCAGAATCGATATGGTGACTGTGGATAAGGAAGCAACCTACGAAGAGGTTATGGAAGTATTCAAGGACTGTATGTATACCCGGATTCCTGTTTTTGAGGAGGATAAGGATAATATTATCGGTCTGATCAATATTAAGGACTTTATTCTTGTCGAGGATAAGGAGCATTTCAGGATCAGTGATATTCTGCGGCAGGCTTATTATACATATGAATTTAAGAAGACGGCAGATCTGCTTGTGGAGATGCGTCAGAAGTGCTTTAATGTAGCATTCGTGCTGAATGAGTATGGCGGTACGGCCGGCATGATTACCCTTGAAGACCTTTTGGAAGAGATTGTTGGTGAGATCCGGGATGAATATGATTCCGATGAGGAGCAACTGATTCAGAAGATGCAGGATCGCACCTATCTTGTAGAAGGCAGCATGAAGCTGAGTGATATTAATGATGAATTGGGAACCGACCTGAAATCCGAGGATTATGACTCGATCGGCGGACTGATTATCGAGCATCTTGACCGTGTGCCGGAGGACGGTGCACAGATTGTAACAGAGCAGGGAATCCGGCTGCAGGTACAGGGCGTGAGCCAGAACCGTATCCTGAAAGTGATTATGGAACTCCCTGAAAAGAAAGAACCGGAAGAGGACAGCACGAAGGATTCGGAAAAAGGTTCAGAAAAAGAAAAATAAACACTTTCCCAAACATCACATTTATGTTATACTATCGAAGTGAACGTCACAATGACGATATCAGGCAAGGTTTTATACCAGGATATAAAGGAGATATAGGATTATGAAGAGAATTAAGACTTTAGTAACCAGAGATTTAAAGGAATCCATGAAGAAGGGCGGATGTGGTGAGTGCCAGACTTCCTGCCAGTCTGCATGCAAGACTTCCTGTACCGTAGGAAATCAGACCTGTGAAAAGGCAAAATAAGTATCGAATATAAGTAAGTGAACATAAGCAGCGGCTTACGTCGCTGCTTATTATTTCGAAGAAAATTAAAGGATATAAAAAAGTGATACATCAGTATATTAACAATGGATATAACATCGTTCTGGATGTGAACAGCGGCTCGGTGCATGTGGTCGATCCCTTAAGCTATGAGCTGATCGCATTAGCTGATAAACGCCTTGAGAAAGGAAGGTCCGAAGAGGAGATCCTTGCAGAAGCGAAGGAGCAGTTCAAGGGGCAGTATTCCGAAGAGGATATTACCGAAGCACTTGGAGAGATCTGGGAGTTAAAGGAACTCGGACAACTGTTTGCACCGGACATTTATGAAAATTATATTTTTGACTTTAAGAAGCGTCAGACAGTTGTGAAAGCACTCTGCCTTCATATTGCACATGACTGTAACCTCGCCTGCCGTTACTGCTTTGCAGAAGAAGGCGAATATCATGGAAGACGGGCACTGATGAGCTTCGAGGTCGGAAAGAAAGCACTGGATTTCCTCGTTGCCAATTCCGGTAACCGTATGAATCTGGAGGTGGACTTCTTCGGCGGGGAACCGCTCATGAACTGGCAGGTGGTTAAGGATCTTGTCGAGTACGGAAGAAGTCTGGAGGAGCCGAACAATAAGAAGTTCCGTTTTACCCTGACAACCAACGGGGTACTGTTAAATGATGACATTCTAGAATTTGTCAATAAAGAAATGTCCAACGTGGTTCTGAGCATTGACGGACGTAAGGAGGTCAATGATAAGATGCGGCCGTTCCGTAAGGGACAGGGCAGCTACGATCTCATCGTTCCGAAGTTTCAGAAGGTTGCAGAGAGCCGTGACCAGATGAATTATTATGTGAGAGGTACGTTCACCCGCAACAATCTGGACTTTTCAGAGGATGTGAAGCACCTGGCAGATCTTGGTTTTGAGCAGATTTCCGTAGAACCGGTGGTTGCTGAGAGTACCGAACCCTATGCGTTGCAGGAGGAGGATCTTCCGACATTGCTTGACCAGTATGATAAGCTGGCGGTAGACCTTTTGAAGCGTCATAAGGAAGGAAAAGGGGTAAATTTCTTCCACTTTATGATTGATCTGCAGGGAGGCCCCTGTGTGGCAAAGAGATTATCCGGCTGCGGATCAGGTACGGAATACCTTGCGGTAACACCGTGGGGAGATCTGTATCCGTGTCACCAGTTTGTAGGTAAGGAAGAGTTCCTGATGGGAAATGTGGATGACGGAATCGTCCGCACGGACATCCGGGATGAATTCAAGACCTGCAATGTTTATGCGAAAGAAAAATGCTGCAATTGTTTTGCTAAATTTTATTGCAGCGGCGGTTGTGCTGCAAATTCCTATAATTTCCATGGTAAGATCAACGATACCTATGATCTTGGCTGCGAATTGCAAAAAAAGCGTATTGAATGCGCAATTATGATAAAAGCCGCATTAGCGGAGGAGGAAGAGTAAAATGAAAAAGAACAAAGCGATCATTTTGCTGCTGGTATTTGTATTATTACTGGCAGGACTTGGTTACACCGCGACAGTCGGACTTGGCGTAGATGGCTCCGGATCTGCAGGAAGCATCAGTCTGGGCCTCGATCTGGAGGGTGGTGTAAGTATTACCTATCAGGTTGTTGGCGATGAAAAACCCAGCAGCGAGGATATGAGCGATACCATTTACAAGCTGCAGCAGCGTGTCGATGGTTACAGTACAGAATCTGTGGTATATCAGGAAGGCGATGACCGGATCAATATTGAAATCCCCGGTGTTTCCGATGCCAATGCGATTCTGGAGGAACTCGGAAAGCCCGGTTCCCTGTACTTTATCCGTCAGACGGATTCCGATGGCAACTTAAATTACCAGTACACCGGAACAGATGCAGACGGACAGCCGGTTTACACACTGACGAAGACGATTGATGAGCTGCAGGCAGATGGTTCTATCGTATTAACCGGTACCGATGTTAAGAATGCAGAACGCAGATCTTATCAGAACCAGATGAAGAACTATGAATTCGTAGTAAGCCTCACCATGACAACCGAAGGGGTACAGAAGTTTGCCGATGCAACCACCAATGCTTACCAGAATGGCGAGAGTATTGCAATTTATTATGATGGAAAGATCATCAGCGCACCGAATGTCAATGAGCCGATTCTCGGAGGCGAGGCACAGATTACCGGTAACTTCACGAATGATGAAGCAGAACAGCTTGCTTCCACGATCCGTATCGGTGGTCTGAAGCTGGAACTGGAAGAACTTCATTCCAAGATTGTAGGCGCACAGCTTGGTGAGGAGGCCATTTCCACCAGTATTAAAGCTGCAATCATCGGTTTTATCATCATTGTACTTTTCATGATCCTTGCTTACCGTATGGCAGGTTTTGCAGCGAGCCTTGCACTGGGATTGTATGTAGAACTCATTGTCATCCTTCTGGATGCTTTTGATATTACATTGACCTTACCCGGTATTGCCGGTATTATTCTTTCCATTGGTATGGCGGTCGATGCAAACGTAATTATTTTTGCCCGTATCCGTGAAGAGATTGCGAAGGGCAAGACAGTCCGTTCTGCAATTGATACCGGATTTAAGAAGGCAACCTCCGCAATCGTGGATGGTAACGTAACAACCCTGATTGCAGCAGCCGTTCTTGCAATTATGGGAACCGGTACCATTAAGGGATTTGCTTACACTCTTGCTTTAGGTATTGTATTATCCATGTTCACCGCAATGGTAATAACCAGAACCTTAATAAATATCTTCTATGCACTTGGTGCAAAGAGCGAGAAGTTCTATGGAGTTGCCAAGGAAAAGAAGGCAGTAAATTTTACTTCCAAGAAAGCGGTATTCTTTACCATTTCCATCGTGGCAATTTTAAGCGGCTTTGTATTTATGGGAATCAACAAGGCCGGTGGAAAGAATGCACTGAATTACAGCCTTGAGTTTATGGGTGGTACATCCACGAACGTAACCTTTAATGAAGATATGTCCCTGCTTGATATTGATGAGCAAGTCGTACCGTTAATTGAAGATATTACCGGTGACGGTAATGTCCAGACACAGAAGATCGACGGAACAACCGAAGTCATCTTCAAGACACGTACTCTGGATGTGGCAGAACGTGAAGAGTTCAAGAATGCCATGGTTGAAAACTTCAATGTGGACGTGAACAAGATCACGGCAGAATCCATCAGCGCAACCGTAAGTAATGAGATGCGTTCCAATGCGATTATTTCTGTGCTGATTTCAGCGGTATGTATGCTGGTTTACATCTGGTTCCGGTTCAAGGATATCCGTTACGGTGCAAGTGCCGTAGCTGCCCTGTTACATGACGTACTGGTTGTTCTTGCATTCTATGCGATTGTGAGAATTTCCGTTGGTAATACCTTCATTGCATGTATGCTGACGATTGTTGGTTATTCCATCAATGCGACCATCGTTATCTTCGACCGTGTTCGTGAGAACATGCAGACCATGAGCAACAAGGACAGCCTGGAGGATATCGTGAACACCAGTATCACCCAGACCTTATCACGAAGCGTATTTACTTCCCTGACAACCTTCATCATGGTTGCAGCGTTATATGTATTCGGAGTTTCCTCCGTAAAAGAATTTGCACTTCCTTTGATGGCAGGTATTCTTTGCGGTACGTATTCTTCCGTCTGCATCACCGGATCCCTGTGGTTAGTACTTCGTAAAGTATTTCCACAGAAGAAGGCATAATTAATAAGAATGATAAAAGGCTTGCTGCTTGTATGGCGGCAAGTCTTTTTCAGTCTATGGGGGTAGGAATGGCAAAATGGATGCTGGCTGCCAAGAAGGCAGATTTTAATGCGATTGCGCAGAAATTTCATATATCACCGGTGCTGGCGAGGATTCTCCGGAACCGGGATCTTATAACCGAAGAGGAGATTGACCGGTTTTTAAACGGAACCCTTGACGATCTGCATGATCCCTCTTTATTGAAAGGAATGCAGGAGGCCGGTCAATGCCTTTTTCAAAAGATCGGACAGAAGGTGAAAATCCGGATTATCGGGGATTATGATGTGGATGGCGTGTGTTCTTCGTATATTCTGCTACGGGGGCTGCGGCTTCTGGGGGCAGATGTGGATACCGTAATTCCACACCGGATGAAGGATGGGTATGGACTGAATGACCATCTGATTGAACAGGCGAAGGAGGATGGTATCGATACCATTCTGACCTGCGATAACGGGATTGCCGCAGCCGACCAGATTCGGCTTGCCAACTCTTATGGAATGACGGTTATCGTGACCGACCACCATGAAGTCCCTTATGAGGAACAGGACGGAGAACGGATTTACCGGCTGCCGGAGGCAGTTGCGGTAATCGATCCGAAGCAGGAGGATTGTCCGTATCCTTACAAGCAGATCTGTGGGGCGGTGGTTGCTTATAAGCTGATCCAGTATCTGCTTAGGGAGGCACAGAATTCCGGCTGGATCGGACAGGGTGGTGAGCCGGTAAGCCAGGAGGCTTCACAGGAACTGCTACAGGAGCTTTTAAGCTTTACGGCACTTGCAACGATCTGTGATGTGATGGAATTAAGAGACGAAAACCGGATTCTGGTGCGTGAGGGCCTGAAAGAAATGTCCAAAACCACGAACTACGGACTGAAAGCGCTTTTACAGGTCAATGACCTGTATGGAAAGCCACTTTCCCCATATCATGCAGGCTTTGTAATCGGGCCGTGCCTGAATGCCACGGGACGTCTGGACACCGCGAAGCGGGCACTGGAGCTCTTCGATGCGTCATCCTTGGAGGAGGCTGCAATGATTGCGGCAGACTTAAAGAGCATGAATGAAAGCCGAAAGCAGATGACCGAGGAAGGTGTAAAGCTTGCCACGCAGCAGGTGGAGCAGGAACTTTCCGGGGATGACATTCTGGTGGTATACCTTCCGGACTGCCATGAGTCACTAGCGGGAATTATTGCCGGACGGATCCGTGAGAAATATCATAAGCCGGTATTCGTACTGACGAGTGCCGAAGAGGGCGTAAAGGGAAGCGGACGTTCGATCGAGGCGTATTCCATGTATGAGGAAATGAATAAGGTAAAGGAGCTGTTTGCCAGGTTTGGAGGACACAGACAGGCGGCAGGACTTACGCTGGCAGCGGCAGACGGGTTCAGTGACGAGCAGCTTGTCGGCCGCTTCCGAAGGGCGTTGAATTCCAATTCTACCCTGACAAGTGAGGACTTTGAAGAGGTGGTACATATTGATGTTCCTCTGCCCTTGCCGCTTGCCGACCGGAAATTCCTTACCGAGCTGGAAAAGCTGGAGCCGTTTGGTGTAGGGAATCCGAAGCCGCTTTTTGCAAGGAAGCAGATCAGTATTTTATCCATGGCAAAACTTGGGAAAACAGGGAAATACCGCAGAATCCGGATTGCGGATGAACAGGAGAAGCTTTATCAGGCAGTATACTTCGGGGATGGAGAAGAACTGGATCAGTACCTGAAGCAGAAATATGGGGAAGAACGGCTGGTGCAGGCCTACCGTGGAGGATTGATGCAGGGACAGATGGAAATCAGCATGGTCTATTATCCGCAGATCAATTCCTATAACGGGCGTGAAAGCATCCAGATCATGATCCAATACTACCAATAGGGAATAAGAAAAAGAACAGGGAACGATGGAACAGTTCTGAAAGTGATAAAGGAGAACAGGAAAGCAATGATTACGACAGTGACATTAAATCCGGCAATTGATAAAACCATAACGACTTCAAGTCTCCTGCCCGGGCAGGTCAACCGCAGCGAAAGTGTAAGAAATATCGCAGGAGGAAAGGGCATCAATGTAACGAAGGTGTTGCGGCAATATGGGAATTCCGTATGTGCCCTAGGATTTCTTGGCGGATATACAGGAAGGTTTATCGAAGAATATGTGGAAGGTCTTGGTGCAGAGAGTTCCTTTACACGGATTGCCGACGAAACCCGTACCAGTATTAATGTCCTTTCCGGGGATGGCTATGTAACGGAAATTTTAGAGCCCGGCCCGGTAATTACCGAAGAAGAAAAGGAGCAATTTTTGCAAACCTACCGGAAAAAGATTGCCGGAAGTGAGTTTGTGGTGCTTTCCGGAAGTGCGCCGAAAGGGCTTCCCACAGACATCTATGCACAGCTCGTTGCACTTGCAGATAAGCAGCAGATTCGTTCTGTTTTAGATACGAGCGGGGAGCTGCTGGTGCGGGGAGTAAAGGCGAAGCCGTTCCTCATTAAGCCAAACTGCAAAGAACTCGAATATCTCACCGGAAGAAGGTTAAGGGAGCTTAGTGAGATCAAGGAAGCAGCCTTACAGCTTGTTTCGGAAGGAATTACGCACGTGCTTGTTTCCATGGGAGAAAAGGGGATTCTGTATGCTGCGGAGGAAAGGTGTCTGTTTGCGAAAGCACCGAAGGTCAAAGCACTGAATACGGTCGGTTCCGGGGACAGTGCGGTAGCGGCTGCGGTCATGGCCTTGCAGCAGGGCGCTTCCATGGAAGATACTTTAAAGTTGTGCGTGGCAATATCGGCAGCGAATACCACGACACTGGAAAATGCGGTGATTCCGAAGGAATATGCTGCAGAGCTTCTTACACAGATCACGGTTACAGAGTTATAGGAATCCTGAATAACAGACAATCGATGAAACAATAGCAAAGGCTCCCGGCATAACCGGGAGCCTTGCTATTCTTATGAGGGGGAGATAGTGAGTTATCAACTATCTATGGTGTTATCATACTGAATAAATGTGTTCAAAATGTGTCCGAAATCTAAAAAAATTAGAAAGAATCTTAACAAATTCTTATCCATGTAAAAAGCAGGTAAAAAAGAATTTTGGCGTCCTTCTTATGACATTGAAAAAAAATTCCAATCATGCTATCTTATTATATGGATTATTATGCCCTGGAGGTGTGTTTATGTTTGTATGTAAAGATTTACTTAAGGGACTTGACTACGAATGTGTGGCAGGTCAGGATACCACAGAGGTTACGGAGGTCGTGATTGACTCCAGAAAGATTACAAAGGGATGTCTGTTTATCTGTATCTGCGGATATAAAACGGACGGACATGATTTTGCCATAGAGGCCATACAGAAGGGTGCCGGTGTACTTGTCGTGCAGAAGGATATTGTACTTCCGGAAGGGTACGAGGCAACCGTGATTAAGGTAAAGGATACCCGTTATGCCATGGCATTCATTTCAGCAGCCTATTTTGGCCATCCGGCAGACCGCCTGAAGGTGATCGGGATTACCGGAACGAAGGGGAAGACAACGACAACTTATTTAATTAAGTCTATCCTGGAGCAGTCCGGCTACAAGGTAGGGCTGATTGGAACGATTGAGACAATTATCGGTGACGAGCATATCAAGGCCAATAATACCACACCGGAATCCTTCCTGTTACAGGAGTATTTCGCAAGAATGGAAAAGGCAGGCTGTGAGATTGTCGTTATGGAGGTGGCGTCCCAGGGACTGAAATTACATAGAACGCAGGGTTTTATCTTCGAGCTTGGCATTTTTACCAATTTAGAGCCGGATCATATCGGACCGAATGAACATGCGGACTTTGCAGAATACCGGATGTGCAAGGGATTGCTGTTTAAACAGTGCCGTCACGGAATTGTAAATAAAGATGATGAAAATCTGGAAGAATTATTAAAGGGACATACCTGTACGATTGAAACCTATGGCTTTGACAAAACCGCAGATCTGTATGCGGAGGACTTAGAGCTTGTGAAAAAACCAGGAGAGCTTGGCATTGACTTTATGGTGAAGAGTAATGTGAAGGATACACCGGCAGATTTCCGTGTGGAGGTTCCGACTCCCGGTCGGTTCAGCGTTTACAATGCTTTAACGGCGATTGCTGTCTGCCGTCATTTCAAGGTATCCGTACCGCAGATTCAGAAAGCACTGCTTTCTGCACATGTGCGCGGACGAATTGAAATGGTTCCGGTATCTTCCGATTTTACCCTGCTCATTGACTATGCACACAATGCCATGAGCTTAAAGAGCATTCTGACGACCTTACGGGAATATGAGCCGAAGCGGTTGGTATGCCTGTTTGGCTGTGGAGGAAACCGTTCCAAACTCCGCCGTTATGAGATGGGCGAAGTGAGCGGCAATCTTGCCGATCTGACGATTATCACGTCGGATAATCCGAGAGATGAAGAGCCGCAGGATATTATCGACGACATCAAGATTGGTATGGCGAAAACCAACGGAAAATACGTGGAAATCTGCGACCGTAAGGAAGCCATTGCCTATGCGATTCATCATGGACAGCCGGGAGATATTATCGTGCTTGCCGGTAAGGGACATGAGGATTATCAGGAAATCAAGGGTGTGAAGTACCCTATGGATGAACGGGATCTGATCCGGGATATCCTTGCAGGAAAATAGGGTGTAATAAAATTTACAGAACAGGAACAAAGCATGAATCATGGAACTTATGCAAATGTCATCATTGACATTTCCCATGAAAAAGTAGATAGACCGTTTCAGTACCGGATCCCGGACTCTTTGAAGGAGAAGCTGGCCGTTGGAATGTGCGTACAGATTCCTTTTGGCACAGGCAACCGGAAGAGAAAGGGATACGTGATTGAAATTACCGATAAAAATGAATACCCGGAAGAACGGATCAAGGAAATTGACGGGATCATTACCGATAATCTTCCGGCTGAAGCAGATGCCGTCCGGCTGGCAGCCTGGATGCGGCAGACCTATGGTTCGACCATGATCGCCGCACTTAAAACGGTGCTTCCGGTAAAACGTACCGTGAAAGCCGTCGAAAAGAAAAAGCTTCGGCGCACATTGTCAGTAGAAGAACTGACTTCCCTCCTCGGGGAGTGCATGCGGAAGCATCAGAATGCGAAAGTGCGGGTATTGCAGGAGCTTCTTACCGAAGAAGAACTTCCCTATGAGCTGGTAACCGGAAAGCTGCATGTATCGGCAGCAACCTTAAACAGTCTGGTTTCACAGGGAGCCATTACGATTGAGAGCGAAAGCTGTTACCGCAATCCGGTGAGCCTTACGGTCACCGCAGAGAACGGACCGGAGCTTTCCGAAGAACAGCGCTATATCAAAGAGCAGATTCTTTCCGATTATGATGAAAATATTCGGAAAACGTATCTCATTCACGGAATTACAGGAAGTGGCAAGACACTGGTTTATTTAGCCCTGATTGAGGAAATGATAAAGAGGGGAAAACAGTGTATCGTACTGATCCCGGAAATTGCCCTGACGTATCAGACGTTACTGCGGTTTTATAAACGCTTCGGAGACCGCGTGTCGGTGATGAATTCTTCCCTTTCCCAGGGAGAGCGTTTTGACCAGTGCGAACGGGCAAGAAAGGGCGAAATTGATGTGATGATCGGGCCAAGATCGGCGCTTTTCGTGCCTTTCCCCAATCTTGGCATGATTGTGATTGATGAAGAGCATGAGGGGAGCTACATCAGCGAAAATGCCCCACGCTACCATGCAAGAGAAACCGCGGAGTATCTTGCTTCCTTAAAGAAAGCATCCCTGGTGCTGGGATCAGCGACTCCGTCACTGGAGGCTTATTATAAAGCAAAAAAGGGTGAATACCGGTTATTCACCATGAAAAACAGAAAAAACGGCGGAGAGCTTGCCAGTGTCCGGATCGTGGATCTGCGGCAGGAACTCCGGAAGGGAAATCGTTCGATTTTCAGCAGCGAACTACAGGAGTTGATCCGAGACCGGCTGGAGAAAAAGCAGCAGATCATGCTGTTTTTAAACCGTCGTGGGTATGCGGGCTTTGTATCGTGCCGTTCCTGCGGCTATGTGATGAAGTGTCCGCACTGCGACGTGTCCCTGTCCCAGCATATCGGAGGGAAGATGGTATGCCACTATTGCGGATATGAAACCGTCCAGCCGAAACGCTGCCCTGGCTGCAGTTCCAATTATATCCTTGGCTTCAAGGCAGGAACCCAGCAGATTGAGAGGCAGTTATATGAGCTGTTCCCGGAAATCCGGGTACTGCGTATGGACGGCGATACCACGAAGCAGAAGGGAAGCTTTGAAAAGATCCTGTCCGCTTTTGCGGAAGGGGAAGCGGATGTGCTTTTAGGAACCCAGATGATCGTAAAGGGACATGATTTCCCGAATGTGACCCTGGTTGGGGTGCTTGCAGCAGACCTTTCGTTAAATGACAGCGATTACCGTGCCGGGGAAAAAACATTTCAGCTTCTGACACAGGCCGAGGGTCGTGCCGGGAGAGGAGCGCTTTCGGGAGAGGCTGTGATTCAGACCTACCGCCCGGAGCATTACAGCATCCAGCAGGCAGCAAAGCAGGATTATGAAGCCTTTTACGAGGAAGAGATCATGTACCGGGAACTGCTTGAATATCCACCGGCAGGCCATATGCTGACGATCCTTGTGGTTTCGAAGGAGGAAAAACGCTGCAAGGGACTGGCGGTACGACTTGCGAAAGAAGCAGGAGCCTATGTCCATGTGATTGGGCCGACCCCCGCAGCCGTATCGAAGGTTAAGGACTATTACCGCTATATGATTTACTTAAAATCCCTGAAGGAGGAGCCGATCCGGCAGGCGAAGGAGTGTCTGGAAGCTCTTTTAAACGGGTTTGAATTAAAGACAGAAAACGTCATCTTTGACTACGAATAACAGGAAAGGAGCCTTGAAATGGCAATCAGAAACGTAAGAAAAATTGGAGATCCGGTATTAAATAAGGTATGTAAGGAGGTCAAGGAGGTCAACGACCGTACCAGGGAACTGATTGAGGATATGTTTGAAACCATGTATGAATCAGATGGTGTGGGACTTGCAGCACCGCAGGTTGGGATATTAAAACGTATTGTGGTAATTGATGTGACAGGGGAAGATCCGATTCTCCTTATTAATCCGGTGATATTAAGTACTGATGGAGAACAGACCGGCTATGAGGGCTGTTTAAGTGTCCCGGGCAAGACCGGCGTGGTGACCCGTCCGAATCATGTGAAGGTGAAGGCTTACAATGAGGATATGGAAGAGTTTACCCTGGAAGGTGAGGAACTTCTGGCACGTGCAATCTGTCATGAGCTTGACCATCTTGATGGAAAGCTTTATGTGGACTGCGTGGAAGGAGAACTGATGAATAACGAGGATCTTGATCAGGAGTAGGGAAGGAGAGAACGGATGAAGATTGTATATATGGGAACCCCGGACTTTGCGGTAGCTCCGTTAAGAGCCGTAATGGAAGCCGGACATACGGTTACGGCGGTGGTGACACAGCCGGATAAGCAAAAAGGGCGCGGCAAGGAGGTCTCCATGACCCCGGTCAAGGAATGTGCACTTTCCTATGGAATTCCGGTGTTACAGCCGGTGAAGATCAAGACACCGGAGGCCGTGGAAGAGCTCAAGAAATACGAAGCCGATATTTTTGTCGTTGTGGCATTCGGGCAGCTTCTTTCAGAAGAAATTTTAAATATGCCGAAGTTTGGATGCATCAATCTCCATGCTTCCCTGCTTCCGAAATACCGTGGCGCGGCACCAATCCAGTGGGCGATATTAAATGGAGACAAGGAGACCGGAGTCACCATCCAGCAGATGGAAAAGGGATTAGATACCGGAGATATGTTAAGCCGTGTGGTTGTTCCGATTACGGCAAAGGAAACCGGAGAAAGCCTGCATGACAAGCTCATGGAGGCAGGGGCCAAACTCCTTGTGGAGACGCTTCCATTGATTGAAGCAGGAAAGATTACGCCGGAAAAGCAGGACGAAAGCCTTGCAGACTTTTATGCGACGAAGCTGGATAAAGCGATGGGACGCATTGACTGGACGAAGCCGGCAGAGGTGATTGAACGGTTTGTAAGAGGCCTTAATTCCTGGCCGAGCGCGTACACTTATTATAAAGGCAGGACCTTAAAGATCTGGGATGCCGATGTGATCGAAGGAAAGGAAGGAGCCGTTCCGGGAAGCGTCATCCAGACCGGAAAAGAGTTCTTCGATGTTGCCTGCGGCGAAGGAGCACTCCGGGTTCTGACCGTACAACTGGAAGGAAAGAAGAAAATGTCAGTGAAGGACTTCCTGTTAGGCTATGATGTCAGGGAAGAACTGTTATAATTTGACCGGTAAAGGAGGAAGAAACGATGTATTACGGATATGATCCAACCTATATTTTAGTAATCATTGGGGCAATCCTTTCCATGATTGCCAGCAGCTTTGTACAGAGTACCTACAGCAAATATTCACGGGTGCAGAGCCGTACCGGAATGACCGGGGCACAGGCGGCACAACGGATTTTACAGATGTCCGGAATCAATGATGTGCGTATCGAGCATGTGTCCGGACAGCTTACCGACCATTATGATCCATCCAAAAAGGTGGTCCGTTTATCGGACAGTGTATATGGAAGCGCTTCCGTTGCGGCAATCGGCGTGGCAGCGCATGAATGCGGACATGTGGTACAGCATCACAAGGGATATCTTCCAATGAAGATCCGTACCCTGCTTGTACCGGCAGCAAATCTGGGATCCAGACTCGGACTTCCGATTGTCATTCTGGGACTGATTCTGGGATTGAATTTCCAGCTCCCGGGTGGAGGTCACTTTTCACTTGCACAGATTGGGGTGTATATTTTTACCTTTGCGGTATTGTTCCAGATTGTGACACTTCCGGTTGAATTTAATGCCTCAAGCCGTGCCCTGCATATGCTGCGGGATTACGGAATGCTTGCACCGGATGAAGTATCCCAGAGCGGTAAGGTGTTAAAAGCCGCCGCCATGACCTATGTGGCCGCAGCAGCCGCCTCGATTTTGCAGCTTCTTCGTCTGATCATGCTGACAGGACGAAGAAGACGGGATTAGCACAGGAGATACGAAGTTGAACGAACGAGAACTGATTCTGGAGATGCTGATGGAGATTCTGGAAAAGGGAACGTATTCCCATCTGGTAATCCGGAATGTCCTGAATAAATATGATTACTTAAAGCAGCCCTCGAAGGCCTTTATCAAACGGGTGACGGAGGGCACGATTGAAAAACAGATTACGATTGATTATGTATTAAACAGCTATTCAAAAACACCGGTTTCCAAAATGAAACCGCTGATCCGCAATCTCTTACGTCTCAGTGTGTACCAGTTATTGTTTATGGACTCTGTTCCGGACAGTGCAGTGTGCAATGAGGCGGTAAAGCTTGCCGGAAAGCGGGGATTCCGTAACCTGCAGGGTTTTGTAAACGGAGTGCTCAGGAATATTGCAAGGACGAAAGAACAGATTGCTTATCCGGATGAAATGGATCCGGTGAAATGCTATTCTGTGCGGTATTCCATGCCGGAATGGCTGGTATCCTTGTTCCTTGAAGAACGTGGACCGGAAGTTACGAAGCAGATCTTCGAAGAGATGCAGAAGGTACATGCGGTGGTGCTGCGTTACTGCGGACCGGAAGAGGAAAAAGAGGACTGGAAGCAGAATGTGGCAGCGCAGCAGATTACCCTGCGGCAGCATCCGTATCTTTCCTATGCCTACTGGATGGAGGGCGGGGAGAGTGTACAGGGCATCCCCGGCTATGAGGAAGGTCTTTTTACGGTGCAGGATGTGAGCAGTATGCTGGTTACCGAGGCAGCGGGACTCCGTGGAGATGAGTTGTTACTGGATGTCTGTGCGGCGCCGGGAGGAAAGAGTCTGCATGCGGCAGGACGTTTAAAAGGGGGAAATGTGATTTCGAGGGATCTTACCGACGGTAAGGTTGCTTTGATCGAAGAAAACGGCAGAAGATTGAACTGCCGGAATATACGGATCGAGGTTTTTGATGCTTCGGTATTAGATGAGAACATGATCGGAAAGGCCGATGTGGTCTATGCGGATCTGCCCTGTTCCGGATTAGGGATTCTGGGGAAAAAGCGGGATATCCGTTACCGCATGAACCCGGAGCAGATGAAGGAGCTTGTGGAGCTTCAACAGAAGATTCTGTCCGTCGTATGGCAGTATGTGAAGCCGGGTGGAACGCTCATGTACAGTACCTGTACCATTCATAAGGCAGAAAATGAACAGATGGTTCAGTGGTTTACACAGAACTTCCCCTTTGAAAGACAGAGCATGAAGGAGTATCTGCCGGAGGACTTATGGGACAGTGAAGAGAACGGTATGCTGCAGCTCCTGCCGGGAATCCATCCAACGGATGGATTTTTCGTTGCGAAGTTGCGCAGGGCTGCCATGCATATGAGAAAATGATCCGGTGGATCATTTTGGAGTTGACAAAAAGGAGTAACGGACCGGAATGGATATCAAATCAATGACTCTGGCCGAATTGCAGGAAGAAATGGCGGCAATCGGGGAAAAGAGCTTTCGGGCAAAACAACTATACGAATGGATCCATGTCAAGCTGGCACGCAGCTTTGATGAAATGACGAACCTGTCTGTGGCGTTACGGGAAATCTGTAAGGAGCGTTATGAGCTTACCACCCTGCAGGTGGTACGGATGCAGGAATCCAGACTTGACGGCACACGGAAGTATCTGTTTGAGTTAAAGGACGGAAACCTTGTGGAGAGCGTATTCATGCGTTATAAGCATGGAAACAGCGTGTGCATTTCTTCCCAGGTGGGCTGTAAAATGGGATGCAGGTTCTGTGCTTCGACACTCGATGGCTGGGAGCGGAATCTGGCGCCTGCGGAGATGCTGGATCAGATCTATGCGATTACAAGAGATACGAAGGAGCGCGTTTCCAATGTGGTAGTCATGGGAACCGGGGAACCGCTCGATAATTATGAGAACCTGCTTCGGTTTATTGCGTTGCTTACCGATGAGCACGGGCTTCATATCAGCCAACGGAATGTGACGGTTTCAACCTGTGGACTGGTGCCGAAGATAAAGGAACTGGCACAGGAAAAGCTGCAGATTACCCTGGCGCTTTCCCTGCATGCCACAACGGATGAAAAGCGAAGAAAGCTTATGCCGATTGCCAACCGGTATTCCATTGCAGAGCTGATGGAGGCCTGTCAGAACTACTTTGAACAGACCGGAAGAAGACTTACCTTTGAGTATTCCCTGGTGGGAGGGGTCAACGACACGCCGGAGGATGCAAGGGAATTGTGCGCGCTGGTAAAGCCGCTCAACTGTCATGTGAATCTGATTCCGGTTAACCCGATCAAGGAACGGGATTATGTGCAGTCGGAAACCAAAGCAATCCAGGCGTTTAAGGGGAAGCTGGAACGAAGCGGTATTCAGGTAACCGTGCGCCGGGAGATGGGAAGAGACATCGACGGAGCCTGCGGGCAGTTGCGAAGAAGAGTGATTGCGCAGAAACAGGACTGACACGTTGCTTTTTTTCGATCATCATGCTATGATATAGAACGATTATGGAGTGATATGCCCTGCCGGGCAGTCAGTGGGAGGTAAAGGTGTTACAGGCTTTTTCAGTTACGGATATTGGAAAAAGACGACAACTAAATCAGGATTATGTGTTTGCACAGGAGACTCCTTTGGGCAATCTGGCGAATCTGTTTCTGGTAGCAGATGGCATGGGAGGGCATAATGCCGGTGATTATGCATCGCGATATGCAGTGGAAACTGTAGTCCGGGAAGTAAAAGGAAGCTTTGAAAAGAGTCCGGTACGGATTTTGGGTAAGGCAATTAAGGTGGCAAATGACCAGATCCGCCGCAAGGCAGGCGAGGATGTGAGCCTATATGGGATGGGAACCACGATGGTGGCGGCAACCTGTATTGGGCATTATCTTCAGGTGGCGAATGTGGGTGACAGCAGATTATATATCGTAAACGATGAAATACGGCAGATTACAAGGGACCATTCCCTGGTAGAAGAGATGGTACGAATGGGAGGCATGGACGAAAAAACTGCCAGAAACCATCCCGACAGAAATATTATTACGAGAGCCGTGGGAGCCAGGGCAGAAGTGGAGGTAGACTTCTTTAATGAGGAACTGCGTCCGGGGGATCTGATTCTGATGTGTTCAGATGGTCTGACCAACATGTTGGAGGATGAAGAGATTCTAAAGATTATGAAGGGAGCCTATACCATTAAGGAAAAGGCGCAGCACCTGATTGACGGTGCGAATGAGCATGGTGGGAAAGACAACATTGCAGTAATAATAATTGATGCCTTTGCGAAGGATATATAAGAGGTAGAAGATGATTAAAATTGGAATGATAATTGGAGACAGATACGAAATACTCGAAAAAATCGGTACGGGTGGAATGTCTGATGTATATAAAGCCAAGGACCATAAGCTGAACCGTTTCGTTGCCGCTAAGGTTTTAAAGCAGGAATTCAGCGAGAATGCGAACTTTGTTTCGAAGTTCCGGATTGAAGCGCAGGCGGCAGCAGGACTGATGCACCCGAATGTAGTAAATGTGTATGATGTCGGTGAGGAAGACGGCATTTACTATATCGTCATGGAGCTTGTAGAAGGGATTACCCTTAAGAAATATATTGAAAAGAAAGCCAGACTGTCGGTAAAGGAGGCAATCAGTATTGCTATCCAGATCAGTATGGGAATTGAGGCGGCGCACAACAATCATATTATCCACCGTGATATCAAGCCTCAGAATGTCATTATTTCCAAAGAAGGAAAGGTGAAGGTGACGGACTTTGGCATTGCCAAGGCAGCAACCAGCAATACCATTACCTCGAATGTGATGGGATCCGTTCATTATACATCGCCGGAACAGGCAAGAGGGGGATACTCGGATGAAAAGAGCGATATTTATTCCCTCGGTATTACCCTGTTTGAAATGCTGACAGGGCGTGTTCCGTTTAATGGAGAAACGACCGTTGCGATTGCAATTAAACATATACAGGAAGAACTTCCTTCTCCCAGGGAATTTGTTTCGGAAATTCCGGTCAGCGTCGAGCAGATTGTGTTCAAATGCTGTCAGAAGAGTCCGGACAGAAGATATCAGTCCATGGGTGAACTGATTGTGGATCTGAAGAAGTCCCTGATGAATCCGGATGAGGATTTCGTGAAGGTAACCGATCCCGATGAGGAAGGAGCTACGAAGGCGATCAGTGACCGTGAGATGGTATCCATCAAGAAGCAGTATAGGGACAGGGAATCCATGGAGGATGCGATGCATCTTCGTAAGGAACGGGATGTGAAGAGAGAAGCAGCAAGACATTCCACAAACCGGCGTTATGTTGAGGAGCCGGATGACTATGACACCGATGATGAGGATGATTATGATCCTAAAATGGAAAAACTTACTACCATACTTGCAGTTGTGGCTGCGATTCTGATCGGCGCAATCATTCTGTTTCTGGTAGGTAAAACACTTGGTGTTTTTGATTTTGGCAGTAATAAGGAAGAAAATGTACAGGAAGATGTGAAACAGATTAAGATGATTGATGTAGTCGGACAGGACGCGGATGCGGTCAAGAAAGCATTGGTAGAGGTCGGACTGACTCCGGTCATTGAATATGAAGAAAACAGTGAATATGCCAAGGATATCGTGATCCGCTGCAGCGTCAGTGAAGGAACCGTAATTCCTTCCGGAACGGAAGTGATTCTTACGGTCAGTGCAGGCGTAGAAGGCGTGGAGGTTCCGGATGTCGTCGGAATGACCGAAGCAGAGGCAGTATCCACACTGGTTAATAAAGGGTTTGTGCCCAATAAAGTAGACGGATATGACGACTTTATTAAAGAGGGATCGATTATCAGCCAGGATCCGGTAGCCGGAAGCAAAGCACCGTCAGGAGCTTCAATTACGATCCGCATCAGCAAGGGTGCAGATACCCAGAAGAAGCAGGTGCCGGATCTGATGGGCAAGGATGAAATGACGGCAACCGCACTTCTTGCGGAGGCAGGACTTGAAGTCGGTACGGTATCTGAAGTAAATAACGATTCGGTAGCCGAGGGACTTGTCTGCTATCAGAGCTATTCCGCGGGCTCCTATGCACCGGAAGGAACGAAGGTAGATATTAATGTAAGCCTTGGCCCCATCCAGTCCACTTACAAATTTGTAGACAGTATTGCGGCTCCAACGAAGGAAGAGGATCCGAATTTTAAATCCGGAACGCTGGTAACCGTTACGGTATATGCAGACGATGGAACACAGCTCCTGAGCACTCAGACGGATTCATTCCCGGTTCCACAGCAGAATATTTCTGGAATTAAGAGTGCAACCGGTGTAATCCTGTTCCAGTATACGAATGTCAATGAGGCAACCACCATTACGAACGATGACGGAAGCGTAACCACGATTGACGGCACTACCGAAAGCAAGGAGATACGGAGAGCGGTAGCATTTACTGCGGAGTAAAGTTTTGAGTATGAAGGGTAAAATCATTAAAGGAATTGCCGGGTTTTATTACGTGCATACCGAAAAGGGAATTTTTGAATGTAAGGCAAAAGGGGCTTTCCGTAAGGAAAAGGTAAAGCCCCTTGTTGGCGATAATGTAGAAATTGAGCTGCTCGATGAAGGGCAGCTTTTTGGCAATATTAAGGAAATTCTGCCGCGGAAAAATGCCTTGATCCGTCCGGCATCTGCCAATATCGATCAGGCGCTTGTGATCTTTGCGATTGTGAAGCCCGATCCGAATTATAATCTGCTTGACCGCTTTTTAATTTCAATGCAGAAACAGGAGATCCCTACGGTGATCTGCTTTAATAAAAAGGATCTTGCGTCGGAGAAGGAGCAGGAGGAGCTTTTGGCAGCTTATAGCGCAAGTGGTTGTGAGGTACTGTTTGTAAGCGGCAGGGAAGAGGAAGGCATTGACCGGATCCGTGAAATTCTCCGTGGTAAGACAACAGTGGTGGCAGGTCCCAGCGGTGTCGGCAAGTCCACAATTGTCAACAGCCTTACTCCGGAAGCCCATATGGAAACCGGAGAGATCAGCCGCAAGATCGAGCGTGGAAAGCATACCACCCGCCATGCAGAGTTGTTTGCCGTCGAGGCAGACACCTATATTATGGATACGCCGGGCTTTACCTCCCTGTACATCGAAGGCATGGAAAAGGAAGAACTGAAAGAGTTTTACCCCGAATTCCTGCCCTATGAACCCTATTGCAAGTTCGGGGGCTGCGTACATTTGAGTGAACCGGTCTGCGGAGTGAAGGAAGCCCTTGCAGAAGGGAAGATCAGTCCGATCCGATATGAGAATTATAAGCTGTTGTACGAAGAACTGAAGGAGAGGAAGAAGTCTAAATACAGGGTAAATTACTAACGAAATATGTGAAAAAAAAACTGTTGGTATAAAATAATTTTGGTGTGAGAGTTTTTTGGTTTTTTTGTACCTATATTTATAAAAGTGTAAATTTCTTTATGTAAAAGAGGGATAAACAGGGGGAGAAATGTTATGAAGCTTCTGAATGGTAAGTACAAAATCCGGAACCGTATTATGGCTGCTTTTTTGGCAGTAACAATGCTTCTGACACTTGTACCGACAGGACAGATGCAGGTTTATGCGGCGGGAGAGGGAAAAGTAAATGTAGACTCGTTTACGGTGAAAGTAAACGGCGAACAGCTGGAAAATGTAACAGAAATCAAGGAAGGCGACCAGGTTCTGATTTTATGTGACTGGTCGCTGGATGACAGTGATAAAACGGTGGACACTTATAAGGTGGATTTGTCCTCCATGCTTTCCGATTTGAAGCTGGTAGCCGAAATGCCCGCTACCGTATACGATTCGGAGTTAGGAGCGGTAGGTACGGTCACCATTGATGAAAACGGTGTGGCAACGTATGTCTTTACCAATGAAGAATTCCTGGGAAGAACGAACCGGACCGGCAGCTCCACTTATGACGGTGTGGTAACCGCAGCCAGCACGAAGAACAGTAACGGCAAGGATATTCTATCCGGTACCGGAACCGCTAAAGAGGATGTAAAAGAATATACGGATGCAGATGTAAAATATTATGCGGATGCCGAGGTCAGTGAACTGAATGTTGATAAAAGCATACCTTCCCGTGCTGTACGGGAGAACGGAAAGCTGTACCAGACATTTGAGGTCAATCTGCGTGCCGATAAGGGTATTGTTTCGGGAATTACACTGGAGGATATTGCAGGCTCCGGACTTAGAAATCTTTCCGAACTGAAAATCAAAACCGTAAACGGCAGTGATGTGGGTGTGACGGAAGGAACCACTTACAGCAATATGACGGATTTAAATGCCGCTCTGCAGAGTGCAGAACTGGCAGAGGGTGAAAGCATTACCATTTCCTATAGAATGGAAGTAGATGATTCCATCTATACGGAGAAGACTTCCAATATGGGAAAATTCGGCAACATCATAAAAGCAGACTATAAGGACAACCGGGACAGCGATAAGGAAAAGGAGAGCAATCTGGTTTATGCAGATGCAAATGGTCCCGAGATGAGCCTAACTGCAACCGCTTATGATGAAACCACGGGTGTAATTACCTGGAAAGTAACCATTAAGCTGAATGACTATCTGGAAGATTTTAAAAATTCAAATAAATCGATTGCAGACTATATTACCGGCATCGTCGAAACACCGGGTACCGGATTAAATGCGGCTGTTAAGGTGAGCGGCATTACGGAAGAAGCGGAAGGAATTTACAGCATTGTATACACGACCTCCGTTACGGACGATTACAAACGGCGCCTGGAATACGGCAGTTATACCTTCAGCAATACCGTTTCCGCCAAGGTGGGAAATAAGGATGTCAGCGCATCCGCTACCAGGACGGCAGGTACTAACAACTGGATTAGCAAATCCTTTCTTTATTTTGACGGAACCACGAGAATCCTGATCTGGGATGTGACACTGAATATTCCAAACGGAGTATCTAATGTGGAGCTTACGGATTTTGTGCAGGAAACGACCAGGCATGTGGTGCAGCCTTCTGTAAGCTATAACGGAGCCGTTATTGCGAAAGCACAGGATGATGGGCAGTCTGGTTATTTTGAACAGCAGTATTGTAAAAACATGGGAAAGCTCCGGGCAGGGCTATAAACTGGGACTGACCGATGACTTTGTGCAGAAAAATGTGGGGCAACTGGTTATGCTTACTTTTACCACGAAAATCCCGGATGATTTCGATTGGACAAATCAGACAGAATTTACCAATAAAGTACATCTTACTTATACAGATGCCGTTTTAGGTGGCCAGAGCCAGGATGTGGAAGCTACCTGGAAGGATGAGAACAAGCAGGGCGTTGTGATAACGAAGAAGGCGGTTCCGGACGGAACAAAGAACAGCATTGCCTATGAAGTCAGAGTGGACCTTTCCGAAATTGAGAATCTGACAGCGGGGGAGACCATTACCCTTACGGATACCCTGCCGGATTTGATGAAGTTCAATGACGATGCAACTGCAAAATTAGTATATGTATACCAGAACTCTGAGGACACCAGTCAGGGAGATGCAGCCATAACCGCATCGGATGTGGCGGATGCCAACGCAAGGAATTTCAGCTTTACCGTAACGGACAAGATGGTAGCGGCAGTGGCAGCCGGTTCGGCAGCTTCCAGTTGGTACAAGCCTACGGTGGTTATTTCCTATACGGCATCCATTGCGGATGAAAAGAGCTTTATTATGGCGGGCAATACCGAAAACATCACTAACAGTGTAACCGGTAAAAAGGGAGAAACTTCCCTGGGAACGGCAACCGCTACGGCAGCCCTGACACCGAAGGCTTCTGAGACCGGTTCCGTTACCATTAAGAAATTCTGGATGGACGAGGACACCTATACGACACTGGCGGGTTCTGTATTTAAGATTGTAAGGGCAGCTTACGACGCGGATACCGGCAAAATGGTGGACGGAGCTGTGATAAAAGACAATATTGAAGTCGGTGTTGACGGTACCATTACCGTGGAAAATTTAAAAAAAGACTGGATTTATGCCTTGTATGAAACCAAGGCGAAGGATGGTTATGCCAGAAGAACCGACCCGTATTATTTCATTATTGATGATGACGATTCCGTGACTCTGCCTTCCGGCATTACCATTGAAAAGTTCGTGAATGACGAGAATGTACTGGAGTATGAAAACCAGTTGGCGGCAGTGCTGTACATTACCAAGACCGTGGAAAACGAGGATTGGGATAACGTCAAAAATGATATTACCTTTACTGTGAAAAAGGGCGATTTGGTGATTGCTACCGTAAACGGAGCCGATATGACGAAAAACGGCGGTGTTTATGTGGCAGCTATCAACCAGTTGGAAGCAGGGGAATACACGGTAACGGAAGCCATTGCGGCAGGAGGAAAGACCCCGAAGACCGTAACCTATAAGGTGGGTGTAAAGGAAGCAAAAACGGGACAGGAAGCAACCGGTATTATCCTGGTGGCAGACAGCTACAATACGGTGGCATTTACCAATACCTATGAAGAAAAGACCGGCGGTCTGAAAATCATTAAGAGAGTGTGTGGTGACTTAAACTGGGAGCAGGTAAAGAATACCATTTCCTTTAAGATAACCGATGAAGACGGAAATGAAATTCCGGGCTCCCCGGTAGCGGGAACTGCCTTTACGGAAACCGCTCCGGATTCCGGCGTATACTATTATGAGATAAACGGCCTTACCGTAGGAAAGACTTATACGGTAACGGAAGTTCTGACCGGCGAAGATGAGGCATACAGCAGAACCACCACTTATATAGACGCAACGTGGGGAACCGGTGAAACGGCGGTAAGTGCTCCCATCAATGAAACAGCAAACAGCGTGGTTACCTTTACCAATACTTATACGGCAAAGACCGGCGAAATAGAAGTAACCAAGAAGTTCGGAGGAACCGAGCTTCCCACCGGCTTTGAAAGCGTAACACTGACTGTAGAAAACGAAGCGGGAACCGTAGTGGGAACGAAAACCCTTGCGGAAATCCGAAGCGCAGAAGAAGCCGGAACGGAAGGATATTCTGTAACAGGAAGCGGCACGGGAGCCGTTTATACATGGACACTGAAGGATTTACCCTACGGAAAATACACGGTAACGGAAACAGTTACCGCATCGACAGGCTATCAGTGCACCGCAAAATATCAGATAAACGCCACTGCGGAAAAGGACTATGACAGTACGGCAAAACCCGAAGTGACGGTAGGAGATGCGGCACAGAAAGTAAACTTTACCAATACCTATACGAAACTGCAGGATGGTCTGGAAATCACCAAAACAGTTACTGGCGATTTGAACTGGGAGCAGGTAAAGAACACGATTTCCTTTAAGATAACGGATGAAGACGGCGACGAAATCACAGGCTCCCCGGTAGCGGGAACTGCCTTTACGGAAACGGCTCCGGGCTCCGGTATTTACCATTATGTGGTAAGCGGTCTTACCGTAGGAAAGACTTATATGGTAACGGAAGTTCTGACCGGAGAGGATGCGGCATATACCCGCACCACTACGTATTTAATCTCATTTACATACTCAATGATACACGGAACCGGTGAGACGGCGATATGTATCTATAAGGAGGCACATGTTGCAATAGGTTTTGACAATAACTATACGGCAAAGACCGGCGAAATAGAAGTAACCAAGAAGTTCGGAGGAACCGAGCTTCCCACCGGCTTTGAAAGCGTAACACTGACTGTAGAAAACGAAGCGGGAACCGTAGTGGGAACGAAAACCCTTGCGGAAATCCGAAGCGCAGAAGAAGCCGGAACGGAAGGATATTCTGTAACAGGAAGCGGCACGGGAGCCGTTTATACATGGACACTGAAGGATTTACCCTACGGAAAATACACGGTAACGGAAACTGTTACCGCATCGGCAGGTTATCAGTGCACGTCAAAGTACCAGGTAAACGCCACCGCGGAAAAGAACTATGACGGCACGGCAAAACCGGAAGTGACGGTAGGAGCCTCAGCACAGAAAGTAAGCTTTACCAATACCTATACGAAACTGCAGGGCGGCCTGGACATCATTAAGAGAGTGCATGGTGACTTAAAATGGGAGCAGGTAAAGAATACCATTTCCTTTAAGATAACCGATGAAGACGGAAATGAAATTCCGGGCTCCCCGGTAGCGGGAACTGCCTTTACGGAAACCGCTCCGGATTCCGGCATATACTATTATGAGATAAACGGCCTTACCGCTGGAAAGTCTTATACGGTAACGGAAGTGCTGACCGGCGAAGATGAGACATACAGCAGAACCACCACTTATATCGCTGCAATGCGGGGAAACGGTGAAACGGCGGTAAGTGTCCCTGTGCAGGATAGCATGTACAGCGTGGTAACCTTTGACAATACCTATACCAAGAAGACCGGTAAGATTGTGATTACCAAAACGGTTTTAGGAAATGTGGATAAGGCAAAAGCGGAAGCAGCCATTTCCTTCAAGGTGACCAGAACCACGGACGGTACTTCCAAGACTTACAAGTTGTCAGATTTCACCTACGATACCGCAGGCAAAATCTGGACACTGGAACTTGGTGCCGCTCCGGGAGGATATCAGGTTGAAGAAACCAGAAATGCTGTCGGTGGATTTACCTTAAAGAAGGTGCAGTACGAAGTGGATGCCTCCGGCAAGGTGGATGGTTCCCTTGCTTCCATATATGTAGGTGACGGCGCCTCCGCCAAGGTAGCCTTTGAAAACACCTATGAGAAGAAGACAACGACACCGTCCAATCCGACGACACCGCCGGTAACGCCGACAACACCTCCTTCTCCGTGGCTGCCCGAATCGACTTCCACAGACCAAGGCACACCGGGTACCGGAGACAACAGCAATCTGGCACTCTTTGAAAACACCTATAAGAAGAAGACACCGACATCGTCCAATCCGATGACACTGCCGGGAACACCGACATCATCTCCTTCTCCGCAGCCGCCCGAACCGACTTCCACAGACCAAGGCACACCGGATACCGGAGACAACGGCAATCTGGCACTCTGGTTTATTCTGTTTGCCGTTTCGGGACTGGGACTGGGACTGGCAGTGCTTGCCGTTTTGGACAAAAAGAATAAGAAGAAGTAGTAATTGTACTTGTATTCTGTATTTGAAGGTGATGCCAAAGTAGTTCAATATAAGTTGGATTTAAAATGACCGGGAACAATGAAATATAAGAATTTACTTTTGGTACTCTTTATGATATAGTGAAGTCTGAATATTGAGGCTCTTTTAGAAAGTGGTCAGAACTTGTATTCTTATGTAAAAAAGTATTCTGTTAAAGTACAACACGAATGATATAATGTTATTAGTGGTGTGGCAAAGCCGGAATTACAATAAAACTATAAGTTCATATAACAAAGAAACAAAAACTCAGGGAAATAGACCAGTTTACGGAAAGCTTAAAAGTGATTTGGCTTTTGCTTGAAATATTGGTACATAACCAAGTATTAAAATCACAGAATGTCCGTAGAATGGAGGGCTTTAAGGAGGAAATATAGAAAATGAAATTAGGAATCGTGGGCTTACCCAACGTAGGAAAGAGTACATTATTCAATTCACTGACCAAGGCAGGAGCGGAATCGGCAAACTATCCGTTCTGTACCATTGATCCCAATGTGGGTGTGGTGGCAGTGCCGGATGAGCGTTTAAAGCTTTTGGGAGATCTGTATCATTCCAAGAAGGTGACACCGGCGGTCATTGAATTTGTAGATATTGCAGGTCTTGTAAAGGGCGCTTCCAAGGGGGAAGGTCTTGGTAACCAGTTCTTAAGCAACATCCGTGAAGTGGATGCAATTGTGCATGTGGTACGCTGCTTTGAGGATCCGAATGTGGTACATGTTGACGGAAGCATTGATCCGCTTCGTGATATTGAAACCATCAATCTGGAACTGATTTTCTCCGATCTGGAAATTCTGGAACGTCGTATGGCAAAGACCGGTAAGGCAGCCAGAATGGACAAGTCTCTTGCCAAGGAAGCAGAGCTTTTGGAAGAGCTTATTGCACATCTGGAATCCGGCAGGATGGCAAAGAGTTATGTGACCGATGATGAAGACAAGCAGGCAATTTTAAAGAGCCTGAATCTTCTTACTTATAAACCAACCATTTATGCAGCAAATGTTGCAGAGGATGACCTGGCAGATGACGGCGCATCCAATGCAGGCGTTCAGAAGGTGCGTGAGTTTGCCAAGGAAGACGGAAGTGAAGTGTTCGTAATCTGTGCCCAGATCGAGCAGGAGATTGCAGAACTGGACGATGATGAGAAAGCAATGTTCTTAGAGGATCTTGGGTTAAAGGAATCTGGACTTGAGAAGCTGATCCGTGCAAGTTATTCCTTACTGGGACTGATGAGCTTTCTGACTGCAGGAGAGGATGAAACGAGAGCGTGGACCATTAAGATCGGCACCAAGGCTCCGCAGGCAGCCGGTAAGATTCATACCGACTTCGAGCGTGGTTTCATCAAGGCTGAGGTAGTAAACTATAAGGATCTTTTAGAGCAGGGATCCCTTGCAGCAGCCAGAGAAAAGGGGCTTGTCGGTATGGAAGGCAAGGACTATGTGGTACAGGATGGGGATGTCATTCTATTCCGATTTAACGTCTGATGTTTCTTCTCCACATTGAAATCTTGGAAATTATGGGAGTTACCGTATTATAGCGGTAGCTCCTTTTGGTATTTAACCCCTACCTAACCCCTACCGAGAATTTCCATTGTATCTTTTTGTGTATTTTCCAGCTTCATTAGTTCACGTCTTTTGAAGTCATTTGAAGGATGAGTATAGGTATCTATCGTTTCACGAATATTCGCATGTCCAAGAACAGCCTGCAAAGCTCTCATGTCCACATTTTTCTCAGCACCTCGTGTAGCATAAGTGTGTCTTAAACAGTGAGGATGAAGACCTTTTGCTCCGATTTTTTCACAAATAGAATAGAAAGTACGGCGCATATTATTTGGCTCTAATGGTTTCCCAAGCTGAGTACAGAATACAAGGTCATTGTCATCGTAAGCAGCTCCAGCCTTTTGTTTATTTGTTTCCTGCTGGTCATATACCTTAGCAAGTATTTCCATGGTGCTATCATAAAGAGGAATGGTTCTTTTTCCTGCCTCTGTTTTTGGGTCTCCAAAATCCAGATACCAGTGAGAGCTTGTTTCGTCTGGGTCTTTTGCTTTATAGAGAGTTCTTTTTACATGAAGCTCATCATGTTCAAAATCAATATCGCTCCATTTAAGACCAAGCAATTCTCCCAGACGCATTCCTGTATGGAGATCAAAAATATACATGATTCCCATATAAGTTTTGCTAGCCTGTTCAATAAACGCTTTTTCCTGTTCAGCAGAAAGTACATTTATTTTGGGCTTTGATGTTTTGGGTAATTTTACTCTGTTAGCAACATTTCGTGCAATTAAGCCGTCATCAATGGCTGTTTCCAGAGCATTGTGAAGTAATTTATATATGTCTATTACGGTTGATGGTGCTAGCCCTTTTTCAGAAAGCCCATTAACGAATCTCTGAACGATATCTTGTCTTAAACTCTTGATTTTATAATGACCGATAGCAGGATTTATATGGTTGTTTACTTTTACGGAATAATTATTGTAGGTGGCAGGACGGACGTGCGGCTTTTTGTATGTTCGCATATATACGTCCATCCATTCTTTAACGGTCATTTCTGTAGGATTTGTGATGATTCCTTTTTGCAAATTATTCTGTAAGTCAGTCATTTTCTCGAAAGCTTCTTTTTTGGTTTTGCCGTAAAGAGACTTGCGAACCTGCTTACCATTGGCATCAATATAAACGGTTACACGGGCTTCCCATGTGCCGTCTTTTCTCTTGCGTATAGAACCTTCATTCTGTCCTCGCTTTTTTGCCATAAAATTAGCACTCCCTTTCAAAATTTGAATTATTTAAGCCTTTCCTAAAGTTTTTCCTGACACGTAGTTTCTTTTTGGAAATGGAAGAAAAGTTCAATATGGCGGAGAAACCTATCTGTTGGATGGATTCTGCAATTTCGGTTATTTCACGTTTGCTATAAAAAAGAGCAGACTCTTTTGCTATATCTTCTGGAGTTATGTCAGATTTTGATAAACGTCTTGAGGCCAAGGTGATGTATTCTATATATTCTGCAAAAATTATATTCCATTCACCCCAAAGCTCAATAAATCTCCGTCTTTGTGGATTCTTTTTGCTGATGGATAATTCTTTAAGAACATCTGCCGTTGTGGAGACGATAAAATCAGCTTCATCTTCCGAGACAGTTTCCATAGCATGAAACATTGAATTAACACATTCTCGCTCAGAATAATTTGTAACTTTTTGAGTTGTTTTATCAGTTAATCCGTATAAATAATCAGTTGTGCAGGAATAGTATTTAGCAAGTGAGACTAGCACAGCATGGTCTGGAAGATTTCTTCCACTTTCATAATTACTTAAAGCTTGTTTGGTAATGCCGATGTCATCAGCAACATCTTTCTGACCTAAGTCTGTCTTAGCTTTACGAAGTTCCTTTAATCTTGTTCCTACTATATTTGCTAAAGCTTCTTTAGAGACTTTTTCCATAATGTTTGTACTCCTTTCTGTGATACAATTATTATTTCTCTATTTCGTCGAAAAGTAAAGAGATAAAATACATTATCCCTCAAACGGGAAAAATTGTTATTGACATCATAACTCTTTTATGTTAAATTGTCAACAGAAACTGAAAATAGGACAAAAGAGGGCATAATATAACGAGTTGACTTTTGGAAGGAGAGCTAATTGATGGAAGAATACCGTAATTGGGATGAAGTGCCACTGGTACTCAGTGCAAAAGATGTTCAGAAAATACTGGGATTATCAAAAGGAAAAACCTATGAGCTGATGAATTCAGAACAATTCCCTACACTTTTTGTGAACAAACGAATGCTTGTTACTAAAGAAGCGTTTATCGCATGGCTTACGAAAGATGAGCGAAAAATTAAAAGGAGGGCTATTCGGTATGCGTAAAAAAGAGCAGTTATCTGAAAATGTAATTAAGGGATTTAAGAAATTTATAGTTGAAACGGTTCAGCGGTGTAGATGTATATACAATTATGCTGACAAGCATGGATTTGATGATTTTTTAATGTATGATTTAACAGATGTGGATTGGGTACAAATAGGATGCGTTGAGGGTGGAAATTTTATACTGGACAGTGATTTTATCTATACACACTTTGAAAGTTATTGGAAAAAAGAAGGTGGTAGCGTGCGTGACCTATTTGATAAATCATTGTTTTATGAACTGCTATATAAAGCCAAAGTTACTTGTTCATGCACCATTTATTCTCGCAAACCATTACATACAATTCGTAGTATGGGTGGTATTAAGAAAAAGAAGTATTTTTGTATCGCTAAGGACAGCGTAGGTTATTCCAATTCCATGCTGAATTGGTTATAATCAATATAAATTTTCCCATGTAAGAGAACAGCCCTGCTCAAAAAAGAGTAGGGCTGTTCTTTTCACCCGTTAAGGACGAGCTTCGCAATATTCATCATCTTCGCAGGCTATTGTAATAGTGACAGAATAAATGTCAATGCCGTTACGGTTGAGAATCATTGTTTCCATATGATGTTCCTCATTTTCAGATAATTTTCCTTGAGAGATAAGGTAATTTTCAATGAACTTATTATCATTTGGTATGTGACCTGTTAACGGATCATCTACAGGAAAATAGTATGTTACATTAGTTATATGTTCCCAATACCATAATTCTGACATATAACTACGGTAATCAGAGAAACATCCTTCATTTGTTCTGATAGTACCATCTGGTATATTATTGCCATGGACAAGTTCCGCTGTAATAATAACACGTTCATCTTCAAAAGGGTCATAGCCATGCGCTAAATCGTCTCTTATACGTTCTTCTTCGCTTAGAGCTTTAGCAGAATGTTCTGCCGAATCACACAAAAGAGCTAATTCGGCTGGAGTCTTTGTTTCGATAGGAAGTTTTCCCATATTGTGTTGTTGGATGATATCCCATGCGGCATTGAACCAGAGCATATACATATCCTCTGGATATTCCACATCTTTTGTCTTTTCTTTGAAATCCTCAAAAGCATCATTTCTGATGAGCAGATGATTCCCAGCACCCAGATATTCATAGTTCCATCCATTTGGAATTTTTGCATTTTCTCCCAAAGTACTAAAATCACATTCTTTTAGAACAGGAATGGAGCGGAATAGTCTGGTTAAACGGATATCCCCATAGCAATAATTGCAATGAAAGATACTTCCGCCAGAAGTGACAATCAGGACTTTTCCAGACTCTCCCATAGCACCGCTTTCAGCAAAGAAGATAAATTGAGCATTCTTGAAAACATCCTTCTTTAGGTCTGCATTGCAAATCTCAGTAACAAGCTGTTCCATTTGGTATCCTCCTGTTTGTTCTTTGCCAATTTGTATCATATTTTCCACCCATTTGTGCAAGTTATCTTCTTGCTTTTCGGTATCAGCAGTAATGATAAATTCCTGCCCTCTGGCTGAAGAATTTAACAGCGAAAATCCGTTTTTCAGAACAGGGTGGTTATTTCCTTGCCAAGAGATAGAAATGCCTTTTTGGGCAAAGAACGGCGGTAATTGCCATAAGCTACGATTGCTCTGCCCACTCTGAGTAAGGACAAGGGTTTCGGTATATCGGAAAGTGCCATATTCCGCAGGCAAATATAAACGGTTGTTGGCATGACTTGTATTATTGCTATGAGGATGCCACGGATAGAAATCCGTGATTTTCTGTTCATCTCTTAAGATATCTCCAACACGCATATATCCATAGATGATATGACGAATGGGTGAGCCTTTAACAAAAGCTAATGTGCCGTTTGCCTGTAGCTTGGTTTGCTGAAACATACCGTAAAACAGGAAGATATCTCCGATATCTACACCTAATTTGTCTAAATGGGCAGCAGGTATATCCCATTGCCCAAAGGCTGGTTTCCATGCAGTCGGCTTGTTTGTAATTGTATTATATATATCAGGGTCAAGATGACAGGTAGGATTCTTTGAAAAATTAAAACGTGGTTTTAATTGGCGGATAATTTCTTGCAAGCTCTGACCGTTATAATACAATTCACTATATTTCTGTCCACTCGTATTATCTGGAATAGGAAGAGATAACAATGTACCGCCTGGAAGTATTGGACTTGGTATGCCTCCAGCTTCGCTATCCATCCCCTTTCTGCTCAATATAACTTTCATGTGACACCTCCATAAGGACTTGTCACAATCTTAGCATATCGCACACATAAAAACAACTAATAGCATATACAAATAATGCCATGTGCGGATTAAATATAATCTTTGCTATTTGTATCATTTTAACATACGGATAGCAAAGGAGAGTTGTTTGATGATACAGAAAAAGAAAGTCTATACAAAGGAAGAACCATTTAGCCAGAATATAGGAAAGCGAATCAGAGAGGAACGTTTACGTTTGAATTTAACACAAGAAAAATTAGCAGAAGATGTTAATTTGTCGATGGCATATATTGGACAGGTAGAACGTGGAGACCGAAGTCTTACATTGGACAATCTGATTATTGTTGCCAAACGGCTTGGAGTAACCATAGACTACTTGCTTTCAGATTGTATTACACCAAAGGAGGATGACGAGTACAGGCTTTGGAGTCAGCTAATGGATGGTAGGTCACAAAGAGAGAAAATGCTGGCAATCAATATGGTAAATTTGATGTTTCGCTATCTTGACGAAAGCCCAGCAGAGGGAACCAATTTTCATAATTAGGATATGGCTGATTACAGCCATATATTGCCTCATGAGTCTGAAAATCATTTTAAACAGAAAATATATTCAGCGGTATGTAAAAAATCAATTTTCCACGGAAAAAGTTTAAAACGGTTTAAATGTGTAATCGTTTAACAATTCCGTGGAAAATGATGAAATTCGTTTAATTTAAACTCTATTTTTTAAGGGATGTTTTACCAGCTTGTATCCGTTAGAGACTGAAAAATGGCTTAACGGTTCATAGGCACTTATGGGCTCTTCCTTACAGAGTAAGTAATCCTCTAACACATCATAATCAGCTTCGGTGTAATGTTCAGAGTTAGCTTCTTTGACATTATAGAAAACACCATATCCCTGTATTTGGCGAACACGGTATGTCGCATAGTATAAAGTCTTGAAATTATCATAGGTCATTTCTGAGTTATCTTCTCCGTACATTTTTGTCATGTAACCAAACAAATTCCGATAGTCATCTGATTGGAACTTATCAATAGTACAACTGTATCGTCCTAAAGAAGAATCTTCATTATTTATATTATCAAATGTGAGCCGTTTCTGATTTATAAGAAGCCACCATAAGCGTTGTAAGAGGGCTTCAAAATCAGAAAAATGCCGTTTTCCACGGCTTGAAAACTCATTTACAATATACTTTTCTTCTGCTGCCACATTGTTTCCCAGAACAGCGGCAACATGAAAGTGAGGGTGATAAGAATCTTCTCTATATGTGATTTCAAGGGAACGGATGCAGCCTTGAAAGCCATATGATGAAAGGTCGAGTCCCTTCACTTTTTTGTTGCCATTCAGATACGTTACCAGCGTTTTGAAACAGGTATTCATTTTCCAAATAGTATTCCTGAGATTTTCTCCATTACAGTCAGGGACAGTCAAGACAATATGATAAAGATTATCTTGATATTGTTGGAGAAGGGGAAGAAAGCGGTTTTGCAGTATGATTTTTTTCATCTGACTGCAATTATTACAAAATTTATCTTTACATAGATAGGTATGAAGTAGTACCTTTATGTGACTTTTCTCATAGGTTTCTGTTAGCCAAAATTTGTTACAGCCTTGTAAGCGTTTCATACGATTTCGTAATTGATTGATTTCAGCTTGAGGCATACGGCTTTTTACAATGCCGTTAGCAAGCAATTTCAGAAAGTAGTATTCCATTGTATTGTTCCGTATAGCATTTCCACTCATGCGCTCTATAGTTCTGTTTGACATTTGTTTTACAAGCGTTGTTTGTTTTACAGTTTTCATGACTGAATCCTCCCAGATTTCCTTTTCTTAGTACACTTAACTCTATAAAGAGAATAGATATAATTTATAGGGGCTAGGTACAAAAATCCTTACCCCTATCTGAACCCCTAACCGAACGATTTTTCTTGGAATTTATGAACATAATGAACGGTTAAGGGTAGATTTTTCAAACTAAATGATATATAATGCATCAAGTGGAGGCTATGAAACAAGATGAATTTTAGAATTATAGTTTTCCGTTTTAATGTGTAATAGCAGAGGAGTAAACAATTATGATGGATTTGATGGAAATTTCATTTCCCAATCTTGGAATTGATCTGAAATATGTGCCCAAGGGTTTTACCGTTTTCGGATTTACCATTGCAATCTATGGAATCTGTATCGCCATTGCGGTCATCTGTGGATACCTGATGGCAGCGAAGGTGGCAAAGAAGACCGGACAGAATCCGGATACCTATTTTGATTTCGCAATCTATGCGGTAATCTTTTCGATTATCGGTGCGCGAATCTATTACGTGATCTTTCAGTGGGATTACTATAAGAATCATCCGTTAAGCATCCTGAACCTGCGGGAAGGCGGACTTGCCATTTATGGCGGTGTGATTGTCGCGTTTATTACGGTGTTTGTATACTGTAAGATCAAGAAACTCAATCCCTTCCGCTTTATGGATACGGCACTGCCGGGGCTGATTCTCGGACAGGCAATCGGCCGGTGGGGAAACTTCTTTAACCGTGAGGTATTCGGTGAATATACCGATAATCTGCTTGCTATGCGGCTTCCGATTGAAATGGTACGAAGTGGGGATATCTCCGAAAATCTACGGAATCATATTATAGAAGGAACGAACTACATTCAGGTGCATCCGACCTACCTGTATGAAAGCCTCTGGTGTCTGATGGTTCTTGCGATTATGCTCATTTACTGGAAGCATAAGAAGTTTGAAGGGGAAATTGCCCTGATCTATCTTGGCGGTTACGGACTTGGCAGAGCCTGGATCGAAGGAATCCGTACCGACCAGCTTTACATTCACGGAACAACCATACCGGTTTCCCAGGTACTTGCCATTATTCTGGTGGTATTTTCCGTGATCTGTGGTGTGTTCGTGCGCATCCATTTGAAAAAGAAAGAAGAAACGAAAAAAAATTTTGTGGGAGAAGATCAGACCTGAAACACTATATCTGGTGGGTGGGATGATACACCACACAATATAAGCAAAAATTAAAGAAAAATCCAGTATTTATGCGCCTTGTGAGACTCACAGGGCGCTATTTTTATGCTTGCAATCCCTGCCTCAATAGGGTAGAATAGACCTAAAAGTGGTGGAAAGTGGTAGACAGTGTCAACCAAGTGGTAGAAAGTGGTGAATTGTATCAATGTTTATGGGTGAATACAATCATACAATTGATGCCAAAGGCAGACTGATCATTCCTTCCAAATTCCGTGAAAGTTTAGGCGATGAATTTGTAGTGACCAAGGGGATGGATGGCTGTCTGTTTGTGTATGACAACGAAGAGTGGAAGAAATTTGAAGAAAAGCTTCTCTCGCTACCCATGATGGATAAACAGGTAAGACAATTTACCAGATACTTCTTAGCAGGTGCAGCCAGTGTGGAAGTAGACAAGCAGGGACGAATTTTAATCCCTTCGGTTTTACGGGAATTTGCAGATATTACGAAGGACACCGTTTTAGTCGGGGTAGGAAGCAGAATTGAAATCTGGAGTAAGGAACGCTGGGAAGGAACGGTTTCCTTTGAAGACATGGATGAGATTTCCAATCATATGTTTGAACTTGGAATTGGAATCTAAAGGGGTTAATGAATGGAATTTAATCATACGTCAGTGCTGTTGAATGAATCAATCGAAGGCCTGAACATCAAGCCGGAAGGAATTTATGTGGACGGAACCTTAGGCGGGGCAGGACATGCCAGCGTGGTTGCAGGCAGACTTACCGGTAAGGGACGGCTCATTGGCATTGATCAGGATGAGGCAGCCATTGAAGCTGCTACTGCAAGATTGGAGCCCTTTAAAGAGCATGTGACGATCGTTCGTGACAACTACCGGAACACACCGGCCGTTTTACGACAGCTACAGATTGATGGAATCGATGGAATGCTGCTGGATCTGGGAGTTTCCTCTTATCAGCTTGATAATGAAGAGCGGGGATTTTCCTACCGGTATGATACACCGCTGGATATGCGGATGGATCAGCGGAGCAGCTTTTCGGCGAAAGAAATCATTAATGAATACAGCGAGATGGAACTGTTTCGTGTGATCCGCGATTATGGCGAGGACAAGTTTGCGAAGAACATCGCCAAACACATCGTGGCAGCAAGAAAACAGAGGCAGATCGAAACAACAGGGGAGCTGAACGAAATTATTAAAGCAGCGATTCCTGCAAAGATGAGGGCAGAAGGGGGACATCCTTCCAAACGTACCTTTCAGGCGATCCGCATTGAATGCAATCATGAACTGGAAGTGCTGAAGGATTCCTTAAATGAACTGATCGATCTTTTGAATCCGGGTGGAAGATTATGCATCATTACCTTCCATTCCTTAGAGGACCGGATTGTGAAAACCGCATTCCGGCAGGCGGCGAATCCCTGTACCTGTCCACCGAATTTTCCGGTATGCGTGTGCGGAAAGGTGAGCAAGGGGACGGTGATCACCGGAAAGCCGATTTTACCAAGTGAAGAAGAAATGGAGTTAAACAGCAGAGCCAAAAGCGCGAAGCTTCGAATATTTGAAAAGTGTAATTAGGGAATGAATGGAGGCATAACTTATGAGGGCTGATACAAGAACAACAGGAAAAACTGCATATCGGAACAGCATCTATGTGCAGGGAAATACAGCCAGAAAGCTTGAAGCACTGCCTCAGATTGAACAGCCGCAGCGTCGTGTCAGTGAGCAGACACACCGCAACCGTGCGAGAGCACGCCGGATGAATATCGGCTATGTGCTGTTCCTTGCAGCCGCTATGGTTGCCGCAGGAATGATTTTGACCATGTATCTGTCATTACAGTCGGATATCACGAACAGTATTAAGAATATTTCCAGACAGGAAAAAATTTTAAATGATTTAAGACTTGATAATGACGAGAATTATAGTAGAATAACAAGTAGTATTAATCTGGATGAAGTAAAACGGATTGCCATTCAGGAACTTGGTATGGGATATGCACAGGAAGGTCAGATTATCACATTTAACGGAGACAGCAGTGACTATGTGAGACAGACCGGTGAGATCCCGAATTAGTATCCGCGGAAGGCAGCAGATCCGTAAGAGGTAAGAATTTGGCAAGACAGGCAAAAGGAAATCGATTTACAGTAAGAATGCAGAAGAAGCTGGTAGTACTATTTATGATAGTGCTGCTGGCTTTTGTGGGTTTAACCTATCGGTTATTTACGATCAGCAGGGACAATGGAGAGCGTTATAAGAAGCAGATTTTGTCCCAGCAGAAGTATGACAGTACGACCATTCCGTACAAAAGAGGATCCATTCTTGACCGGAACGGAAGCATTCTGGCTTCGAGCGAGAAGGTTTATAATGTCATATTGGATGCGGTAGCGGTATCGGAGAAGGAAGAGTATCTGGAGCCGACATTGGATGCCTTGCGGCAGGAGTTCGGAATTGATACGTCGGCGGTCCGGTCCTATATTGCGGAAAACGGTGATTCGTCGCGTTATTATGTGCTGGCGAAGCGTCAGACCTATGAACAGATTGAAGGGTTTAAGGAATTGCAGAATGCAGAAGGGTCTCTGGTTCAGGGGGTCTGGTTTGAGGAAGAATACCAGAGAATGTACCCGGGCAATACTCTTGCCTGTGATGTCATTGGATTTACGACGAATGATAATATCGGATCCTATGGACTGGAAGAGTATTATAATGATGTGCTGACCGGAACCCCCGGACGGGAATACGGTTACATGAATTCTGATGCGAACGTGGAGCGGACAACCATTGCGGCAGTAGACGGCAACACGGTTCAGTCCACCATTGATGCCAACCTGCAAAGCATTGTAGAGAAATATCTGCTGAAGTTTAATGAGGAATATAAGGACAACGCCCATGAGGGAAATGGCGCCAACAATGTAGGCTGTATTATCATGGATGTCAATAATGGTGAGATTCTTGCCATGGCAAGTTATCCGACCTTTAACCTGAATGATGTGCGGAACACGGATGCCTTGCTTGGCATGCGGCTCCTTGATGAAAATGGGGAGAAAACGGAGGAATATATTAATGAAGAAAATGTTGGCACCTTAGAGGGCGATCAGCTTTATCAGAACCTCAATGCCTTATGGAAGAACTTCTGTATTAATGATACCTATGAACCGGGCTCCGTTTCCAAACCCTTTACGGTAGCGGCTGCGATTGAAAGCGGCGCGATTACCGGAAATGAAACCTATAACTGTGAGGGGCTTCTTGAAGTCGGCGGCCACAAGATCCGCTGCCACAACCGTTATGGTGACGGACTTCTTACGGTATCGGAAGGAATTGAGCGGTCGTGCAACGTGGTTATGATGTATGTTGCAAAAGCCATGGGGGTAGATACCTTTACGAAGTTCCAGCATATCTTTAATCTGGGATTAAAGACGAACATTGACCTGGCAGGAGAAGCACGTACCGCGAGCCTTATTTTTACCAAGGATACAATGGGTTCCTCGGATCTTGCAACGAACAGCTTTGGACAGTCCTATAACTGTACGATGATCCAGATGATCAGTGGATTCAGTTCCCTGATTAACGGCGGATATTATTATGAGCCCCATATGGTAAAGAAGATCATCAGCCCGTCGGGAGCAACCGTGCAGAATATTGAGCCCCGTGTGCTGAAGCAGACCGTTTCCGAGGAAACCTCCGAAAAGATCCGTGAGATGTGTAATACCGTTGTTACCGGAGAACACGGAACCGGTAAAACTGCCCGTCCGGCAGGTTACATGATCGGTGGTAAAACAGGAACCGCCGAAACACTTCCCCGAGGCAACCATCAGTATGTGGTTTCCTTTATGGGATATGCTCCGGCAGACAATCCGCAGATTGCAATTTATGTGGTTGTGGACCGTCCGAACGTGGCAACACAGGACGATGCGAAGTATGCAACCCGTATCGTGCGGAGTATTCTTACCGAGGCTCTTCCTTATCTTGGTATTTTCATGACCGAAGAACTGACCGACAAGGAACGCGAAGAATTAGAGCAGCTTCAGATTGAAATCCGGACTCCGGTTGTCTCGGAAGAAGACGCGGCAGCAGAAGGAGAGGACGGAGAAAATACCGGAGATACCACGGCGGAAGGGGATGGAACCACGGAAGAAACGCCACGGAATGAACCGTGGAAGGATTTTCCGATTGATCCGGCAACCGGCTATGCGGTGGATCCGAATACCGGCGCTTATGTCGATCCCATAACAGGTGCAGTGTACGGAGAAAGCTATGAAGGCGGCGAAGCCGAGGGCGGAACCGGAGAGGACACTGCCGGGGATACGACAGAAGATACCGGAACGGAGAGCTCCGGACAGGGTACTACGGCAGATGCTCCATAGAAACCTGAAAATACAAAGGCATAACCTCATAGGAAGGGTAATAAATTATAACAATACCTTTTCTATGAGGTTTTTTATGCAGAAAAATAAGACCTTTCACCGGAAAAAGATTGTGACCTTTTTCTTCGTATGCGTTGTACTGCTCTGTCTTTTGATGGTACGGCTCGGTTATCTGATGGTGAACTGTTCGGAATATTATATGGAAAAAGCACAGCAGTTACATGAAAGGGAACGAATGATCAAGGCTGCCAGAGGACGGATTCTGGATGCCAATGGCACGGTGCTTGCAGACAACAAAACGGTCTGTACGATCTCTGTAATTCACAATCAGATCAAGGAGCCGGATAAAATTGTAGAGGTGTTAAGCCGGGAGCTTGATCTGTCGGAGGAATATGTCCGTAAGCGTGTACAGAAGTATTCCTCGATTGAAAAGGTAAAGAGCAATGTGGAAAAGGAAACCGGAGACCGGATCCGGAGCTATGATCTGGCCGGGGTAAAGGTAGATGAGGACTATAAGCGGTATTATCCTTATGATACGCTGGCTTCCAAGGTGCTGGGTTT
Source organism: Anaerobutyricum sp. (assembly GCA_963638365.1). GTDB lineage: Bacteria > Bacillota > Clostridia > Lachnospirales > Lachnospiraceae > Suilimivivens. Next base: position 1,527 of record CAVHRK010000007.1, on the reverse strand, counting down.
TACCGGCGGTGACAATCAGGGAATCATCGGTCTGGAAGTGAAATATGAGGAGGTATTGAAGGGAACGGAGGGCACAATTCTTACCGTGACCGATGCAAGGGGCGTGGAGCTTGCCGCAGAGGGGGAAGAGCGTGTGGAGCCCATTCCGGGGAAGGATCTGTATATCAGCATGGACCGGAACATCCAGAGCTATGCGACGCAGCTTGCTAAGCAGGTGATGGAAACCAAAGAAGCAGAACGGGTATCGATCATTGTCATCAATCCAAAGAACGGAGAGCTGTATGCGATGGTGGATGTCCCGGAATTCGACCTGAATCATCCGTATGATCTGGGAGAGGCAGGCGAAGGAGTAAGTGAAGAACAGAAACAGGAACTGCTCAATCAGATGTGGCGTAATGGCTGCATCAGTGACACCTATGAGCCGGGATCCACCTTTAAGGTCATTACGGCATCGGCCGGCCTGGAGGAGGGTGTGGTAACGCCGGAATCCACTTTTAACTGTCCGGGCTACATCATGGTGGAGGACCGCCGGATCCGCTGCCACAAGATCGCCGGACACGGAACCCAGACATTCGTCCAGGCAACGATGAATTCGTGTAACCCAGTATTTTGTTTCTGCATCTTTTTTAAGAGTAGGTAGGAAGTAAGGAAACAGGGGAAAAGGGGAAAAATTAAGGAAGCCATAGTACCAATATAAAAAACCAACCAAATCAATAAAGCTAAGCAGGGTGTGAAAAATACGCATCCTGCTTTTTCTGTGCACTATCACTTCCCCCAGTAATTATCTTTGGCTACTTCCCCTAATGACACCCCATTTCCCCAGCGTTAAGGTATTAAATGTAAGGAGGACAAAGAAAAATAAAGAATCTCCGAAAACAAAATATTTAGTACCAGAGGGTACAGAAAGAAGAGGTAGAAATTATGTGTAGAAAGTTAATTGTGGTTAATGAGTTGTATTTAGGAGCACGTCAGTTAGGATGGGAAGCGTACTCACTTCCTAAGGGAGAAATTGTAGAGTTCACGGATAAGCAGTTAAGAAATCTTATCCTCACTGGAAAAGAAGAGGTATATGGTTTAGCAATATCCGAAGAAACAGGGGAATTGATTCCAGATACAGAAAATTTTTATTGTAGAAACTGGATGGTAAAGAGTCACATCAATTCCCTGATCCCTAAGTTTGAAAATGATAGTTTAGTAAACCTGTTTTACATTGTCACAGGCACTCACAAAGAAAAGGGAATCCAGTTATATGATGTGATTTCTTCCCGATATGAGAGAACGAGTTTTAGTGAAGAGAGAATCAAAGCACTGTATGAGATGGGAATTATCAGTGGTGGTTTAAAGATTGAGGGAAACACCCTGAAGGTAGCACCTTTGGAAAAGCAGTCCACCACAGAAACCCAGACAGAATCAAAGGAAGAAAAAGAGATGGCATCCTAAGGGATGTCATTTCTTATGAAGGGAGTGAAAACCAATGGAATATGAATATATCATGCAGTTATTAGCGAACCAAACAATATTTAATAT
>CAVHRK010000006.1:0-3416 GCA_963638365.1 Anaerobutyricum sp. | reverse complement strand
GATCCCGGTGCTTTCTTTTTTCTATTAATTTTTCCTACAAAAATTTTACCCTACGTATAAAAAAGTAACGGTAAGACATTTTATATGTAATATATAGAAAAGGAGGGTTACCAAATGCAAATTTACGTCAATGCAAAAGCCAGATGTGATGGCGACGGATCAAAGGAGCGGCCGTTTAAGAGAATTAACGATGCGGCGAAGATTGCGATGCCGGGAGATGAAGTACTGGTTATGCCCGGTGTTTACCGGGAGTATGTGAATCCCATCCATAGTGGAACTGCAGAAAACCGGATCGTATATCGTTCTGTGGAGCCGCTTGGAGCAATTATCAGTGGCGCAGAAGAAGTGAAGAACTGGAAACATTTCTGTGCTGATATATGGGTTACGCATATTCCGAACGGAGTATTCAATGACTACAATCCTTACAATACGCCGGTTTATGGGGACTGGTACTTTGCGAAGGATGAGCGTCACACAGGATGTGTTTATTTGAATGACAAAGCGATGTATGAAGCACTGACTCTGCCGGAGTGCGATCATGCTCCGGTTTATGAGCCATCCTGGGAACACGAGTGGACCAGATACAAGTGGTATGCGGAGTGCGAACGTGATGAAACGGTTATTTATGCGAATTTCCAGGGAAAGGATCCGCGTGAGGAAAAGGTTGAGATCAATGTCCGCAGGGAGTGTTTTATGCCTAGTGAAGAGCACGTGGATTTCATCACCCTGTCTGGTTTTTATATTGAGAAAGCAGCTACGACCTGGGCACCGCCTGCAGCTTATCAGGACGGCATGGTGGGTCCGCACTGGGCCTATGGCTGGATCATTGAGGACTGTGAAATTGTCAACAGCAAGTGCTGCGGAATTTCTCTTGGCAAATATTATGATGCAGAAAACGATCACTACTTTACCCGTAAGCATGTAAAAAGCCCGACCCAGATGGAACGTGACGCGGTATGCCGTGGACAGTATCATGGATGGTTAAAGGAAAAGGTCGGTTCCCATATTATTCGAAGATGCAACATTCATGACTGTCAGCAGACTGGGATTGTGGGAAGAATGGGATGCGTTTTTTCGACCATTGAGGACAATCATATCCATCACATCAATAATATGATGGAGCTTGGCGGCGCGGAGATTTCGGCGATTAAACTGCATGCGGCGATTGACGTTGTGATTCGCAGAAACCACATTCATCACAGTACGATGGGAATCTGGCTGGACTGGGAAGCACAGGGAGCGAGAGTGTCCCAGAATTTACTACATGACAATGATGTTCCGGAGGGCTCGACAAGGCTGGAAGGCGGTATGGAAAGTCAGGATATTTTCGTGGAAGTCGGTCATGGACCTACTTTGATTGATAACAATATTCTGCTTTCCCGTTATGGACTTCGTGTGGCAACCGAGGGTGTTGCCATGGTACATAACCTGATTCTTGGCGCGTTTACCATGGTCGGCTCCGGCGTGGACAGCTGGGTAGACGGAAGAGAGCAGCGAAGATATACTCCTTACCATATCCAGCACAGAACAGAGGTTGCAGGCATGATGACGATTCTGCACGGGGACAACCGTTTTTATAACAATATTTTCGTGCAGGGACACCCCATTACGAATGAGGAGCCGAAGGAATCTCCGTTCCATCAGCAGGTTGGTACGCATGTGTGGGATGAATATCCGACCTATAAAGAGTGGATCAAGTGCTTTGACATGGATGAGGAGAAGCCGGATATGGGCAAGCTTGAACCGGCGCATTTCAGTCATCTTCCTGTCTGGGCAGACGGTAATGTTTATCTTGCCGGGGCAAAAGCATGGAGGAAGGAAAAGCATAAACTGATCAAAGAAGATGCCGAGGTTCAGATCGAACTGGTAGAAGAGGATGGAAAGTATAAGTTATCCACCAATTTGTACGACTATCTGGACGGATTTACCACAGGAATTATTAACAGTGATGTTTTGGGCAAGGCATTTGAACCGGAACAGCGGTTTGAGGAACGTGATGGATCCGATATTGTATTCCAAAGCGATTATCTGGGCAATCATCGTGGCATTTCTGCGATTCCCGGACCCTTTGCAGATGTGAAGGAATTGGACGAAGTGATCTGGATTGATTAATGTATATACCGCATCGGATATTTTCATCCGGTGCGGTATTTGCTATAATATAATTCAAGTGCCTGTAAAACAGACCGCAGAACAGGAGATAAAAGTCGTGGGAGAAATGCTTACGCTTCAGGTCACCATCTTTTCTGTGATGGCGATGGGGTTTTTACTAAAGAAAATCAAACTGGTTTCAGCCAAGGGACAAAAGGAGATCACCGATCTGGTCATCTACCTGGTTCTTCCGGCGAATATCATTACCAGTTTTATGACAGAAATCAGCAGTGATACCATTTCTGACTGTGCGTGGATTGCTGTAATTTCCATTGGTATACAGATTATGGCATTGTTTTATGGTAATATCTTTTTTCATAAAGAAAATGAGAACCGGTTGAAATGCTTGAAATATGCCATTATCTGCTCGAATGCCGGATTTCTTGGTAACCCGGTTGCGGAGGGCGTGTTCGGCCCGGTTGGTCTGATGCTTGCCAGTGTATATCTGATCCCGCAGCGTATTATGATGTGGTCCGAAGGAATTGCCATTTTTTCCGGTGTATCCGATAAGAAAGCAACTCTGAAAAAAGTCGTGACGCATCCGTGTGTGCTGGCCTGCTTTATTGGTTTTATTTTGATGGTTGGACAGATAAAATTACCGGCCGTGATTCTGACACCGATTCAGACGCTCGGCAGATGCAACACGGCGCTTTCGATGATGGTGATTGGTATGATCCTCGCCGATATTGATGTGAAAACGATCCTCGACAAAACGGTGATCCGCTATACGATCCACCGCCTCATCATTATTCCGGTCATTGTTTATATTGTGGTGAGTCTGCTGCCTGTCAGTAAACTGGTCTGCGGAGTCAGCGTGCTTCTTGCAGCAATGCCTGCCGGTGCGACAACCAGTATGCTTGCCGCGAAGTATGACCGTGATCCGGAATTTGCAACAAAGCTTGTGGTGTTCTCGACCCTGTGCTCCATCCCGGCAATTATTATATGGAGCAGTGTGTTGGTATAATGAGTGGTGAGTAGCGATTGCGATTATAAAGGTATACTATTTGGAAACAGAATAAAAGCGAATTGGGACCGTCTGATGCAGGAGACTGTGGAGGACGGTCCTTTTTTCTGTTTTCAAGGTGCTGATTCCGAAGTTAATCTTGCAAAAACAATTCAACCAGAAGTTACTTTTGCAAAACGGAAGTTAAATTTGCTATTTACCATAGTAATCACTTCAGTAGTGTCAGGAGATGGCAGCAACACTAAGGAGAATAAATACATGTCATCATATAAATATAAGCATCTGACACTGGATGACCGCA
>CAVHRK010000005.1:0-11863 GCA_963638365.1 Anaerobutyricum sp. | reverse complement strand
GGTTACGGTATATCTGGCTTTTAACCTTTATCTGAGTGTGAGAGGGAAACTTAATATGGTCGAGAAAACCCTGATTCAGTGTGTTTATCCGGCCTGTGTACTGGTATCTGTTATTCCTCCGTTGTTTTTTAAGGGAAAACTATTTGATCTGCTGAATAAAGTTTTGAACACCAGAATGAATATCTGGAATTATTATCTGACCAATTTCAAACCGGCCTTATTTGGAACCAGAGTATGGTCACCGGAGGAAGCAACGCTTAGTATGGATTGTTCTTATCTGTATCTGTTATATTATTATGGAATCATTCTTTTCCTATGCATATCCGCATTGTTTGTTTATACCATATGGCGCTTTACGAAGGAAAATAAAAAGGCAGAGCTGGCAATTATTATCGGAATGCTGATTGCCGGCATTACAGAGCCATATTTATTCAACCTGTCTTTCAAAAATCTGATTCTTATTTTTGCAGGGAACCTGCTATATGTGACGCTTTCTGAATGGGAGAAGGTGAAATGTTCAGATGTAAAACAAAACAGAAGAGAATTTGACAGAATAGACCGATGGATTAATCGGAAGCTGCAGATCTTGCCATGGGGGGCAAAGGAGATTACGGTAGCTGCTTTAGATACGGAAAAGCGGCAAAAGCACAAAACGGCTTTCTTTACCAGACTTCGTGCGATGCGCAAATGGTTGTTGCTTACCGGAATTCTGGCAGCGGGTATTGGCCTTATCATTGGAATTACCTGCGTAAAAGTACCGCAGAAGATCTATGTGTATACCGATCACTGTGATTATGTAAAAGGTGATGGAGAAACATTTCAGGAGGTGCAGCAGGAAGATGGAGCGGTAATCTATGGAATGCGTTCCGAAGAACTGAATTATTATGGATTTGATGGAAATATGTTATTGCTTGAAAGAGTTCGGGGAATACTTTCTATAACGGTGGGAGTTCCTTTGCTATTGGAATTTCTCTTTTGTATCATTTTGTGGTATACTAATAGAATTAAACCGGATTCAGGAGATGTCAGATGCAGGAAAAGCTGACTTATTGTACAATTTTAAATACGAATATTAATGTGACAGATATGCAGAGAACCGTTTCTTATCTGGAAGAGCATCTGAATGATCTCCGGGGACAGTATATCTGTATTTCGAATGTGCACACTACCGTTATGTCGAGCCGTGATGAACAATATCGCAATGTTCAGAACGGAGCAGCCATGGCACTCCCTGATGGGAAGCCCTTATCGATTGTCAGCAGAATGCGCGGCTGCCATAATGCCGGCCGTGTACCGGGACCGGATCTGATGATTGAAATGTTCCGGGTATCCGAGGAGAAGGGATATACCCATTATTTTTATGGAAGCAGAGAAGAGACACTTACGAAATTACGTGAGAATCTGTTGAAACGATTTCCGAAGCTTAAGATTGTCGGGATGGAATCCCCTCCATTCCGTCCTTTAAGCGAGGAAGAGGATGCGGAGGCTGTTGCCAGAATCAATGAATCCGGGGCAGATTTTATCTGGATTGGATTGGGAGCACCGAAGCAGGAAAACTGGATGGCTGCGCATAAAGGGAAAGTGAATGGAGTGATGCTTGGTGTGGGAGCCGGTTTTGATTTTCATGCCGGAACGATTAAACGGGCACCGAGATGGATGCAGGAAAGCTGTCTGGAATGGCTGTTCCGCTTATCACAGGATCCAAAGCGATTGTTTAAGCGATATATCAGTACCAATTTCACATTTGTTGTGCAGGCATTAAAAGAAAACTGTTCTGAAAAGAAAAAAGTGCGTAAAAACACTTTTCATGTAGCACAGATTGGTCATAAAAGAATTCCTTCGAGAGAAGGAGGCGTTGAGATTGTGGTGGAACAGATCTCGGAACGCCTGGTTTCACAGGGAATCTATGTGGATGCCTATAATCGTTCCGGATATCATGTGTCGGGACGGGAATTTGATACCAAACACAATAAGATTTATAAAGGAATCCGAATTATTACGATTCCAACGTTCCAGAATGGAAAATTGAATGCAATTGTTTATGCATTTTTAGCGAGTATCCGGTCCCTGTTCACACACTACGATGTGTATCACTATCACGCAGAGGGACCATGTGCGATGCTGTGGCTGCCGCACCTGTTTCATAAGAGACTGGTTGTAACGATTCATGGACTTGACTGGCAGAGATCCAAATGGGGAAACTTTGCATCAAGGGTGCTGAAATTCGGAGAGCGGATGGCAGCAGAGAAAGCCGATGAAATTATTGTTCTGTCCAGAAATGTGCAGCAATATTTTGAAGAAACCTATGGAAGGAAAACGATATTTATTCCCAATGGAATTGAACGTCCCCGGTTGGTAGAAGCAAAGGAAATCACTGAAAAATGGGGACTCCGGAAGGATCAATATATTTTATTCCTTGCCAGAATCGTTCCAGAGAAAGGTGTTCATTATCTGTTGGAAGCGTTTCGTGATATTGACACGGATATGAAACTGGTGATTGCCGGAGGCAGCAGCCATTCCGGTGAATATATGCATCAGGTAATGGAGATGGCAGCGAGTGATGACCGCGTGGTTTTCACACATTTTGTACAGGGAAGACAACTGGAAGAGTTATATTCCAATGCATACTGCTTCGTGCTTCCGAGTGATGTGGAAGGAATGGCAATCAGCCTGCTGGAGGCGATGAGCTATGGCAACTGCTGTGTGGTCAGTGACATTCCGGAGAATACCGAGGTTATTGAGGATAAAGCGGTAAGCTTTCGAAAGGGAGATGCGCAGGATCTGCGCAGCAAGCTTTCCATGTTGATTGAACATCCGGAAATTCATGCAGAATATCGAAAGAATGCGTCAGATTTTATCTGCACGAAATACAACTGGGATGAGGTTGTACGACAGACCATGGAGGTTTATGGTTGTGAAGATATTAATGGTAAATAAATTCCTCTATCCGAATGGAGGCTCTGAGACCTATATATTTAAGCTTGGAGAAGAATTACAGCATCAGGGGCATGAAGTACAATATTTTGGAATGGAACACGAAGGAAGGATTGTTGGAAATCATGCGGAAGCTTATACTTCCAATATGGACTTCCATACCGGTAAATTACAGAAACTCCTTTATCCCTTCCGGATTATCTATTCCAAAGAAGCATATCGGAAGATGCAGACGGTACTTAATGATTTTGAACCGGATGTGGTACATCTGAATAATATCAACTTCCAGCTTACGCCTTCTGTGATCGAGGCCGTGCGTGACTGGGAGAAGAAAAACGGGAAAAGGGTCCGTATTATTTTTACGGCCCATGATTATCAGTGGGTGTGTCCCAATCATATGATGATGGTTCCGGCAAGTGGAGAACGATGTTCCCGCTGCCTTTCGCAGCATGAGGGAAATTGTACCCGGTATCGCTGCATTCATAACTCCCTTGTAAAAAGTCTGCTTGGGACGATAGAAGCCAAGTTTTATGACTGGAAGAAGACGTATGCTAAGGTCGATGTGGTGATTTGTCCGAGTGAGTTTATGGAACAGCAGCTAGCAACCAGTCCGTTGTTAAAGTCGAAACTGGTGACGCTCCATAACTTTATTGATGCACAGACTCCTAGTCCTGTAGAAAAGAAGGATTATGTTTTATATTTTGGGCGGTACACCAGGGAAAAAGGAGTGCAGACTCTTTTACAGGCAGCAAAGGCCCTTCCGGAAATTTCTTTTGTATTTGCAGGAGATGGAGAATGCAAAGAACAGGTGGATCACTGCTCTAATGTCAAAAACATGGGATTTTTGCAGGGAAAAGTATTAAGCAAAGTGATTCAGGAAGCACGATTCTGTGTGATTCCATCCGAATGGTATGAGAACTGTCCGTTTTCGGTGATGGAAGCGATAAGCTTCGGGACACCGGTTCTGGGGTCAGATCTGGGAGGAATTCCGGAGCTTGTACGGGATGGTGAGACGGGCGAATTGTTTGAAGCCGGTAATGTAGAGGTGCTTACAGAAAAGATCCGGTCGCTCTGGACAGACCGCAGGAAATGTCAGCAGTATGCAGAAAATTGTAGAAAAACATGCTTTGACAGCGTGGAAGAGTATACTCATAAGCTTTTGAAATGGTATCAGGCTGTTTAGACTGTCCAAAATGAAGGAAAGATAGAAAGATGAGGAAATAATCATGGCAAAGAGAACCTTATACGGAACGGTAATTGTGACTTACCGGTGTAATGCAAGATGTAATATGTGTGACTGCTTTAAGGATCCTACCAAGCCAAGTGAAGAAATTACATTGGAAGACATTAAGAAGCTTCCGGAGATGGCATTTACCAATATTACAGGTGGAGAACCGTTTGTGCGGCAGGATATTCCGGATATTGTAAGAGAACTTTACAAGAAGAGTAATCGAATTGTTATATCTACGAATGGATATTTCACGGACCGCATTATTGCGCTCTGTAAAGAGTTCCCCAAGGTAGGAATTCGTATCAGTATTGAAGGACTGCAGGAGACAAATGATAAGATTCGTGGTATTCCGGATGGGTTTAACCGTGGGTATAATACGTTGAAAACACTGGTTGAAATGGGACATCCGGATGTGGGATTCGGTATGACGGTTCAGGACATGAACTGTGAAGATCTGGTGCCGCTTTATCATATTGCGAATGATATGGGAATGGAATTTGCAACAGCAACGCTCCATAATTCGTTTTATTTCCGTAAGACCGACAACAAGATTGATAATAAATTAAAGGTTGCCCAGAATTTTGAGAAGCTGATTAATGAATTGTTACAGAGCAATTCTCCTAAGAAATGGTTCCGGGCCTACTTTAATCATGGACTGATTAATTACATCTATGGTAACAAACGTCTGCTTCCATGCGATATGTCGAAGAATGCATTCTTCATTGATCCGTTCTGTGATGTTATTCCCTGTAACGGCATGGCGCAGAAGGCAGTTATGGGAAATCTCCGTAATCAGACATGGGACGAATTATGGCATTCTGATCAGGCAAAACAGGTGCGGGAATGCACAAAGAAGTGCGATCGAAACTGCTGGATGATTGGAAGCGCTTCACCGGCGATGCATAAATATATCTGGGTGCCCGGCTGGTGGGTAATCAGGCATAAGTTCTTAAAGGGTGGAAAGTATTCTTTGAAGGAGAATGAGTATATTAAGCAAGATGAAAAGTAAGAATTTAGATGAACGGATAAATAAACTAAAAAAAGCAATTTCCAGTCCCGAATTTATTTTACTTGCAATCGTATCATTATTTGTTTATTTTCCCTTTCTAAGCGGACAGATGAATAACGCAGATGGTTTTACATTTGGAGTATTTCATCATTCGAATGGTTATGGTTCTGAGGACAATTTGGGACGATTCTTTCTACGTTTTTTTGATATTTGGAGAGATGGAATGGTTCTCCCGTCCCTGATTACTGCTGTGTGTATTTTATTTTTGCTGGCAAGTGTAGTGATTTTGTGGCAGATTTTTGAGTGGGCGAATGCCTTTGACCGATTAATAGTGGGTGTAATTGTAGTTTGTACACCTTCCGTGGCAGATCTTCTGACATATGATTATGCGGCAGATGGATATTGCTGTGGTTTTTTACTGGCAGTGATTGCAGCAGCATTACTTATTCAGGGATCAAAGGTGATATCCTTATTATTGGGAAGCATATGTCTTCTTTTTTCACTTGGCTTATATCAGGCATATATTGCGGTTACGATTACGATTTGTGGTTTTTGGCTATTAGTAAAAGTACTTGAAAATAAGGAAGAGGGAAAGATTCTGTGGAAAAAGGCTGGTCGTTTCTTACTAGGAGGTGGTCTCGGAATGGGATTTTACCTTGGACTTTTTACTTTCCTTGATAAGATCGGATATTTGACTAAAGATCATTCCAAAGGTTCAGATCGTTTATGGAACAATTTTGCCAATAATTTTATTTCTGGTATTCATGAAATTTACCTGGTGTTTAAACAATATTATTTTGAGGATGCCATTATATATAATTCCTGGCATGGAAGAAAATACATAAATTTAGTACTGATGATAATTACACTTCTGCTTTTGGCTTTTCTTGTCTGGAAGAATAAAGTCTATCAGAAACCACTTCGGCTATTATGTAGTATTACATTAGTAGTGTTGATTCCAATGATGTTGGAAGTTGTAATTTTGATGGCACCAGGCACCTCGATATATGCGGAAACGGGACTCTTGATGTTGTGTACAATGAATTTAGCATATCTATTACCGGTTTTATTTTTGCCATATGTTAAAGCTAAAGCAGGGATTCCCGTACGGGTGTGTATGGTTTATATGGCTGTATTTATGTGCATTTTCATTGGAGTATTTGCCCGGATGCTGCAAGCAGAATCTAATAAATTTCAAATGCTTGCTTATGGAATGGAGAACCGGTTGGAACAACTTGAAGAGTACGAAAGTGGTATGAAGGTGTTGGTGGTTGGAAGACCACAGAGTGGAAATTATCCTTTTGTGGATGATACTTATAAAACCATTACAAAAGGAATGATCAGTGATTATAGTCTGACGTTTGGACGTGCAGATCAGGTGAGCAATTCATGGATTGAATTGTTCAAATATTACTGTGGTGTTAATTATGAGCGGGTTACGGATGAGGAACGTGAGAAGATTCTGGATTCGCAGCAATTGCAGGACATGGGGATTTATCCTTCAAAGGACTGTGTGCAGAAGATGGGAGACATTGCGGTCATCCGACTCAGTGAATAATGGATTTGGATTAAAAGTAAGGGTGCCTGGTAAAAGCGGATGAGAATATTGGTACTTGTTAATTGGAAAGTTGAATATGTGAAGGATCCGCCCCCGGATAAACAACCGCCGGATTATGTGGCAGAAGGAAAGCCATACTGGTTCTTTCGGTATTTTGAAAATGGACAGGGAGAGGAGTATCAGGTGGATGTCGTAGATATCCGGTCTTTCCCGTTCCTTGAAAGATTTGAAAAAAATAAACTGCACTTCTATATCTGGCAGACATTACGGGTGCTTCCAAGGTTGAAGCAGTATGATCTGGTGCTCTCTCACGGAATGCAGAGCGGAATCGTGCTTTGCTTATGGAGACGGTTGTTTGGCAAGGGAAATTACCGTCATATTGTATTTGATATCGGGGCATTTAACAGTGCCAGGGAAAGTGGCAGGAGTCTTTCACTGATGCAGTATGCCAGTAAGGCACTGGACGGAGTCATTTATCATACGCCACATCAGAAAACCTATTATGAGAAGTGCCATCCATGGCTGCTTGACAAGGCACAGTTTATTACATTTGGAACGGATTCTGAGTTCTTTCAGAAGGACATACCGGATTATCATAATGACAGAAAATCCAATTCGGAGCAGACTGAAACGTATATCCTTTGCGCCGGCTATTATAAGAGGGACTGGGATACGTTAATAAAAGCATATGATCAACTGGATACACGGGTAAAACTCCGGTTAATTGGAAATGCGGATCTGAAGACGGATAATCCCAATATTGAAGTATGGGGAGCTGTTCCGGTAGAGGAGTTTAAGAAGCAGATCGAAGGGGCGCTGTTCTGTATCCTTCCCCTGCAGCAGTTTAATTATTCCTATGGACAGATGACACTCCTGCAGCAGATGGCGATGGGTAAGGCAGTTATTGTGGCAGATGTCTATAGTATAGAAGCATATAAAGGAGAAGATCATTTTCTCCTATATCAGCCGGAGGATGTTTTGCAGTTAAAAAAGCAGATGGAGCGTCTTCTTAACAGCGAAGAACTTCGGGAACGGATAGGAAAGACGGCACAGCAGGCTGTAGAGAAACGTTATAATGAGAAGATCATGGCACATCATATTCAAAGAGTGTTGGATCAATGGATGAAAAGAACTTATGACTGACAGAAAAAGTAAGGTGTCGGTAATTGTACCGGTTTATAATGTGGAAAATTATCTGAAACGATGCGTGGATTCCCTGATCAGGCAATCTTTAGCCGAGATAGAAATTCTTTTGATTGATGATGGGTCAACGGACCGGAGCGGGGAATTATGTGATGAACTGGCAGGAGCAGATCTGAGGATTTCCGTATATCATAAGGGAAATGAAGGACAGGGGATTGCAAGAAACTTAGGACTGCAGAAAGCTACAGGAACGTATGTGGTTTTTCTTGATTCAGATGATTATTACGATCCGGGCACCTGCAGGGATCTCTTTAAACTTATGGAGCATACACAGGCAGACCTGTGCTGTTATGGATACCAGATAGAGACACAGGATCGTCAGGTAGTGCGTATTCCACATATCACAGACAGAGAATATGTGGGGGAAGCATTTCGAAAAGAATTTGTCCCCCATTATTTTGGAGATCAGCCGGAGAAAGATGAACTGAGAGGTTTTTCCTCCTGCATGACCATCTTCCGGAGAAGTATCGTGGAAGAACATAACATCTGTTTTCCTTCAGAACGTGAATATCTGAGTGAAGATACGATATTCAGCCTCCGGTTCTGTGAACATGCAAACAAAGCAGTCACTACATCGAAGATTTATTATCATTACTGTCAGAATCCGAATTCCTTTTCCCAGGCCTTTCATGAGGAACGTCTTAAGCAGACGATTTCCTTTGGGAAGACTTTGGATGAATGGGCAGTCCACATGAAGATTGAACCAGAAACCCGCGTGAGACGGGCAATGTATCTATGGGTAAATCTGATGGCTTATCTGCGTCAGGGAATCCGGTACTATGAACAGACCGATCGCAGGCAGGAGCTTCCTTTTATAAAGGATGTCTGCCGGCAGACGGAAGTGGAAAAAAAACTGGGACAATTAAGAGAAGCACAGCTTCCGAGGCAGCAAAAGCTGCTGCTTTGGATGATATTGGGAAAGCATTACCGCAGCGTTTTATTGTTAGTACGGATTCGTGCCAAAGTGAAACTGTAATGGGATAAGAGAGAGGAAGAAACCTTGAAGCAGCCGCTAATCAGTGTGATTATGTCCACCTATAATGATGAATTGTATATTGAAGAATCCCTGCAAAGTATTCTGAATCAGACACTCGCGGATTTTGAACTGATTATTTATGATGACTGTTCTTCGGATCATACGGTAGAAAAGATCCGTGCTTTCCATGATCCACGGATTCAACTGATCTGTAATGAAGAAAACTGTGGACTTACGAAAAACCTTAATAAAGGTCTGCGTATTGCGAAAGGAAAATATATTGCCCGGATGGATGGGGATGACATTTCAGAACAGACGCGTTTTGAAAAGCAGGTGGCTTTTTTGGAAGAACATCCTGCCGTTTATCTGATCAGTTGTCATGCGCAGAACTTTGGAGAATCCAATCTGGTGAACCGGATTCAGGGAAAATCGGAAGTACTGCGGTGCAGAATGCTGATCCGCCCGGTATTTGCCCATCCCGGATTTATGATGCGCAGAGAATTGATTGAAGAGGGCTTTTTTTATGATGAAACATTTCGGACAGCACAGGATTATGAGTTCGCCGTAAGAGCAGCCGGGACTCATGAAATCGGGATGGTGCCGGAAATCCTGCTACATTACCGTGTCCATAAAAAACAGATTTCGAATACGGCAAACGGCAATCAGGTTACCAATGCGGACCGGGTGCGTCAAAAGCAGCTCGAACAGTTAAAAATCACATTATCCGGAGAAGAACAACAGGTATATCATGACTGGGTATATGAGAGAAAACCACAAAGCTTTGAAGAGTTTCTTGAGGCTTCTGCTTTATTACAGAGATTTGTAACAGCAAATGAAAAAACCGGTATTTACGATGGCAGGGTGTTGGAAAAGACGCTCAAAAGACTGCTGTATACCTGGGTAATACGCAATAAGAACCTGAAATACATCTGCCGGTTTCCTAAAATCTGTGGATATCTTCCCGGGAATATGCTACTATTTGTGGGAGAAGCAATCCGAACAATAAGGGAGAAAGTGTCCTGATATGAAAGATGGTATGAATTTTAGCCGGAGAATCTGCCGCAAGATCTGTTTTGTATTTAATAAACAGCTTCCGGATAAATTATATATTCAGATGATGTATTATGTGAAGCTTGGAAAGAAGCTTCATTTGAAGCATCCGGTTCTGTTTAATGAGAAGCTGAACTGGTTAAAGCTTTATCAGCGCAGACCGGAATATACGGACATGGCAGATAAATATGAGGTCCGCCGGTTTGTAAAGGAACGGATTGGAGAGGAGTATCTGATTCCCTTATTGGGAGTATGGAATTCTGCAGAAGAGATTCCGTTTGATACGCTTCCGGATCAGTTCGTGCTGAAATGTACCCATGACTCTGCAAGTGTTGTCATTTGTAAAGACAGGCGGCATTTTGACAGAGAACAGGCGAAAAAGAAACTTGCTGCCTGTATGAACACGAATTATTTCTGGGCAAGCCGTGAATGGCCTTATAAGGACATCAAACCAAGAATTATTGCAGAACAGTATATGGTGGATGAGTCCCATACAGAGTTGAAGGACTATAAGATTTACTGCTTTCATGGAAAACCGGTATTGATTCAGGTAGACTTTGGAAGATTTACGAAGCATGAAAGAAATTTGTATACAACATCTTGGGAATACATTAACGAACGATTTGAGTATCCCAATAATCCAAGGGTGCAGATTCCGGAACCGGAAGGACTGGAGAAAATGCTTCAGCTCGCTGGCAGGTTGTCTACAGGTATTCCCAGTGTAAGAATCGATTTCTATTCGATTGAAGGGAGAATCTATTTTGGCGAAATCACCTTTTATCAGGAGGGCGGTTTCGGGAAATTCGAGCACGAAAATTTTGAAAAGAAGCTGGGAGATCTGATTAAGATAGGATAGAACTATGATTATTGTCGAAGTGACCGGTGGACTGGGCAATCAGATGTTTCAATATGCCCTGTACCGGAAATTGCAGTTATTAGGAAAAGATGTAAAACTGGATTTGTCCTTTTATCAAACAAAACAATCCCTAAGAGCGTTAGAGCTCGGAATCTTTCAATTGCCGCTCAGAGTAGCTGACAAAAGAGAAATATGCAGATTGAAAGGATACACCAATGATGCATCACGGTTGGAGAAAGCACTGACTACAAGAATTTATCGTCGTCCATATGTGTATAATGAGGATCTTGATAAGGGATATCAGGAAGTGGCATTACAGAAGGATCCCGTTTATCTTAGCGGATATTGGCAGAATGAGCTATATTTTAAGGATATTCGGGGACAGATTTTAAATGATTTTAAATTTCCACAGCCTATAATAAATACAAAGCAGGAGATCCTTCATAGACTTCAACAGGATAATTCAGTTAGTGTCCATGTTCGAAGAGGAGATTATCTGAATTCTGGTAATGTTGGAATATATGGCGGAATTTGTACTATAGAATATTATCGGAAAGCAATGGATTATATTTGCAACCATATGGAGAATCCACAATTCTACATTTTTACGGATGATCCTGAATGGGTGAAGCAGAATCTATATCAGGAAGGAATGCACATTGTCAGACATGAGGATGGAGATCCGGATTATGTTGATATGTTTCTAATGAGCCAGTGTACTGCTCACATTATAGCGAACAGTACCTTCAGCTGGTGGGGAGCGTGGCTCGATCCAAAAGAAAATAAGGTGGTTATATCACCAGATCGATGGTTGAACAACCACGATGTGAATAATGCCATCTGTGATTGGTTTATTACGATAGAAAGTTAGGAAAAGCAGAAATGATTAAAAAACTGAATTATATATTTACAAAAAAAGAAAAAGTTCGACTTACAGGTGTGTTTTTGTTAATTCTGATTGGAAGTTTTATGGAACTTTTGGGAGTATCTGTTTTTCTGCCTTTTATTCAGGTATTAATGGAACCGGAGCGGGTTCAGAGCGAAGT
>CAVHRK010000004.1:0-8426 GCA_963638365.1 Anaerobutyricum sp. | reverse complement strand
TATTAATAGACTATGTTAACATGTGATTAAACGTATAATCATTATAATTCAGTTTTATAAGTTGAGTAAACATATCATTGAAATGGAGAATGAGAATGGAGAGATTACATCTAATTTCACTGAAGGATATAAGAATAAATGATCAATTTTGGAACAGGTATCTTGATTTGGTGTTGAAGGAAGTAATTCCCTATCAATGGGCAATTTTGAATGATGAACTGGAAGGTGTGGAGACCAGCCATTGTATTCAGAATTTTAGAATTGCAGCAGGCTTAGAAGAAGGAGAGTTTTATGGAGCAGTTTTCCAGGATACAGATGTAGCAAAGTGGTTGGAGGCTTTGTCTTATGTTCTAATGCGAGAAAGAAATCCTATGTGGGAGAAACGTGCAGATGAAGTAATAGATTTGATAGGAAAAGCACAGTGGAAGGATGGATATATTAATACTTACTATACGATTAAGGAGAAAGGAAAAAGATTTACAAATCTGAGAGAAGGACATGAACTTTATACGGCAGGGCATCTGATGGAGGCAGCTGTGGCTTATTATCAGGCAACGGGAAAAGAAAAGTTTTTACAAATCATGTGTCGTTTTGCTGACTTAATTTGTCAAATTTTTTCTGAAAATGGACATGCAGATGCTTATCCGGGACATCAGGAAGTGGAACTGGGACTTATAAAGTTATTTCGGGTTACTGGAAGAGAGAAATATCTGAAACAGGCCAGTATGTTTCTGGAACGTCGTGGCAGAGAACCGGATTTTTTTACAAAAGAAAAAAGCAATCCGGAATATAGAGAGATTTTCCCAGAATTTAAAAACTATGATCGGAAATACTCCCAATGTCACCTGCCTATAAGACAACAAAAAACAGCCGAGGGGCATGCTGTTCGTGCTACTTATATGTATTCCGCTATGGCAGATGTTGCAGAAGCAACGAAAGATAAGGAATTGCTGGATGTATGTCATACACTTTGGAAAAATATTACAGGGCGTCGGATGTATATTACGGGTAGTATTGGAAGTTCTGGTCTTTTGGAACGATTTACAACAGATTATGACTTACCAAATGATTGTAATTATTCGGAATCCTGTGCTTCAATTGGGTTAGCATTGTTTTCCAGAAAGTTAAGTGAAATTACAGCGGATGCATCATATATGGATGTAGTAGAACTGGCTTTATATAATACAGTGCTAGCCGGAATTGGAATGGATGGTAAGAGTTTCTTTTATGTGAATCCTTTGGAGGTGAAGCCAGAGAACTGTATAGAGCGTACCTACCGGGAACATGTGAAACCAGTACGTCAGAAATGGTTTGGTGTTGCATGTTGTCCACCCAATATTGCAAGGACACTTGCTTCACTTGGGGAGTATATAGCTTTTTATGCGGGAAAAAGTATTTACTGGAATCTTTATATTTCAACAGAAACACGTTTATTTCTTGATAATTCTGAAGTAAAGGTTTGTGTAGAAACAAAATTTCCTAATAATGGCGATGTGTATATGGAAATTCATGCGGATGCTATGTATGAAGGAAAAATTTATATGAGAATTCCCGGTTATGTTACAGAATATCGGGTGGAATTAAATGGAGAGATATGGAATGGAAAACATGAAAAAGGATATGTCGAAGTACCTGTAAAGGGAACAAAAACCAGTATTTTCTTTCATATGGAGATTAGACCCCGTGTGGTAAGGAGTAATCCCCGGGTTCGGGAAAATGTCGGAAAAATAGCAATAATGAAGGGGCCGATTGTATATTGTATGGAAGAAGAGGATAACGGAAAAAATTTAACGGCATGCTATTTAGATGGAAAGAGTCTTCAGGAAAGTTATGATGGCAAATTATTGAGAGGTACTACAATTATCAGGGGTACTGGTATGCGGCAGGAAATATCAACCTGGGATGAAGACATCCTATATGGAGAGCAGAAACCAGTATGGAAAGAGGCAGAATTTACTTTTATACCCTATGCTTACTGGTGTAATCGAACACCGGGAGAAATGTTAGTATGGGTTAAGGAGTTATATTAAAGAAAGGAAGGAGTAGACAGCATATGGAATTTCAAGGCAAATTAGAGTCGTTCGTTTCTTTTTATAAAAATAACAAAGAAGAAGGTTATCAAGAGTATTGGGATGAAGCAGACAAAATCATAACCCGTGGAGGCTGGCAATTCCGTGTAAATGATGAATGGAATAAAGAAGGAGCAGATTTTCTTGTTAAACGTACAATTCATGGTAAACGTATATCAAATATCGTCACAGAGCAAGGGGTACGATTTGGATTCTATTCCATTATAAAAAAGAAAGAAAATACGAAAATGCGATTCTGTGTACCATCATTGATTTACACAGAATCAGAAGAATATGAGAAAAATTCACGTCACACATTTATGGAAGACAGATTGACCGGTTCTGTAGTACTTGCATTTGAAAATGAAAGTGGAGAATATATCTGGCTTTCAAAAGAAAAACCGTCTAAATATACAAAAGCAGCAGTAAGAAATCATGGAGATAGCAGATATCTGCAAAAGACAGAGAATGTTTCTATGGGATATACAATAGCTGATGCTGAGACTATTTTCTTAGAGAGCTGCTGGCCATATGGGGAAGAGGAAAAAAGCTCAGCTCTTAGTGCTGATGAACGTCCTGCAATTGCCTATTATCCGTTGGATGGTGAAGAATTTACTTTGGAATTTTATTACCGTATTGGAGTGGGACAGAAAAATTCTTTTGCAGAAGCAGTTTATGATACCTATGAAAAATTAGCAGATCGGTTAGAAAGGGCGGGTGAAGATCCTGTAAAGCTTCCCTTTTCAATTCTGGATGCAATAGAATATCGGATGAAATCACTTGGAAAGAGTTTTCAGGAATTTCATGATAATGGAGCAGGCTTTTTCTTTCATTTTGATCCACGGTATGGATATGGATCGAATCCATCAGGCTTTAGCAGTAGTTACGATACCATTCCGCATGATTCTTATACTCATATTCTGGAGTATGGGTTTACGGGAAGACAATTAAATGCAGCATTTATTATGGCTTCTGAGAAAGGTGGCAAATGGCTGGAGAGAGGAGAAAAGGTAGTAGATTTCTTTCTGTCTCATTGTCAAAAGGAAAATGGCTGGATTTATTCTCTGTATGATTTGGAGGCAAATGCTCCTTTTTATTCTTTTGGAGATCCGGAGGCTCCAAGACTTCATTATGTGTCAAAAACAAATAAAAAAGGAAATTATCTTCGTACGATGACAGAACCTATGAATGATCTCTTGGATTGTTACCGATGGTATAAGTCAATTGGAAGAGAGCATGAGCATTGGCTTGAGGCAGTTTTATGTTATGCTGATTTCCTTGTAAAGTACCAGAATCAGGATGGTTCGTGGTATCGGGGTTACTGTCCAGATGGAGGGGGAACGGATTCAGTAGATCGACCAGAAGAAAAGGGAGAGAAAGCTGAGAGAGCACAGAAAGCATCAACAGCAATTCCTTTAGTCTTTTTGTCTGAGTTATGTATCTTTCTTCAAAAAGAAGAAAAGGCATGTAAGCAATATGAAAAGAGCGCTCAAAAAGCTGGAGATTTCGTATTAAAAACATTTGTGAGCCAAGAGCATTATCAGGGTGCAACAATGGATAATCCTAATGCAGTAGATAAGGAAGCAGCTCAATATGTAATGGCGGGACTGTTACATCTATATTTTCTGACAAATGACGAACGATATTTAGACGGAGCAGAAAATGCGGCATTCCTGTTTACCACATGGAACTATATATGGAATGCGCCCATGGAAGAAGGAACGGTATTATATAAAAAAGACTTTAAAACTATGGGTCTTGGAGGAATCAATTCAGTATGGGGAGGAGGAGTAGTTGATATTTATTCCCTGTTTCATATACGGGAATTGTACTGGATTGGTAAAAAGAAAGAACATCCACTTATGTGTAAAATGGCAGAGTGGGCGGCAATAGCTTCATCACAAATTCTTTCTTATCCGGAAGACCACATGGGATTTGCAGATATCGGTATGCAACCAGAAGGTTTTGGTATATGTCCGCAGGGAATGGATGATGGAATGATCCAGAAAGGAGGTATTTGGGGGACGCTTGGGTGGATTTATTCAGCAGGTATTTATGGATTAAACAATTTTTTAAAAAGTAGAGAGGAGAAAATGTAATATGATTAAGAAATCTTTAAGTGTATTGTTGAGTGCCAGTTTATTAGCAATAATGATGATGGGTTGTGGCTCTTCAAGCAGTGGAACAACAGAACAAACAGAAGTAACGCAGGAGGATTCAACTACAGAAGAAAGTAGTGAATCAAGTGAAGAAGTGACGGAAGAAGCAGAATCGGATGAAGAAATTGTTTTAAATCTTTATCATAGTTGGAGTTCTGAAACTACAAGAGGTGAGGTTTTAACTTCATTAGTAGATCAGTTTAATGAAGAGCACGCCGGAAAAATTCAAGTTAAAATGGAAACAAACTCCGATTTTCCTGCTTATCAGGAAAAGGTAAAAACCATGTTAAGTACTGGAACGGCTCCGGATATTTTCCATTATAACTATAATCCCAATGATTTATCATATTTTGAGTCTGGCCTTCTGATGGATTTTTCACCTTATATGGATGATGAATGGAAGGCAAGATTTGAGGATAGTGATTTGGAAACGTTAACCTATGATGGAAAACTTCTTTCCATACCTTTTGAGAGTGCAGGTGCTGTAATATGGTACAATAAGGATATTTTTGAAAAGGTTGGTATCACAGAATTTCCAGATACATGGGATGGTCTTTTGGATGCTTGTAAGACCCTTCAGGATGCAGGATATGGTGGATTTTCATTATATACCGGAGATGATGCCTGGTATTCGGTTAATTTAATTACAGCATTATGGATTGCTAATGAGGGTGCAGTAAAAGTTAATACAAGCACCAGTTTTCAGACACAGGGTCTGATAGATGCGTTAAATATGTATAAAGAATTTTGTCAGTATTCAACAAGCGATGTTATTGGAGGAAATTATTCTGTAGCTGGAGCAAACTTCTCCTCAGGAAAAACAACTATGGCAATTGATGGAAGTTGGTTTACCAGCTATCAGGAGGAGAATATTATTCCTTCAATTGGTGTAGCTCCTATGCCTACGAATGGAGATGGTGTGGCAGATAAGGGATATTTGGTAACAGATGCACAGACTCCATGGGCAGCCTCAGCACAGGATGATCCGGCAAAGGAAGCTGCAATTGTAGAATTTATGAAGTTCATTACTTCTGAGGAAGCGACTAGAACATTAACTATGGAAGGATCGGTTGTTCTTTCAGCAAAGTTGGAACTGACCGATGAGGATTTAGCAAGCGTGACTGATCAGATGGCAGCTTATTTAGATGTAAATGGTGCAGCACCTTCCAGAACAACGAACTTACAAAGAAATCTTTCAACAGAAGCAAGTGCGGAACTTCCGGCACTCTTGGAAGCATTTCTACTTGATCAGATTACGGCAGAGGAGTTCTGTAAACAACTTGATGCATTGAATTAGTATTTTCATTTAAAGGGGCGTATTTTAGACGCCCCTTATTGAACGGAGGATACAGACATGAAGAAACGTTTGTTAATACTATACTTAACTCCAGCCATGCTCTTTGCGGTACTTTTTTTTATAGTGCCATTGATTTATATCATTTATGTCAGTTTCTTTGATTGGAATGGGTTGAATGCGATGACTCCAGTGGGAATTCAGAATTATATTGAAGTATTGACGGATTCCAACTTTCAGCTTGCCTTTCGTAATACATTGTTTTGGATTTTGGCTGCTGTATTTATTCATGTTCCGTTAGGATTATTATTGGCATTGCTTTTGAACCGAAAAATATGTGGTTGGAAAATATTTAGGGTTATTTATTTTGTGCCAAATGTTATATCAATTACAGCTTTGGCATTCCTTTGGTACTTTATTTATCATAAGGATATGGGACTTTTAAATTGGGTTTTGCACATACTGGGATTTAGTTCTCTGGAAAAAGCATGGCTTACAGATATTAAAACAGCTTTTATTGCTACCTTGATTCCTTTTTCGATTTATGTAGGTCTTACAACAGTTATATTTATGACACAGCTTGCTACAATTTCAGACGATCTGAAGGAAGCTGCAATTCTGGATGGAGCATCAGGTTGGCAGTTAGACTTGTATATTTATGTGCCATTGGTGAAACCGGCTATTTTAACAAATATTATGTTGAATGTTGCCTTTTGTTTGAAAAATTTTGAATATCCATTTGTTATGACCAGTGGCGGACCTGTAAATTCTACCACTACTTTAGCACTGTACATTTACAAAAAAATGATGAATGCTAATAAATATGGCATTTCTATGGTAGGAAGTGTTTTTACAGTTCTTCTTGGATTAGTATTGATGGTTGTGTTCAGTAGGCTGCAGAAAGGAGATGTGGAAGGATGAGAAAAGAGAAGATAAGCAGAATATTAATTTTTATATTCTTGACGATTATTGCAATTTTCATGCTGATTCCTTTTGTGTGGCTGTTTATATCATCGCTAAGACCCAATATGGATCTTTTGACCAGTCCGTTTAAAATGCCGGAGACAATAAGTTTTGATAATTACTGTGAAGTATTGGAAAGACAGCCTATGATGAGATATTTGTTGAATACTTTCATGACTGCGTTGATTGCGGTGATTGTTGATATAACAGTGTCTGTAATGACAGGGTATGCAATGTTACATAGATTCCGTTGCCGGAAACAGTTGTCTACTATGTTTTATGTTGGTCTTTTTATTCCTGCTAATGCGTTTATGATTCCGTACTACATTATGGTCACACAAGCAGGTTGGTATGATACCTTATGGGGATTAGGACTTATTTATGCAGCAGTTAACCTGCCTTTTAGTATTATGATTATCAGAGGATATATGGAAACTCTTCCTATGCAGATCATTGAATCCGGAAAAATAGATGGTGCAACAACAAACCAGATTTTATTAAAACTGGTTCTGCCAATGACTAAGCCGGGAATAGTAACGATTTGTATTTTTATTGTTATAAATTCGTGGAATGAACTGTTTTTTGCAAATTTGTTAACACAAAGCGATCGTTCCCGTACCATTACTGTATCTATCAAATCGTATTTGTCGGCTTTTGAAGCTAATTATGGGTATGCATTTGCTGCAATGATTATTTCTATTTTGCCGACTATAATTGTTTATATACTATTAACAAACAAAATTATCGGAGGTATGACAGCAGGTGCGGTCAAGGGCTAATTATTTTGATCATCACAGGTGGATTCTCTTAAAACTAAATCACAGGTGATTTTTAAATCCTGTGGAATGAATTCTTCGGATGAATGTTCCACCATATGGATAAGAATACGTGCTGCATCGATTCCTAATTGATTCAAAGGAAGTGCAACAGTGGAAAGTTTCGGTTTTAAAACGGTACAGATGTCCCTGTTATCAAATCCTATAATCGGAAAATCTTTTCCAATAGCAATATGGTGATCATGAGCATAATCATAAAATCCTGCAGCCATGATATCATTCATACAAAAAATAGCAGTTGCACCATGAGAAAGTAAAATTTTTGCTGCGTTATAACCACTTTCCTTGGTCCAGTCACCATAGTAAATGAGGGATTCATCAAAAGGAATTCCATGTTCTGAAAGTGCCTTGCGATAGCCGCAGATTCGCTCTAAAGTATGCATACTGGTGCGCTCCCCGGTAATTAAGCCAATGTGGGAGTGCCCCTCTTTTAATAAAATGCGAACTGCATCGCAGGCGCCTCCGGCATCATCATAATTAACATTTGCTACTTTGCTGTTAGAGGATTTTCCATAGGTAACAACAACCGGAAATCCCAGTTTCTGCGGAATAGACTGAATGGTACGGTTGTGCGCACCAACATAAATAATACCACAGACTTGTTTGCTTTTCATAATTTGAAATTCTTCTGCTACTTTCGAAGCATATTCTTCATGATGATAGAAGTTATTGTCATATTTTTGAAAAAGTCTTAAATTTCCCAAAATATAAGTATAGTTAATAGTTTCTAAGTATTCATGGATACCGTCAACGATATTTGGACAGTTAAATACGGTTAAATCTTCGGTAATTATTCCAATTGTACGATTGTTTCGAAGTTTCAAGGAACGTGCCAGATTATTAGGCACATAGTTCATTTCTTGTGCTTTTTGCAGGATAAATTGTCTGCGTTCTTCACTAACACGCCCTTTTCCTGTAAAAACATTGGAGACAGTTGCAACAGAGACTCCACAGGCTTTAGCAAGTTCTTTACTGGTTGTCACGAAAATTCTCCTTTTTGTTTTTATTTTATCGAAAGAATAGTCATAATGCAAGTTGCAATATTTTTTTGGTCGTGTAAACTTACTGTAGGAATTTAATAGACAGAGCATCCCCTGAGATTTGT
>CAVHRK010000003.1:0-3963 GCA_963638365.1 Anaerobutyricum sp. | reverse complement strand
CGGTATGCACGGTGGTGTGAGAGGACGGCGGCTAATCACCGCCTCCTACTCGATTGAATATAGACTTGATCGGTGTAAACTTGTAAATGATCCCTGTATTGGCAGATATCAGATCCGGGCAAGGGACTGTAAAGCCTGATCGTGCAGGATTATTTCAAAGTGTTCTTCCAGATATGCTTCGGAGCCCGGAACAGTACGCAGTCCGACCGCATATTCGGAAAGAATGTTGCAGACTTTATTAAACTCCGCAGGAGAGTGATCACTTTTGGCGACGGAAAGAATATAGCCGCCATCCGGATCTTTATACAGGGAATTGGATCCCTGATAAGCATTCACAAGAATGTGGGACAGTGCAGTTAAATCACGCAGACTGTCAAAACCGTAGATGCGGACAAGATCCATGGCAGGGTTGATGTCTGCCAGCTTCTTCTTCAGGGTTTTGTTGAGAGAGGACTTCTTAGAAGAACTCTCCGTATTGGATTCGCCGGAATTGCCTGCAACAGAAGCCGCTGCTTCCCGTGCGCTCGTAATCTTTTTAAATAAATCAAGAACATCATCGGCACCGGCTCCGTTGACGACAGAATCCATCATTTCATCAAGATCGCCGCCATCTTCACGAACGGAAGGGGCAAATTTCGAAAAACGGGTATCTAGTTCGTCCGGATCTTCTACCTTTGTAATAATCAGTACAATACAATCTGCATTTAAAGGAATTGCTTCAATCATCAGGGGAATATCCTCTGCTTCAAATCCAAATTCAAAAGAAGCCTGCTGCATCATGTCACGGAATAAATCCTTGGCTTTATCCGTACCGTAAGCAAGCTCACTCAATTTAATCTCTCTATCTGCCAGATCCTCTTTGGTAAGAGTGCAACGGATCTGGTGATCATTCACTTTTTCTATTTTCATGAGTTGCCTCCATTTTATTTATATTTAGTTACATTCATATTGATGATATACGAATTGCTCCTATTGTTACGATGTAACTATTCAGAACTCCATTCGCAAGATCGCTGCTACGCAGTGCTCTTTGCTCATGTAGTTACCTGGCTACATTGATGATATACGAATTGCTCCGTTGCTTTGCAACTTTCGCAATTCTACACCCATGCTGGTATTGTTACGATGTAACTATTCAGAACTCCATTCGCAAGATCACTGCTTCGCAGTACTCTTTGCTCATGTAGTTACTTCGCCATATAAATTTAAAAATGTTCTTACGAATGCAAGCATTCGACGTACATTATTTAAATTTGCATGGCTCTGAATAGTTACATCTTATACTCTACCTAAATCTAAGTCAATATTTAGAAAAACGGTTTATGAAAAATTTAATATTTGTATCTGACTTTTAATCATATTTTGGTGATATTCAATAAAAAAATAAAATTTCCTATTGACAAATTTGGTAAAAACAACCATAATAGGATGCGTAAGGTGCTTCCGGATAAATCCGTATCAGAAGGAGGCATGACAATTGTTTTTGACTAATTAATAATATTGAAATGATGATCTAGCAACATATGCCCCGCATCCGGCACATTACATTCTGTATGAGAGCTGATGCAGGTGGTCTCTTAGGCTTGTGTGCCTAGTCGCGAATATTCGTCACAGTAAATACACCAATTATAATTCAAACTCGTATAAGTATTCAAAGAAAGAAATAAAATGATACTTATCCGATGCATCTTACCTACTCAGTTATCGTCAGATTTAAAAAGTATAATCAGTTTGGAATTTATTTATGCATATCACGGTGCTTTTTGGTCTTTCTATAAATTCCGGACAGATGGGAGAATGGTATGTTATCAGAGAATGAAGCTTATTTATCATCTGTAAAGACACGCCTGCTTCAGTATGAGAAGGCCGGAGTAAAGCTATACCTTGACGGAAATCCCTCAGATGCGGATCACATTTTGAAAAAATGTGTCAGGGAAGATGCTACCTATATGGCCGACTATATAGCGGATGAAGCAGGAAAAGTTAAGGAGATCCGATATGATCAGATTTCCGGCACAATCCCTTTAGAATATTAATATGCCAATTAGTAAAAAATGATTTTGGAACCCCCTTATAACAAAACATTTGAAGCAAAATTTTAATGACGATAGAGGAATAGTCTGCTATAATATAGGACGATTGGAGGTTAAATACATGAAGAAAAAAATTATTCCGGTGTTAATAGCCATCGTCCTTATTATAGTGGTGTTTGGCATAGCATTTGGGGGTAAGATTATTGATAGATATTCTTATTCAAAAGAACGTGCAGATCTGAATGAAATTTACGCGATACAGGACGAAACGGATACCGCGATCGTTCTGCAGGATGAAATGATTGAACAGAGAGCGAAGCTGTTAGACGGTACGTATTATGTATCCTTAAGTACCGCGCAGGAGCTTTTTAATGACCGGTTTTATGAAGATGCAGGAGAAGGACTTCTGCTTTATACACTTCCGGATGCCATTGTGAGAACGGTTGTCGGAACAAGCGAGGTCAGTATCGGAGAGGAGAACAAGAGCTTTGATTATGTGCTTTCCCGCTATGTGGGAGATACTCTGTATGTGGCACTCGACTATGTAAAGCAGTATTCCAACTTCTCATATGAAGCATTTACCGATCCGAATCGTCTGCAGGTATACACTTCCTGGGATCAGAGACAGATCGGATATATTAAGAAGGACACGAAGGTGCGCCGTCTGGGTGGCGTGAAGAGCGAGATCTTAGAGGATGTGAAAGCAAACGATAAGGTGATCGTTCTGGAACAGATGGAAACCTGGACGAAGGTGAAGACGGCCGATGCCGTTATTGGTTATGTGGAGAATAAGCGGCTGCGTGATATTGCACCCGAACTTCCCATTCCGGTCAATGATTATCAGGAGCCGGAATATACCAGTGTTACGAGAGACCACAAAATTAATCTCGGCTGGCATGTAGTTGCCGGAGTGGCAGGAAATGATACCCTGTCAGAATATGTGGCGAATACCAGGGGACTGAATGTGATTTCCCCGACCTGGTTTAAATTAAATGATAATGAAGGAAACTTTACCAGCTTTGCTACGCAGAAGTATGTGGATCAGGCACATGATATGGGACTTGAAGTGTGGGCGCTGGTTGAAAATATTGAATATAAGGACAGCATTGATATGTATAGTATCCTGTCTTCCACAACACATCGGAAGACGCTGATTGACAATCTGATCAATGAGGCATTGCAGTATGGAATCGACGGAATCAATGTGGACTTCGAGCAGATCAGCATGGACTGTGGAGAACATTACATTGAGTTCATCCGTGAACTGTCCATTCCATGCCGTGCGAATGGCATTGTGCTGTCCATTGATAATTATGTTCCTACGGGTTATACCAACCACTATAATCGTAAGGAACAGGGAATTGTCGCAGATTATGTGATTATCATGGGATATGATGAACATTACGCCGGAAGCGCAGAAGCAGGAAGCGTTGCATCCATTAACTTTGTGGAGGATGGCATTAAGCAGACGGTAGCACAGGTTCCTGCGAATAAGATCATCAATGCGGTTCCATTCTATACGAGAATCTGGTCTACGACAGGTACGGATGTAAGCAGCCAGGCAGTAGGCATGGCTATGGCACAGGAATATATCAAGGCTCATAATATTGAAACCGTATGGGATGAAGAAACCTGTCAGAACTACGGGGAATATATGGATGGAGATACCTACAATCAGGTATGGCTGGAAGATGCACAGTCCATTGGTGTGAAACTCAATGTTATGCAGAATTACAACATTGGAGGCGTAGCATGCTGGAGACTTGGTTACGAAACCTCGGATATCTGGGATGTGATTGAAGAATACCTCAATAAATAAAACAGAAATTAAAAGAAAAGGAGCTGGTGTCCGGAAAGGGATACCAGCTTTTATAAACTGTGCGCCTAGCGGCGCACGGTTCTAACGGGTCAAAGTCCCGAATCCGCCCGG
>CAVHRK010000002.1:0-12906 GCA_963638365.1 Anaerobutyricum sp. | reverse complement strand
CGTGTTCGGGACTTTCACCCGTTAGAGCGCGCCCATGGCGCGCAAACACAAAAAATCTCAGGCAGTCGTCCACGCCTGAGATTATATTTATGATTAAGTGCTCTGCTCCATCGGATACACTAAATTCGACCTGTACTCTGCTCAACGATCTCCTCAAACTTCATACTGTGGGAAGCCTTAATGAGTACGGCATCTCCTGTATGGAGAATGTGGGGAATCTGTGCCATGGCTTCTTCTCTTGTCGGGAAGTAGTAGATTTCCCGGCTGCCATGTTCCTTTCCGGACGAAGTCTCCACGGCGCGGTCATACATATGCTTCGAAAGCTCTCCGATGCAGATCAGCACATCCACACCATGCGCCATGGCATATTCTCCGATCTGTGCATGTAAAACCGCTTCGTCCTTACCAAGTTCAAACATATCTCCAAGGATTGCCACCTTACGCTGCAAGGCCGTTCCAAGAAGATCAATCGCCGCCTTCATGGAAACGGGATTGGCATTGTAACAGTCATCAATCAGAATATAATCCGGTGTCTCGATGACATGGCTTCTTCCGGCTACCGCCTGCACTTGTGCAATGCCCTTCGCAATCTGTTCTGTTGTAAGGCCAAGCTGCCAGCCGACTGCGGTAGCGGCCAATGCATTCAGTACCATGTGGACACCCGGAAGGGGCACCTTGACTTGAAACTGTATATCTGACACGTGAATAACGGCTTCCGAACCAAGCAGGCCTTTATTTACCACATCCGTTGCATATACTGCATCTTTCTCTGACATACCAAAACGGATAATCTCGTTGTTCCACGGCTTCTTTACCGTTGCCAGCATATCATCCTCGCCGTTTAGGAAAACGTAGCCATTCGGATTCATCGACTTGAAAATCTCGGTCTTGGCTTTCAGAATGCCCTCACGGCTTCCAAGATTTTCTAAGTGGCACTGTCCGATATTGGTAATGACACAGTAATCCGGCTTTGCAATCTCCGTAAGCCGTGTCATCTCTCCAAAATCACTGATTCCCATTTCCAGAACGGCTGCTTCATCCTCCGGCTGGATCGACAGCACGGTCATCGGCAGTCCGATTTCGTTATTGAAATTCTTCTGTGTCTTACATACTTTAAATTTCTGTGACAGAACAGAGGCAATGAATTCCTTGGTACTCGTTTTGCCAACGCTTCCGGTAATTCCGACAACGGGGATGGAAAGCTGCTCACGATAAAAGGCTGCGATCTTCCGGAATGCTGTCAGGGAATCCTCCACAAGAATATAGGGAATTTCACACCCTTCCGGCTCTCTTTCACAGATCACTCCAAGTACTCCCGCCTGTGCTACTGCCGGGATAAAGGAATGGCCGTCCTGACGTTCTCCTTTTACTGCCACAAACATTCCGTCCTTCGTTACCTTCCGGGAGTCAATCACAACACTCGTGGTTTCCTTGTGTTCCAGTTCTTCGCTTGACATCCCTTCCGGTAATACCAAAGTTCCGTTACAGGCCTGTGCCATATTTTTCAGAGTCAGATTCTTCATAATTTTCCTCACCATCTTTGATGACTTTACTATTCAGAACCCCATTCGTAAAACCGTTGCTTCGCAACTCAAGTTTTACTCATGTGGTTACTTCGCCATATAAAATTGCTATTCTGCTTGAATGCAAGCATTCGCAGAAAACAATTTTGCATGGCTCTGAATAGTTACACATATTTATTAAGAGAAATCTCTATAATCATTTCACACAGCTCGCCATAGCTGATTCCAAGTGCGGCTGCCTCCTGCGGAATGAGGCTTGTCGGTGTCATGCCGGGAAGCGTATTGGCTTCGAGACAGTAGACATCGCCGTTTTCATCCATAAGGACATCCATCCGGGCATAGGTCTTGATGCCAAGTACCTGATAGGCCTTAAGTGCGGTGTCCTGTATTTTCTTTGTCAGCTCATCACTGATCTTCGCCGGACAGGTTTCCACCGTGCTGCCTGCCTGATATTTATTCTTATAATCATAAAATCCGGATACCGGTGCAATTTCAACAACCGGATAAGGTTTTCCTTCAATGACGCAGTCGGTAAATTCCCGTCCCTTGATATACTGCTCTACCAGAACCTTTGCATCATAACGGAACGCCTCCTGTACCGCATCGGCATATTCCTTTTCATTCTGTACAATATAAACGCCAATGCTCGAACCGCCGCCGCTCACCTTTACCACGCAGGGGAATTCCGGCTTATAGGGATCATCTTTGCCGGTTAACAAATGGCTCTTCGGAGTCGGTACTCCATTTTGCAGGAATAACTGCTTGGTGACAGACTTATCCATGGCAAGCGCACTGCTAAAAGAATCGGTTCCTGTATACTTAATGCCAAACAGATCAAAAACCGCCTGCACCTTGCCATTCTCTCCACAGTCTCCATGCAGCGCCATAAAGACAATGTCTGCCATCTGGCAGATCTCAATCACATGATCTCCGAATAAAATATTGGAAGGCTTCTTCCTTAACGCTTTCACCTTCTCAATGTCCGGCGCCACCTCCGATACCGGTGCCACATCTTTTACCCAGTCACGATCCAGTTCAAAAATATTCTCCGGATCTCCTTCATAGCCTAAGAACACATCGAGCAGAATCACCTGGTGTCCTCTTTCCTTCAGTGCATTGTAAACGTCACGTCCTGAACTTAAAGAGACATCTCTTTCCGTACTGATTCCACCTGCCAACACTACGATTTTCATACGTTACCTTCTTTCCAAAGCTGTACTTTCATTATACGCTCTTGTTTATTCGTAATTGCTAATAATTTCACCCAGCATAAAAATGAGTCTGCTATCCGCATCAAACTGATTCATAATTCCCAGACTTTCATTATAATCCTTATAGTTGCGAATGCCAACATCATCAATATAACTTATGGACAATTTATTTCTTCCCATAAAATAATGAAGATGGTTCTCAATAATAGTCTCATACTCATGATTTGTTATTATGTAATTGACCGTTGCCATCAGCATCATTTCCTTCAAAAGCTCCATCTGATTTGTCTGGTCTTCATTCGCCAATACATAAAACGGTTCCTTCTTTATTTTTGCAGAGAGTACCTCCGCCTCCTGCAAAAGCTGTGTAATTCTCTCCGAACAGTATTCCTGCTTCACCGGCTGTCTGGTCATCAGATAGGTAACACTCCCCAGGAGATACGGCAGATCGTCCTGCTCCTCCTCCCCTTCCTTCGCCAAACACACTTCCAGATAATAGCGGTATTCCTGCTTTCCGGAAGCACGGTAAAGTTCGGCAGATGCAGCAAATTTCCACGTATTCTGTCCGGCATCGGTCTCCTCGTTCAAAACCGCATACTTCCACGCACGATCGGCGGCCTGCAGACAAGCTGTTGCATATTCACGGTCATAGTCCTGATAAAGATAACTGAATTTGGCAAGACACATCGCAAAGCTTTGCGCTGCTTCCATTGAGGCGGGCTCCACATAAATTGCAGCAGCTTTTCCCTGTGCCGAAGGATATATTGTAATTCCGGAGTATACGGCTCCGGTTTTCTGATCCTGCATCTTCAGAAGCCAGTCGGTTTCATAACGGATTTCATCAAGCAGATCCGGAATACCATTCCCACTCTCCGGAACATCCATGGTATCCGTAAAGCTCTCTCCAAACAGTTCATATGCAAGCAGCATAATGCCAACATTTTCGGAAGCTCTCACCACATCCTTTGATCCATTTTCGTCCTGATGCCAGCCACCGCTCACATCCATGGTTACCGAAATATCTTCCCGAAGAAGTGCATGTCCGGTGTGACAGGCATTGTGCGCCCTGCTTCCCGCAAATTCTTCCGTAAGGGTGGTTCCGCACCGGTTATAATAATACTGCTTCACGGCCTCCCTGAAGACATCATCATACAGACGGTCCGCGATCTGAAATGAATAGGACTCACCTAAAAGCGGCGCTTCAATATAATATTTTCCCGGAAGCTCCACCTGTGAAAAATCTCCATAGCCAATTTCATTTCCATAGGAATCCTGTGATTCCCGTTTTTCCGGCTTACCGGTATATACCGACTTCCCCGTATCCGCATCAATCACCTCAAACCGGTCCGGCATCTGTGATCCGCAGAAAACCGCAATCTTTGAGCTCTGCGTTATGTACCCCAGCTGGTTCACCAGAATATGCGGAGCACTTACCGGAACCTCATACGATAAATCCGGATCCTCTTCCATGGTCCAAAGAGGTGTCTCCTCTGTTTCCTGCTCTGCCTCTGCCACCGGGGCGCCACATCCTGTTAATAAAATAGAGACCAGAACCATAATGGTTAATTTTTTCCTGAACATTCCGGTTCCTCCATAGGATTTCTCCCATAGATTATACCTTTTTTTACAATTCAGGTAAAGTCTCTTAAGATGCGGTTTAATTTAATTTGCTCATCGGATTGACCGGAATACCGTCCTTGGTGAGCTTAAAATAAACATTCGTTCCTTCCACACTGTAATACTTGGTCGGAGAAGCAACCTGCGCAATCACATCTCCCTTTGCCACATAGCTGCCCTCGGATACCAGAATGTTATCAAGCTGCCCATAGGTCACCTCATAACCGTTTCCCAGATCCATGGTAACAGCCTTTCCGATCTCACGGTCCTCATAAACACCGGTGACCTTACCGGCTGCCGCCGCGGTGATCAGATCTCCTTCATGTGCCTCAATCACAATGGCCGGGTTATACTTATACTGATCCAGTGTCGGGAAATAAACCGTCTGATCCATACTGAAATTCACCAGAATATTTCCCGAAATCGGCCATACCAGGGTATCCTCGTCGGTAAAATTCAATGCCGGCTGCATGGCTGTTGAAAGCGCTTCCTGATCATTGCTTTCAACATTTCCGGTTTCGGTTTCCTGCTTTTCCTCTTTATTTTCGGTATCTGCTTCCTTCTTTACGTTTTCCTTTGCTCCGTCAGACATACTGTCACTACCGGAGGTATCCGGGTTTTCTACATTACCGGAATTAGTTTCCTGAAAATAAGGATCATAATCAAGATCATCCGTCGGTGCATTCTGCGTTGTAACATCCTGTGTCACATTATCGGCAAACTGAATATCTTCCTTTTCGGAAAGCCCGGTTGTCATGTCCTGCTCAATCGTGCTTAAATCCACCACATAGCCGTCATCCTGCCTGTTATTTTTAGCTCCCAGCCATAGTCCCGTTACGGTCAATGTACCAAGCACCAGCACTGTGGATGCCGCCATTACAATTTTTTCTTTGGAAAAGGCTCCTCTTCTTCTATTCCGCCTCATATCTTTTTCCTTCCTTTCCTGTATCACTTTCTTAAACAATTCACATTACAAGCGATGTATCTTTAGCAACTAGTCTTTCCGTAAATTACAAGTTTATACAATCGTTGGAAGGAAAATGGCCGGAAGAAAATAAAAACCGGCAGAATAAAACGTCCTGTCTTATCCTGCCGGTTCTTTTAAGAAACCGTTATTGAATCGTTATGGGTTTATGTACCAAAAGGTGCCTGAATAAAACTATACTGCCTGTTCGTGCTTGGCAAAGTCTACATGCTGTATCGTTCCGGCATTTCCATCCTCAAACAGGAAAAATCCGGTATTGCGGATCACCGCATTCGTCTCATTATTTTCATTGGTTAACGAGTACTGCGTTCCGGTGTGCATCAGTCCGATCGCTCCCACGCCCTTTTCCTTCAGGGAATAAAGGTGCGGCTGTCCATTCTCATCCATGCACCAGATTTTGAGCTTGTCGAAAATTTCATCATTTTCATCAATGAATCCATTTCCGTCGGAATCATACTGTGCAAGGTCTGCAAAACCATTGCCGGACTGTGTGCCAAAAAGCTCGGATCCATCGTTGATGACGCCGTCACCGTTTTTATCAAGCGCAAGGAACCCGCTTCCGGCAATCAATTTGCTGATTTCATCCTCTACGCCATCACAGTCAATATCGAAGAAAAAGGTCTGGTCGGACACCTGTGCCACATTTCCCTCAAGATTAATCACCAGGGGATCGCAAAGTGTAAGCTGTTCAAAGTCGATCTCTTCCTCGTAGTATTCCATGAAGCTGCGACTCATATTCAGATTGAGATTGAAGTCAATCTCTCTTCCGTCTTCGGTCTTCACCGTGCCCTTTGTCGTAAAGGATGTGCTTTCGGACTCTTCAAAATAGTACTGGTTCGTGAAGCGTACGCTGTTCACCGTGGCAAACTGCGGTAACAATGTGGTTACTCCCGGCTGCTGCGTATTTCCCGTCTGCTCAGTCGTCTCGTAGCTGTCTGCCTTGTACTTATCCGGAAAGAAAATCTGCATCAGATACCGCAGACAGGATTCCCGGAGCTGCCGCATCTGTTCACGGATATCGTCTATATCGGAGATCGCCTGGCTGTTAAGCCGCGTATTCGTCATACGTCCCTGAATATCCGCAAGAGATTCGTTCCCGACACCCTTTTTGTCCTTACTTTGTTCTGCATTTTCACCATCGGTCTGCAGAAAACCGCCAAACAGAGTTCCAGATCCATCCATAATGCCCTGCCTGCCACTAAATCTTGTCAAACGACTTACCCGTGCGTGTGTTGCCGAATAAGTTCTTTCGGATTCCATTCCTATTGTAGCGGAATTGATTCTCATTCATACCTCCTTGTAGTATAAGTAAACAGCCCCATTTTTTGCGCGAAAAATGATTTACCTGCCTGCCCCCGAAAGAATAGAGCAGAAAAATAAAAACGGACGCTATTTCAGAATCCCTTCTTAAATACCATCCGTGGTCTGTCGTTATTGTGCCATCGGTGCGGC
This sequence comes from Anaerobutyricum sp., assembly GCA_963638365.1. Classification (GTDB taxonomy): domain Bacteria; phylum Bacillota; class Clostridia; order Lachnospirales; family Lachnospiraceae; genus Suilimivivens. The sequence goes on along the minus strand of CAVHRK010000002.1, from coordinate 6,118 downwards.
CTACACCAACCGGCTTGTCTGGGAAATATATTTGATTCCCTTGTTTTTTATATCGGAGAAATTGTCGTATTCTTTAGTCTTTGCAGAAATCTCTGGATATGTGGCATCGGACTGTATAACTCTGGATATATAGAATATGTTCTGAATATATTTTAGCTCATATTTATGACACTTGTATCATATATTTAAATGAGTTGGAATGATTAAAAGACATACCTTTTTGTTTAAAGATATAGAAATTGCCCGTTATGATTTTAATAACAGTATATCAAGAGGAGTCTGTTTATGAAACATCAGAAATTCTTCCCAGCCTTGTTACAGGGTGCCCTTATTGGCTTAGGTGCGGTACTTCCCGGAATCTCCGGCGGGGTCTTAAGTGTGATCTTTGGCGTGTACCGTCCTATTATGGAACTGCTTGCCGACCCTAAGAGAAACTTCCGCACCCATTTTCCCAAATTGTTTCCTTATCTGCTGGGATATCTCCTCGGCTTTCTTGGTGTTGCCAATGTCCTTGCCTTCTTCTTAAACCGGTATCCGGCCCCTTCCGTATGTCTCTTTGTCGGTCTGATTATCGGAATGCTGCCCTCGCTCTGGGAAGAAGCCGGGAAAGAGGGACGCTCCAGAGGATCTTATATTGCCTTTTTCTGTGCGGTCATTTTTATTTTCGCGTTGCTGACCGGTCTGCAACGCTGCGCCATTACCATCGTTCCGGATTTCAAATGGTATCTGTTCTGTGGCTTCTGTCTCGCCTTAAGCATTATCGCTCCCGGCATGAGCTTTTCCACACTCCTTATGCCACTCGGACTTTATACTCCATTCATCGACGGAATCGGACACTTATCCACTGCCGTTCTCATCCCCGGTGGAATCGGTGGGGGAATCACGATTCTCGTTCTTTCACGCTTCATCAATTCCTTATTTGAAAAGCATTACTCCATTGCTTTTCACGCGATTGTCGGAATTGTTATGGCTGCAACCGCCATGATCATTCCCTTTGGCAGCTTCACCACATCATTAAAAAGTTGCGTCATCAACCTCCTGTGCTTAGCCGCCGGTGGTATTGTGTCTGTGTGGATGGCAAAGTTTCAGGAGGGGAAGGGTTGATGACGATAAATAAAAGCTGCGTTTCCTTTGACCGAAACACAGCTTTTTATTTTTCTTTTTAATCTCTTTTGAACGATTCTGATTTTAAAATATGATTATTTTGCCACAACAGTAAGTCCAAGCTTCGCAGCCACACCAAAGTATCCGTACATGGTCTCTTCATCCGTTAAAACGGGAGTGAAGTCTGTTCCTGCCGGGAAGGTCAGCTTATACTTCGCATTCTGATACTCGAAATTAACCGTCACAGCCACATCACTTCTCTCGGACATCTTCTTTAACAGATAATCACTGATCGTATAAAGCTTTCCGGAGTCATAGGTAACCGTTCCATTTTCCGGAGCATCCTTGACCTTTCCATAAAAATCCTTTACTGCTGCCACACTTGCAGGGATGGAATGCGATTCCCGTACAGCTCCACACTCAACACACTTATACTCTTCCAGACCATCTATTCCTACCTGCGGATCAACGGTTGTTACCCATTGGAAGGAACAGATATGGGACTGGACAGAATCTGAGTTATTAGTTTGTGTCGCATTTTCAACAATAAATTCAAAAAAGCAAAATGTGTATTATCTGCTTTATGATGTAATTTAAATGCCGTATATGTTCTACCCTCATGTGTTACGGAACCAACTTCAACCGCCAATTCCGCTCCATCAGTATTTTCCTTATGTCCCAAATTATAACAGAGTTCTCCACCATTTGGCTTATTACATGCCAATAATAATTTGTTTCCCCCATTCTCCATCTTAGAACTCGATATTGTAATAATATCTCCTGTATGAACTATGTCACCGGTCTGCAGATCTTCAAAGCGAATTGTTCTCGTCTCTGCTGCCTTAGTATCCAGCCTCATTCCGGCAAATATACCCACCACCATCATTAACGACAGCATCACTGCCATGATTCTTTTTTCTACCTTTGCAATCATTGTGCTTTTCATTGTTCACTCTCCTTATAAATTTAATTTTGTCACGCGTTTGCGAATGTATTTCAATTTTTTTAATTTATTTGATTTCACATTGCAATTCCGCTTGCAGGTTTTCCCACCTTTTGTTATAGTCATTATAGACCGTACCTTAAGGGACAAGTCAAGAGGCATTTTACTTATTTCAAGATAATTTTTCAGAACAAAAGAGGAATTTTATGAGCAAAAAAGACGATTCTCTTTTTAAAATCGGTGAAATTACAAAGATTCTCGGCATAACCAGAAAAACCCTTTTGGTTTATGAGGATATGGGGCTATTGACACCTTCTGTCAAGGATGAAAAGAGCGGATACCGCTACTATACTGCGGACAACATGACGCAGATTCGCTCTATACGCTCTTTACAGGCTTTGGGACTTTCTCTTTCAGAAATCAAAGAATATTATTATGATACGAAGAATATTGACCTTCGGCTGGAACATCTGATGGAGCTGCGCTCTGCCTTAGACCGTAATATCCATCTTCTTCAGGTACGTGCGGTGAAATCGGGTGATTTCAGTGTCCACCATATACACCTTCCCCAACAGGTGTGTTATTGCCGCAGATATCAATGTGAAAATACCGCCGATGCTTCCATTAAACTGCGCGATACCTATATTGCAGCAGCCAGAACCGGATTCATGTCCATGGCTGCCAGAATGTTTACCATGCGTATGGGCGAATCCGTTGAAAAACTGGATCTGATGTGCTGTATTCCGGTTCATGATGATTTTGCGGGTGAAGAACGAGTCGAATTTGCAGATACTCCTGCTTTATGTGTCTATCACCGGGGACCATATGAAGAACTCGGAACTGCCATCCTTGCCTTGTACGAGCATGTACAGAAGAACAGTATTCAGACTACCGGACCATTCCGCTGCATTTATTTAGAGGGACCTCCCAATCGTGGTGATCAAAGCTCCGACTACATCACGCAAATTGCAGTTCCAATCCGCCGTGAAGATTACAAGGTTTATTAAAAAGCTGTGTTTCCATCCTATGATAGAAACACAGCTTTCTATTTTTCTTTATTAATTTCTTTTGATAGGTTCTAATTTAAAAATATGCTTATTTGGCAACCACAGTAAGTCCAAGCTTTGCAGCTACACCAAAGTATCCATACATGGTTTCTTCATCCGTCAAAACAAGAGTGTAATCTGTTCCTGCCGGGAAGGTCAGTTCATACTTCGCATTCTGATATTCGAAATTCACCGTGACAGCCACATCACTTCTCTCGGACATTTTCTTTAACAGATAATCACTGATCGTATAAAGCTTTCCGGCATCATAAGTAACCGTTCCATTTTCCGGAGCATCCTTGACCTTTCCGTAAAAGTCCTTGACTGCCGCCACACTTGCCGGGATCGGGTGAGATTCCTGTACAGCTCCACACTCAGCACACTTATATTCTTCCAAACCGTCTGCTCCTGTTGTCGGGTCTATGGTCGTTGTCCACTGGAAGTTGCAGGTGTGGGATTCCGTTGCTGCCGGAGTCTCTGTATTCTCTTCTTCAAAGGTGGTTACGCTGAGTGATACGTAAATTATTCCTGCTGAATCTATATTATAATCTTTCTCACATGTAAATGTATTATATGATACCCCATCTTCTACATAGCTGGGCAATTTACAGTGATTGGCTTCATCCTTACGACAGTAAAATAATTTTTTCCATTCGCATAAATCAGAATTCCTAATCTTCCCCAGACTACACCTTGATTTTTTTGAGTACTTATATCTATCAAATCCCCTGCATAAAGAACCGTTCCCTTCTTTAATTCTTCATACTTATATGCTTTTCCCTCTCTCGCCTCTGCATCCAACTTCATCCCCGAAAAGATTCCGAATACCATCGCAAACGACAGCATAACTGCCATAATTCTTTTTCCTGCTCTTATCTTTGTTCTATCCTTCATTCTGTTGCTCTCCTCTTCACAAATTTGTTTCTGATTCCCTCTCTCTTTTCTGCTTCAAGTCCGGCAAGAGAAAATTCAAAGTGCATGGCCAGTTCCCTGAACAGCTCCTGCATGACCTGTTCGGAAATCGATCGAATATCCAGTCTCCCCACAAACTGAACAATCTGTTCCGTCTCGTACTCCGGAACGTTGTACACCTTCAAACTCATCATAAGGAATAACCGCAACTTCTTCTCCAGTGTCAGTTCTTCATCACAAGGATATGCCATATAGCCACGCATCATGCTTGCAGATCCAATTTCCATATCATAAAAATCACGACTGCTAAAACCCGGCAGGTAGGATCCGAAAATCCGTTGCAGCTCCTTCGCGGTTTCCCGGAAAATATATTCCGATGCCTCTTTCTGTGTATAGGCCTCCAGATAGATCTCCCTCAGATTCTCATTGAGCTCCGTCAGCGTGATCTGGATTGCCGTCTCTACCGCATAAACATATACGGGCGGCAGCTTCTCTCCCGTAATTCGTCTCGCTGCACCAAACTGACTGCTGAACATGAACTCTACCAGTTCATTTAAAACACCATCCTTTGCCCGGAAGATGTTCTGAAAGGAACTGTAGGAAACATCCGCTTTTTCAATAATTTCAGCCAATGTTGTTTTCTTGTAGCCCTTTTCCAGAAAAAGCCGGACACAGACTGTCAGAATACGTTTTTTTGCCGGAAGGCTGACACTTGTAAGTGCGATAGGAATCACTCCTTTTCATTTTGGTGTGTACACCAAAATAATATCATAGATATCACAAAATCACAATAGGACCCGAATACCATGAGATATTTTACAAGCCCCGTACGACTCGACACGTCATTCTTGGAATTGTTATGGCTGCAGCCGCCATGATCATACCCTTTGAGAACTTCACCACATCATTAAAAAGCTGTGTTTCCATCCTTTGACAGAAACACAGCTTTCTATTTTTCTTTATTGATCTCTTCTGATCGATTCCAATTTAAAAATACGATTATTTTGCAACCACGGTGAGTCCAAGCTTTGCAGCTACACCAAAATATCCATACATGGTTTCTTCATCCGTCAACACAGGAGTAAAATCTGTTCCTGCCGGGAAGGTCAGTTCATACTTGGCACTTTGATATTCAAAATTGACAGTTACCGTCACATCACTTCTTTCGGACATCTTCTTTAACAGATAATCACTGATCGTATAAAGCTTTCCGGAATCATAGGTGATGCTGCCATTTTCGGGCGCTTCTTTGATATTTCCGTAAAAGTCCTTGACTGCTGCCACACTTGCAGGAATCGGATGGGATTCCTGTACGGCTCCACACCCAACACACTTATATTCTTCCAAACCGTCTGCTCCTGTTGTTGGGTCTATGGTCGTTGTCCACCGGAAGTTGCAGGTATGAGAAGGGGTAGAAGCCAGCGAAGGTGCAGCACCCTCAGATTCTGATAATGTATCATTCTCGTTCTCATCAACAGGAGTAAGTATAATATTAAAAAATTCCATACCCTCCTCGGGAGCAGGCTTATAGAATCGCTCTTTGATTTTAAATTCTGAATATTTTTTTCCATTATGCTCCTTTTCCTTAATAAAAAGGGACTCACAATTCGATTTTCGGGTATTACTCCAACACATAGAGTCAAGAACATTACTATTATCCCACAGTACCCAAATCGCCATCGTCATCCCTGAATAGCCAGGACTGCTTATTTCTCTTGATTCAAAATTAATTTTATCACCATCACATAATGTATCACCAACATTTAACCCAGAAAAAAAATACGTACTTCCTGCTGCTTTCACATCCAGCTTCATTCCGGCAAATATACCTGCCACCATCATCAACGACAGCATTACTGCCATGATTCTTTTTCCAATTCTCACTGTATTACTTTTCATCCTTTCTATCCTCCATAAATTCAATATGTATTTTTCATATTTCAACATCTGTAATTCTACACGATTTCTTCTTAAATTTGGATGAACTTACATGAACTACATAAAAATCGACATGAATTACAAAAAGTAGAAATCCGGAAATTTTACTACGCTCAATAGTCACCCGAGTTTCCCGTTTTGTAAACGAGTTTCACATTTTGAAAGCGACCTTCAA
>CAVHRK010000001.1:0-17575 GCA_963638365.1 Anaerobutyricum sp. | reverse complement strand
GTATAGAGTACCGTTTGTCCAAAGCGGCTGATTTACTGAAAAATACAGATAAATTCATTGAAACTATCACCTCTGAGGTGGGATTTCATCATGTCAGCCACTTTGGAAAATGTTTTTGTGAAAAAACTGGTTTTTCGCCAAGTGAATATTGAGAGAATTTTTATTTCATGCTAAAACAATAACTAATAATATCCCCTTGTTTCCCGCCATCCCTTTACATACCACCTGATTCCAACATATACCAGTTGTACGAATAATAAGAGAAATAGCAGATTGATTGGAAATACTGTCTTTATCCAATCCTCGAAATAGATTGCTATTGCCATGCTTATAAGTATCACCATTATGGTAATCATATCCCCGCAGTATTTCTTATATAGCCCTGCAATCTTTATCCCTATAAACGCTACAAGTATTCCCACACCCACCAGACATCCACCGCAAACCAGTATTCTTATCAGCCAGTATATAATTCCGGCAATGACAGGATTGGATATTCCATCACTAATCTGTGCCACATTCTTTCCTGTCATTACAACCCAGCCAGCAATGGTCTGTATAAAAGTTGCGATTGTATCAAAGAATTCTCCACAATCAGAAATGAATACCTTTGACCGTATCATCTGAAAAAGAGTAGTCGATACGGAATACCATATCAGCAGAAACATCAATGCTTCATACATGGCTGTTTTTGCTTTATATCTGCCGGCAAGTTTTTCTCTCTGTGTATCATACCTTTCCTTAGCTTTCAGATAAGCTGTCTGATTACAATTCTCACACTTTTGATAGAGTACCGGCTTTTCAACCGGTATTTCTACTTTTTTCTGATGGGAGATTGCATAATCCCGTTCCTGTTCTGCCTGTCTCTGCTTATCTCGACATTCCTCTATCATGGCTTGGGCGGTGTGCATTTTCTCTTTCTCGCTCTGCAATAATTCTTTTGTTTTCCTCAAGTCGTTCTTTAAGGCTTGAATGTTCTCTGTTTTGTTCTCGCTGTTTAACTTCTCGTTCAAGGTCAGCGATTCGTCGAGCTGCACTTTCAGTTCCCGTATAGTCCGGTCTTTCTGGTCGAGTTCTTCCTGCATCTGCTCCGTCAGCAGCAGTAGTTCTTCCAGTTGATCGTCGCTCTTTGAGTTTCTTAATTCGTTCATCAATCAACCTTCCTTTCTCTAATTGCTGATCAAGTTCAGTAATTCGCTGTTCTGTTTCTGCAATAGCCAGTTCTCGTTGTTTAACTTCTGTGCTAATTCCTGCCATTGCTGATTTTCTGTCGTGAGTTTCCTTATCCTGTCTGCATATTTCTCCAACAATGCCAGCAGTTCTTCTGTATCCGGCAAGATTTGAAGAAGCTCTGACAACCCGCTCTCTAATTTCTGCAATCGTTCTTCCTGCTCCTGACAGCTCATCAGCTTCTCGTCCTTTTCCCGTATCTCCTGAAGCATCTCTGCCATGATATTCTGCTGTTCCTCTATCTGTGTAATCATTGCCTCCATCATGGGAATTACTTCTTTGCTTTCTTCTAATGTCATTCAACCACTCCCTCCACATTGACAATGCACCGGATACCTTACCAAAGGTTGCAATTACCTTTTGTAACAGTGCATTTTGTTTTTTAATCATCCGGTTTTCCTCAACCTTCCATGAACCTTTCCTTATCTGTCCGGTGAGATATTTTTCTTCAATCTTTCTTGCATCCGCACCCTCATGAACCGTAGGGACTTTTAAATTGCTCTGTCTTTCATAAGAGCGGTGGTCAATCTGATTGTCTATGGATAAATGTCGGTTACACATCTTAGCCCATTCGCTTCGCCATAACTCACAATTCTTTGGATTGTTCCAGCCTGTAGCATCGGTCAGAACCCGTTTCCATTGTTTTCTGTTTCTTGCCCCGACTTTCTGGACTCCATTTTCATCAAGTACCGGAATACGGATTCCATGACGGTCAGGATTTTTCTTATCCTGCCACCAGTCCGGGTGGGATTCATCAACTACGATATTTCCGTCAGTATCTCTGACAAAATCCCAGTCCTTGACTTCTTTGTTACCCCATGAATGATCCGGATTAAATGGTCGCATGGTTACAAGTAAATGAATATGCGGGTTTCCATCGCCCTTATCGTGTATGCTCCAGTCAGCACACATTCCCTTATCCACGAAAGTTTTTTGAATATATTCGGTTGTATAATCAATCTGTTCCTGTCTGCTCCATTCTTTCGGCAGGGAAAATTCAAATGAGCGTCCAAGCTGTGCATCTGCATTTTTTTCTATCTTCAAGACCTCGTTCCATAACCGCTGTTTCTGAAATGTAATTTTAAACTTTTCCAGTGCGGCTTCCTTATCGTCCGCTCTTTTATAACGGATAGACTGTTGAAACCTTTTTATATTTTCTTCTGGTACATGCAGCCATTCAGGAGGTGCATTTTCGCACATCATCAGACTGGTGTAGACGACTTCCTTTTTGGAAGTATAGTAACTGATCCTGCCTGTTTCCTCATTCTTCATCACATCTCCATTAAGATATGCCGATGCGGATATGACAGATTTTCCTTTACTGCGTCCGACAATCTTTACTGTAAAATGAAATATAGCCATGATACGATTCCCCCTTTCTGCCGTATCCGGCATTGATTTCCGACAGTGTCTTCTTCTGATTTAGCAGGAGTAGAACTGTCGGAACGCCCTCTGCGCAAGAGTGCCCCCTGCGGCATGAGCAGGTCTGCATGAAATGCCCGCCGACGGAACGAGCCCGGCAAGCGTAAGCGCAGACCGGTTGCCACTTGTGGCAAACTTATAAGGACGACCTCTGGTTGTCCATAAGTGCGCCCTTCATTCAAAAGCAATAAAGGGAATGGAAAACCCACTCCCTCCGCCATTACACTTCCTCCATGTCTGTAAATGGTTCTTTCTGCATCGCCTTTGAGAAATACTTTCCGTTTGTTTCCTGTCTTTTTAAGAAGCCGATCAGTTTTGGTAAATCTTCTTCCTCAATCGGACAGCCAAGAACCGATTCCACCGCACCGCCAATCTGACAGAGCCTGTGGGTTCGTTTTTTACTTTCTTCAGCTTTCTTTCGCTTTTCCAGTTCTTTTCGCTGTGCTATGAGCTTTTTGGTAGCTTCGATGCTTTCCTGTTCCTTTTTCTCTAATGCAAGTATTCTTTCTTCATAAGTCTTTGTTGATTTCGCCATATCATCTTCATCCTTTCTCTTATAATCAAATCTTGCTCTGCTAAGATTTGGCACACGATTCTGGTCAGCTCTGCTGACATAATTCCAATCAGAATCGTTGTGCATCCTTGCGGAGCATTGTCTTGTCGATGTTTTTCCGACAAGATAAACATTAGTTCCCGGTTGCATATCAGGAGAAGCACATGGTATAATCCTCTTGCGTGTAGGTATATCATGGCTTCGGTCTGATAGAACCTTTGGCGGTTTCGTAAGAAGCCGCCTTTTTAAGTTGCCATATTTCTTGTGACAGCTTTCACATTCCCTTTATCCCTCAGATCACGCCCCTCGTTGGCTTCCATGAACATTTCCAGAATGTCAGTTTTAATGAGGACTTTTCTGCCAACCTTTAATACCGGAAGTTTCTTCCATTCAACCAGCTTTCTCAAAGTGTTTCTGCCAATCCCTGTATAGTTGGCTGCTTCCTCAATGGATAATGCAATCTTTCTTTCCGTCATCTTACCACCTCCTTGTAAATTGCATAATGCAATTCTTATTGTGCTGTTAGTATAACGGTTTTATATCGTGTTGTCAAGCATTATGAAATCTTGAAAATAATTATTGCATTGCATATTGCAATTATGTGAGGTACATGCTATAATTCATACATACCGAAAAAGGAGGCAATCAGCATGAAAGATAAAGAACTACGCAAGCTGATAGGCAGCAGAGCAAAACAGCGTCGTCTGGAATTAAATCTGACACAGCCTTATGTTGCAGAGAAGATGGGAGTTACAGCTTCCACAATCCTGCGTTATGAGAATGGTTCGATTGACAATACCAAAAAGATGGTGCTGGAAGGTCTTTCGGAAGCACTTCATGTATCTATTGAATGGCTCAGAGGGGAAACCGATGAATACGAAACGGATATTACGGATAAGAAAGAATTACAGATTCGTGATGCAATGGGCGATATTCTCAAACAGTTACCTCTCGACCTTAGTAAAAAGGAAGATGCTTTTTCCAAAGATTTACTGCTGTTGATGTTAAAGCAATATAATCTGTTTCTGGAATCATTCCAGTTTGCCTGCAAGAATTACAAGGGCAACACGAATGAAGCTGATATTGCGAAAGTAATGGGGTTTGAATCGAATGATGAATATAACGAGATTATGTTTCTCCGGGAGATTACCCATACCGTTAATGCCTTTAATGACATGGCAGATATTGTAAGGCTCTATTCCAAGAAACCTGAAATGGCAGAACAAAGGCTTGCAAATCTTTTATCAGAAGTTTTGTATGAGGATTCCGATTCGGTATAGAACGGCAACCGGAGTTATGATACAATGAGCACGAGCGAGTCAGGCTGTTTACAGATTTGACGAGCGGCGAATTGGCTTATGGACTTGTCCATAAGATGCCTACACGCAAGAAGCATTTCATCAGTTCCGATTGTCCGATGTCGAAAGGAGACATACAATTATGGCAAAAGGATCTGTAAGAAAAAAAGGAAAGAAATGGTACTACCGCTTCTATGTAGAAGATGCAAGCGGCAATCTGGTTCAGAAAGAATACGCTGGAACAGAAAGTAAAAGTGAAACGGAAAAACTGCTCCGTCAGGCAATGGATGATTACGAAAGCAAGAAATTTGTCGCAAAGACAGATAATCTTACCGTAGGAGAACTTCTTGATATGTGGGCAGAAGAAGAACTGAAAGTCGGAACACTCAGTAATGGTACAGTAGAAAATTATCTTGGTGCAATCCGTTGTATCAAGAAACATCCGATTGCAGAACGCAAATTGAAAATCGTTACCGCCGAACATTTACAGGCATTTCTCGATCTGCTTACATTTGGTGGGGAATTTCCAGATGGAAAAGTGAGAAAAGGATACAGCAAAGATTACATTCATTCCTTTTCGGCAGTATTACAGCAGGCTTTCCGATTTGCAGTATTTCCAAAACAGTTGATTACTTTTAATCCCATGCAGTATATTAAGCTGAAAAAACAGGCAGAGGATGTGGATTTATTCTCAGATGATGAAGTAGAAGAAGGCATACAGCCTATTTCCCACGAAGATTATGAGAGACTGATAGAATACCTCAAAGTAAAGAATCCACCTGCAATCCTGCCAATCCAGATCGCATACTATGCGGGACTTCGTATCGGTGAAGTTTGCGGATTGACATGGCAGGACATCAATCTTGAAGAACAATGCCTGACCATTAAAAGAAGTATCCGCTATGATGGCACAAAACATAAAAACATCATCGGACCGACCAAGCGAAAGAAAGTAAGGATTGTTGATTTTGGTAATACTCTGACCGAAATACTGAAAACCGCCAGAAAAGAACAGCTTAAAAGCCGGATGCAGTATGGTGAACTTTACCACCGCAATTTCTACAAGGAAGTACAGGACAAAAACAGAGTGTATTATGAATATTATCATCTGGACGGAACCGAAGAAATCCCGGCAGATTACAAGGAAATCTCCTTTGTCTGCCTGAGACCGGACGGATGTCTGGAACTGCCAAGCACACTCAGCATTGTCTGCCGGTCAGTTGCGAAACGACTGGACAGATTTGAGAATTTCCATTTTCACCAGTTGCGACACACCTACACAAGCAACCTCCTCTCAAACGGAGCTGCTCCAAAAGATGTGCAGGAACTGTTAGGACACTCTGATGTCAGTACCACAATGAATGTCTATGCTCACTCTACAAGAAAAGCAAAGCGGAACTCCGCCAGACTTCTTGATAAAGTAGCAGGCAACGACTAAATAAAAAATTCCCTTATTTCCCTTGCGGATTCCGCATAAGGGCAAAAATAAGGGAAACTACATATCATTTCACTATCTAATGGGGCTGAAAAGCCTGTAAAATAAGGAAAGTTTAGGAAATCTCTCCACAAATCCCGATTTATCAGTTACCCAGTCGAGTAGACTAAGACCTCTCAATCTTAGCCCCTCACAGATCCGTACGTGCGGCTTTCCCGCATACGGCTCCTCATAGTAACATTCGCTTCAATATAGACAATAGTACGTTTTTGGTTTAGTTAACGGGTAGTACTTGAGCATTTCAACAAATCCATTCCATGTATATGCCCGTCTACAACCTCTCCGGTTCATGGCTTTGAATAGAAACTGTTGTACTCTATGCAGAAATGTTGTTATCTTCCGAAAATTCCATGTAACACCATAATACCGATAGTGTCCCATTAACTTTACGTTCAACTCTTTGATTATTTCTCGCATCGGTCGGTTTCGATTATCATAAATCCAATTCTTGTATGCTCTAACCTTTTGCTCAAACTTCTTTCTTGAGGTCTGTACTTTTGGTACGAAACCTCCTTTTCGGGTTTTGCTACAGTAAAAGGTAAATCCCAGAAAATCAAATGTTTCAGGCTTACCTTCTCCCCTTGCTCTACGATTCTGCTCTGCAAATCTCCCAAATTCAATCAGTCTACTTTTACTACTTTCCAGTTCCAGTCCAAACTTTTCCATTCGTTCCTTTAACTCTTTATAGTATCTTTCAGCTTCTGACTTATATTGAAATCCTGTAACAAAATCATCCGCAAAGTTGACAAGAAAACACTCTCCCTGCATTTCCTTTTGCACCACCAGCTTGAACCACAGTGTCAACACATGATGCATGTATATATTCGCAAGCATCGGACTCATTACTGAACCTTGTGCCGAACCTTCCTCTGTCGGTTCAAATTTTCCTTGCTCCATTATTCCCGCTTTAAGGTATTTACGTATTAACCACAATAAATTTCTATCCCGTATGTTCCATTCAAGGAACTTCATCATCCAATCATGATCGATATGGTCAAAGAACCCTTTGATATCAGCATCTACGATATAACTGATTTTTCCATAGCTTATCCGTTGGTATACCTCTTTTATTGCTTCGTGGCACCCCCTATTCGGTCTAAATCCATACATGCAGTTTAGAAATCTCGGTTCATAAATAGCTCCCAGTATCTTCTTCACTGCCATCTGTACAATCTTATCCTCATAAGAAGCAATTCCTAATGGTCGTTTCTTTCCATTTGCTTTGGGTATATATACCCTCAGTGACGGAAGCGGCTTAAAGGATTTGTTTTTCAACCTCTGTACCAGTTCCTTGATATTTCTATCAAGGTTCTTCCCATACTCATCCTTGGTTACCTTGTCAATTCCAACTGCTTTGCTCCCATCTAATTCCTTATGGCACTGTTTTAGCATATCTTCATTTATCAAGTGGTACACTGATGTAAATATAGGATGTTTTGATGTTGCCGATATCTCAGCTATTCTTACTAATTTCGTTTCCATTATTTCCTCCGTCCCTGAGTACGGATAATGTGTCCTCAGTAAGACCTTTACTATGCAATCCCCTTCCCTCCATCGGCATTATCCGATTTCTACAGTACTATGGGATTGTCCGACTACCTACCATTCATTTGAAATCCTCCGTTTTCAGTTGTAACTTCATACTCTTTTTCGAGAAATGGCAGGTTCTCCCCAGTTGATGTGTATTCACAATGTAAAGCATGATTGGTTCTATGACTCCGCAGTGCCACATAATACTCGCCATATCGCATTACATGATATTGTCTTCCGCACCAGTTAAGACGTCGACCGACTGAAGTTAACGTTTCGAAGCTCAATCACTATTCAACCCTGCTTTCTTGCTGTCTACGCTTGTCAGATGCCGTTACCGACATCATCCCAAGACTCGCTATTATCTGGTTGGCTAAACCTTGGATAAGCCGGACTCCCACCGGCTTGACTACACACCCTTGGCTGGGCGCACAACTGGAATTTTACAAATTATTTCATCTTTAACTGCTCAAAATGGTAACGCGGTTTTCCGATACTCTTTTTACCATACTCTATTGCTTCTGTGGGGCAATAGCAAATACATGCCATGCAATGAGTGCATTGATTTCCCCATATCGGCTTGCCGTTTTCAAGTGCAATGTTGTTCATCGGGCAGTTTTTAACACATTGACCGCATCCGATACAGGTATCATCTGTCTGAAATGCAGTAGCTTTCACAAAGAACTGATAAAAAATAGGATTTACTGGACCACTCATGAAACGGTCATAGAGATTGTTTCGTGGTACAGGAAAAGGGTGTTCTGTCTTAATACAGGCAATAGTGTCCATAATAGCAGGCTCAGCATTCTTTACAATTTTTCTTGCTTCCTCTGCTTGGGGTGCGCCGAACATGGCAATATAGTTTTCCGGCATAAGAATTTGAGATGTGCCCATATAGCATAAGTGCTTTTGCTCAGCAAGACTACGATTATATTTTGACGCATTGCCAATTTCACCGCCGCAGTTCATAACAAACCAAATACGTTTTGCAGAAAGCAAGTCCGTTTTGGAAAGCCAATCCGACACAATTCGGGGGATACGCCACGCATAAGTCGGAGTTACAACGATTACATTATCACCTGTTTTTATTGGTGAATAATCTGTTGCCTTGATTTTTGCATTCACGTCTACAATCTCGTCCTGCAATTCATCTGCAATTTGCTTTGCTATATAACGGCTGTTGCCTGTTCCCGAAAAGCACAAAATCATAATAATATTACCTCCACAAATTTCGATTCGTCAACGTGTTACACTAATTATATCAAATATTGTTTTATGCAACAATCACTGTAAAAAAGAGGTGTTGCCATATGCTAACACCTCAATATCTCCTGACATTCTGGTTCATTACTCTTTTCGATAGTTCGATAGCCTGATTTTTATACTGTCTTACGCTGTGTCTTTCTTTCATAATCTCTAATATATCCATTGCAATATCCTCTCTTTCGTTCATCTGATTAAACCAAGTATATCATATCTTTCCGTATAAAATTCAATGGTAAAGAAAATCGAGACAATAAAAAACACAGCAGCAAGTCAAAATGGCTTATCGCTGTGTTCATAAATCGTTTCATATGATTGTTATTTACAGTTAGCGCTTTGCACGAACTGCCCAACGCATCTTGGTGGATCGGGCACGTCCGTTCTGACGGCACTCCTCTGCAGTGGGACGAATGACATCTGTGGCAATCTCCTCAAAAATTCCTTCCCGGTAATATTGCTGGAATGCCTTTTTCACCAGGCGGTCTTCTCCGGAATGGAACGTAAGGATTGCTACTCTTCCTCCATCGGCCAACGCCTCCGGAAGCGCATTCAGAAACGCCTCCAGCACTTCAAACTCACTGTTCACATCAATACGCAGTGCCTGAAATACTCTTTGACAGGTTTTCTTTAAGATATCCTTCTTTTCTTTATTCTCGGGGAGGAAACGCAGCGCACGCTCAATGGCTTCCCGTAATGCTGTTGTGGTTTCTATGCTGCCTCCCTTTTTGAGTGTCTTTCGGATTTCGGATGCAATCTGCTCTGCGTAGGGTTCATCGGAATTCTCAACCAACATTCCGATCAGTTCCTCCCTGTCCAATTCCCGAAGCCGCTGTGAAGCCGGAATCCCATGCTGCGGGTCAAGCCGCAGGTCAAGCGGGCCATCTACTTTATAGGAAAATCCTCGTTTCGGATCATCAATCTGCATCGAAGACACCCCAAGATCAGCCAGCATGAAGTCAAATGGACCATATTCCTTCGCTACCGTTTCCAGATTGGCAAAATTCTGTTGAAGAATCGTCAGGATTTCTTCTCCATAGCCTGCCTTCTGAAGTCTTTCCCTGGTCTTTACAATTTCAATCGGATCGACATCTAACGCATAGAGATGTCCATTTGCAGCCTGCTTACGGAACTCTTCATTCAGATGATCTTCCCCTGTCTGTTCTGTCAGTTTTTCCAGCATCTTACGGGTGTGTCCACCATAACCGAGCGTTGCATCCAGTCCCTTCTGTCCCGGCTGAATCTGTAAGAAGTCCAGAATCTCCTTTACCATAATGGGAATATGCATTCCTGCCGGAGTACTTCCCTTCTCAATTACCTTTGCTACCGTATCGGCATATTTCTCGGGATCGTGCTCTTTATACTTTTCTTCAAATGTTCTGGGATGTGTTCCCTTGTAACGCACGCGGCGCTTATGAGTTGTTTCTGCTTCCATTTTGACCTTTTTATCCCTCTACAAACTTAGTGATCTTCCAACATCTATATTTCCTGAAAGAATTCGGATTGGCGGACTACTTCATTCCCTCCGGTGCATGTAACGGGCAGTTACCGGTCAGTTCATAATGACAGTTGCAGCATTCATCGCCGTCACCCAGCACCTTCGTTCTGGAAAATCCATTCCCCATATAGTGGGAAATCATATAATCTACGCCACAGATTCCCGGAAGCATTCCTCTCACGCCGTATTTCTCGGCCACCGTTACAAAGCCACAGCGTTTGATGTCAATTTCAAAGGAATTCTGATCAATGTTACGGTAATCAATGATCCAGTCGTTCTCAGGAAGTTCCCCCTCCTGCTGACGCTGCAGATGCTTTGCAGCCTTTTTGCGGAAGCTGTTCAAATACGTCTTACCGGTCATGTGAAGAAGCGGTTTTGGTACGGAAAGCAGCATTTTCTCGTTCATTTTCCACATCAGTTCATCTGCCTGTTCTTTGGTAAGTCCCAGTTCCATCATGGTCTTATACCATGCTACATAGGACGGGGCATATGCATAATTAAAGGAAAAAATGCTGTTTCCGATATCCGGAAGTTCCTTCGCTACCTGCTTAAACAGGACATCGGAACTCTTCTTAAACTTCCGGTAAAAATCCTCACCGTATTTCTCACGGATATATCCCTTACTTCTTGCCATGGTCAGATGATAAATAAAGTATTTCATGCGCTTCCTCCTGTTTCTTTCCCTGTTTCTTTCCCTGTTTATTTTCCTACTTCTTCCAGCCTTTTTTCCTGTTTATTTTAGCATGAAATGTAAAAATTTATCAACTGTTGTTCCTGCCTGCTGTTATTCTTACCCCGTGTTATCCCTATTCAGTGGCTTTTGCTTCTGAGTTCTGGATCTCTGAATCATCTGACTCTGTTTCATCCGTATTGTCTGACGCTGCGGTCTCTGTTATCGTACTCTCTGCTTCGACACCTTCAGTTTCTGTACTCTCTGTTGCTTCAACATCACTTGTCTCTACACTATCTGTCGTTTCACTTTCCGTTGCTGAAGTCTCTTCCTCCAAACTCTCTTCCTCTGCGCTCTCTTCCTCACTCGTATCTTCGAAATAGGAAGAATCCTTGTGCAACAGATAATACGTACTGCTGTCAATCAGATAAACGCTGCTGCCATCGTTGACCGTAAGATAATATCCGGTTGCAAGGGAATTGTAATCGCCGATCCGGAATACATAGAGATCATTGGCAAGCTGCAGGGTAACGCTATCGGATTCCTCGCTGATTCCATAATCTGAGAAATCCGTCACATCGGTAATCTCCTGCTTGACCGTAAGTGCACAGATGTTATCCAAATAAGTAGATACGGTATCCTGATCGACTTTTCTGATTGTGTCGGCATCCCCGCCAGTTGTATTTCCGGCTGTGTCTTCTGTTATATCTCCTGCCACATCTTCGGTTGTATCTTCCGTTACATCTTCGGTTAAATCTCCAGTGGCATCTTCCAGATAACCCCAAGTATCACCATCCTTATGCAGTGTATAAGAACCGTCGCTGCGGATAAATTCTATATCAGTCACTTCGTCTTTGTTAATACTGACTACCGGTACGCTTTCTTCTACGGTGCTCACTTCTTCCTGCATAAAATCTGCGTCCTCATTCTTCTTAAGGAAGAGAAAAACAATAAGCAGTACTACAATAAGCCCCAGCAGTACGATTAAATTTCGCTTACTTTTCCTGTTCATTTTCATCACCTGCTTTCTTAATTCATTTTTCTTTCTTCTTAAGTGTTTCCATTCTTAACCTTTTCACCTTAATTCTGTCATTTATCATTTCTATTTTATTTCGCACCACTATTTACTATCAGATTCATACAACTTACAATTTCCTCCTGCGGAACCAGATCACGAAGCCCGTGATAAGGAATCCAAACGGAATCACAATAACGGTAATCAGTGCCAGCACTGAAATCCAGCTCTGGGAAACGGTAAGGTATTCCACTTCATAGTTCTTCACCGGGATAACGACACTGCTGCTTTCGCCATCTTCTGTTTCAAATGCCTGCAGCACTCCGGAGAACAGTTTCTGGTTCGTTCCGGCAACCATGACATCAGCTTCCTGCGTAAACAGATTCTCGCTCGAGAAAATAACACCCGTTGAATCACTGTCTTCTGTTGAACCGCTTACCTGTGCCGTACAGGATAATCCAATGTAAAACGGTCCATCCACATCACCATCCTGTTTATCATAACTGGTGCTGTTTTCAATATCATCACGCACGTAACTCTTCTCCGACGAAGCAAGGAGCGGACTCACTTCCACATCCTCTTTTTCCGTAAAGGTTAAGCCCTGACAGTATGGTGCGAAAATGTAGGAATTACCGGAATAAATATCCGATGTGATCGTATCGTATTCGATCGAGGGCAGAAGATAAAACGGATCCTGATAATAGCTGTTTTGCGCCGTCTCGATGATAAGCCCCTTGGAGGCCTGCACGCCGTAGAAATCAAGCAGTTTATCAAAATTCGGCATATCCTTTCCGGTATAGGTCGTATTGATGAAAATATCACCACCATTGTTCAAGTATGTCAGAATCTTCTCTGCATCATCTGAGGAAAAATCCTCGGTCGGTGCATTGACAAATACGGCTGCCGCATCCTCCGGAACCGCATCATAGTCCATCAGATTGATGGTTTCCGTATCAATATTTGCCTTTTGTATAATGTCTGTAAAGGTAGAATCCAGTTCCAGCTCGCCATGTCCAGTCACCATATAAATCTTCGGCATATCCTCGGACAGGACATAAGAAATCGCACTGGTAATCTGTCCCTCTGCATCATATCCTGTCACATTCTGGGAATATGTGGAATAATCAAACTCTGTAACATAAAGATCGTTGTAGTCTACAACCCGGCTGCGCTTGCTGCTTTCCACAATCACACTGTTGGAACTGATGCTTCCATCCGTGTACTTCGTATAAAACTTCGGATTCACCGCCGGATCCACATACGTCACCTTAATATGGGAGCTTAATCCCTCGTAGCTGTCCAGGGTGTTTGCCAATGTGCTGTCTGCCTGATTTTCATTGGCAAGTACGTAAATCGTGACATCCTCTCCGATATTGCCAACCAGTTCCTTCGTATCATCTGTAAGCGAATACAGCTTGTTTGCAGTCAGGTCAAAAACGGTATACCGGCTCGGAAGCTCTGCAACAATCAGATTTAAAATCACGGCAACCGCAATGCTTCCAACAATCACCGTTGAACTGTAGGCACTCAGACTGAAATTCTTTTTGGAAACATGATAACGCCGCTTCTGAATCGACTGCTCCGTAAAAATCAGGAACAGCACAATGATACTTAAAAAGTATAAACAGCTTGCCAGTGAAAGGCTTCCATCCATGAGATCATCAAATCGGCTGGACATATTAAAGGCTGAGAGAATCTTGGTCAACCAGTTTCCCGTAGAGGAAATCATGTTGCAGATTGCTTTCATCACATAACCCACGAACAGGAATCCAAAGGAAATGATTGCCGCGATCATCTGGCTTTCCGTAATGGACGATACAAACTCACCAATCGCAATGCAGGCAAGACCGTAGAGGAAAAATGCCCCAATCGCCAGATAGGTTTCCGCAAAGGAAATCTCACCAAACGCGCTCAAAACCAGTGGATAAATACTGATAATCGCAACCGGAATCAGAAGCAGGGTTGCCAATGCATAAAATTTACCCAGTACAATATCCGCAACCTCAATCGGTGCCGTTAATAAAAACTGATCGGTTTTCTGCTTCCGCTCCTCAGCAAGAATCCGCATGGACAAAATCGGTACGCTGAAAAAGAACAGAAAAATGACTGCCGACAGCGCATATCCGATATAGGGATAGCCCATGAACAAATCATACGCCGTGAAATAAATACCAAACAAAAACAGCGTCACACCAATAAATAACGGCCCCACAAACGAATGAAAATAAGACCTTAATTCCTTTTTATAAATTGCCAGCATCTTCCTCACCTCCCTGAACGTCTTCCTGATTTTCCGGTTCCTGATCTTCTCTGTTGTGATCTGTCGGTTGTTCGAAATCAACCGGATTACTTTCTTTTTTCTTTCTATGGAAAAATGAACCTGCTCTTCTGGATTTCTCCTGCTCCAGAGTCTCCTTCATAGCGGCCTCTCCGGTCAGTTCGAGGAACGCTTCTTCCAGTGAATCTTCCTTACGATATAGCGACATGATCGGCATATGGGCATCGGCAAGCGCAAAGAACAGCTCACGGCGGATGTCATTTTCTGCCGAAGTGTGGATCTTTACCTTTGTAATCTCCGGATGTTCTCCCTCAATCAGTTCGAAGGATTCCACTTTTTCAAACTGCTGAAGCAGTTCCGTAAGTTCCTGCGGCGTGCCCTCAACCTCCAGTTCCAGTAAAACATCCTTTTCCATCTGATGAATCAGCTCTTCGGAGGTTCCTCTTGCCACCATTTTGCCTTTCGAGATAATCATAATTTCATCGCAGACTGCCTGCACCTCGGACAAAATGTGGGAGCTTAAAATCACCGTATGCTTTTCTCCCAGCTTCCGGATCAGCTCGCGGATTTCAATAATCTGCTTCGGATCCAGTCCAACCGTAGGCTCATCCAGAATAATGATGTCCGGATACCCCAGAATTGCCTGTGCAAAGCCGACTCTCTGCCGATATCCTTTTGACAGGTTACGGATCAGGCGGTGTCCCATGTCTGCAATTCCGGTCATCTGCATAACCTCTTCCATCTGTGTTTTCCGATCCTGCTTCGGGATCTTCTTAATTTCTGCTGCAAAGGTCAGAAACTCCTCCACGGTCATATCCGGATAAACCGGTGGAATCTCCGGCAGGTAGCCAATGCACTGCTTGGCCTCCTGCGCATCCTTCATGATATCAAACCCATTGATCCTCACCGTTCCTTCCGATGGTGCAATATAGCCGGTCATGATATTCATGGTCGTACTTTTTCCCGCACCGTTAGGACCTAAGAATCCATATATTTTCCCCTCATCCAATTGAAAAGTCACGTGGTCAAGCGCCATATGCTTTCCATATACTTTTGTCAGATTTTCTACTTCAATCAATCGAAAAGCCTCCTTTACAAGTTTGGTCTGTTAACACTGTATTGGAAAAATGTGATAAAAGAACAAAGATTTTGTGAAAAATGTGTGTCTTGCAGGGATCGTCATTGCTTGACACGGATAGGGGGATGTGATACGGTCGAGTAAGCTGCCTGTGAGAATCGCTTCTTTATAAGGTCATTTCACAGCAGGATCAAGGTGTGATTGAGAAATAAAAATCAGGGAATTTACGATAAGATGAATGTGGATCGTTACGAATTAAAACAGCATATTTTACAGGTATGGAAGCTGAGTCTTCCTGCCATTCTGACGCAGATCACCACGATTGTGATGCAATACATTGACTCTGCCATGGTCGGTGCACTGGGTGCCAATGCCTCCGCCTCCATCGGGCTTGTTTCTACAACGACATGGCTCTTTGGCGGTGTTACTTACGCGGTTTCTGCCGGATTTTCGGTACAGGTTGCCCACCACATTGGTGCCGGTGAAGAAAAAGAAGCCCGCAACGTGGAGCGTCACGGCCTGCTCACGGCTTTTTGCCTGTCGGGAATTCTGTGTCTGACCGGAATTTTATTAAGTCCGCATCTTCCCACCTGGCTGGGCGGCGGTGCGGATATTATTCAGAATGCCTCTGCCTACTTTCTGGTATTTGCTCTGATGGTTCCCTTTTCGCAGCTAAACTCCCTGTCCTCTGCCTTTCTGCAATGCAGTGGGGACATGGTGACGCCAAGTATCTTAAACGCTGCCATGTGCGTTCTCGATGTAATCTTTAACGCTCTGCTGATTCCGCACTTTGGCGTTATGGGTGCCGGTATGGGAACGGCTCTTGCCTGTGCCGTAATCAGCCTGACAATGGCATGGCGCTGCTATTTCTGCAATCCCGCTCTTTCCCTGCATCGGAAAGAAAAGGGATGCTTTGAACGGAATATTTTGCAGAAGGCATTGAAAATCGGAACTCCTGTCGCTGTTCAGGAAATTGCCATGAGTGGGGCACAGGTTATGGCGACTACCATCATCGCCCCTTTGGGCGCCGTTGCAATTGCCGCCCATTCCTTTGCGGTCACTGCAGAAAGCTTCTGCTATATGCCTGGATACGGAATCGGATCTGCCGCTACCACTTTGGTCGGAAGAAGTATCGGAGCGAAGGAAGAAACCCTCGCCCGGCGGTATGGAATCATCTGTACCGTTATGGGTGCTGTTTTTATGGGACTGACCGGACTTCTGATGATGTTCCTGTGCCCTTTTGTCTTCCGGGTGCTTACTCCTGATCCCAATGTCCGTCAGCTTGCAGCACAGGTTCTGCGGATCGGGCTGCTTGCAGAGCCTCTGTACGGAGTCTCTATCGTTGCTGCCGGTGCTTTACGCGGAACCGGAGATACCTTTGTCCCAAGCCTGATGAACCTCGGAAGCATCTGGATCGTGCGAATCGGACTGGCTCTGCTTCTGGTTGGTCCGCTTGGTCTCCAGGGCGTGTGGATGGCCATGGCAGCCGAGCTGTGTATCCGTGGACTATTGATGCTGTACCGGCATAAAACGACACCATATTATAAAAGAACATCTACAACTGACTTACACTAAATGCTCTGCTTGTCCCTCTCACTAAACTCGTGCTACGCCTTTGGCTTGCTCTCGTTAAGTGTTCCGGACTGGCTCGCACCTAAGTTCAAGCTGCGCCTATAGCTTGCTTTCACTAAGTGCTCTGTACTCAAAAATGATCCACTGGATCATTTTCTCATATGCATGGCAACAAAAACAGGGATGCCCTCCTTCGAGGACACCCCTATCTATTTATTCCTTATGCTGCTTTGGAAACCTGGTCTTTCCTGTTATCCTTCAATGGAAATCCGTTTCTTGGTTTCTACCGCCTTGGCTTCCTTCTTCGGAACATCCAGCTGCAGGATACCATTCTCGAACTTACCATGAATGTCATCTTCGGAAATACCGTCACCGACATAGAAGCTACGGCTCATTGAACCGGTGTAACGCTCCTGACGGATGTAGTTACCCTTCTTATCGGTTTCGTCCTTATCAAGACCCTTCGCTGCGGAAATGGTCAAATAACCATCTTCCAACTGAACCTCGATTTCATCTTTCTTGAAACCAGGCAGGTCTACGATAATTTCATATCCGTTGTCCAGTTCACGGACATCGGTCTTCATTACGTTCTTTGCATGTTTACCATACAGTTCCTTGCTTACATCCGGAAATGCAAATCCATCCATAAAGTCATCAAAAATATCTCTACCAAATA